>NZ_QZDT01000050.1 GCF_009917485.1 Parablautia muri
TGAGATGGAAAGCTACCGCGAACTGATTTTAGAAAATATTGACTATGACATTCTTCTGGAACGGAACCCCTACGACAAGGACTTGCTGGACGGCTATGTGGAGTTAATGCTGGAAATCTGCTGCTCCACACGGGAATCTGTCCGTATCTGCGGGCAGGAAGTACTCACCGAGGTTGTCAAAAGCCGGTTCCTGAAGCTGAACAGCGAACATATTGGCTACGTCATGGACAGCCTGAAAAGCAATACTGCCAAAATTGGCAATATCAAAGCATACACGCTGGCAGCACTCTACAACGCCCCCGTCACGATGGGGCAGTATTACACATCCCTTGTCAGCCACGATATGGCGCACGGGCTGCTGGACGGTTAAGCCGTCCGGCGCTTTGCAATACATCAATCAAACCAAAGGAGGACTTTTGCATGGAACATGAAATCAACATTCTGGTGGTGGAACCGGGCAGACCGCCCAGGCCGGCGCGGGTGGACTACTCGCTGGAAACTTTTTCACAGCTTGTCGGTGGCGAGTTGGCAATGGGCTGTTTCCTGCCCCATCGGGTCATGCTGCTCTACAACGAGGACGCTAACCGTCAGGGACTGCCGCCCAACCGCTGCAATCCCTTTGTAAACGAGTGCATCAGCGGTACATTCCTGCTGTGCGGGCTTTCAGACGAGGAGGGCTTCTGTTCCCTTTCCCCTGCCCGGCAAGCCGAGTTTCAGCGCCTTTTTGCCAGCCCCGGCGAGTTTATGATGCTGGGGACAGACCACATCTGCGCTTCACCTGCCGAGTTTGCCGAAACCGCTGGCAGGCTTTGGGGCAGCATGGCAAGCGGCGAATCCGTGGTGCTGACCAAGTGGGGCGGAAAGGAGGCCGGCGCATGAAATACCTGCTCCGCCGCCTGCTGGTTCCGCCTTAGCGCACACCAGTTTAGTCCCAGCCTGCAAAGAGAGGAGGTTTTACCATGCAGGATGAAGTACGCGAAAAATCTGTGGCTCTCACCATCAAGGTCGGCAAAGCAGGCGGCAGGCTGACCGCCGGCCTGTTGAAATGGGCCATTCGGAAGTATCTGGCGCAGGCCCAAAACCCCAAAATCCACCACGGCAAGCAGACCGTAAAGCAGCTTGTAAGCCAGGGCGCAGGCGTTCAAAACATTGAGATTACCGGCAAAAATATCAAGTCCTTTGAGCGTGTGGCGCGGAAATACGGGGTGGACTTTGCGCTGAAAAAAGACCCGGCGCAAGGGAAATACCTTGTCTTTTTCAAGGCACGGGACGCGGATGCACTGAACGCCGCCTTTGCCGAGTATGCCGGGAAAAGCCTGAACCGCTCCGCGCAGAAAAAGCCGTCGCTGTTAGGCCAGCTTTCCCATTTCAAGGAGATTGCAAAGAACCTGACGCGGGATACCGCCAAAAACCGGGAGAAAGGGGGCGTTGAACTGTGAAACTGGATGTAAAGAAAATCCTGCTCCCTAACCTGCCTTATGTGTTCATCTTCTGGTTTTTCAACCGTGTGGCGGAGGGCTGCCGGCTGGCAGAGGGCGCGGATATGGTGACAAAGGCAATGGGCGCGGTATCGGGCCTGGGGGCGCTGATTTCCAAAAACCCGCTGCCCAGCTTCCACCCCCGCGACCTGCTGTTTGGCGCTGCCGGCGCAGTCATTATCCGGGCCGTGGTTTATTTCAAGGCGAAAAACGCCAAGAAATACCGCCACGGGAGTTGAGTATGGTTCGGCGCGTTGGGGAAATTCCGACGATATTAAGCCTTTCATCAATCCCCAATTCGACCAGAACATTCTCCTGACGCAGACAGAGCGCGTCATGGTGGGGAGGAACAAAATCCCCAAGTACAATATCAACAAAAATGTGCTGGTGATCGGCGGTTCCGGCTCCGGCAAGACCCGCTTCCACATTAAGCCCAACCTCATGCAGATGAACGCCAGCTATATCGTGACTGACCCAAACGGATAACTACAATAAGGGTTGAGAGAAGTAGACATTCTCAATAAAGGAGGTTACACACTATGAAGAAACAGACAGAGAAAGACAAACTCACAGCCCTTTACGAAAGATTATCCCATGATGATGAGAAGTCAAAAGGACGTAAAGCCAAGTGATTTTTTTCGGCATCCATAGGGGATGCCGTTTTTGCATTATTGGATAGCCCCGACAAATTTGTAGTAGATGGTAATGCGCTTTTCCTTACCTTTGCGGCAGCGCCCCATACCCGGCGTTTCATAAATCGTAATCCGGTCAATCAGTTCGTGAAGCATGAAGCGGTCGAGTTTTTCAAAGCTGGTGTATTTTCGGATAAGGGCGGCGAAGCGGTCAATATCGGCCTTGGTATCCCGAACCTTTTCCAGCGCCTTTTCCATCTCTGCAATGTTCGCTTTCAGCGTTGCCCGTTCTGTATCGTAGTCTGCGATAAACATGGTAAAGATGTGGTCGGGCAGCTTGCCGCTCATGTTATCCTCGTAGGTGCGTTTCAGTTTCACATCCAGGTCGGCCAGCCGTTTCTTTGCCGATGCAAGGTCGCGCTTCATCGTAGCGGTCTGTTTCTGCTGGTCGGCGCATTTCAGTTCCATGAGCCGCTGTGCGGCTTTTTCAGCGTCCTCGCTGAACAGTTTCGCGTTGCGGCGGATGTCCTCAAGCACTGCCTGGTGAAAGGTGTCACGGTTGATGTAGTGGCTTGAGCAGGCTAATTTCCCGATTGCGTGGCTGCGCCCACAGTTGTAGTAGAAGTATTTCTGCTGGCTTACCTTGGGAAGCATGGAGGTTCCGCAGGCTTCACAGAAGAACAGTCCGGCAAATAAATCGGGTTCGTCTTTCGCTTGAATGGTTTTTTTCCGCGCTCCCATGCGTTTCTGCGCTTCATCGAACAGTTCCCGCGATACGATAGGCTCATGCATATCAGGGACAACTACCCAATCTTCTTTTGGGATGGGTTCCCGCTTCTTACTGCGGTAGGATGGTGTGTACTGCCGTCCCTGCACCATGCTCCCTACATAGATTTCGTTTTTCAACATAAACTGTACATAAGTCCGTGTCCAGAAGTGACGGCGTTCAAACTCGCCGTCCCGTTCAGGGTTGTGCTTGCGGAAACGGGTATATTCCTTGGGGGATAAGATACCCTCGTTGTTCAGGGTAGAAGCAATGCTCCTTGCCCCAATCCCTGCCGCGCACATTTCAAACATCCGCCGGACAACCGGCGCGGTTTCCTCGTTGATAATCAGCTTGTGCTTATCGTCAGGATGCCGCAGATAGCCATAGGGGTCGAGTGCGCCAAGGTATTCGCCGCGCTTTGCTTTGGTATGGAGCGTGGACTTGATTTTGGTGGAAATATCCTTGGCGTACATATCGTTTAGGATGTGCTTGAACGGCGTAATATCCATGCTGCTGGTCTGGTTCAGCGTGTCAACGCCGTCGTTCAGGGCAATGTAACGCACATGACGCTCCGGGAAATAAATCTCGGTGTACTGCCCACACATGATGTAGTTACGGCCAAGGCGGGAAAGGTCTTTGGTAATGACCAGATTGATACGCCCTTTTTCAATATCGGCAATCATCCGCTGAAAGCCTGGACGGTCAAAATTCGTACCTGAGAATCCGTCGTCGATATAGGTATCGACAACCTCCCAGCCCTGTTTCTGCACATACTCGGTCAGTAATGCCCGCTGGTTCCCAATACTCATAGATTCGTGGTCGGCTCCATCTTCGGAAGAAAGCCGGCAATAGATAGCGGCTCTGTAATTCTGTTGTTCTCTCATAAAACTGCCTCCTTATCAGTCCGAGAAACAACAGGGTTTATGCTCGTCTGTCATCTATACTATACCACATTAAAGTGTTAAAGTCAAGCTGACAGCCTGCTGCTTCTGACGATATTACACACAAATTTCAACTGCTTGTATCGTAAAGGATTTTCTTCACGGCGGCTTCGTGGATGGCTTCGCTTGCCGTCCTTGTGCCGCTGAAAACGCTGACCACCCGGATGGTGTCGCGCCCGATGGTAAGCTGATAGCCCTGCTCGGACGGTTCCAAGGCGGGGGATTTTGGCTCTTTCGTTACTGTGTCCATACAAACCTCCCTTGCAATGAAAAAGGCCGCAGACGGGAAATGTCTGCGGCTCCTATGTAAGATTTACCATCAGCCCTTAAAACGGTAGGGCAGCTTGCGCCCGCCACGCTGCTGGGTGTTATACTTTTCCAGAATGACGCGGGCAAAGCGGAGTGCGGCTTTATTGGTGGAAAAGTCCATCTTGCCGCGCCGGATGATTTCCTCCGGGTCAACCGCAGACAGCCGCTTGATGAAAGAGCGGTCGTCCAGTTCGGTTTCATAGGTTTTCAGAAACAGCGCCATGCCGGAGAGCATAGACGCACGGAGGGAGATGGACGCGCCGTGCCATGTGCTGTCCAGTAATACCAGCAGGCGGGAAAAAGTCGCTCCGCCCAGCAGACGGTAGGCGTTGATGATTGCGCGGGTAGAGAGGATTTCATAAGCGTCGCCGCTTTTCTTATCCAGCACCCACACAAAGCCAGCCGCTTCCACCAGCCGCTTGATTTCCAGCACCTCGGCATCTGTACCGGACTCCAGCAGGGCTTTGGTAGCGTGGGAAAGGCGCAGCCGACCTTTGGACTGATCCAGCTTGAAATACAGTTCGGCTTCCTGTTCGTAGGTCAGGCCGGTATAAATCAGGCAGGGGACGGTCACGTTGCCGCCGTCTGCCATCTTCCGCATGGCGGCGATCCGGTGCTGCCCGTCCACCACGTTAAATTTGCCGTCCCGGAAACTGACCACCAGAGGGGTCAATAAGCGGTCGTCCCACTTGGCAATCAGGCGGTCAACGTCCTCCGGCTCCACGGGCC
This sequence comes from Parablautia muri, assembly GCF_009917485.1. GTDB lineage: Bacteria > Bacillota > Clostridia > Lachnospirales > Lachnospiraceae > Suilimivivens > Suilimivivens muri. The sequence continues at coordinate 4,856 of NZ_QZDT01000050.1, forward strand.
TCTGGTAAGGCAGACCGGAGGTAAGCTGGTTGCTGGACAGGTCGCGGGGGACACCGGGGTTCGCATACTGTGTTTCTGTTAAAAGGTTCTGTTGTTCCGTGCGCTCCGAACCGGGCGGACGGCGTTTTTTTCGATTGCTCATGCTTTTATAGTCCTTTCCATTTGATTTAATAAGTCCGCCATTGCGGAAGAAATGCTCTCAAAACGCTCCCGGACAAACTCAAACTGCACCTTGGAGATATGGGGGAACACGATGGTACAAAAGGGGTCGTGATACCACGCGAAACCTTTGTGAAAAGTCTGCACAAAGCCGTCAATGTCTGCCAAAAGCGTATCCGGCGTGTAGCTGCAATCCTTATCGGGATTTTTCAGGTCGGCTATGGATTCCTCCAGGGTGTCATAGTGCTTGTCGCCCAGCGTATAGGGGACGGCGGGAACCGCTGGCAGTTCTGTGACCGGCTCTGCGGCCTGTTCCAGTTCTGCGGCTTGTTTTGGCTCCTGTGCCGGTTCGGGCGGTTTGGATGGTCTGGGCGGTTCCTCCTGCCGAAATTCATCCGCTGACTTGATTCTGCCAGCCGCCAACTGCGCGGCGGCTTGTTCCTGCTGCTCCGGCTCCATGCGGGACAGCTTCAGCAAGTCTTTTTTCTTGATTTTGCGGTCGGCATCCTGAATGATTTCCTGTGCCTTTGGGGTCATATCTCTGGCGATCTGGATTTTTTCCTCCACGGAACGGGGCGAAATGCCCAGCTTGTCCGCCGTGTCGCGCACAAAGGACTTGTCAGAATCAGAACGCGCGGGGCGCGTTCTGATTTTCTCGCTCTTTCGGTCGCCGCCGTTTTTCACCTGCGGATGCAGCATTTCATAGATTTCCTTGCGCCGCAGGAGCAGCTTTCCAAACTCCAGGGTTTCCAGGTCGGCCCGCACAAAGTTCTCGTCAATCTCGGCAAGTTCTGCCTGCAATCCCTCTAAGCTGCTGACGTTGCACTCAATTTCCGCCCAGCCCAGTAACTTTGCCGCTTCCAGCCGGTGCAGTCCGGCAATCAGGGTATAGTCCCTGTCAACCGTGATGGGGTTTAACAGCCCCACCGCCGAAATGCTGTCCGCCAGTTCGCGCACGGCATCCGGGAGGGCTTCCCGCCGTCCTGAATTGACCTGGATACTCTCAATGTTTACCTGCATTTTTATCACCTCTTTCGGCCCCAGCCGCTTTATTTGTTGCTATCCTGCCGGATGGAACACGTTGCGCCGCCGGTTTTCCCGGTGGCGTAAGGTCTTGCATCCCGCAGGCAAAGGGGAAAGCCCGCGCCGGTCTGTTTTGCACCCTCATTCTGTGAGGAAATGTGACCGGCGCGGGTTTCTCTTTTATGCCTTTCTCAAAAATCTGTGCCGTATTATCAGGCGGCATGACCGCCTTACTGCTCACCCCCGGCACGGGAGTATGTAAGCCCAACACGGCACGTTGGCGCGATACCAACAGACGGCGGCGACAGTTGACGAAGCTGCCCATACCAATCCCCCAGTACCTCCCTTTTACCCTGCGATACGGGTGTTTGCGGCGCATCCCGCGTCTGCGGCGCTGCCATGCGCCGGACAGCCATGCCGGTATCGCTCGTGCCTTTGATGCTATCGGTTTGACGGGCAGGAACAGAGGCTTTCACCTCCTTTCGCTGTCCCTGGCCGCAGGCAGTCGTGGCGCGGGATGGCTGATGCAGGATGCAATCACTTACATACTGACTATGAACAGGAGCCTATCCTGCTGTTTTTCAAAGTACAATGCTTCAATGCTCAGGGAGCAAACTGGCGGAGAATACTGTCAATCGTGGCGAGGTCATCCCCGGTAAGCTGCGCGCTTAATTTCACAAGCAGCGCAGCCTGCCGTGCTGTCAGTTTTTTGCGGTAAAGGTAAAACCCGTCCGCAATCTTGACACCGCCGCCATACCGGCCGCGTACCGTTTCGATGGAGTAGGAACACATGAGGACGGCTATATCCTGCCGGATGGTTTCTCTCGAAACCTGAAATTCAAATGCCAGGTTGCGGTATGTATCGTGCCGCCTTATGCACAGCACTTCCAGAATCGCTTCCCGACGTTCTGCATAACTCATGCGTCCACCCCCTTTCCTTTGCTCTCTGGAATAAAGGGTATAGGGTAAAGGGCAGGTGAACCTTGCCCTTTAAGAAAAAAGTTCAAAAAAATTTTTTCAGCTTGTTTGCGCATTTTGCTACCTCCGAAAATTTGAAAATGGGTTCCAGATTTTCGGAGTGGTGGCGGCGCGCGTACCCGATGAATGAGGTAACGACACATACAAAAAACGCCGGACAGCCGCAATGACTGTCTGGCGTTTTTCTGCGCAGTGATATTTGAAGTTTGATTAGCACACTTAAATGCGTCGAATAATGCGGTTAGAAGATGCTGGAGTGGTGCGGTATGAACCGTGCTTTTTTTGATGCTATTCCCGCCGCATACCTAAAAATAAAACCATCCATAATCTGCCCCTTTCCACGGACAGACACAGATGGCATGAGAAGTAAGCCCTAATGTGAAAAGCCGTTTTTTTTATTGGCTTCACAATCAGGGCAAATTTATTTGTTTGCAAAACGTATTATAGGCACATATTTACACGCTCTATTAGGGAATTTATAGAAAGAGATGCGCACGATAGAATATAGTGGAGGTGATTAAAAATGCGTAAAAATATCTTGCAGCACATAGGGGCAATCGTCAGCGGCAAACGGAACGAAGAACATTTGACGCAACAGCAGCTTGCCCAGCAGACCGGCAGAGGACTCCGGCATATCCAGAACATCGAAAAGGGGAGGGTCAATGCGTCCGTCGAAGTCCTTGCCGATGTGATCTACCGGCTTGGCTTGTCGGCAGATGTTTTGTTTTACCAGGATATGCCCAAGGTGGAACAGCAAACGAAGCAGTTATTATGCAAGTTCGCGGCCTGCACGGAGGAGGAGAGAGCATTTCTACTGAAAACCGTAGACTGCATGGCAGAGCAGATGCTCAGCCGGCATGAAAAAGCAGTCGAGGATAAAACATCCGAATAATGTTAAAACTTAAAACTCTATCTGCCAGGTTAGCTGTGCTTATTATCTCTTTGGGTTCCTATAATTCCCAATACATATAGCATACAGGAGAAAAAGCAATTTACCGGCAAGATTAGAGCAAGATTGCGGCAAGACTTTCGTCATAGTTCGACAAAATAGAAGTGCCAAAGCAAAATGCTCCGGCACTTCCGTTTTTATTCTTCACCAGTAGGAGGAACAAATTTATAGCCGATCCCTCTGGTGTTTTGGATGTAATGCTTATCGACATCGGCCAGCTTTTTGTAGATATTACCAATATGTGAGCGAACAGTGTTTTCTCCACTGATGCCCAAATCATCACCCCATACTTGCTGATATAGCTGTTGGCGGCTAAAAATTTGGTTTGGATGTTCTGCCATATAATACAGCAGGTCAAATTCCGTGCGCGTCAGTTCTAATGGTTCGCCGTCAATAATTACATGACGATAGACTGGATTGATAATCAGCTCTGTGCCAAATACAAGCGGGTGGACTTTTTTATCTGCCAGTTTAGCATCTGAGTATAGCTGTACTAAAGAGCGTGCTTGTGCTACGCAGAGTGCGGCATCCACTGGCCGCTCCAGACAGGCATTTGCCCCAGCATGAAAAAGCGCAACTTTTTCTGCTGCTCTTAGTTTAGGTGTAATCACTATTATTGGCATAAGATACGTTTCCCGTACAAACCGAAGAAGCTCTATGTTGCTGTCTACAGATAACGTAATACATATAATAACTAAGCAATACTCACTTGATAAAAGATAATTTAAGGCTTCCTTTTCGGATATCGCATAGCTGACATCCGTGCTGCTATTTGTCATAAAGATTTTTGCTGATTGAAGAAATGTCAGATCGTCACCTATAATTAATATCCGTTTTTCTATTTTCATCACCACCATTTCATGTGTATTTTTATCAATACGCGTTTCTAAATCATTCACGCTCTTGCGAAAACCGCAGTGACAGTGATGATGCCATTATCGATCTCCGCAAAAATCTCGCCGTTCATCTTACGCATAAGCTGTCTGCAAATGTAAAGCCCCAGCCCGCTGCCACCAATGTTTTCCGCATTAGCGCCGCGCCAAAAACTCTCAAAAATATGCGGCAAATCGTCCTTGCCGAGCGTGCAACCGCCATTTGTGACCGCAATCTGGACGCATTCGCCATCTTCGGAAAAAATCAATTCCACGCGCCTGCCGTCCCCGTATTTAAGGGCGTTTTCCATAATGTTTTGCAGCACTTCAATGCTTCTGCTTAAATCCCCTGAAAGCAGACAATTTTTATATTTCCCGACATTAAAATCTGTTTTGATAAGCACCAGTTTTTCCCTATAATATCCCGTGATTTTTTCAATAAGTTCCGAAAGATAAAACTCTCCCATATTCACTTCAAGGCTGAGGAAATCTTCTCGTGAAGCAGTTATGATCTGCGAAACATAGCCCTCAATCTCGTCCACTTTTTCGGTGATGCTTTCAGCGATTTTGTGCTGCTTTTCTGTGTCCGGATACAAATTTTTCGACAGTGCCGCTGAGTACAGTTTTATCGCAGAGAGCGGTGTTTTAATATCGTGAGAGAGTGATAACAGCAGCATTTTCTTTTCTTTCTGCATTTCCAGTTCCCGTTGCTTTTGCTGTTCGATGTTTTCGCGGAGAACATCGATTCCCCAAAGGAACTTTCCGAAAAATCGGTTTTTCGTTTCTGTTACCGGTGCAGTGAGATTCCCTTTTGAAAACTCGTAAGGGAGATTGCTCAGGCGTTCAAAGGGCGCAAGAATCGCGTATTTTATATAAAGCATAACTGCGATAAATAAAATCGCTATAACGCCGAGAATGGCATTTACGATTCCCATAAAATATGTCTTGTTGGAATAGCCGTTTATATTGTAATCGAAACGGTAAAGTTCTCCGTTTATCTCATAGATCACATAGTCACTGTCCGTGCTGTAAAATTTTTCTCCGTATCGCTCAATATTTGTTACATACACACATTCGGAAATGTCGGCAGACCCATTCGTTTCTATTTCATGGACAAGACGGCTTATCTCCACTCGATATTGCCTGCTCCCATCGGTCTTGTCGGCAGCAAGAATCATATTCACAACAGCAAACAATAGGATTATTGCAACTGTAACAGCCGAAAAAATTCTGTTAAACGCTTTCATATTTATAGCCCACCCCCCATACAGTTACTATTTTTTTAGGATTTTTGGGGATGTCCTCTATTTTCTGCCGCAGCCATTTTATGTGTACCGTCAGTGTCTGTTGTTCCGAAAAGCTATCGCTACCCCAGACCTGTCCGAAAATGTATTCCTTGCTTAAAACCCTGCCTTTATTTTCCATCAAAAGCAGGAGCAGCTCAAATTCCTTTGCCGTCATTTCCAGTTCTTTTTCGTTTTTATAAACGGTACGGCTCACCTTATTTATGCGGATATTGCCATCGACAATTTCATCAAGGGCATACCGCCGCTTAAAAATCCCACTTATTTTTGCGAGCATGATATCAATATCATAGGGCTTTTCAATGTAATCGTCCGCGCCGAGATTCAGTCCGTTCAGCTTGTCCTCTTTTTCCGTTTTCGCACTTACAATCAGTACGGGCGTGTTGCTTTCTGTACGAATTTTTTCCAGAACATAAAATCCGTCCTTGCCAGGTAGCATAATATCAAGCACGACAAGCCTTGCGCCGTATCTTTCGTACAGCAGCAAGGCTTCTTCGGCTGTTTGAACCGCCGATACTGTGTAATTTTCCGCACGGAGAAAATCACACAGCAGCTCGGCAAGCTCCTTGTTGTCCTCAACAATGAGAATATCCATATTACCACCCTAATTCCAGAAGCCAGTTATTCAATGCCCGCTCCCGCTCTCTCGTTTGGGTGGGGCAATCGCTTAAATCATACTCCCCCTTTATGTTCCCGTCAACAATGTACATGACCCTTGTGCATTTTGCCGCGACCTTAACGTCGTGAGTAACGAGCATGATCGTTGTTCCCCCGGAATTTAATTTTACAAGTTCCTCCATTACCTCGTCGGAGGAAGTGCGGTTCAAAGCCCCTGTTGGCTCGTCAGCAAAAATCATTTTCGGGTTGTTCATCATACTGCGGCAGATACACGCCCGCTGAAGCTGGCCGCCCGAAACCTCGTTGATGTCGTTGTCGGCAATGTCGATAATGCCGAGCCTACGCATGAAATCCTGACCGCGCCGCGCCGTTTCCCTGCGGGGTTCACGCTGCTTTTTGGATTGTGTTGCGGGAAGTATGATATTATCCAATATGGTGAGGTTCTTCAGCATATACATTTGCTGAAAGATAAAGCCCATTTCGTCAAGGCGCAGGTCTGCAAGTTCTCTTTCGCCCATCTCTGCAATATTTTTTCCACAGAAGTTTACCTCCCCTGCGGTAAGACTATCCATGCCCGAAACTGCGTACAGCAGCGTGGATTTTCCAGAGCCTGACGGACCCATAACGGCGACCATTTCTCCCTCGCCAATTTTGAAATTTACGTTTTTCAATACGTTGTTCTGCCGCTTGTTTACGATATACGTTTTGCAAAGGTCTTTTACTTCGAGAATATTCATAATTGCTTCTTCCTTTCATTATTCAATGCTTGCTGTATCGGAGGATTTGATTTTTCTTGTGTACAGAGAGGTCAAAAACGCGCTTACGGCTGTGGCGGTAAGGACGATAACGGGGAATACTGCGTATATCTCCACAGGGTTCCGCATATATTCTACGCCCATTTCAAGCCCCATCGTCCTGAAAATAGGGTCGAAGCAAAGCTTTGTAATGGGCATACCCAAAAGCTCCGCAAGAAGTACAGCCGTCGCCGCAGCGATGAAAAATCTTAACGTGTACTGCCCGTATATTTTGGTGTTCCTGATGCCTATGGCTTTCATAAGGGCGATCTCTGCCTGCTCCTTTGCGATAAAGGAACGCGCCATAAGCACGGTTATAAGCGCGGCTAAAATTACCGTAAGGACGGCGGACATTTTTTTAACCGCATCTATGGCATCGCCTACTCCGGTGTTGTCCTTTACGGTTTCGCCCGCTGTTTTAGCGCTTGAAAGCTTAGGATAAAGCTCCTCGATTTTTTCAATTCTGCTTAATACTTCCTTATCGTTGGGGTCGTCGGTAAATTTTATCAGTGTACCGGGGGAGCCGCTTGCTGCGATATAGTTTATATCGCAGTCGGTATGAACCCTTACGGATATACCCTGGTTGACCATTGCCTGATACAGAGCGGTTATGATGAACTCCGCCGTTTCGCCCGTCGGGTAGGACACAATAACGGTATCACCTATTTCCGCACCCAGCTTTTTTGCCAAAAGTGTGGTCATTGCAATTTCGTCGCTGTTTTGGGGAGGAGTACCCTCTAAATATTCGTACATATCCATTGTTGTTCCCGTGCCCTGAAGTATAGCTGTCTTGCTTTCCTGTTCGCCGTATCTTATCATCGTATAAATATAATATTCTGTCATACATTCCGCAGGCATATCGTTTTCCGCAAGGGTCTGCTCCATATCATCAAGATATTTTTTAACCTTTTCATGTCCGTCCACGGTCATAAATTTCACAGCTTCGTCGCCGATGTCCACAACGGCGTGGCAGTCCGCATTCCCGAAATATTTCAGCAGCTTTCCGCTTTTAAGAGATGCCGTGACATTGGAAAGCATTATCAGCAGCGACATACACAGAAAAAACGTAAAGGCAATGACAGCGTAGCGTTTGGGACTGCTAACAATATCGTTTGCGGCAAGGAAAGCCGTCGCGCCAAGCCGCGATTTTCCAAGGCTCATAACGCCTTTTTTGCGGAAGCGTTCCCCTGTCTGCCCGTTCCTTACAGCGTCGATAGGGGACATTTTGCTCACCCTGCCCGTACAACTGAGACAGAACAGAAGAATCACAGCCGCTGTCAGAACCGCGCAGGCAATGTTTACAAATCCGTTATTGCTGCTGTCTATTATAATAGACTCCGAGGAATAACTTATAAGCATTTTCCCGAATGGGTAGCTGAGCATCAAGCCGAGTGCTGCGCCGACAACGGAAATGGCGAAGTATTTTGTAAGGTACAGCCCTCGAATTTTTATGTTCCGTATGCCTATGGCTTTCATAACGCCTATCTCGCGGAATTCTTCAGAGAGGGTAAAGGCTATGGTGAACCGCAGTACCGCAAAGGATATGATGATAAGAATAAGGCTCACCGCAAGGATAAGACCCATGATTATCATGTTAAAAATATAGGCTTGACTCAGTGTATCCGTGCCACTCGCAAAGGTAAAGCTGTCGGATACATCCGCTATCTGGGACAGGGTCTTGTCAAGATCGGCGGTGTGTATGTATAAGAATTTCCCGCCGTACATATTTTTCATCGTCTCATCGGACATATATTCGTCAAATTCCTCGCTGTTCATGATAAACCTTTTAATGCCTATCAATTCCGTGCCGCAGACAGCGTCCCTGAAACTGCCCGCAAAGGTAAATTCGTGACTTACGCCCTCTATTTCGACAGTAATTTTGTCGCCTACCTTAAGTCCCATGCTTTTCTCTATGAAACGGGTAGCGTAAATTTCCCCTTTCGGCACGCTTCTAAGAATACTTTCATCGTCCAGAAAATAATTCATCCCCATATCTCTGTCGCTCTGTAATGCCAATATCTGATTGGCGTTGGAATCGTTAAGCGGTTTGCCGACTCGCGTAATATTGGACTGGGACACACGGACATACTCCTCAATACGGAACTCGTCTATCGCGGAGGCGTTTTCAAGCGTCCCGTAAATGTCCTTGCCTGAGGATTTGTTTTCGCTCACCACCCAGTAATCGGGCACGTCCGCCATTTCAAAATAGCTGTCCAGCGCAGTCAGCACGGTAATGATGTTGCTCACGCCTGAGGACATGAACATCGACGCGAGTATAATAAATACCAGCAATATCACGTTCATCGCCCTTTTGCGCTTAAGATCTTTTTTCAGTATTCGTAAATACATTTTTATTGCTCCTTTCGTTTGGTGATTTGATTGTAGCATAGAAGTTATTAAATAATCCTTAAATCAGTTTGCGAAAATCAAATTTATATCGTGATGACGAAAATCATCTGTGTGCTTTTATGAAACTAAGAATCAGAGATGCGACAAGTGGAAACCAAAAGCGTAGGCAAGCAATGAGCCGGAATATCCTTTTGGGATATTCCGGCTCGCTTGTTGGGGTTCCCCCAAGCCCCAGGCGTCCGCCTGCGCGTCCGACCGAACACGCCTATCGGCGTGGCTTTGCGCTCCCTGCGGTCGCTTACTCCTGCACATCCGCGCAGGAGAGGGGCGGCGCATTTTGCGCCGTTAGGAGGTTTCCGAGATTGACAGAAAATTTTATTCCTCTGAATCTTTCTTTGTTCCGTTCTTTGTGATGATAAGCTGCCCCTGCTGGCATTTCACGGTGATTTTGTCCCCGGCGGAAAATCCGGTCTGTTCCAGCCATTTTCCTTGTAAAACAATCTGCGGCGGAGCCTGCTTGTAATTGCCACGCCCGTAACATACAGTCAGCTTGCGGTCATCCATCCGTCCCCCTTTCCCGTTGCCTGCTGGCATACGATTTCAAATACATTCCCGTCGTCAGTCATGACAGTAAGTAATCCGTTCCGCTCGTCTGTGTTCAGGTCGGTAATCCCCATCCCCTCGCTGTCATTCAGTAAATCAAAAAGCCTGTCCCTAAAATAGTTCAGTTCCATTTCTGTTCCCCTTTCGTATTTTATAGTTTATTGGCTGATACTTAAAAATAAATCAATTCACTTTTGCAATTCAAAGTTCGTCCGGCTCCCCGATATATCCGTTGTTTTTCTGATAGGCTTTCAGGTATCTGTCCATGAATTGAAGATAGCAGTCTTTGTCCTCGGCAAGCGGCTCCAACAGTATTGCAATCCGGCGGCGGACTTCGCATTCCTCCCACTCGGAAAGAGTGAGAGCGTTAAGGATATGCGTCTTGTTTTCATCCGCATTGACTACATCATTGATAACCTCGTTAAACAGTTGGTCAAGCATTTTTTCCGGCGTATCCAGCAGCACCGCGCCGGCATCGCCGGGACATTCAGCTAAAATCCAGACATAGCCGATTTTCTTTGAGTAGACTATATCAAAATAACTCTGTCCATCAATGTATTCCCCAAACGCTTTCAAAATCGCGTCCAGCTTTTTTCTTACTTCATCTGTATAAATCATAATGCCACAACCTTTCTTGGATTTGAAAAAGCAGTCCCTTGGCAGCGAAACAAATTGAGCCGTCCAATATGAATATGGGGGTTATATCCCCTTAATAAAAAAGATTATAACCCCCATACTAATAAACGTCAAACGGGGGTGCTTTTATGATAGTGTTCGATAAATTATGGACGGTTATGCAGGCACAAGATGTGTCAACCTACCAGCTAAGAGAGAAGTGCGGCATCGACAGCAAGACCATCCGGCGGCTGCGGGCAAATGAAAATATGGAAACAAAAACCTTAAACAAATTGTGCGCCGCTTTACATTGCGGCCTGGGGGACATTGCGGAGTATGTCCCCGATGAAGATATTCAAAAAAAGTAGTGCCGTCCCGGTTGGAAAGGGGCGGCACTTTTGCGTCACCGCTCCGGTTTGGGCTGTTCTTTTTCCTGCGCCTGCTCCGGCGGTTCCAATCTTAAAATCTTATCCACGTTGCGGAGTGCGGTCTGGTAGGTAATCATATCCTGCCGCAGCGCCTTGTACTGTTCGTACTGTTCCCGTTTTTCTTCCAGCAGCGCAGCATATTCCGCTGAAAGCTGTGCCACTTTGGGAATGGCCTTGCCATCCAGAGCGTCAAAGGCTTTCTTCGCGGCTTCATGCTGGGCAATCTCCGCGCCATGCTCCGCGAGAAATTCTTTCTTGTGGCGGGACTTCTTATAAGCCGCGTAGACTTCCCGCGTTTTGGAATACTGGATGATGTGGGTTTTTAACTTTGCCACGCCTGCCATCCGCGCCTCCAACTGTTTGATTTTTTGTGAAGCCGCATTGAAACCGTCCTCGGCCTGCGCTGCCCGAAGCGCCAGTTCATCATAATCGGCCAGTCCGTTTTCCATCAGGAAATTCAGTGTTTTCGCCGCTTCTTTCAGGTTGAAAATTTTCGCCCAGCGTTCATAGCCTGCGCCTTTTCCGGCGGCAAGTTTCGCCTGAATGTCAATCAGGAGATTGACCTTTCTGCCGGTTCGTTTCGGCGCTGTTTTTCCTGCCGCCAAACGCCCGCGCTGGCTGGTAATTCTGGCGCGCAGGGCGGTCTTGGTATAATCGCCGCCCAGCCGGTTCACCCTTGCAGGGCGCTCCCATCCGGGCAGACGGAAGCCGGGATTTTTGCCGTCCACAACCTCATATCCCTCAGCCCGCATCTTTGCCAGAAACTCCTCATAATGATTGCATTCCGGCAGCACCTTGTCAATGGTCTGCTGTAACTGCTTCTTGTGGCTGATGCCATACTGCGCCGCCGCCATTTCCTTTTGGGACTTGGCTTTTTTCTTCGGATTCTCAATTACCGAAAGGCCGTGGGCGCGGCACAGTTCATCGTTCATGCGCCGCAGGATAAAAGCGGAGTTTTTCACGTTCTGGAATTTTGCGTCACAGTTTAGGTTGGTGCTGTTAAATTCAATGTGGGTATGGATATGCCGCTTATCCGTGTGGGTGGCCACCACAAACTGATGCTGCCCGCCGGTAAATTTCATCGCCAGCTCGCAGCCGATTTTGTGCGCCTCCTCCGGGCTGATTTCATCGGGCTTGAATGACTGGATAATGCGGTACATAATAATGTCGTGCTTTTCTGACTGGCTGCGCCCGGTAAGCTGGGCGTACAGTTTTTTGCTGATTTCAAATTCTTCGGCGGCAGTTTCCGGGCTGCACATATAGGAGGAAACCAGTTCGCCGCCGTCTGTCTTTTCTTCTTTCTGGTCATAGTCGTGGCGTTCTGCCATTGACTGCTGACGGGTGCGGTTTTTCATAATCTTTCGTGGTAAAATGTTGGAAATAGCCAAAGGTTCCTCCTTTCTAAAAAAGGCTATCCATAGCCTAAATAGTAGCATGGGTAGCCTACTTTTGCAAGCCATATTTTGTATGCTTGATAAAAAAGGGGGCAGGATACAGCTATGGATACGATTTCAGCGATTAAGACCCGGATACTCCGTTTATGTGCGGAGCGCAACATTACCATCAACAAACTGGCTACAATGTCGGCGCTGCCGCCATCCTCTGTCAAAAACATCTTGTATGGCAAGAGTACCGACCCTAAAATTTCAACCATCAAGAAAATATGCGACGGTTTGGATATGACGCTGATAGATTTTTTCGATGCGCCCGAATTTGAAAATTTAGAGCCGGAAATTAAATAGCGTTACCGCGCCCCATCCCGCTGCCGCTGTGCCGTCCGCGCCGCTTTCACGTGGGTGCAGAGAAACTCGTTGTAGTCCTTGCCCTGCTTCGGCGGGTTGGGGTAAACCAGCTTCACCCGCCCGGAAAGTTCCGCGTTGTTCTGGATTTCCTGCGTGAGCCGTTCGATACCTTTCAAGCCGGCCTTGTCGTTGTCCAGGCAAAGGCTGATCTGTGTAACATGGGGGTGGTCGTGAAGAAACTGCATCAGGGCGCGGGGGCCGGTTCCGCCCAGGGATAAATAGTGGCTGTCCCGTGGTTCGCCGCCGGACAGCTTCACCAGCGTGGCGAGGGAGAGCGCGTCAATGGGGCTTTCCGCCACCGCCAGCCGGGGACAGTCCGGGCGGCTGGCGGGCAGGCAGAAGCTGTACCGTTTGTCGCTTCCCTCCACATCCATACGGAAGCCGTCCCGCGTCCCCCGCAGGCTGGCAGCGCGGGCGTTCCCCTGCATATCACGCCCCACAAAGACGCAGTTCTGATACCGGCGGCTTTCGTATAAAATCCCGGCTTCCATGCACACGCCCAGCAGTTCCGGGTCAATGCCGCGATCCTGCAAATAGCCCACCACGGCGGACGCGCACCGGCTGGCTTCGGGCAGCTTAAACGGCTTTTGCGGCTTCGTGGGTTTTGTGAACGTCTGCTTTACGGGCGGCGGCGCAGAGTACCCGCACAGGGTTTCCACCGCACCCACAAAGTCCATGCCGCGCACCTTAATCAGATAATCAAGCGCCGTGCGGCCGCCGATGCCCCGGCTGTTCCAGCACCATTTCCCGTTGGAGATTTTTAAGCTGTCATGGGTTCTGGTGCAGTATTCGCGGGGGCCGCTTTTTTTCAGTTCCTGCGGCTCATAAGCCTGCAAGTAAGAGAGCAAGTCCCATTCCTTTGCTTTTGCAATCTGTTCTTTGGTTACGCCTGCCAAGGTATCACCTCCAGATATAAAAATAAGCGGCGGGAGCAAAAGAAAAATCGCTCCCGCCGCAGTTGTTTACAGTGCTTCAAATTTCTTCAGCAGGTCGCTCACGCCCTGCCAGATTTCAGCGTAGCCCTGCCGCAAGTCCTCCACATCCTGCTCATACAGGTTGTGGGTACTGTTGCAGCGGCGGGCGATCTGGTTGACGTTGCTGGAAACGGAGCGCAGCAGCTTTACCAGTTCCAGCACCGCGCCCATATCAAGCTGCACAATGTAGCCGTCCACCGCCATTTTCCGCAGGTATGCCCGCAGGTTGGAAGTCCCCAGCAGTTCCATTTTGCGGTCAATCGCCGCCTTTTCTTCCGGGGAAACTTTGGTGAACAGCCCCACCGTGCGCCCCTCCTTTGCCCTCACAGCACCGCCTCCTTTCGCGGGGTGCGCTCCATGCCGGACTGTACCGGCGCGGGCGGTTCATAGTTACGGAGTGCCTGACGGATAGAGGGTTTATGGCCAGCCGCCGCAGCGGGCATCGGCACAACCGGCGCGGGTTCTCCGGCGTCCTCCAAATCAGGGCTTTCTTCAACCTCCTGCTCCTGCTCATCCTCCTTTTTGTCCGGTCTGGACAGCTCCCGGTTAAGCTGGTTTAAGCGGGCGGATTTTTCCCGCAGTTCTTCTTCTTTTGGGAATGGCCGGTCGGCTTCTTCTTTGGCGTTTTCCAGTTCGCTTTCCAGTGTGGTAAGCCGCGCCTTTTGCGCGTCCAGCCGTTCCGCCAGACTTTCCAGCGCATTGTTAATGCGGGTGACATTGCCCACCGCATCGTCGGACAGTTCGGCGGAGTAGGTCAGGTTCTGCTTCATGGTGACGCGGAATTTGCTGCCGTCACACCTGAGCTGCATGGGGAAGCCGCGAAACTCGCCTAAATCCACAATCTTTTCCGGGTCGTCCATCAGCATACAGGCTTTAATCACCGCTTCGCCCGCCGCCTTGCGCTCCGTGTAGGTCTGGCCCATGACAGTCATGGAAAAGGCATCGTCCTTGACCGGGTGGGCCTGCACCGTTGGCAAATCCGCCGTCAGCGCTTCGATTAGCAGCTTTGTTTCCGCGATTTTCTGCGGGTAGTATTTCAGCGCCTTGTCCTGCATTTCGTACTGCTGGGAGGTGTGGTTGGCTTTGAGCATTTTCAGCTTGGAAACCTGCACATCCAAATCCATTTTTTCGCGGATGCGGTCGTCACCGGTAGCCAGTGCCTTGACCTCTGCGTAGGAAAGGGCGGTGGCGTCCACATCCTCGGCGGAGCGGGCGGGGCTTTTGGAGGTCATGATCTGGCCGATAAATTTCTGCTTGTTTTCCACCAGCCCCCAGTTGTAAGCGTCGAATGTCCCTTTGGTGACATACTTGAACATTTTCACCGACGCATTCATGTTTCCCTGGCGCAGAGAACGGCCGGCGCGCTGCTCCAAATCGGCAGGACGCCAGGGGCAATCGAGATCGTGGGACGCGACAATGCGGTTCTGCACATTCGTGCCTGCGCCCATTTTTGCCGTGGAGCCGATTAAAACACGCACCTGCCCCCGCCGCACCTTGGCGAACAGTTCCGCCTTTTGGGTTTCCGTGTTGGCGTCATGGATAAAAGCGATTTCTGCTTCGGGGATGCCCTTGGCAATCAGCTTTTCCTTGATGTCGTCATAGACGTTGAATGAGCCGTCGCCTTTTGGTGTGCTGAGGTCGCAAAACACTAACTGTGTCCCCAAAATCTCCGTGCTGGCCTGCCATTCCTGCACGATGTTTTTCACGCAGGCATTGACCTTGCTGTCCGGGTCGTCGGGTAGGAGCGGGTTTTGCAGCCGCTGATCCAGCGCCAGCTTGCGCCCGTCCGAAGTGATGCGCAACATATTGTCGATATGGGGGTCAACCTGGCCTCCGCGCACACTTTCCGCACGCTCGCCAAGTTCCTCCACCATTTCTTTCTGGAACCCGCTGGGTTCGGTAGTGACGGTGATATATTCTGCTTTTGGCACGGGGAGGTTCAGCATATCGGCGGTCTGGATGTCGGCGGCTTCTTTCCAGATAGAGATTAACTCCGGCAGGTTGTAAAACTTGGCAAACCGGGTCTTGGAGCGGAAGCCGCTGCCCTCCGGCTTTAATTCCATCGCCGTGACCTTTTCGCCAAAGTCCGCCGCCCATGCGTCAAAGTGGCGGTGTCCGTTCTGCTCCAGGGTATCAAACTGGAGGTAGCGCATCATGGTATACAATTCTACCATTGAATTGCTGACCGGGGTTCCGGTGGCGAACACGATGCCGCGCCCGCCGGTGATTTCGTCCATGTAGCGGCATTTTGCAAACATATCGCTGGATTTCTGCGCGTCTGTCTGTGCAATCCCCGCCACGTTCCGCATTTTTGTGTGTAAAAAGAGGTTCTTAAACCCGTGCGCTTCGTCCACAAACAGACGGTCAACGCCCAATTCCTCAAAGGTCACAACGCTGTCTTTCTTCTTGCCGTCCGCCAGCTTTTGCAGCTTGGCTTCGAGATTTTTCTTGGTTTTCTCCATCTGCTTGATGGTGTAGCGCTCGCCGTCCTCGGCTTTTGCTTCGGCAATGGCGGTGACGATTTCATCAATCTGCCCCTCAATGACGGCTTTCTGCCGTTCCGGGGAGAGGGGGATTTTCTCAAACTGTGAGTGTCCGATAATCACCGCGTCATAGTCGCCGGTGGCGATACGGGCGCAGAATTTCTTGCGGCGGGCAGGCTCAAAGTCCCGTTTCGTGGCAACCAGCACCTTTGCGCCGGGGTAAAGGCGCAAAAAATCGCCGCCCCATTGTTCCGTTAAGTGGTTGGGGACGACGAATAAGGATTTCTGGTTCAGGCCCAGCCGCTTGCCCTCCATTGCGGCGGCAATCATTTCAAAGGTCTTGCCCGCGCCGACACAGTGGGCGAGCAGTGAATTTTTTCCGTAGAGCATCCGCGCCACGGCGTTTTCCTGATGGGTACGCAGGGCAATTTCCGGGTTCATGCCCGCAAAACGGATATGGGAACCGTCATATTCGCGGGGACGGATGCAGTTGAATTTCTCGTTGTAACGCCTGCAAAGGGTTTCCCGGCGCTCCGGGTCTTTGAAAATCCAGTCCTTGAACGCTTCGCACATGGCTTCCTGCTTCTGCTGGGCGATGGCGGTCTGCTTTTCGTTGAGGACGCGCACCTCCTTTCCGTCCTCCATCTTTGTATCGAAGATCCGCACATCCCGCTGGTTTAAGGTCTGTTCAAAGATTTCATAAGCGTTGATGCGCTTCGTGCCGTAGGTGGCGTAGACGCGCACGTTATCCCGGTTGTCCGCGCTTTTGCCCTGCACGTTCCATTCGCCGGTGACGGGGGCATATTGCAGCTTGATTTTCCGCTCCTGCAAGTATGCAGGCGTGTGGAGCAGTTCAAACATAAACTGCTGGTAATACCTGGGGTCTATCCAGGACGCGCCGATCCGGACGCTGATTTCAGAAGCGGTCAGGTCTTTGGGCTGCACCTGTTCCAGCTTTTCGGCGTTGACGGCAAACTGCGGGTTTTCCTTGGCGGCGGCGCGGGCAATCGCTAACTTGGCCCGGACGTTGCCGGAAAGGTATTCGTCCGCCGTCTGCCAGCCCTGGTGCCAGTGTGTGCCGCCGTCCTCCAGGTCAAAGGGGCCGGTGGAGGGGTCTTTGAAGATGATGCCTTTTAAGTCCTCCACAATCTGCGGGATTTTTTCAGAGCCGCCCATCAGGGACGCCATGTAGCCCAAATCCACGCAGGCTTTCTCCCCGATAGATACCGCCAGCGCCTCCACAGCCGTGTCCACGCTGGTAACGGCGCGGTGGGTCTGGATGGTGCGCCGGGTGAACATATCCGCCTTGCGTTCCAGTTTCCCCTCCTCGTTGATGATTTCCAGGGAGCAGAGCAGCGGGTAGGAGGAATCCTGTTCAAAGGCCAGCTTGTTGCCGGTGCTGTTAAGAAGCCCGTATTTTGCGCTGAACGCATCATAGAGCCGGTTTAATTTTGCCTGCTCGGACTGGATTTCGGTATCGTCCGCGCCGGCAAGCTGCAAGTCAATCAGGCGGCGGGCGCTGTCCCGGATGCCGATCATGCCCTTGACGCGCTCCGTGGGGGTTTTGCCAAGGACGGCCTGGGTCATGCGGGAGTTTTCCCGGAAGTACAGCTTATCATTGGATAGGGTGTAACTGAAATTGCGTACAGATGGGTCGGCGGGGATGCTTTCCAGTTCTTCCCCGTCCTGTCCGGCATCCACTTCCAGCAGTTCCCGGTCAGGCGGTGCGATATGCCGGATAGCGTCTGCAAGCTGCTTGGAAAGGTCTGCGCCGGGGATGGGCTGGCAGGAGGTTTCGGTTTCATTGCCGTACATACTGCGCCCCATTGTCATTGTCCCCAGCACCATTTCCGGGTGTTCCAAATAGTAGCGGTTCAGGGGGATGCCGTCCTCCGTCTGCCCGGCCTCCACCCATTCCGGGAGTTTTTCCGGGATGCGGTCGCGCTTCTGGAAAAAGAGGATGTCCGTGGTGACTTCGGTTCCGGCGTTGGCTTTGAACGCATTGCTGGGCAGTCGGACTGCGCCTAATAAATCGGCTTTTTGCGCCAGCGCTTCCCGCACTTTGCTGTTTTTCTTGTCCATCGTGCCTTTGGTGGTGATAAAGGCCACAATGCCGCCGGGACGCACCTTGTCCAGCGTTTTGGTGATGAAATAGTCGTGTATCATCAGGTTCTGGCGGTCGTACCGCTTGTCATGTACCTGATAGCTGCCAAAGGGGACGTTGCCCACCGCCAGGTCAAAGAAATCGTCCGGGTGGTCGGTGCGCTCAAAGCCGTCTACTGTAATATCCGCCTTTTGGTATAGCTGTTTTGCGATGCGCCCGGTCAGGTCGTCCAGCTCCACGCCATAGAGTTTTGCCGCCGCCAATTTTTCCGGCAGCATCCCGAAAAAGTTTCCGATACCCATAGACGGCTCCAAAACTGTCCCAGGCGTAAAGTCCATCTGTTCCACCGCGTTGTAGATTGCCTGGATAACGGTGGGGCTGGTATAGTGGGCATTGAGAACCGTGCTTTGTGCAGACTGGTACTCCGCAGGGGTGAGCAGTTCTTTCAGTTCGGCGTATTCCTTTGCCCACTTGGGGTCGTTTGGCTCAAAGGCGTGGGAAATGCCGCCCCAGCCCACATAGCGGGACAAAATAGTCTGTTCCTCCGGGGTGGCAAGCCGGTTTTCGGCTTCAATCTGTTTCAGGGTGCGGATGGCTTCCACGTTGTACTGGTACTTGGTTTTTTCACCGCCCACGCCTAAATTTTCATCGGTGATCTGGAAGTTGTGGCGCTCTGGTTCAAACCGCAGGGGCTGTAAAATAATCTTGCTGGGGAATACCCTGCCGCCCACTTCCTCCTGGGCGCGGCGGCGGGCCTGCTTCTGCGCCGGGGTTTCGGTAATCTGCCCGCCGTCAATCTCCATCGGCTCCGGTTCTTTTTCTGTCTGCTGTTCCAGCCGCCTTTCCGCTTCGGGGGACAGATAAATCAGGTCGTTAAAATCAAGGTCTGCCAGTTCATGGTCAATCAGTTCCCGCAGGCTGTCATAGTCCCGCCTTTCCACACATACGCCCTCTACAAGCTGGCTAACACTGAAATGCACCAAATCCACATTGACCTGGATTTCCAGTTCATCGTCTGTAATCGTGGTATAGGCAATCCCGATATGCTCCAAGTCGGAGAAATCCACATCATCGCTGCCGTATTCAGAATAGGCAAACTGTTCAATAAGCTGCTTTGCCCTGTCTAAATCGGAGGTTTGGGGCTGTTCCGGCTCCTGCATGGGTTCCGCTGTAAAATGCTCCTGCTGGACTTCCTCCACAAACTGCCGCACAAAGGGGATACTTTCGCTGCGGAAAATGGGGAACCAGCCCCGCAGTTCCATATCTTGCAGGCTGACGGTTCCGGCGTTGTAGTCTACGCTGTCAATCTTCATCAGCCGCCCGTCAATGGTCAGTTCCATGCCGACAGGGATATAATCCGCCGCACTGCGCTCCTTGATGATTTCATAGGGCGCGTCAGTGCCGCGTTCCGTGTCAGGCCGCGCAAGCACCACGCTTTTTCCGTGTTCCAGCAGCTTTTTCAGGACAGGCTGCCAGCCAGCCGCGCCGGTGACGGAAACCGTCCCTAAATCGGGGATTTCGCGGGTAATGACGTTTTTTTCCAGCGCGGGCGCGGCTTCTTCCGCATCAGTGCCGTAAAAGAGGATGGTTTCCCCCACCTGAACGCCTACCAGCTTGTCAGGATGCGCCGCTTTGAGGTTCAGGTATTCCTCTACATTGGGCGTAAGGTTCGGCTCGTCTGCGGCGGATGTTTCAGGGGTTTTCTGTGTCTGCTCTGCACCCGCGCCGGTGGGTTCCGTTCCGTCCTCCGGCGCAGGGAATGGTACGATATTGCTGCCTGCGGTTTCCGGCTCCGAATTGTCCGAAACGGGCGCGTCCTGCGCCTTTTCCGGCTCTGGTTCTGGTTCTCTGGCCTGCTCCATATCCTGCACCCGTTCCGGCTCCTGGGGCGGCGTGGAAAATACCGGCGCGTCCTGGGTCGCGGAAACGGTCATTTCGCTGGTGGCGGCGATTTCCCTGATTCTCTCGTTGATTTCTTCCGGCAATTTCGTGTCGAAAAAGAATATACTGCGGTCGGAATAGATATGGGCAAGAGTTTTATAGTCGCCGTGTACTTCTTCCAAACGGTTCCAGACCGTCAGGCCGTTGCCCATGTGTCCATAGCCCAGGTCATACCGGGCGGCAGGGTTTTCCGGTTCCGTGTTCACGGCAGCTTCGGGTATATCCGGCTCCGCGTTTGCAGTAGCTTCGGGTACATCCGGCTCGGCGGCTGCGGCTGTTTCCGGTGCGGCTGGCTCTGCCTGCGGCTGTTCCATTTCCGGCGTGGATGGTGTGGCGGGGTCAGACAAAAGCCCGAACATATCCAGGGTAAGCTGCTGGCCCTCTTTGTACTCTTGCGGGGCGGGCTTTTTCTTGCGGGAGAGGGCTTTTGCCGCCGCTGCAAGACTGCCGGCGGGTTCTTCCGTATGCTTGCCGGCGCTTTCCTTTTCTTTCTGTTTTTGCTCCTGCTTTTTCTGGCGTTCCTCCTGCAAGACGGCATCGGGCAGAGGGGTGAATAAGGAGTATTCGCCCCGCAGGTATTCGCCCATTTTTTGGAGTGCCGGCTCCATCAGGGAATAGGCGCGCTCGTCCGGGGATACCATTGCCAGGGCTTTCACCATTTTTTCATAGTGCGCTGCGCATTGTTCTGGGTCGTCTAACAGCGGGCGGAATACCTTTTTTGCCGCGTCAACATCCCAGTCGCGGGGGATTGTTTTGCTGGCATCGTTGGGGTCGTAGTATTGGAACACATACAGGCTCCGGGCAAGCCGCATTTTTTCATATTCCGGCAGATATGCCTTTTCCCTGCGGTTCAGATACCGATCTTCTTTGATTAGTCCTGCAATCCGCTTGTGTATCTGTTTCCAGTTCAGCATGACCGTATCATAATTGCCCTCGGAAAAATCGTCAGCGCGGGACAGCTTGATTCCTTTGCCGTCGTGCCATTCGTCAAATCCAATGTAGCCATGCCCGCCGATGCCGTATTCATTTTTCAGAAAGGCAATGCACTCGGCGGCGTCATGGCCCTGCATAAAGTAGGAGTAGATGCGGAACTTGCCCTCGGAAACGCCGGAGCCGCCGGTGAGCTGGCGGGTGATTTCATCCTCGGTGACAAATGCGCCACGGGCAGGGGAAAAACCCGCTGCCGCCTGAAATGCCGTCACCGGCTTATCCATATCGGTCAGGCGGGTATATAAATCATGGGGCGGTATCTGCTGGCGGAACCGTAACAGTTCCGGGTTCCGCTGATGGGCGTTTGCAAGCTGCTTTACCTCCTGCGCGATTTTGGCGCGTTCTGACGGGTCTTTTAAGAGTGCGGCAATCTTTTCCGTGCTGTCCGGGAAACCGCCGTACAGCGCGTCAATGGTGGGCAGTAAGCCCTTTTCCCTTGCTTCGTCGCTGAAATTCTGGCGCAGATACCACAGCTTTTCGGACAGTTCCCGAAACTCGTTGTCCCGCGCCGCGTCGATGTTGTCCTGGCTGGCAAACTGGCCGTCTTTCAGAAGCTGGCCAATCTGTGCCGCCGCCTGCTTCCATGTGACAAGGGAACCTCCCCCGGCAGAACGTCCCGGCGCGATGTGGATGCCGCTTTGACTGAACCACAAAGAATACTCATGCCCCGCAATGTTAAGCCCTTTGCCGCCGGTGCGGTATTCCTTTTGCAGAAAATCGGCGGCAAGCTGTTCCGGCGGGTCTTTCTGGAAAAAGGCCACAATACGCAAAATACTGTTTCGCTCATTGCTGCCGCTGGTGAGGGCGCGCCCGATGACGGCATCCGTCACTTTTCCGGCGGCAGCGGCGGGGCGGAGTTCCTGCTCGGTTTTCTGCACATGGGCAATGGTTTCAATCTGCTGTTCCACGGTAGGGAACAGGGAAAACTGTGTAAATGCCGGCTTTGCAGACGCAGAAACGGCGGGCTGTTCGCCCGCCGCCTGCTGGTTTTCCTGATTTACTTGTAAACGATCTCGTTCAGTACCATTTCCTCCGCCTGTGCGGTGAAGCTGTTGACCGCCTGCACCCATCCCATCTGGTCGCGGGCTTTCATCGCTTCGTCCACGTGGTTCTGTTTCTTTAAGTCCGCCACGATCCGGTCTACCTGCTCCTGTGCCTGCTGGTCGATCTCCCGCAGGTGGGCTTCCAGCCGCCCGGTCAGAAGCATCGAGGTGTACCGTCCCTTGTGCCGTTCCTGGAGAAAGGTCTGCCGCATCCGTCCGTACTTGCCCAGCGGCATTTCCTCCATCCCGTCCTCCCCGTCCATCATCAGGTCGGGAATCTGGTAATCGCCCATCTTCTTGTATGCCAGTTCTGCCATTTTCTATGCTCCTTTCTTCACTTTCATGCTTTAACGCGCTAAATTCTTCCTTGCCTTTAGTATAACCGATCACCGGCTCTTTTGCAAGGGTTTTTTCCCTGTTTTTTTGCCGGTTCTGCGCTTTTTCTTTCTCTGCCTGCCGGATGCCCTTTTTCACTTCCAGCAGCATATTCATGGACACTTCGCTGGCGGCGCTGCCTAAGTGGTGGAGGACGGCGGGGGTGGAAAATTCACTGATGCCGTCAAAATCTTCATCGTCCAGATAGTCGGCGGCGTTTAGGCCGCAGCGGGTGAGAAGCGTGTACTGGACGCTGGCCGTCAGGAGGTTGCGGAAACGCACTTCCAGGTTGAGGTCGTCCAGTTCCTCCAAAAGACTGCCCTGGGTGTCGTAGGCAAGGTCGGCCAGAAGTTCGGGGTACACTTCCTCTACCGCGTGTTTTGCCTGTTCCATCAGCGCCTGCCCGATGTCCTGGTTTTCCGTTTCTCCGTACCGCTTCACAAGCGTATCCAGGACGGCGGCGTGGTGTTCGTCTTTCAGTTCCCACAGATAGGGCATCCTTGCGCCCCGCACCGGGCGGGTGTCCGCCACATCGAAAACATAGGTCAGGCGCGGGCGGATGCCGTCCTTATTGATGAGCGCAATGCCCTTGGAGCCGGCCTTGACCCAGCGGCGCATATCCTCATTCCACAGTTCCATGCTGGCGCAGGCGGTGGCGTCCGGGCGCTGGGCGTAGATTAAAAGCTGTTCATCAAACGAGTATTTATAGAGCCGCGATGCAGTGGTAAGATAGCTTTTCCAGCCGTGGGCGTTCCTTGTGACCGCTTTGGCGGTCTGGTCTGCAAGCTGCGACACATATTGTAGCTTATTCGCCATGTTTCCCTCCTGTTAATAACTTCATGAGCTGTCACAGATTCAATCTTATCCGCTGTCACAAATCTGCTCATTTTCCTGTCA
>NZ_QZDT01000004.1 GCF_009917485.1 Parablautia muri
CTGCCGTATGCCATACTTCCGGATTACATCCTGGTAAAGCTGGCTGGTGTACTGGCTTCCCCTGTCACTGTAGATAATTGCCCCATGGATGTCCGGATATGTCTTCGCCGCGTTTTCCAATGTCCGCGCACATAATGGTGGATCTATGTCAATACTTTAGACAAAAAAGTCGAAAGGTTATGCTGCTTTTTTAAGTTCCTCATCCTCCTTTTGTTGGGGTGTCATATAACCAATAGCACTGTTTATTCTTTTACGGTTATACCAGCCCTCTATGTATTCAAAGATTGCTCTGCGGGCTTCCGCTGAATCCTGATAGGTATGGAGATAGATTTCTTCCTTTTTCAGCACGGAATGGAATGACTCAATACAGGCATTGTCATATGGATTTCCCTTACGGCTGAAAGAATGTAGGATTCCCCTGCTGGCCAAGTAGTTTTCAAATACCTGGCCTGTGTACTGGCTTCCAAGGTCGCTGTGCAAGATAATCCCCTCTGTATCCGCGACATTCAGGCACGCATTCTTTACTGCCTGAACTGCCAGTTCCGCCGTCATAGATGTTCCATAGGCATACCCGATGTTCTTGCGGCTGCATAGATCCATAACAGACGCCAGATAGGTCCATCCTTCTTTCTGAACATGGATGTAAGTAATGTCCGTACACCATTTTTGGTTGATGGTCTCCGTTTCAAAATCACGCTTCAAAATATTTACCTTATTATCTGGGACGCTGCCATGATTGGCACGGTGGTTGTACTTCCTTACTACAACAGAGCACAGCCCCTGCTCTGCCATATGCCTCTGCACCCGCTTGACACTGCAAGGTGTACCATTATCATTCAGTGTGCGGCATATTTTGACAGCCCCATATCTCTGTTTTGAGTCCTCATATGCCTGTTTCACTTTCCGGCCGAATTCTTCAAACTCCTTTTGCTTATTTGAAGGTACACGAACCAGGGCCTTGTAATAAGTACTCCTTGAGAATTTCAAGGCACTGCAAAGCTGGGATACAGAGTAATCGATCAGGTTGTTCTGGATAAAAGTCACAATTTCGGCTGTTGTTCTTTTGCGAATATGGCGGTCGCTTTTTTTAATATTTCATTCTCAGTCTTAAGACGCTGGTTCTCTTTCTGGAGAGCCTTATACTCCCTGAGGGTAACCGTTTCCTCCTCCGATACTTTGATTGGGGAAAGCTGCTTTACCCAGCCACTGATAGTACTCCGATTTACGCCATATTCACGCTCCAGTTGTGGATACGAGGTTCCTCCGGCATTGTACAGATCCACGATCTGCTGTTTAAATTCCAGAGTGTAAGATTTTTGGTTTTTTGCCATGTTGAACATCTCCTTTGCTCTTTCACTTGATAGTATAAGTTGTTCAACTTTTTCTGTCCACACTTATATACTAACACCACTTTTTATAAAAAGTTTGATACAACACTTTTAGAAGCAGAGCTAAATGGCGCAAAAATCTTTGACTACGAAAATGGAGGGATTGATTTTGAATATCTGAATCGGTATCTGAAAAAGGCCGATCGCAGCCCATTAGAAAAATTGCCTTCCGTATATACGGTTTTCCAGTGCAAAGGTTGGATATGTGATGAAAATAATACCGTCTATGCACTTAGCACAGAGGGTCTTAATTATAGACGGATGAAGCATTAGCGGAAAAAATTGACCATGCAATGGCTATATGCTAGGCCAAATTGTCTATGACCCACAGGGACGGGCATTTCTTTATGAAGAAAAGAATGATGAAATCAAACTGGGTGGCTGCGGTATTGCAGTGGTTGTCCTGACGGAATATATGGATGTTTTTTAGAATGACAAGTACATAGATATCTGTAAGGCTCTGGGGGGAAGGTATTCTTTCTATGCAGGATGGGGACGATGGCGGGTATTATCATGTTCTGAGTGGGGACTTTACCCGGAAGGAAAAACTGCGCACGGTTTATTATGACGGAGAGGCCACCTTCGCTCTTTGCCGCCTTTATGGTCAGACAGGCAGTCAAATATGGCTGGATGCAGCCCAAAACGCCGTAGCGTATTTTATTCGGGAGGATTATACGCAGTATAAGGATCACTGGATAGCTTACAGTATGAACGAAATCCACAAAAGGGCTATTCAAAACGGTGGGTTGTCCAAGGGTATCTTACGAAGGAATATGAGAATAACGATTCAGCCTAATCTGGATGGCTGTCGCTTTGTGAGACACAAGTCCTGATGAAGGCTGAGCGGATACATAAGGCGTTTAAAAAACGGTATCAGCCATTTCACATTTGAAATGATTGATACCGTTTTGCGGTATCGTTATCCTGTGCCCCCAATTTTATCCTGCATGAAGCATTCAGGCAATTCAGGAAGATTATACCAGTTTAATACAAAAAGCAAAATATCCACAGCCTGTATTAAACAGCAAACTATAATCGAGGGCTTCTAAATAAAATATCTTTTGGAACTGTTCAGCCGCTATAAAATGGCTGCTTTCCAATTGATACTCTGATGATAAATTACGGTGTATGCCAAGCTGTTCCACAATTCGAAGGGAAAGCTCTTTCCCCGCATTCATGACCAGTTTATCCATTTTTGTAAGGGGTATATCAAGTATGGCGCTGACAGCTCTCAGCACCAGACTTTCTTCCAGGGCCATGAAAATTTGTACATCATTTTTGTTCTCCGAGTGATAAATCAGCCGGATAATCATACTGGTTCCGAAATCTTCTCCGCTGTAATGTTCACTCACAATTTCTGTCTGTAATCTGAAAATCTCCTCTATGGTGACGGCCAGGGCATCTTCCAGGGCATTCATATCATCACCGACATGATCCGTTATCCATCTGTTTGAAATTTTGCCTGTTATAGCGCGGTCTTCAATTAAAATGTGGGCAGTTAGCCAGCCAAGACAGATGCCAAGAAAATGATGGATAGATTCCTGGGAATAGTTTGACTTTGTCAGGTCTTTTTCCAGAGCCGGGAGTGTTTTATACCGCATATCGTCATGCAGACGTTTGTGTATCTCATATCCTTTGTAGCCAATTGACTTCATATAAGATTCCTCATCGGTAAAATGTTCTATGGCATAACTTTTGAAGTATTTGACACCCTCGGCACATGCCCATTGTCCATTATTTTCATCTTTGCTCAGATGAATCAGTTTATGCACGATGGAAAAGAGCTTTCGGTGAGCATTGTCGATAGAATCAACTCCAATGTTAAACCGTTTATTCCATTTAACTTCTTCAGACATGATATTCCTCCGCCAGATGGAAAGATATAACCTTCTGGCTGCTGCTCATAAAATGAGAAGGGGTTTGCTAATAATATATGTCAGAAAATAGTGAAGGGTGTCAATTTATGGCAGGACTCCCAATGGAATTGCTGCTTTTTCCGGAATCTGTGTATGCAATTTAGAAAATTACTTTTCTACATAAAATCGAACAAATTAAGCTGAATGGGTTTTTCCGTTTCAGTATCTTCTGCGTCTCTTGTCCGTTCCCATCTGGCGTTTTCCTCGGGAATTTCCTGTAAGAAGCATGAAGGCTCCTGCCCGCAGGTAAGAATGAGCTCCTCTTTCGCCCGTGTCATACCTACATAACACAGGCGGCGTTCTTCCTCAACAGATGCAATGCCGCTTGAGCTGCCAATTTCCAGAGGAAAGCGGCCTGTATCCATGCCATAAAGGAAAACCACCGGGAATTCCAGGCCCTTAGCGCCATGGAAAGTCATTAGTGTTACCGCATCTGCGGTAAACTTTTTACCTCCGTTTCGTCTCACGTCTCCATCTTCCCCAAAAGAAAGTGTGCCAAGAAAGGACTCCATAGTAGGGTAAAGTATTGACATATCTGCCAGCTTCTTTATAGGTTCTTCATTTTCGAAGGAAATTTCTTTCAGCCATTCTTCGAGAAGCTTTGCAGGGCGGGATTTTTTTACTTTTTTTCGGTACTTCTCGGTTAGATAGGCAAGCTGCAGGGCTGGAGATTCTTTCAGATAGTTGGCAAGCAGCTTGCGGCACAATTCTTCTGCGGGTTTTTCCCCGGGGTAAATGGCCTGATGAAAGAAATACAGCGTTGCGCGTACATCGCGTTCTGTCAGAAAATCCTCTCTGCCCGCTATCTGGTAAGGGATTCCCTCCTGTCTGAGACATTTTTCAAGCAGCGCCGCCTGCCTGTGGGTTCGATAGAGCACTGCAATATCCGAAAATCCCCGAATTGAGCGTACTGTGTCCTCACAGCCTTCTTCCGTGTTTCGTGTATCCAGCATATCAATACCGCCGATTTGCCGGTTAATTTCTTTGGCGATAAAAATGGCCTCTCTCCGTTCATCCTGGGTTGACACAATACGGACGGGGCATTTTATGTTCTTTTGGGCTCTCATCTGACGCCTCTCACCCTGGTTATGGGAAATTACGTTAAGGGCGGCCTTTAAAATATCCGGTGCGGAGCGATAGTTATCCTCAAGGCGGATAGTGATATGACACGGATATTCTTCGGACAGATATTGAAAGATATGGGGAGTACAGCCACGGAAACCATATATAGATTGGTCGGGATCTCCAATTACAAATAATTCCCGGCCGCCGCGGGCCCATTCTTTCACCAACTGATATTGGAGGGGATTGATATCCTGAAACTCATCAATGAGCAGATAAGAAAAGCTTTTTCGCTCTGCCGCATCTTCCGGGATATTTTTCAGTATCCGCAATGTTTCTAAAAGAAGGTCATCGTAGTCCATTGCACCTGATTCCTGCAGGAGCTTTTGATAAAATTCATAAATCCGCCTGTGGTTTTCATCAGGCTCTGATAGTCCGTTTTTAATCTGAGAAAGCTTTTGAAGAAATCCGGTGGGGGAAGCTTTTCTTTCAAATTCCCTTAACGCCTTTTCAGCCAGCTCCATTTGAAGCCCGGTATCCGCTATTACGAAAGAAAGGCCGCTATCCTGTAAAAAGCGGCAGCAGATGGCATGAAATGTCCCGATCCGGACAGATGCCTTGGCGTCACCCTTTGATTTATGCCTGTTTGGTTTTTCTTGTACCGCTGTATCACCCATCCTGGCGATCATTTCTTCCGCCGCTTTGTGGGTGAAAGTTACTGCTGTGATTTCCTCCGGCTGAATTTTGCGTACCTCTAAAAGATAATGTAATCTGGCAATCAGGGTTTTGGTTTTGCCGGCGCCGGGGCCTGCAATAACGGCTATGCTGCGGCCAATTTGCTCTACTGCTTTTTGTTGGAGTCTATTCAGGTCGTGGGCTGGCAATGGCTCCTGCGGAGCCTGCCTTTGTTTTTCATCCGGACTCCTCAGACCGGAGACATCTTTTTCAGGCTGCTTTGTTTTTTTCGGTGGATTTTGCTGCTTTTGTGGCTGGCTGAATGCCCGGATCTGGTCCGTAGTAAAAAGGGATATCTGCCCTTCAAGGCGGCTGATATCGTCTGCAGTCAAAATGGAAATTTTCCCATATTCCCCATCGAAGCCTGGCGTCCTAATCACCTGGCCTTTGCGCAGTCTGTCAATTCCCTCGGCAATAAGAGGGCCTGCCTTTTTTCGGATATCTTCAATGGGTATCTCCCGCAGAATAGAAAATTCGGAGCCAAGAGAGGCTATCATATGTTCATATTGTGCCGCGACTTTTTTCCCGGAGGGGGAAGTTCCGGTGGACGCTCCGATTACTTCCGGAAGGGGCACAATACTTTCAAAGGAGCGGGCTGCCGGCAGGACGAAGCCCTCATCCCTGTCTGCTAGCTGTTCCACACGGTTTAACACTCCAATGGTTATTTTTTTCCCACATACCGGGCATTTATTTCCATATTTCATTGTCTCGGAGGGACTAATGCATAATCCACATTTCCTGTGGCCGTCAAAATGGTATTTTCCTTCCTCAGGGAAAAACTCAATGGTGCCTGCCAGACCTTTTCCTTCTTGAATGGCACGATAAAGCCCGTCATAGGAAAGCTCTATGTCAAACAAATTGGCTTCTCTGCCAAGCTTTGCCGGGGAATGAGCATCGGAATTGGATATGAGGCAGAAGCGATCCAGCGCGCTCACCCGCCAGTTCATGGGTGGGTCGGAGGAAAGTCCGGTTTCCAGGGCATGGATATGGGGCGTCAGATCCTCAAAGCATTCCTCAATCCGGTCAAATCCAGAAAAGGCGCCAAACAAAGAAAAGTGGGGTGTCCAGATATGCGCTGGCACATAAATCCCCTTAGGGCTGGTTTCCAGCATAATTTCCAGCAAATCACGGCAGGAAATACCCAAGATAGGGCGTCCGTCAGAGTGGATATTTCCAATCAGCTCCAGCCGTCTTGCAAGAGCCTCTGCATCCTCCAGTCCTGGTAAAATAAAAAGACTATGTACTTTTCTTACCCGATCGTTACTTTTATAGATAGAGCTGATTTCCCCGGTGATAACGAAACGGGGATAATAGGAGGAGGGCTCCCCTAAACGATATTCCTCTTTCAGAATATAAAAACCGTCCTGAGCCGGTTCCAGCTTTTCCGCCAGCTCCTTTCGCCATGCCGGATGAGTAAAATCGCCTGTCCCTATCATATCAATTCCCTTTTTCCGTGCCCACAAATCCAGATATTCCGGTGTGCAATCCCTGCTGGTGGCCCGGGAATATTTAGAGTGGATATGTAAATCTCCTATGTACATTTTAATCCTTCCTTCTTCCAATATCCCACAAATGAGGTGTTTCGTGCATCCCTGAAGGGGTTATATGAAACGGCAGTTTATTATGGTAATTATAATTGAGGGCAGATTTCGCTGTAAATGGCATCCATGAGTTCTTCACCCTTTCTGCATTCGGAAACAAGCGATACAACGGCTGCGTGGTCCGGCAAGATAATAGAATATTGTGAATATTTTCCATCTGCGCGGTAAGAATTGTATTTTCCTCTCCAAAACAGATAGGCGTAGGGAGCATCACTGTATTGCCTTGTACTTTCCTCAATCCATTTACCGGAAAGCAGCTGTTTTCCTTCCCATTCCCCTTTATTGAGATAGAATAATCCAAATTTGTGCAATTCGGACAATGTGAGAAACAGACCGCCGGCACCAAAGGAATTGCCTAAAGGGTCGCTTTCCCATGCGGGGCGTTTAATACCAAGATGTGAAAACAATCTTGGGGTAAGATAGGATACCAAATCACAGCCGCTTCTTCTTTGAACAAGTACTCCGGCCAGATACGGTCCAACATTGTTGTAAAGAAAATGTGTACCGGGCTCATAAGTAAAAGGAAAGGAAAGAGACATTTTTACCCAGTCGTCTTGCGCATAAAGAGGACGCTGATCACCCATCAGGGCAGGCTCTGCCTGTCCAAGATGCATTGTCAAGAGATCCCGGACGGTTGCCTTTTCCAGGTTATGATGGATGGTTTCTGGCAAATCCTGTGAAAAAGCATCTACCAGCTTTTCATCAAGGGAAAGTATGCCCTCCTGAAGGGCAAAGCCTACGGCACAGGACGTAAAACTTTTGGTAACGGAATATACATTTCGTCTGCATTCCCCTTCGCTGTGCCATTGGGCGATAAGGCTGTCATGTTGAGAGACTTTAATACCAAGTACACCAAGGGGTTGTGCAATTTCTACAAATTTTTTGAGTTCCATATGCATCTCCATTTCTGCGTTGCCTTTGCGTCTCTGCGACTTGTGGGGGCAACGCGCAGGCACAAATCGCTATATAAAAACAGAAATCTATTTCTGCTTTCGGATGAATTGTTTATTATTCATATTAAGAATTTTCAAAATCCTGAAGCTTTTTCATACAAATCCAATAATTTCTGTCGCTGGTATATCTGGCTTTTTGGATTTGCTCTTTAAGCATATCCGGTTCTAACAGCCAGTCAGATTTAATGCAGCCTATTTGTAGGCAGCGCGTTATTTCTGATAATATTTTAGGGCTGATATTTACACGCTGCATTTCCTTCAATAAAAGAGAAGCTTTATTATCAAAGATGGGATTGGTAAATGTCCCAGAGTCGGAATCATAGGCTAATTCAAACAGACAGCGCCCACCTGTATTCGGAAGAAAGCAAGGATCTTCAGAAGTCTCCCGAATATGCAGGTAATACAAAAGAGCCTTGTTTTTGGCATCATTTTTCCGTATAATTCGTCCTAGCCTTTGAATACGCTGGCGGTGCGTGGAGGTGCCGGACATGATAATTCCCACAGAAGCATCTGGGACGTCAATGCCTTCGTCAATTGCTTTGCAGGCAATTAAAATTCTTATATCACCTGTACGAAAACGATCCAGCGCATTTTTATTTGCCTGGTCGCCCATTTTCGAATGGTAGCGTCCGACTTTTTCAGGATAATACGTCTGCAAAAGCTGATATAGTTCATTAGCCTGACAGGTGCGTTCACTGAAAATCAGAATTTTTTCCTGTTGGCCCAGCCGTTTTACCAAATCGGCGGTACAGGCAGTTCTCGCACTGGCAAGGGCTACAAGACTCTTTCTTTTATAAGAGAGATTCATATACAAAGATGCGGTTTCGGCAATTTTCCTGTTTTTTTCGCCTGCAATACTACGCAGCAGCTCATAGCGTTCCTTCTGCCCAAGGGCGCTAAGGGATGGGTATGCATAAAGCAGCTTCCGATAAAGGGAGATCATCCGATCGGAAAGATCCTCATACATTTCTTTTTCAGGCGCCTGAAAAGACAAACTGACATGATAAATATCGAAAGGGCATATATTATGCTGCTTTGACGCTTCGGTTATCCCGTAATTGTATATTTTCTGTCCAAGGACGGATGCAAGATAACGCCGGGATGCGCCGGAGGGAAGCGTGGCGGAAAGTCCAAGAGAAAAAAAGCGGTCTTTGTACGGCGCTATATAAGGGGAAAATTCAAAAATTAACTGATTTTGTCCGCTTGCATAACGGTGACATTCATCGGCAATGAGCAAAATTGCCTCCCCACGCTTTAGCTCGGTTAGTATCTGTCTTGCCAGTTCATATCGGGCGGAATTGATGACATATATCATATATTTGCAATCAGGTGAAGCTTTAAAGCCGCCGCCGCGCAGGCCGATTTCCTTATGCAGATTTGAGGCAGGTGCATTTCCCTTAGGAGAATCGGAAAGAAACTCCGTTAAATCTCGATGCCATTGCCGCATCAAGGCGCTTGTGGGGACAACAATTTTGACATGCAGGTTTTGACTTAGCCTCTTTTCCAGGCGCTGCGCAGCCGTAAAGGCGACCAGGGTTTTGCCTGAACCGGTGGCCGCCTGTACCATGCCTCTGCCGCTATTTGCAAACCATCTGGTAAGGCATTCCTCCTGCCAGCCGTAAAGTTCTCTTATCATTTGCATGTTCTCCTGTTAAATGCCTTCACTTTCCTTTTCATTATTTTCATTACAATAAGCTGACTTGCAAAGCGTGGCAGCGTTTGTTTTCTTCTTTTATAATTTTATCACAGGTTTCTTTTGGGGGAAACCGATTATTAAAAACATACTGTTGAAAACATATAGTGTTTCATATATACTTTTTGTAACATTAAAACACTTTTTATCAAATTTGCGGTCTGTGGACGGCACGGAGGACAAGTTTGGAAGTAAACTTCCAAATTCTTTGTCGGCGGCATACCGCAAGCAAAGCTTGCGATATGCGGGAAGGAGTAAAAATGAATTACGAAAGTTTATATCAGGCTTTACAACCTGACCAGAAATCTTTAAAGGATTCCCTGACTTTACTGCAAAAGCTTCAAAAAGCTTTGAATCGTGAAGCGGAGAGCGGCGAAATGAAAAATTTTATCCGGGATCTACGCGCCATGAAAGAGGCCGTGGGTGTGTTGACGAAAGCTTTGGAGAATCTGGAGGAGTCGGTTGATGGCTTTGATACGAAGGCTTATTTTGAGAATGGGGAATTTGCCGAACAGATGATAGAAATTTGCCGGGAAAAGGGCGTGAATGTACGCGGCGAGTTTCCTGTTTATGAAATGTTCCCTTATCGTGTGAGAGTGGATGTAGAAAATCAGGATCTTTTTCTGGACCGCAAGAAAGTACAGTGCGTGAGGCCGCAAAGCTTTGTGGAGACGGTTCAAAAGGGACAGGAAAAACTAAATAAAGCGAATTTTAACGCTTCTACTTTTGTGAACGAACTGGCGGATGCATATGATTTGGCCATATTAAAAGGAAGAAAAAGAGTGGGATCGGATCTGTACTTAACGAATATCTATAAAGTTCTTGCACCTATGAGCCGTTTCAGAAAGGATTATGATCAGAATAATTTTGCTTTTGATGTGGCAAGGCTGTATACTTCCGGAGTGGAAGAAACAAAGACTGGCAGAAAATTTCAATTTGGACCTAGCCGAAATAACGATAAAGCCATTCGTATCCTGGATAAGGAGGGGAAGGAACAATTTCTCGCTACCATCCGTTTCTATGATTAGCGCCCGTTGTGACGGTATCCCAGGATCGGTTCGGGATGCGCCGGGAGTAGAAGAAGGAAGGACAACGGCTGACAAATTTGCGCTTACGCTCAAATTTGAGGGCAATTAAAAATAGGGAGGATGAAAATGCCAGAATTAAATGAAATTCCAGATATGGAGGAAATGTACGGCTTCCTGCCGGCAGAGCAGCTCACCTGTGGGATTCAGTTTCTCACAGATTTTTGGAGGGAGAAGTATCTTCAGGAATATATTCGAAATGGCGGAAGTAAGATTAAGTTTGTAACGGGGCGGCCGGGGAGTGGGAAGACGCATTTTCTGCGATTAATGACATCTATTGCTCAAAAGGAAAATTATAAGACAATTCAGTTTTCCGCCAGGGATGTATGGATGCATGATTTTAAGGAGATTTACATAGAAATATTTCAGCAGTGCGATATTTTAAATTGCCTGGAAGCAGTTAGCCATTGCCTGATACAGGAAATGGGATTTGACCATCATGATATTCCGGAGGGTATGAAATTTATTGATTATCTTTCCCAGAATGGAATGGGGGACGCACTGACAAAGCGTGAAATCCGCACGCAGCTGCGGCATTTTTTCCTGAAAAATCCCATGATGGATAATAACTTTGCACTTGCGTGCAGTATGTTGACCGGAAGTATTTTAGGGTATCCCATTTTAGAGGAGCAGAACCAGGAGTTGCTTTTAGGATGGCTTGAGGGAGACCGCTCAATTAAGCTTTCCCAGCTTCGCGCACTGGAATTCTATCCCAGCCGTATTACAAAATATAATGCAAGGCATATGCTCCGCTCTCTGGCGGAGCTGATTCGAATGGGGGGTTATTCGGGGCTGTTTATTTCGGTTGACAATCTGGAAATTTTAATCAGCCGCTCCAGCTTAGAACCAGTGCATTATACGAAAATGAAACGTGAGGATACCTATGAGAGTATCCGTCAGTTGATTGATGATATTGACAGCATGAGAAACATTATGTTCGTCTATTCCTTTGACAGGGATTTGATTGACAATGAAAATGCAGGGCTAAAGTCCTATCAGGCATTATGGATGCGGATACAGAATGAGATTGTGGGGGAGCGGTTTAACCGTTTTACAGATATGGTGGATCTGGATCGGCTTGCCGCCCAGGAGTATTCTCCGGAGGTGATAGTTTCTATTTCCGAGAGCCTGGCCCGAGTGCAGAAAAGCCGTCCGGCCTTAAGCCTTAATATGGAAACGGCAAAAGAAATTGCGGAAAAGGCGCACACAGGGGCTGTTGGGGTTCCCCAGCTTATCCGAATCGCCATGCAGGGGGTAAAAGCCGATGTATGATATTGAAGCAAGACATATAATTGAAGCGTTACGCTCCGGTATTCCGTCCCGTGCGGTGGGACAATACTTTTCCGAGGCGCGCCCTAAAATCATGAAGGAAATATCCGCTCGGCTGGACGGGATATGCGAGCAGGGAAAATCAAGCGGAATGATTATCAGCGGAAAATACGGGGAAGGAAAAACCCATCTGCTGAATACGGTGTTTAATCTCGCCCATTCCAATCATATGGTGGTTTCTTATCTTTCTCTCAGTAAGGAGACGCCTATGGATAAGCTTTATTTGGTATATCAGAAACTGATCCAGAATACCTATCTTCCCAAAAGACAGCAGCCAGGATTCACATATGAGTTGGAAAAAATATCTGCCGGAAGTCCCGTGGCAAATGAAATGTTGCTTTACGCAGCAAAGCAGTTAGAGACAGACAAGCTGTATTATTTGTTCCGTTCTTATTTAAACACGGAGGATTCTGACGAAAAATTCCTGTTGCAGGCGGATTTGGAAGGAGATTTTATTGCAAATGTTCCTTTAAAAAAGATTTACAAGCGAATTTTTAACCAGCCGGTAAAGTATAATACCAATTTCACAAAAACAAAGCATTGCAGCGATTATTTTTCATTTATGAGTCACCTATTTACCCAGATGGGGTATCATGGATGGGTTATTTTGATAGATGAGACAGAGCTGATGGGTAGACTTAGCAAAAAAGCCCGGCTAAATGCCTATCGCAATATGGCGGGGTTTCTTATGCCAAAAGAAGGTCTTGAATCCACTTTCAGCATTTTTGCCCTCAGCGCATCCTATGCGGAGGATGTGATTGAGGCAAAGCATGAATATGAAAATCTGGCGGCAATTTATCCTGATGAACCGGAGCCTGCTAAAACGGTTCTGGATCTTCTGGTAAGAGCGCCTCAACTTTTGCCTTTGACGAGGGATGAAATTCACGAAATTTTGTATAAAATACAGGATTTTCACGGAAAAGCCTATGGATGGAGGCCCAATTTTTCCATAGAATCATTAGCGGAGGCAACTCAGTCAGGAGGGTATTTACTCAGAACCAAAATCCGGGCAGCCATCGAATTTTTAGACCAGCTTTATCAATATGGAAAAGCAGGAAAAACTACGATTAATGAATTAGGAGAGGAAACCTTTACGGAGGATGTTCCTTCTATTGAGGATATTGAGTAACGGTTGGCAGAAGGTATTGTCTGTAGTGCCGGTGATGGCAGGTATGGAAATATGAAATTCAGACGGTATATGGCGATGATATGAAATGTGCTACAGAGCAGGAATGGGGGTAAGATATGAAAAGAGAAGATTTGAAAGCTTTACTGGAAGATATGTCCCTGCAGGAAAAGGTCGATCAGATGATGCAGTTAATGGGAGTGTTTTATCTGGATGACGCGGAGGGCGTCTTAACAGGACCGGCAAGGCAGCTGGGCGTAGGGGAGGAAGACTTTTGGATGGCAGGATCCATTTTGGGAACCTACGGGGCGGAGCAGCTTATGGCGATTCAAAGGAAGTACATGGAAAAGCAGCCTCATCATATTCCCATGTTGTTTATGATGGATGTGATTCATGGGATGAAGACCATATTTCCCATGCCGCTAGCCCAGGGGGCAACCTTTGAGCCGGAGCTTTCCGGTAAGTGTGCATCGGCAGCGGCGAAGGAAGCTGCAGTAAGCGGACTCCATGTGACCTTTAGTCCAATGGTGGATTTGGTCAGGGATGCCAGGTGGGGCCGGGTGATGGAGTCTACCGGTGAGGATCCTTACTTGAACGGCTTATTTGCAAAAGCGCAGGTGGAGGGTTTTCAGGGAGATGATATGGGTAAGCCCTACAAGGTATGCTCCTGTGTGAAGCATTTTGCTGCCTATGGCGGGGCCCAGGCCGGCCGGGATTACAATACTGTGGAGCTAAGTGAGCACACACTGAGAGAGTTTTATCTGCCTTCTTATAAAGCAGGGATTGATGCAGGTGTGGGAATGGTAATGACCTCCTTTAATACGGTGAATGGCATTCCTGCCAGCACAAATCGCTGGCTGATGCGGGATATTTTGCGGGGTGAGATGGGCTTTGACGGCGTTTTGATTTCTGATTTTTCGGCTATTTTGGAGACCGTTGCACATGGACACAGTGAGGATGAAGCAGACGCCGCAAAGAAGGCATTGGAAGCCGGTGTAGATATCGATATGATGACCAGCGTATATGCCGCAAATTTGTGCAGACTGGTGGAGGAAGGAACGGTCAGCGAAGCTCTGATTGATGAAAGTGTAATGAGGATATTGGAGTTGAAAAATAAGCTTGGATTGTTTGAAAATCCATATAAGGACGCCAATTCGGAGGAAGAAAAAACCATTATTTTATGTGACGAACATAGAAAGCTGGCCAGAGAAGCAGCTGGAAAATCCTTTGTACTGCTAAAAAATGAGGGACTTTTGCCTATTGATATGGGGAAAAAGGCAGCTTTTGTAGGGCCTTATACTAACTGCAAAGAAATCATCAGCAGCTGGGCGGTAACGGGGGATACTTCCGCTTGCGTGACAATTGAAGAAGCGGCAAAAGAGGTATTTGACCTTACCCGAACCTCATTCCATCAGGGATGCCAGATACTGGCGAATGACTATCACCTAACCGGTTTTGGTAATTTGGGTGAATCGGTTCCCAAGGAGCTTTCAGAGGAAGAACAAAAGAAAATGTTTGAGGAAGCGCTTACAGCAGCCAAGGAAGCGGACCTTGTGGTTATGCCTCTTGGAGAGCATTTTCTGCAAAGTGGGGAAGCAACCAGCCGGGCTATGATTGATATACCGGAAATTCAAATGAATCTTTTTAGGGAAGTGGCCAAGGTAAATGATAATATAGTGGTGGTGCTTTTTAATGGGAGACCTTTGGATTTGCGGGAAATCAGTAAAACAGCTAAAGCAATCTTGGATGTATGGTTCCCAGGTACAGAAGGGGGACATGCGATTGTGGATGCATTGACCGGAAAAATAAATCCGTCCGGAAAGCTGCCTATGAGTTTTCCTTATTGTGTGGGTCAGGTGCCTGTACATTATAATGAATATGCCACTGGCCGGCCGAATCTTGAAGGGATGCAGGAGAGATTTAAATCAAAATATATTGATATTCCTAATGAGCCGTTATATCCTTTTGGGTATGGACTAAGCTATACTAATTTTGAAATTTCGCCTGTGACGATTAGCAAAGATATAGTAACGGATGGACAGTCGATTAAGGCAAGTGTGACGGTGAAAAATATAGGGCAAGTGGAAGGAACAGAGGTTATTCAGCTCTACATTCAGGATGTGGCAGCCAGTGTAGTGCGTCCGGTGAAGGAGCTGAAAGGATTTGAAAAGGTAAAGCTTTGTCCGAATGAGGAAAAGCAGGTAGAATTTACAATTGATGAGCCAATGCTTCGATTCCTTCGGGCGGACGGCACGGTGGGAAGTGATGAAGGTAAATTCCGAATTTGGATTGGTAGCAATAGTGATACGAAGAATGAGGCAGTATTCAACTGCCGGAAGTAGGATAAAATAAATGGGATCGAACACGGTCATAATTTGCAAACCAGCTCATGAATAAGGATTAGGAATAAAAAGCTCCGGCATAATAAACCATGCCGGAGCGAGTTTTTGTAATCGATGAACTGACACAAGAAGTACGATAGTGCCTGTATTCTATTTGAACATTACAGACTCTATATCACTTGAGAAGCCATCCATGTTGGTAGGCAGCCATGCAACCTTTTCTTTGCCGCTTACGTCAACTTTAAGCTTTTCACAGGTAACAGTGATTTCGGAAGCTTCTGCACTGGGCTCCATAGCAGCAAGCCCACTTACGAAATCTTTTATGTACTGCTGCATATAAGAATTGAATACATCCATATCACCGTTAGCAATAGCCATCTGATCTTCTTCGGTAAGGCTGTCGGTCATCGTTGTAGCAGCGTCCATCATAATCTGAGTCATCTCATCATATGAAAAACCATTTACCTTCAATGTAACAATTGTCTGGTCTCCACTTTCAGATGTAATTTCTGCGGTGTAGGTAATCTTGCCGAGCATGGTCATCATGGAATCGCTAAGCTCCTGCACATCTTCTTCAGAAAGCTCTACACCTGCGCTGGAAAGCTGATCCTTTAATTCGTCTAGCAGCTCAACATTGGCGCCTTCCTCAAAGAAAGCACTGGACACATCTTCCTCAGAAGCAAATCCCAATAAATCTTTCATGGGAGCAGCATTGTTCTTTGCTGCAAGCTCAAACAGAGCACCTACGGTTTGATCAGCCGGAGCTAACTTTTCGCCACAACCGGTCAGAGGCATGCACATTACAGCGACCGCTGCAACCACAGCCAGAATTTTCTTGAATTTTTTCATAATAATTCCAAATTCTCCTTTCTTTTTGCATTGAAATGCAATACTTAGTATAATACGTTTTTTTGATAGTGTAAATAGAATATAAGTAAAAAAAAGATAAACTTTTTTTAAGATGGAGTTGAAAGAGCATACCAAAAAGCGTTTTCTTTGTACTTGCAATTATGAGTTTCTTCTATTATGATAGTGATTAGATACACAACTGACGGAAACAGGAAATGCCTGGGTAGGACAACCTACAGGGAGTGTATTGTAAGGAATGAGCCGACCGTCTGGGCAGCCCTGATACAGGTATGTCCGGGCGTTTTTTATGCACAGGGGTGCGCAATATATATTACTGCTTCGCAGCACGCACCCCACGCGGCGAGTAGAGAAAGAAATCTTCCCTATTCGATTTAGGAATAGATAATAGTGAAAGATTGTAAGGACAAAAATTTTGTTAAGGAGGAAGCGGAGGATGGAGATGTTATCACTTGCCAGGGAGCTTGCGGAAAATGCATATCCAGGAAGGGGAATTGTAATAGGCAGGTCAAAGGACAAAGCAAATGCTGTAACAGCTTATTTTATTATGGGAAGAAGCTCTAACAGTCGTAACCGTATTTTTTCGGTGGATGGAGAAGGCATAAGGACAGAGGCCTTTGATCCTTCTAAGCTGGAGGATTCCAGTCTTATTATTTATGCGCCAGTTAGAGTGTCAGGGCATAGAACCATTGTCACAAACGGAGATCAGACAGATACGATTTATGAGGGATTTGAAAAGGGGCTTACTTTTGAGCAGTCCTTGAGAAGCCGCGAGTTTGAGCCGGACGGACCTAATTATACACCTAGAATTTCGGGGGTTATGCAGATAGAGGATGGGAAATATGCTTATGCCATGTCTATTTTAAAGAGTAACAATGGCAATCCGAAGGGCTGTAATAGGTACACCTACACCTATGAAAATCCGGCAGCAGGAGAAGGGCGATTTATCCATACATATCTACATGACGGAAATCCCCTGCCAAGCTTTGCGGGAGAGCCTAAGTTGGTGGAGATTACAGGAGATATTGATGAATTTACGTCTCTGGTCTGGAACAGCTTAAATGAGGAAAATAAGGTGTCTTTGTTTGTGAGATATATTGATATTGCAACAGGGACGTATGAAACACGCATTGTAAATAAAAACAAATAATCTTATGCAATGTTAACTTTTAGATGTAAGCATAAATTTGCTGGCTATTGCCCAAAATGGAGGATTATATGAACGAAATTCAATTAAAATATGGATGCAACCCGAATCAAAAGCCGTCTAAAATTTTTATGGAGGATGGAAGTGACTTACCAGTTACGGTGTTAAATGGCAAACCAGGCTACATTAATTTTTTGGATGCTTTGAATGGATGGCAGCTGGTAAAGGAGTTAAAGGCTCTTACAGGATATCCGGCAGCAGCTTCTTTTAAGCATGTCTCACCGGCAGGGGCGGGAATTGGACTTCCCCTGACCGATACGCTGGCTAAGATTTACTGGGTAGATGACCTTGGGGAGCTTTCACCTCTTGCGTGTGCCTATGCCAGGGCAAGGGGCGCTGACAGAATGTCCTCTTTTGGGGATTTCATTGCACTGTCTGATGCATGTGACGAGGATACGGCAAGACTTATAAAAAGAGAGGTATCTGACGGCGTGATAGCACCAGGCTACACGAAAGAGGCATTGGCACTTTTGATGGAAAAGAAGAAAGGGAGTTATAATATCATACAGATAGATGCTGCGTACAAACCGAATCCGATTGAGAGAAAGCAGGTATATGGAGTTACTTTTGAGCAGGGGAGAAATGAGCTGTCTGTTGACGATGATTTGCTTTCCAATATTGTCACAAATAATAAGGAATTGCCGAGCAGTGCAAAGACCGACATGCAGATTGCGCTGGTAACACTTAAATATACACAGTCTAATTCTGTATGCTATGTAAAGGATGGACAGGCCATTGGAATTGGAGCTGGGCAGCAGTCCAGAATACATTGCACCAGATTAGCAGGACAGAAGGCGGATAATTGGTATCTGCGTCAGGCACCACAAGTACTAGAGCTTCCGTTTTTAGATAAATTAGGACGGGCCGACAGAGATAACGCAATTGATGTTTATATTGGGGACGAATACGAGGACATTCTTCGAGATGGAGAGTGGCAGAAGCGTTTTAAAGAAAAGCCGCCTGTCTTTACAAGAGAGGAAAAAAGAGCATGGCTTAATGGAAATAAAAATGTGACTTTAGGGTCAGATGCATTTTTCCCGTTTTCTGACAATATTGAGAGAGCATATAAAAGTGGTGTAAAATATATTGCCCAGCCCGGCGGATCTGTCCGGGATGACCTTGTAATAGAGTGCTGTGATAGGTATGATATGGTGATGGCGTTTACCGGTATCAGATTGTTCCATCATTAAGAGTGTTTTGGAGAAGGAAAATGGAGGACAACAGGGGAAGACCTACAAGCAAAGAATTGTAAGGAAAAGCAAGCTTATAATGCACTGATGATGGAAAATTTATTTTTATTTTATTGATTTGTGAGAAATATTTAAGATGCATAAATTTGGTAAATGTAGTATAGTAATACTTGAAAATTGAGTGGTTTTACAGGTTGAAATAAGGAAGGGTGATAGAGATGGCCTTTTGCATTATTACGGATTCCGCTTCCGATGTGCCGGAAAGTGTGATAAAAGAGTATAACTTATACGTGATGCCGACTCCTGTTACGATTGAAGGGAAGGATTACTTTGATGGTGATACTATCTTTCCCGATCAGTTCTATGAAATTCAAGCCTCCGGCAAGGAGATAAAAACGTACCATATTAATCAATATATGTTTTATGAGCATTTTTTGCCCTTTGCAAAAAGGGGAGATGAGGTATTGTACCTGTGCTTTTCCACTGGAATTGCGGGAACCTACAATGCGGCTAAACTGGCATATGAGCAGGTGCTTGAGGAATATCCGGATTTCAAGGTCACGATTATTGATACAAAATGTGCATCTGTGGGATATGGTCTGGTGGCAGAGAGAGTCCTTCGCATGCAAAAAAATGGTGCGTCTAAGGAGCTTTTGATTGAGGCTGCAAAGTTCTTTTGTGAGCATATGGAGCATGCCGTTACGGTGATGGAGCTTGAATATCTGTTTAAGGGAGGAAGGCTGAGCAGGACCTCTTTTTTGGCAGGTACGGTGCTTGATATTAAGCCGATAATTGTTGTAGATGACAATGGATCTTTAAAAGCAGTGGAGAAGGTACGTGGCTGGAAGAAGGCGCAAAAGAGAATACTGGATATGGTGGGTGAGAAAGGGAAAAATCTGGAAAATCAAGTGGTAGGCGTCTGCTATGGCATGGACCGGGAAGCTTACGAATCTATCAAGAAAGAGCTTGTGGACAGGTATCACGTGAAGGGATTTCTGGAAGGACGAGTAGGCTGTGCTATTG
Organism: Parablautia muri; assembly: GCF_009917485.1. Taxonomy (GTDB): domain Bacteria; phylum Bacillota; class Clostridia; order Lachnospirales; family Lachnospiraceae; genus Suilimivivens; species Suilimivivens muri. The sequence continues at coordinate 19,518 of NZ_QZDT01000004.1, forward strand.
GCGCTCATACAGGTCCTGGAATTTTGGGAATTGTTTTTTTGAATGAGACAAGGGATAAATACGAAGAATATTTAAATTAGAAAAATGTCTGAAATACGGCTTTTTCATCAGCATACTTACACTTATTTTTATGAGTGTTCTTGTCTAAGAAGACAGGAAAGTGCGAGTTTGCAGGGATAGCAGAAACGAGGTATTCATATGCTGGAAGTAAGGAATTTGGTATTCCATCCGCTGGAAAACGGTGTGGAAAAATGCATTATAGAAGATATAAGCTTTGCAGTAGAAGATGGAGAAATGCTGGTGATTACCGGTCCTAATGGTGGGGGAAAATCTACTCTTGCTAAGCTCCTGATGGGAATTGAAAAGCCGGATGAAGGAAGTATTTTAATGGATGGCGTGGATATTACTGGCTGCAGTATTGCCCAGAGGGCAAATACAGGGATTGGGTTTGCTTTTCAGCAGCCTCCAAGGTTTAAAGGGATGACAGTAAAAAGGCTGCTTTCCCTGGCAGCGGGATATGAGCTGCCTGAAAATAAATGCTGCGATTATTTAAGCGGTGTGGGACTTTGCGCCAGGGAATATTTAAACCGCGAGGTGGACAATACTCTTTCGGGCGGAGAGATGAAGCGGTTAGAGATTGCAACTGTTCTTGCCAAGCCCCATAAATTATGTATTTTTGACGAACCGGAGGCTGGAATTGACCTTTGGAGCTTTTCTATGTTGGTGAAGCAATTTGAACAGCTTCATGCGGATAAAAAGGAAAGTCTTATTTTGATTTCTCATCAGGAGAGAATTATACGTATGGCAGACCGGATTATGGTGGTCAAGGATGGGAAGATAGAGACTCTAGATGCGCGGGAGAGGGTTTTGCCGAATCTTGTCAATGATGATACGGGCTGTGCCTGTATGAATCCGGCTCACAGGGCATCGTAAGATGGGCTTTGCAATTACCTAAATGAATGTATGAAAGAAAGAGGAAAGTAAAGTGGCAGATATAGATCAGGTGACAGAGTCTATTTTGGAAAAAATAGACAGCGAGGGTTTTAAGCAGGAAGGCGCTTATAACCTGCGGTATAACGGATATGCCCTTTGCCATGGGGATACGCAGCATATTAAAATCAAGCGGAAGGAAGACAGGCAGGGAATTGATGTTTATATAAGCGGCGAGACGAAGGGAGAACAGGTGCATATTCCGGTAGTGGTTGCCGCTTCAGGCATAACGGACCAGGTATATAACGATTTTTATGTTGAGGAAGGCGCTCAGGTGACGATTGTGGCCGGATGCGGCATTCACAACAGTGGCTGCAATGACAGCCGTCATGATGGGATTCACACTTTCCACATAGGGCCGAATGCCAATGTGCGCTATGAGGAGAAACATTACGGCGAGGGAGAAGGAACCGGAGCCAAAATTTTAAATCCGGTGACAAAAATCATCATGGAAAAGGATTCCGTTTTCACCCTTGATACGGCGCAGATTAAAGGAGTGGATTCCACAAAGCGTGAAACAGAAGTGGAGATGGGAGAAGGAGCAAAGCTGTTTGTGGTTGAAAAGCTTATGACCCATGACAAGCAAAGTGCCGTTTCCAATATGGATATTTATTTAAATGGGGCCGGAAGCTCCGCACAGATCACCTCCCGTTCTGTGGCAAGAGGGGAATCTTCCCAGACTTTTCATCCTAAGGCTATCGGAAATGCGCTCTGCCATGCCCATATCCAATGTGATTCTATTATTATGGACAAGGCACAGGTATGCTCAATTCCTGAGATTGATGCGAAGCATGTGGACGCCGCTATTATACATGAGGCGGCTATTGGAAGAATCAACAGCGAACAGCTGATAAAGCTTAACACCTTCGGCCTGAGCGAGGAGGAGGCCGAGGCAGTGATTATCGAGAACTTTTTAGCTTAGGAACTGTTAAGATTCATTCTTTAACAGCATCTTAGATCATGTTTGCGCCATAAACATGTTCCGGGGAGCAGAGGCAGTCTTGCAAAATTTTAGAAATATGATTGCGGCAGGAGATATGAGATGGGGAAATTACTTGTTTATTTAAAAGATTATAAAAAAGAAAGTGTATTGGGGCCTCTTTTTAAATTATTGGAGGCCTCTTTTGAGCTTATTGTCCCTTTAGTGGTAGCATCTATGATTGATGTGGGGATGACAAACGGGGATAAGGGATACATCATAAAAATGTGTCTGGTTATGACGGCTTTTGGCTTAATTGGTCTGATTTGCTCTGTGACAGCGCAGTACTTTGCGGCCAGGGCAGCAGTGGGATTTGCAACAAGGCTGCGGCATGAGCTGTTTGCACATGTACAAAAGCTCTCCTTTTCGCAGATGGACAGTGAGGGAACTTCCACTTTGATAACCAGGATGACCAGTGACATAAATCAGGTGCAGTCAGGTGTGAATCTGGTGCTGCGCTTGTTTTTGCGTTCACCTTTTATCGTGTTTGGAGCTATGATTATGGCTTTTACGGTTGATGTTAAGGCTGCGCTTATTTTTGTGGTAGTAATTCCTGTTCTTTCTATTATTGTTTTTGGTATTATGCTTGTAAGTATTCCGCTTTTTAAGAAGGTACAGGCCAGGTTAGATGGAGTGCTTGGAATTACAAGGGAAAATCTTACCGGTGTCAGGGTCATCCGTGCCTTTGGGGAGGAAGAAGGAGAAATCCGAAAGTTTGATGGGGAAACGGATGCTTTAAAGCACATGCAGATGCTTGCCGGAAGGATTTCCGCATTAATGAATCCGCTTACATATATTGTAATCAATGGAGGATTGATTGCGCTTATTTATGTGGGAGCGGTGCGTGTGGAGGCAGGAATTTTAAGCCAGGGACAGGTGGTTGCCCTGGTAAATTATATGTCTCAAATATTGGTGGAACTGGTAAAGCTGGCTAATTTGATTATTACTGTTACTAAGGCAGTTGCATGTGGAAACAGAATAGAAGGTATATTTGAAATTCCGGCTGGGCTTAAGGAAACAGGCCTTACAGATACAAGCAAAAACCAGTCAGTGGACGGTGCAAAGCAGGAAAAGGGCACGGTAGAATTTGACCATGTGAGCCTGCGCTATCATGAAGGAGGGGAAGAAGCCCTTACGGATATCCACTTTAAGGCCCAAAGAGGCGATACCATTGGCGTAATCGGCGGTACAGGTTCCGGCAAATCCTCACTGGTGAATTTAATTCCCCGTTTTTATGATGTGGAGAAGGGCAGTGTTAAGATTGACGGTGTGGACGTAAGAGAGTATCCCCTTACCGGTCTGCGCGATAAGATTGGCGTTGTGATGCAAAAGGCGGTACTGTTTGAAGGGACAATTCGGGAAAATCTCCTTTGGGGCAACGAGAATGCAAGCGAGGATGAGCTTTGGGAGGCGCTGCGGACAGCCCAGGCAGAGGAATTTGTGCTGCAGAAAGAAAAGAAATTGGATGAAAAGGTGGAACAGGAAGGGCGAAACCTTTCAGGCGGCCAAAAACAAAGGCTCTCCATTGCAAGAGCCCTTGTAAAAAAGCCGGAAATTCTTATTCTGGATGACAGCGCATCGGCACTTGATTATGCAACGGATGCGGCACTTAGGAAATCCATCAAAGAGATGCCGGGGGAAACTACGGTATTTATCGTGTCGCAAAGGGCCTCCTCTTTGCTCCATGCAGATACGATTATTGTATTAGATGACGGTAATGTGGCGGGAATGGGAACCCATGAGGAGCTGCTTCAGAGCTGCCAGGTTTATCAGGAAATCTATTACAGCCAGTTTGAGAAAAAAGAGGGGGTAGGAGCATGAAAGGAGATAAAAAGAATACAAAGCAAAAAGAAACCCTCATCAAGGTATTAAAATATATTAAGCCACATGGATTTTTGATGACGCTTACGATTTTGATGGCGGTTGTTTCTGTGGTTCTTACTTTGTATCTTCCGATTTTAACAGGTGATGCGGTGGATCGAATTGCTTATATTTTTGACCCGTCAGAGTTGAGCGTAGATCTGGGTGTGATCTGGGTAGGCCTATTTGGCATTTTAAAGAAAATGGCAGTCGTAGTAGCGCTGACAGTAATGGCGCAGTGGATTATGAATATCTGTAATAACCAGATTGTATATAATATTATTCAGGATATCAGGAAAAAGGCATTTCGGAGAATTGAGGAACTCCCTCTTAAATATTTGGACGCTCACGCCCATGGAGATATTGTAAGCAGGGTGGTTGCGGATGTGGACCAGTTTGCGGATGGCCTTTTGATTGGATTTACCCAACTGTTCACAGGCGTGGTTACCATTTTAGGAACATTAGGTTTTATGCTTTCGGTGAATGTGGGTATCACTGCCGTAGTGGTGATTATTACGCCCGTATCCTTATTTGTGGCGAGCTTTATCGCAAAAAAAACTTTCAGTATGTTTCAGCTGCAGTCAGAGACCAGAGGGGAGCAGACTGCGCTGATCAATGAAATGATTGGGAATCAGAAGGTGGTACAATCCTTTAACCGGGAAGGTAAAACCTTAGAGAAGTTTGATGAAATCAACGGCAGACTGGAAAAGTGCTCTCTGCGTGCGATTTTCTTTTCCTCCCTGACCAATCCCTGTACCCGTTTTGTGAACAGCGTGGTTTATACGGGGGTAGGGCTTACCGGTGCTTTTGCAGTGCTAAGCAGAGGACTTAGCGTTGGACAGCTAACCTGTTTCCTTTCTTATGCAAATCAATACACTAAGCCGTTTAATGAAATATCCGGAGTGATCACAGAGCTGCAAAATGCCCTTGCATGTGCGGCGAGGATATTTGAACTGATTGAGGAAGAAGCCCAGGTGCCGGATGGGGCTGATGCTGTGACACTTAAGGACGTAAAGGGAGAAGTAGGAATAAAAGATGTTTCTTTTTCCTATGTGCCTGATAAGAAATTGATTGAAAACTTGAATCTGAATGTAAATCCGGGACAGAGAATTGCAATTGTCGGGCCTACGGGCTGCGGTAAGACTACCATAATCAATCTGTTGATGCGGTTCTATGACGTGGATAAGGGCAGTATTTCGGTGGACGGCAATGAAATCAAAAATATTACGCGTCAATCCTTAAGAACCTCTTACGGTATGGTTTTGCAGGATACCTGGTTAAAGCGGGGAACCATCTGGGATAATATTGTGGTAGGAAAGCCTGATGCCACAAAGGAGGAAGTGACAGCGGCTGCAAAGGCCTCCCACGCCCACAGCTTTATCAAGCGCCTTCCCAATGGGTATGATACGGTAATTGGAGAGGACGGAGGAAGCTTATCAGGAGGGCAAAAGCAGCTCCTTTGTATTACAAGAGTAATGCTCAGCCTGCCGCCTATGCTGATACTGGACGAGGCGACCTCCTCCATTGATACCAGAACGGAGATCAAGATTCAGAAAGCATTTGCAACGATGATGGAGGGGAGAACCAGCTTTATTGTAGCCCACAGATTATCCACGATTCAGAATGCGGATGTGATACTGGTTATGAAGGACGGGCATATTATTGAGCAGGGAAATCATCAGGAATTGCTTGCAAAAAAAGGGTTTTATGCGGAATTGTATAACAGCCAGTTTGCGATTGCATAGTAGTGATTGAGAATAAGCCTGGAAGTAAATTTTCAAACTTCCAGACATGCCGCTTTACAGGTGGCACAAATATCCGGCGTAGCATTGCAAGCACAGCTTGCGATGTGTAAAGGCAAAAAATGGAGGGATAATCATTATGGTAAAACACATTATTTTATGGCAGATTAAGGATGAGTTTTCAGAGGATGAAAAAAGAAAGATAAGAGAAGATGTAAAAGCCGGACTTGAAGGCCTTGCCGGACAGATACCGGGGCTTTTGAACATTCATGTACAGACGGAATATCTGTCAACTTCAAATGCAGATATGATGTTATATTCGGAATTTACAGATGAAGCAGCACTTAAAACTTATGCAGGTCATCCCTTGCATGTAGCGGTGGCAGATGGAAAGGTTAGGCCGTTTGTTAAGAGCAGAGTATGTATGGATTATGATGCATATTAATATGCTTTAGACAATGAGTGAAATTTAACTGGATGCGAAGTAGGTTATGCAAACAATAGATATGTTGGGCAGTTTATAAGGAAGAAATGATGCGTGAGGATGCTTATAAAATTATCAAAAGAACAATAGCTGATTGTATGCCAGATACAGCGGTACAAAATGCACTTAAGGATTTTAAGCTTTCAGGCAGGGTTTATGTGGCAGCTATTGGAAAGGCCGCGTGGGTAATGGCAAAAGCTGCCGCTGACTTTTTGGGAAACCGGCTGGAAAAAGGGGTTATTGTAACAAAGTATGAACATACGAAAGAGATGTTGGATAGGTTTGAAATCATAGAAGCAGGGCATCCTACTCCGGATGAAAATTCTATTTTGGGTGCGCATAAGGTGATAAAGCTGTTAGAGCAGGCGGCCGGAGAAGATACAGTTCTTTTTTTATTATCAGGAGGAGGTTCGGCTTTGGTGGAAGTACCGATGGAAGGGCTTTTACTTTCTGACATTCAGAAAATGACAAAGCAGCTTCTTTTCTGTGGAGCCAGGATTACAGAGATAAATGTGATCAGGAAAAAACTGTCCGCAATAAAGGGCGGAAAGCTTGCAGGATATATCCACGGAGCAAAGGCATATTCGATTATTCTTTCCGATATTATCGGCGAAAACGAGGATATGATTGCTTCAGGGCTGACATATCCAGATGATTCAACCGTGGAAGATGTGAGATGTCTGCTTGAAAAGTACAAGCTGGAGACGGATGAAAAGGTAGAAAGGATTTTGCTAAACAGTAGTCCATGTAAGGATGTGTGTGTTGAAAACCATGTGGTAGGAAGTGTTAAGGAGCTCTGTCAGGCAGCTGCAGTACATGCGAAGGAGTTAGGGTATGAGCCTTATATTCTTACAACTTCTATGGAGTGTGAAGCGAAAGAGGCAGGGAAATGGATTACGTCAAAGGAGCATAGAAAGCGTTCGGCACCTTTTGCAGTGATTGCAGGAGGTGAGACGGTAGTAAAGGTAACGGGAGGCGGCCTGGGTGGGCGCAACCAGGAACTGGCACTTTATGCCGCGAAAGAATTAGCAGGTCAAAAAGATGTACTGCTTTTTTCTATAGGGTCGGATGGAACAGATGGGCCGACAGATGCGGCAGGGGGCATTGTAGATGGAGAAACTGTATATAAGCTGAAGGAAATAGGGGTTGATGTGGAAGAAGCTCTGCGAAATCATGATTCCTATCACGCGTTACAGAAAGTAAACGGCTTGGTGATAACCGGTCCGACTGGTACCAATGTAAATGATGTGACCGTGCTTTTGTGTAAAAATGAATGAAAAGGAAAACAAAACTGACATTCACTTTTTTATTACAATACGCCGGAACGCAAAGAGAGGCAGCGTTTGCTGGAATGTCAGTTTTTAAATGGAATCATTTTGTAACTATTCAGCCAGGTCTGTGCATTTACTGCACAGATCGTGGGAATATGATTAGGGAGTGCAAAATCCCATCGCCAAAGGCGATTTTTCATATAATACGGTTTTTAAATATTCGGTAAGTATTTTAGCGGACTGTTCATGGGATTTAGGGCCGGGATGGCATCTAGAACCCACGGTTTCATCGGTAGTATTAGGGAGCTGTAAGAAGGATACATTTTTATCTTTCATCTGCTTTTGATATTCACTGACAGCTTCCGCAATGGGAAGTGTTAATTCATAGCCGGCCATTCCATATGCCCATATGATAAAGGCTTTTGGATTGTTTCTACGGATGGTGGAGAGAAAATCAATGATAGCCTGCTTTAATCGATTAAGGTCTGACGGATCATAAGAACCATCTGGCAGGAGATGTTGTTGAAAGGATTCACCGGTTACAGGATCCTGCCATGCCGGCTGATAGAAGGCACTGGCATCATTTGTTCCCAGATTAATAATAACGGCATCGGGCTGCCAGGAGGAAAAAGAATAGGGCTTTAAGGCGCCTAATTTTTGATTGGTTTCTCCCTTTAAAAGTCCGCAGATTTTTTCATAGCAGGAGGGGAGATTTTCGTAAGGTTTATTATCCCAGCTGCAAAATACGCCCCAACCGCCTTGGGAAAGCAGGCGATAATCTGCATCTATAGCCTCTGAAACCATTACAGCATAATTTTTACTGGAGCTCATAAACATGGGTATCCAGTCGTCTTCTTGTTTAGCACCATAGGTTCCTTCGCCTGAGGTAATGCTGTCACCGATAAATTCCAGTTTATAGGTTCTGTCAGGAACAGGGAAAAAGGATCCGTCTGAATAAAAGCCGTGGATAAGCAAATGATTGGCATTGTCCTCACTCATTGCTTGCAATTCTCGGAAAAACCGAATATTTTTTATGGAATCCGTGCTCATATTACGAAACAGGCATAGTTTATATCGCCCTGCCATAAGCATTTGCCTGCTGATAAAAGCGCCATTTAAAGAATACCCTGACCAGGGTTCATGGACATCGAAATCTACCTCAAGGTCAATCCAAAGTTCCGAACCCGTAACATTTACCTCCACTGCGCTTCCGTTCCAGAACAGAGGGAGAGGGCTTTGGGTTTCATCAGTTCTACCGTGGATTTTGCATTCTATTTCCTGTAAAGAATAATATTTCAGATTATTATTTTCAGTCATTTTTTCCTCCATTTTCCCCTTTGCTGAGAACGGGGCCAGTCAGTTCTCTCATTAATAAAAAGAAATCATAATATGTAAACACTTATTGTACAGGATCAGCCTGTTTTAAAAAGCTTATGGTGAGTACGCCATCTTTGGTAGTGGCATTTATTCCAATGGAATAATCAAAATTGTTGGTGAAGGTCAAATCCTTATAACCTTCTACGATTGCGGCATCCAATCCAGTGGGTACATAGTCTACTGGCAGAGAATGAGCATAGCGCTGTGTAGGCGGAATATATGCAAGTAGCATAGCTACGTAAATTGTAGAGGAAACCTGGCAAATACCACCGCCTACGCTTGAAACAACTCGTCCACTGGCGAAGGAGGGAGCTACTACATAACCATTGGCAATGGTCCTGGTGCCGATGGAATTGCTGAAGGAGAATTTTTCTCCTGGCCTAACAACCATACCGTTTATACGGGCAGCAGCTAATTCTACATTAATAGCTCTATCTTCTGTGACATCATACGTGGTGGAATAGGAGGAAAGAACACCTGCAGGAAATTCTGCTCCTTTTTTAAATGCTGCAATACGATCTTCCTCCTGACCAATAGAAATATAATGAAGATAATATTTGCTTAAATCCTTTACGCCATAAACGGGAAGAAGGTCAAGGTTATTTTGCATATATGCCTTTACCTGAAAAGAAGAATTTCCGTTTCGGCCTTCCTTCATACCAATTGCTGTGAAATGTTTAAGCAGCGCATTAGGGTCATTTCCAACGGTTTGTTGCAAATCAGGGTATGTATTATAGTAGTAATTTGCATCAAATACGGGAGAATAGTCTATAGGATTTTCATTTGCGGCAGTGGACGGAATAAAAAAGGACAGGGTGCAGACAAAGGTAAGAAGCAAAGCAGCCATTTTTTTATGCTTCATTTTTCCAACATTGTTCCATGCCAGAATATTTTTTACAGGTTTAAAAGTTTTCATCACATTATCCTCCTCCTTAGTGGCTTACAGATTATCATTTTCATTACAGTTAAGGTAAACTGGGCTGCTATTTTCTTCATAAAATGTTAATAATTACAGGCAGCACAAAAGCGGGTGATGGGAATCGAACCCACGTGTCCAGCTTGGAAGGCTGGTGTTCTACCATTGAACTACACCCGCATGAGAGATATATTATATAATTTATTATTTCGTGCCCAGAACCGGAATCGAACCAGTGACACGAGGATTTTCAGTCCTCTGCTCTACCAACTGAGCTATCTGGGCAACTCCTTTTGTGGATAATTACTAACTACAACACATGAATTATTCTACAATTTAGACATGCAGTTTGTCAAGAACATTTTATCTCGTTTTGCTCGGAGTCGTAAGTGAGGGTGAGGGAAACGCCATCTTCTTTGTATGTATTGACGGGCAGCTGAATTTCGTAGCTGGTGCCCTCTGCATTTTCCAGCTTTAAAATCCATGGTGTGGCGGAAGCATCCTTGTAAATAATAAGTCCGGCCAGATATTGCCCCGGGGAAAGGCCCGAGGTATCTTCTAAAACGTCTGTGTTTTGGGAAACATTATCTTCACTGTAAAGTGCCAGGGCATGGAAAGTCATTTCCGTATTGTTTTGAAGGGTCAGAGGAATTTCCGTGAGTATGGCGGCGGTTTCCTGTTCTTGAATTGTGTTTATTTCATTTAGGTATTCCTCATAGGAATCTGTCAGGGAACTCATAGTATCTAACAGAACGTCAATTTCCTCGTCTTTTAATTCATTTAAATTGTGGGTTTCAATTTCTTTTACCTGCGCAGCTAAAGCAATCAGCGCCTGATCCAAAGAGTTGTCGGAAATGTGATTGTGTGCTTCTACCACTTCGTTATGCAGCTGGGTAAGGGCTGTGTATGCCTCCTGCGCCTGGGCAATTTTTTCTTCTGAAGGGCCGCAGCCGGTAAGGGTGATAGATAAGAAAACAGAAAGTATAAAAAATTTAATGACCCAATTATTTTTATGATGATTCATGAAAGCCTCCATACATATCGTGTAAACAAACAGTCAGATACAAAGTAAATACTTAATAACAATAACATATTCAAAATCTGTGTGCAATCGGCATTTCAAGGAAATTTTATAAGGCTTTGCTGCTGCGCATAGATTACAGGGCTTGACCTCTTTTTAGGTAATTGATATGATTCCATTATAGAGATTATGCAGGGGTGTGGGAAGGAAGAATGGAGAAGGCGTACCAACTGGAATTTTCCGGTAAAAAAACAGGGAGCTTATATTTAAATTGCTGTGGGATGTCCAAGACGGAGCCCTTTCACAGCTTTGGTCCGGCGATTAAGCCGCATTATCTGATTCACTTTGTGTTAAGCGGTAAGGGACGGTTTTCTATGGGCGGTAAGGAGTATTTGCTGGAGCGGGGGTGTGGGTTTTTGATACCCCCGGAGGAATTGGCTTTTTACCAGGCGGATGAAGAAAATCCCTGGACTTATGTGTGGGTAGGATTTTATGGAAGTATGGCGCGGGAACTGATTGGATCTATGGGGCTTTCTGTGGCAAGCCCGGTTTTTCAGTCTGATAAGGAGGAGGAATTTTATCAGGCTGTTACGGATATGATGGAACACAATACTTTTGGAATTGCCAATGAACTGCGCAGAAACGGGCAGCTTCAGCTATTTTTGTCCTTAATTGCGGAAAGTACGCATATTGAAGAAAAGGGAGAAGCAGACAGGGCGGATAATTATGTGCGGCGTGCCACAGAATTTATTTTGAACAATTACTGCAATCCAATCAAGGTTACAGATGTGGCAGATTATGTGTGTATTAACAGGAGCTATCTGTATACGCTGTTTAAGAATGCAATGGGTATTTCCCCCCAGCAGTTTTTAACGACCTTCCGCATTACAAAGGCGCAGGAGCTATTAGAGCTTACGGCGCTTCCGGTAGAAAGCATTGCCCTTTCCTGCGGATATTCAGATCCGCTGGTGTTTGCCAAATCATTTAAGCAGATAAAAAAGATGTCGCCGTCTGCATACAGGAAGGAAATGCAAAAGGGAGAAACAAGAAAAAACAAAGAACAGTTAAAACAGATTGAGGATTTTATTAATAAGATAATAAAATAAACAACTCATACTCCGTTTTAAGAGTCATAATAACAGATAACATTTTGACAGCATTACTTAACATGGCAGTATGGATTTAGAGCGGCAGATTACCCTATAATGTAAAAAACGCGACAGGCCGGAATAAACTGCATATAAGCGGCCGGACTGCCCGAATGGTTACAAAAAAGTAAAATATACCGTATGGCGGTGGAACGGGAGGTAAGCAAATGAAAGAAACACTTTTAAAAACATTTGGAGAAGTATACGGAGACACAGAAGGGGTAAAAACATTTTTTGCGCCGGGCCGTGTCAATTTAATTGGGGAGCACACAGATTACAATGGCGGACACGTATTTCCCTGCGCGCTTACAATTGGAACTTACGGGGCGGCAAGGGTAAGAAAGGACAGAAAGCTTTGTTTCTATTCCATGAATTTTGAACATCTCGGCGTGATTGAGTCCGGTTTGGAAGACCTTAAGCCCGCAAAGGAGGCGGGGTGGACGAATTACCCGAAGGGCGTTATGTGGGCGTTTGAGGAGAAGGGCTATCAGATACCTTTTGGACTGGATATTCTTTTATGCGGAAATATACCGAACGGATCAGGCTTATCCTCCTCTGCTTCCGTGGAAGTGCTGACAGGCTATATTTTAAAAGAGTTCTTTGGATTTGATGTGAGCAATCAGGATTTGGCGCTTATAGGGCAGTTTTCAGAGAATAATTTTAATGGCGTAAATTGTGGCATTATGGACCAGTTTGCCATTGCCATGGGAAAAAAGGATCATGCTATTTTCTTAGATACAGCTGACTTATCCTACACCTATGCGCCTGTAAAGCTTGAGGGCATTAAGCTGGTGATTGCAAGCAGCAACAAAAAGAGAGGCCTTGGGGATTCTAAGTACAATGAGAGAAGAAGCGAATGCGAGATGGCACTTGCAGAGCTGAAAAAGGTGGTGGAGATTAACGGTCTTGGGGATCTGACGGAGGAGCAGTTTGAAGCAAACAAGTCAGCGATTAAGGATATTGTAAGGGCAAAGCGTGCAAAACATGCGGTTTATGAGAACCAGCGCACCATAAAAGCGGTAAGAGCCCTTGAGGCAAATGATATTGCACAGTTCGGCCAGCTGATGAATGAGTCTCACATATCCTTAAGGGATGATTATGAAGTGACAGGTGTGGAACTGGATACGCTGGTGGAAGAAGCCTGGAAAATAGACGGGGTCGTAGGTTCCCGTATGACAGGCGCCGGCTTTGGCGGATGCACGGTCAGTTTGGTAAAGGACGAAGCAATCGATACTTTTATCAATAAGGTTGGGGAGGCTTATCGGAGAAAGATTGGCTATAAAGCCGATTTTTATGTAGTTGAAGTAGGGGACGGCCCCTGTACTTTATAAGCTGGCGGACTCTCTTTTTGAATAAGAATCAGGGAATTGCGAAATGGTAAGCTGTGAGAATATTCTGACAGGTTAGGAGTTTCGCAATTACTTATAAACGATACCAAATAAGAATAGGGGAAAGATGTATGGCAATACAGGAAGATATCAGAAAATTAGTTGTATATGGGCAAAAAACAGGACTGGTTCCTGAGGAGGATAAAATTTATGTTACCAACCAGCTTCTTGCACTGTTTCAGTTAGACGAGCCTGAGGAAATAAGTGAGGATAAAGAGGCTGAAATTGAAAAAACAGATGTGGAGGATCTGGAGGGCATTCTTAAGGGCATGTTGGATTATGCATATGAGAACGGTATTTTGACAGAAAACGGTGTGGTATACAGGGATTTGCTGGATACCAAAATTATGAACATTTTAATGCCGCGTCCCTCGGAGGTGATCAGGACTTTTCAGGACTATTATAGCCAGGGCAGCAGGAAGGCTACGGATTATTATTATAAATTTAGTTGTGATTCCGATTATATCAGGCGTTACAGAATTAAGAAGGATGTAAAATGGGTGACCCAAACGGAGTATGGGGATTTGGATATTACGATTAATCTCTCCAAGCCGGAGAAGGATCCCAAGGCCATTGCGGCAGCCAGATTAGCCAAGCAGTCGGGTTATCCGAAGTGTCTGCTTTGTAAGGAAAATGAAGGATATGCCGGCCGGGTAAATCATCCTGCCAGAGATAACCACAGAATTATTCCCATCACCATTCAGGGGGATAAATGGGGGTTCCAGTATTCTCCTTATGTTTATTACAATGAGCATTGCATTGTTTTTAACGGGCAGCATATCCCTATGAAAATTGACAGGGGAGCCTTTCGCAAGCTGTTTGACTTCGTAAAATTATTCCCTCATTACTTTGTAGGCTCCAATGCGGATCTGCCTATTGTGGGCGGCTCTATTTTAAGCCACGACCATTTCCAGGGCGGCCATTATGAATTTGCCATGGCCAAGGCGCCTGTAGAGAGAAGCTTTACGGTAAAGGGCTTTGAGGATGTCAAGACAGGGGTTGTAAAATGGCCTATGTCTGTGATTCGTCTGCAGGCGGAGGATACGGAGCGGATTATCGAGCTGGCAGATAAAATTCTGAAAAAGTGGAGGGGCTACACGGACGAGGAGGCATTTGTTTTTGCCGAGACGGAAGGAGAGCCTCACAATACGATTACGCCAATTGCCCGCAAGCGGGGAGATGCTTTTGAACTGGATTTGGTGCTGAGAAATAACATTACCACGAAGGAGCATCCTTTGGGGGTATATCATCCTCATGCAAATTTACATCATATTAAGAAGGAAAACATCGGACTTATAGAGGTAATGGGCCTTGCAGTGCTTCCCGCCCGTTTAAGGGATGAGATAGATGGACTGAAGGAGGCTATGCTGGCAGGAAAGAATCTCAGGGAGGATGAGGCTTTAGAAAAGCATGCTGACTGGGTAGATGAATTTCAGAGCAAATATGAGAAGATAGATGCATCGAATATAGATGATATTCTGCGGCATGAAATTGGACTGGTATTTATGCAGGTACTGACGGATGCAGGTGTTTATAAACGCACGCCAGAAGGGCAGCAGGCATTTGATCGGTTTATAGCCGGCTTGAATGAGTAGTTATGAGCAAAGCTATGCTTTGTTAACAATCAGTTGACCCGCTGGAGCGAGGCAGCGTTTGTTGTGCACACATCATTCATTCTGAGTTGTGTTGTTGTGTTAAGGAAAAGAAGGAAAGTTAAAAAGAAAGTGGAAGGAAGACGAAATGCAGTTTTTGCTCACGGCTGTAAATGCCAAATATATACACTCTAATCCGGCAATTTACAGTCTGTGGGCTTATGCGGGAGATGAGCTACAGCCTTTTATCGGGCTGGCCGAGTACACGATTAATCAGCAGGCGGATGAGATTTTGGGGGATTTATACCGAAAGCATCCGGATGTGATTGGCTTTTCCTGTTATATCTGGAACTATAGTCTGATATGCGAGTTAATCAGGGAAATCCCTAAAGTGCTGCCTGATACGGATATTTGGCTGGGAGGGCCGGAGGTTTCTTTTGAGGCGAAAAAAATTCTGTCAGAATTCCCAATGGTGCGGGGAATCATGGCAGGAGAAGGAGAAGAAACCTTTCGGGATTTGCTGCTTTATTATGTGGGGAGCAAAAAACCGGGAGAAAAAATTGCAAAGGATTGTAAGTACGCTTGCTTTAGTGAGATTCCGGGGCTGATATTGCCGGAGGGCGTTGCGCCGGTAAGGGATTTGCCAAAGATAAACGAGCTGCCTTTTCCTTATAAGAAAGTTTTCCAATTTGAAAATTTTGATAACCGGATTATTTATTATGAAACGAGCAGGGGCTGTCCTTTCAGGTGCAGCTACTGTTTGTCTTCGATTGATAAAAGGGTACGTTTGCGGGATTTGGAGCAGGTAAAGCAGGAGCTGCAGTTTTTCCTGGACAAAAAGGTTTTGCAGGTGAAGCTGATAGATAGAACTTTTAATTGCAATTCCGCCCATGCTGTCAAGATATGGGAATATATATTAAAAAATGACAATAGCGTCACAAATTTTCATTTTGAAATTGCAGCTGACATTATAAACGAGGAAGAATTGTATCTGCTTGGTCAAATGCGTCCAGGACTGATTCAGCTTGAGATAGGGGTGCAGTCAACGAATCAGCTTACACTTAAGGAAATTAACCGTAGTACGGATTTAGCCCGCATTGCAGAGGTGACGGAGTGTATACGAAATTATCATAATATACATATACATTTAGATTTGATTGCAGGACTTCCTTTTGAGGATTTTGATAGCTTTCGGAAATCCTTTGATGATGTGTATGCTATGAAACCGCATCAGCTGCAATTGGGATTTTTAAAGGTATTGAAGGGGACCGGGATTTGTGAGAGGGCGGATGATTACGGCATTGTTTATCAGAGCAGGCCGCCTTATGAGGTGCTTTCTACCAAATGGATTTCTTATGGGGAAATCCTAAAGCTGAAGCAAATAGAGGAGATGGTTGAGCTTTATTATAATTCCAATCAGTTTACACATATCTTGTCTGTTTTGGTCAAAAGCTTTGAAGGAGCTTTTGAGATGTTTTGGCAGTTAGCTTCTTTTTATGAAGAAAAGGGATACTTTATCCATTCGCCGGCAAGAAGCAGCCGCTATCAAGTGCTTCTTGATTTTGTTCTTTGTAAGGTGCCGGAGAAGGAGGAATTGTTTCGGGAGCTTTTTACTTTTGATTATTATTTAAGGGAAAATGCAAAGAGCCGTCCTGCTTTTGGGGCAGACTTATCCCCTTATAGAGAATCCATATGGAGTTTTTATCAAAAGGAAGAAAGTAAACCGGAATTTTTGCAGGAGTATCGTAATTATCATGCCAGACAGACCATGAAAATGACACATATGGATGTATTTTTTTATCCGGTGTGGGAAAGAAATGTAGAACGGCTGGAAAGGTGGAACGAAGCCCCGGCGTTTGTCCTTTTCGATTATAAAAAAAGGGATGTGCTTACAGGGGAGGCGGCAACGCAGGTTGTATTTATTTAATGATCATGTGAACGGGTATGCAATAGTTTGATCGAAGTCTGAACAGTCACAAGCATATATTAAATTTGGGAGCCATATATTGTAGAGGACGTGAAATACAGGAGATACAATATATGGCTTCTGTTTTATCTAATATTTCTAATATAATTATACCGGTTCTTATTTTTTATATTATTGCCTATGGAGTGGTCAGCAAAACAAATGTGTATGAGGATTTTGTAAAAGGGGCAAAGGAAGGACTCAAAACGGTAGTTGGAATTATGCCAACTCTTGTGGCGCTTATGACTGCAGTTGGAATTTTGCGTGCTTCGGGATTTTTGACCTTTTTGGGGAATTTGGCGCGGCCTTTTAGTAATCGGCTGGGGTTTCCAGGGGAGTTGGTTCCGCTTGCATTTATTAAAATGTTTTCTTCGTCTGCGGCCACCGGTTTGGTGCTGGATATTTTTAAAAACTACGGGACAGACTCACGAATTGGATTGATTACCTCTATTATGATGAGCTGTACAGAGACTATTTTTTATACTATGAGTGTGTATTTTATTGCGGCTAAGGTGACAAAGACGAGATATACTTTAACAGGAGCCCTTTTGTCCACATTGGCAGGAATTATTGCAAGTGTGGTATTGGCGGGAATGATGTATGGGGGATAAATTAGGCGTACAAGGATTTTTATCTGATAAAAAATAAAATATAGATATAATAAATATTTTTTTGTTTTAACTATTGACTACAATATAAGACTGTAGTAGTATATTGACAATCTATACTACTACAGTCTTATATGCTATTATAATTATATCAATTATAATATAATAAGAAAATCTTGTTCAAAAATGGAAAAACCTTATAAGGCTACCAGATTGATTTGGGAGGAATAATTAAATGGATATTAAACTTTTTGATTCGGAACTGAAAGTCATGGATGTACTTTGGCGGGAGGGAGATTCTACGGCAAAACATATAGCGAATTTACTCACTGAGGAAGTAGGGTGGAATATTAATACTACTTATACATTAATTAAACGATGTATCAAGAAAGGTGCGATAAAGAGAACGGAACCGAATTTTATGTGTCATGCGCTGATTCCAAAGGAAAAAGTGCAGGAGGCGGAGACAGATGAACTGATTGACAAGATTTATGACGGCTCTGTGGACAAGCTTTTTTCTGCCTTGCTTGGCAGAAAGAAATTATCCAAGGCTCAGATTGAAAAGCTAAAACAGATTGTTGGCAGTTTGGAATGAGCTTTAAGCCTGTGTTTGAAGACCATTGAGATATAAAATAAATCTTCTTTTAATTTATGGTTTTCGATTATTTTTAATAAGTATTCATAGGATGAGTTTGTGATACAGGGGGTAATTATGCTTTCTTTTATAAATTTATTGAAAATGAGTTTTTCGGGCGCGGTCATTATTTTGGTGATTATTTTAATTCGGGCATTGTGCATGAATCGATTGCCTAAAAGAATTTTTTTGGCTTTGTGGATGATTGCGCTTTTTAGACTGCTGATTCCTTTATCAGTTTCATCGCCTTTTAGTATTTATTCTCTGGCACAGAGAAGTGAGGGGGGAGAGGATATTTTAAATGCAATGGAGGAAATGCCGGCAGGCGAGCTCGGCTTTTCGACTTATCAGAAACAGGAAAGCCAGGGAGAAAAGGAAAACATATTGACAGAGGATGTAGAAAATAAAAAGACGAACCTTGAAACCGTTTATACGGAAAGATATAGCGTATTGGAAGATATAGATGACAAAGGGGAATATGCCGGGGAGAAAGCAGATTTTTCAATTTTGGCGGCAGTATATTTAAGCGGCGTTGTGATATTCGCAGGCTTTTTCATAGGATCTTATGCAAAAAGCTGTAAGAAGTTTAGCCTTTCTATACCTGTTGATCAGGAAAAGGCGCAAAATTGGATCAATCTGCATTGTTTCAAACGCAGGATTTCCATGCGGCAAACAGAGTTTACACAGACACCACTTACTTACGGAATAATATCACCTGTTATATTAATGCCGAAAACCACAAACTGGAAAGATGAAAAACAGCTTGCGTATATTCTTGCCCATGAATTGATTCACATAAAAAGATTTGACGCTGTCACGAAAATAATTATGGTAGGAGCCCTATGTATTCATTGGTTTAATCCGATGGTATGGTTCATGTATAATTTGTTAAATCGTGATTTAGAGATTTCCTGTGACGAGGAAGTGATTCGCCAGTTTGGGGAAAAGACTAAGGCGTCCTACGCAAGGACACTTATCAGTATGGAGGAAAAGAGAAGCGGCTTGGTTCCTCTTTGGAATAGTTTTAGTAAAAATGCCATAGGCAAAAGTGCTATGGAAGAAAGGATTACAGCGATTATGAAAATGAAAAGGCCTTCCGTGATAGCAGTTTTTGGGGGAATGGTGTTGGTCTTCGTGACGGCGATTGCATTTGCTACTTCAGCAATTGCAGTTTCCGAAAAGGATTATTTGAAAAGGCTGCCCTTTGAAGACCTTAGCGATGATGAAAGCGATAAATTATTGGCGCTTTGGTTTGAAGGATATGCATCTATGACGGTAACGGATTTTCAGGAAAAGGCCTGGGAACTGACGGACACCAGAGCGTATATGGATTTAATAGAAGATTTTTCGAAGTCAGAGTATGCGATTCAGATGGAGGAAGGGAAAGAGGCTGATGCCTTAAATGAATATATGGATTATTTTTATCATGTATTTGAACCTTTAACTGCGGAAAGATGGCAGGTGAGAGCATTTAACGGTATTATAGTAACAGACTTAAAGCCGGAAAATCATGCACAGGTTTCCTGGGAATATATAATCAGTTTAAGGATTTTAAAGCCAGACGAATTAAAGGTAGGAGAATACCGGGATGCCCGCCTGTTTGCTGAGGAAGATATGAGAAGCTTTTTGCAGATCAGGAAGGAGGCGGAGCTGTCAGATGCGTCATATTTAGCGGAGGCTGCCAGAGAAACGGTAAATAAAATTGAGAGGGAGAGAAGTTCGGAAAAATTGGAAGTTTCCATTGAATATGTTTTGTTTCCATTAGAGGAGAGTTTGGAAGATGCCGTTAATGTACAAGTAAACGAACAGTGGGATGAGACGCTGGCCCCGTATCTGGAATTTGGCTTAACCTACGAATATACGCCCTCCAAAGATAATCCGGGAAATGGTTTAAGGATGTTCTGGGAAGGCGCGGAGGTGAGGGGAATTGTGGATGAAGAAAGGGGAATGTGGATTACGGAGCATACAGGTGATAGTATGTACTCTGAGGATGCGGTGGAGCTGTATGTTGTCTATGAAAAAGAAGGAAGAAGACCCCGAATATGTGGGAAAGCGTATGAATAAACAGTCAGAGAACGGGCTTGCATGGTGCACCCTGGATTACCGGTTTACGTATCATATTGAAGATAAAGACAAGTTAAAGGTAGAGGAACGTGATGAGTGCCTTAAAGGAATGGTGGAAGGTATTCAAAAGTTTTGGAAGGAAACCAGCCTGGGAACCCTTCTTCTCATGAATGAGGAGGATATAGCGGGAGAGCTAGAGTTTTTAGCAAAAAAATTCAGCAATGATTTATTGACGATTCAGATAGATGAAGATATGATTCATTATCAGTGTAAGGATGAAAGGGGATTTGATTTTTAAAGTAAAAAACAGGATGATAGGTTGAAAAATCAAAGATTTTTTAAATCAACAAATTTGTGCTTGCGTCCAAATTTGCGTGTGGTTGGCAAGTGAGGGATTTTTATGTATATAATTTATAGAAATAGAGAGGGTAAGACTGCGGTAAAGGTATTATCGCAGTCTTAATTTGTCGTTTAACCCCTGAAAATCAGAAGGCCCTGTCTCCAAAATAAACTGATGAAAACGCAAAAGACTGAAATCATCACCCCACAAATTTTGTGCTGTATCCTTTAAAGAAAGGAACTCGAGAAAACCAAGATAATATTTCAGGTAATTGACCGGCTCCTCCACAATATAATCGTAAATAGCGGATGCAGTCTGGGGGTCGGTAATGCCCACCTTCCGCAAAATGGCCTGTGCCTTTGGCAGGGTAGCTCCCTCATAATGAATTGCAATATCTAACATGGAGTAAAGACATAGCTGAATATTCCTGTTTAGACGGCAGGCTTCATACCAGGCGGCAGTTAAAGAGTCCGAAACCACTGACTGGGCATATTGATAAGACAAATTTTCCACATAAAAGGCCCAGCCCTCCACATAGCCGCCATAATGCAGCAGGTAACGGATGCAGGAGGTATTGTTTTGATTCATATAAAGCTGGCTGTAAACCGTCTGATAAAGATGGCCAGGATAACCTTCATGAGCTAAAGTGGTGTATAAAGTCAGTGCATCAGGCGAATTTTTATGGTTAATATAGATTATATTATTACGCATATCATCTATTGGGGGTGTCAGATAGTAGGCAGGGCTGCAATAATCTTCCATGGAGGGGGATACGCTTTTGATTGTATAATGAATATCTTCCGCTTCCTCCGATTGGGGAAAGGGCGGAAAATCAGCAGCCATGCGATTTTTTAGATCATCCAGCATTTCTACAGGCGTTATGTAGGGAAAGGTGGCATCACTATTTGTAAAGGCAGCTGCCAACTGCGGATATTGGCCAAGGAGTGAGGCCATAGCGGCAAAATTTTGCCGAAAATCTTCAAAAAGAAGGGTTTTTATTTCGGCAATGCTGCGTGAGGTGCCGGTGGTGGAGGCAAGGAGATACTCATAGTAAGCGCGGCCTTCTGGGAAATAGCACAATCCCTTGTCGTTTTGGCCGCTTCCCTGCAAAATAGTAAAGGCATCCGCTACCCTTTCATAGGCAGGCGCCATGACAGTGGTGAGCAGCCGGTCGTTTTCAGAGATCCACTTCATTTTTTGTTCCTGTGAAATGATACCCTCTTGTTCCAGGGTATTTAAGCGTTCTTCGAAGGTAGTATGGAGAAAATGGGCGCCGGAGGAAAGGGCATCTTTGTCCATAATAGAATAGCATTGCTCTATCACATCACCAGCGGCGGAGTCGGACATGAACAATCCATGTTCGGCTTTTTCTTTTTCATATTGGATAAGCCCGTCAAAGTAGGTGTCGGTTTGGTCTAATATATGCAGATAATCCTCAACATCCTTTGAGGAACGAAAAGTATAGTCGGCTAAAAGGATAGGAAGGCCGGACTGCATTCCTGAGGAAGGGGAAAGGGGCTCATCATAATAAGCGTAGGAGGAACCGGAGAGACGTAGTGTTAAATAACGATTTAATAATTTGTATGTATACGAGTCGTCCTCCTTTAAGCGGTCAGGAGATATTTTGGAGAGCTGGTTTAAGGTAGAGCGAATGTTTGACGCTCCATCATCTTCTTCTGATCTGGGTTGATAGGAAGACAAAGACGCCTCGCCTGCAAAGCCATATTTTTCGGGATAGGCCAATGTATAATGTAGATTTAATATATTTCCGGAAAGCTCTGAGTGAAATAAGTCTTCTGTCAATGTTTGAAAACGGCGACCATCGCTTGTAATAAAGCATGAAATTAAGATGAAGACAATAGCGAAAGCTGATAGGCCAAGGAAGAAAGAACGCCGCTTCCGGCTCCATTTTTTTATCTGCAACAAAGGGATGACCTCATAAAATTATTCATTTGATTATATGAGGTCCATGATTGAAAAATGATTTTTCATTAGAAATTCAAGAGGATCGAAATATTAACAAACACCGCCGTGTTTTACAAATCGACCTATAAGCATAAAAAATTGCCAAAAAGCTTACTTTTTGACATCTCTTTTATCGTTTACAGAATACCATAATTCGGGTCCCCTTTCAAGGTTTTTTTTTACAATTTGCACAATGATTAACGAAATGATTCACTCGTGCAAACCCCTCTTTTCCTTGTACCAAAAAATAAACTTTTTGATACGATCAGGGAGGTGGCACAGGTGGGGCACTCCAGGGAAAAATTAGATTTGCAGGGCCAAAAGTTTGGCCAGCTGACAGTGTTAGAGCCAGTGGAAAATATTAACGGGCGAACAGCATGGCTATGCCAGTGTGATTGCGGAAGAAAAACGGTAGTAAAAACCTATCACTTACGGTGTGGACATACAAAGAGTTGTGGCTGCCAAAGTGGTCCCGGAGGGCCAAGATATGCCTTGGGTTTGACCTATATAGACGGCACCTGCGTAGAAATGCTTGCCGCTAAGACAGTGCGCAGTAATAATACCAGTGGCGTACCCGGCGTAGACTGGCTGGTGTCAAAAGGACGATGGCGTGCAACTATTTGTTTTAAAGGTAAACGGCATTATTTGGGAAGCTACAGTTGTTTTGAAGATGCCGTTAAGGCACGAAGACAGGCGGAAAAAGAAATGCATGACAGGTTCGTAAGTGAATTTACAGATTAATAGACGCCATATCACCTGCGAGTTAGAAAATTTAAAAGTCTCTTAAATTAAGTCCGAATCATTTTCGGAACAACAACATCCTCTGCTGAAATCTGTAAAGTTGCCGTTTTTTAATTAAATAATGTTTTTCATTTTTTAAAGGAACAAAAAAGACTTCTATCTGAGTGAATTTTCGGCGCAAGATCCAAACAAATACCTCAAAGGAGGTCTTTTTATGGACGTTTTAAACACGGTAAGCTGAAAAAGCAACAGCCAGAGCAAAATGAATCTCGAGGATGGACTGACCGGCGTTCTTATGAAAGCAGAACTTCATGATAACGCCATGTATTGCAACAAGGGAGCGGACATTTTTGTACGCTTATCTGCCGGGAATAATAAAGGAAAGGGGTGGGGATCAAATGCTGTCACCGGATATTCCGCCTTGGAGATGCCCTGTCGTTATAAGCGTCCATAGCGGCAGGGGAGCGGATATGGGGACGCATTTGGCAAAACCGGAGAAATCCGGCGGCGCAAAGTTACGGGACTGGGACGGTGATCTGGCAGAGTGTCAGGACCGTTATGTTCGCCGGACTGCACCTGGCAAAACAGGAGAAATCCTGTGACGCAAAGGCAAGGGGCCTTCTTCGTACAAGTGAATGGCAGCCCGCCCGCCGGATGCTTTTAATCTTGTTAACTAAATGGAAAAGTATCTGAAAAAAGGAAGTGAAAATTATGAAAAGAAAAAAGAATTTATTTTTGCGCAGGCGTATTCTGGCAATATTCCTGGCAACAATTATGTGTTTAGGGGAATTTGGCATCACCGCTTTCGCAGAGGGGAGTGGTGAAAGCCCGGAAATCACCTTAGATAATGCAGAAACCGCGGACAATACGGAGAATGCAGGAAACGAAGAAACCGCAGATGATACGGAAACCGCGAACAATACGGATAATGTAGAGAACGAAGAAACCGCGGATGATACGGAAAATGCGGACAATACGGATAATGCAGAGAATGCAGGAAACGTAGAAAACACGGATGATACGGAAACCGCGGACAATACGGATAATGCAGAGAATGCAGGAAACGAAGAAACCGCGGATGATACGGAAAACGTGGACAATACGGATAATGCAGAAAACGTAGGAAACGTGGATGATACAGAAAACGCAGAGAATACGGATAATGCAGAAAACGTAGAAAACACGGATCAGCAGATCAGCTACGCCACACGGGAGGAATTGGAGGCGGCTTACAATGCGGTGGTCGATGTCATCGACAGCCAGGATAAAAGTGTCCTCAATGACGCAATTGACAACTACGTGAGCGTCTACAACCGCTTGTCCCCTGAGGATCAGGCCGAGATGAAGGATCAGTATGACAATGTTGTGTCTCTCCGTCCCGCTGACGCGGACAGCACTGCTGCGACATTGTTGGAGGGAAGTGGTGTTAAGGAAGAAGAAACAAAACTGGACGAAGGGAAAGCGCTTCTTGGGCAGTTCCGCAGTCTGTTGGATGCCATGGAGGCCTTTGTACTGACAGAGGAGAACCAGGAGGAGTACGCCGCTTTAGGTATGCAGGCGTCAGAGCTGCTGGAAGTGCTGCTGGAGAAATATTATGACTATCCGGGAATGGATGCCGACATGGCGCGTTTTCAGGCGTTGGCGGATAAGCAGACCGAAGGGACGGAAGAACTTGCACTTATTAGTAAAGAAAAGTTTACGGTCGATGTTGTGAAGGTAGTCAATGGTGAGGAGAAGGATAGAGTAACCCTAACTCAGCAGTGTCTGCAAAATACTGGGCATTCTGGCTACAACCACAGCACAAATTTACGTATTTTGGCGAATGCATCAGGGTTTAGTGGGTATAAAGGGTATAATTGGTCTCCATATACGACCGTTCCCAGCAAATATACTTCCGGACTGTGTCCAAACAATAACTATACAAGTGTTCATTACAATATAACAGGTAGCGCCCCTTATAGAGCGAACGAAACACTATTTCTGTTTTTTGATACTAGAAAAACTTTCACTCTGAAATATAACGCCAACAGAGGCAACGATGCTCCTCCCACGCAAACGGCAACGTCAACGGACGACAGCTATGACTTTACTATTTCCACCCAAGAGCCTACCAGAGATGGCTATGATTTCCTGGGCTGGTCTACAAACGCATTTGCAACGAGTGCCAGCTATACCGGTGGGGGAAATATAAACGTAAAAGATACAACAACCCTTTATGCCATATGGACGGAGAAAGATACAGATACAGAGTGTAAGTATAACTACAAGCTGACGTGGGATTACAGCGGTGGAGAAATGGACGGTAAGACAGAAAAAACCGAGTCCGTGACGGATTTAAGCAATGACTCCTATACCTTCGATGCTGGCAACACTCCCACAAGGGATGGATTTACGTTTGATGGCTGGACCTATACTCACGATGGGATTGGTGATGGCACATACAACGCCGGAAAGGTCAAAATGAACGGCGTGGCGGACGAAACCGTTTCCGGCACCTTGAAGGCGAAATGGGTGCCAGACAGTGGTATCACATACACCGTAACCTACTCCTGGGGTGGTCTGCCCGAAGAATCTGGTGTAACGCTGCCTGCCGAAGATACCTATGAGGCTGGCGTTCCAGTGACCTTGGATACGAATTACCCCGAAGGCAAGGAATTAACAGTCAATGGCAAAACCTACACTTTCACTGGTTGGAAAGTGCCGGATGATATCACTGTAGATGCCAGTGCTGGTGGGTTTACGATGCCTGATAAGGATGTGGTGATCACAGGCAAATGGGAAGAAAATTTGGATGATAATAACACCACCAACACCACCTCTTATCGGATCTTACGCGAGTACCGTATCAACGGGCAGACGGTAGATACAATTGATGAAGGAGAAAGAGACGGCAGCATCGGAAGTGAAATTGATGGCCAAACGATTGCGAGTGGTAACTCCGGCTGGGTGAATTATGGGGGGCGCATGTTTGTTTATAGCGGAAGCAATCCCGGCACCCTTACGCTGGTGGAAGACAAGAATCTGAATGTTATCAAATTGATTTACGTTTACAACGATAGTAATGAAAATCCGAACCCGGATCCGAACCCAAATCCAAATCCAGATCCGGATCCGACCCCGTCCTCGAACCCAACCCCTCCTGAACGGAGAAATGACACTTCTGAACAGAGAGATGATACTCCTGAACAGGGAGATGATGATACTCCTGAACAGGTTCCTGATGAGGAGCAGCCCGGAACGAATGTGGATATAGAAGTTGTCTTCACGACTCCTGCAGCTCCTATGGTCAACAGGGTGATAGAATTAGTTGAAATTTCGAATGAAGAGGTTCCCTTGGCAAATGTGCCGAGTGCAGCGGCAGAGGGACTGACAGATATTTTTGATGAGGAAGTTCCCTTGTCGAATGTACCGAAGACAGGCGATAATTTCCTGACATGGCTGCTTTCTGCTTTGGGCTCCGCAGCGGGCTTAGTTCTGTTGGCTCTAAAAGGCAGAAAACGCAAAGGTACAGCTGCATAAAAGGCTCTGCTGATGCGGTAGTCTTAATGGAACAATGACAGCTTTAACACAACACGGCGCGGCCCGACTTTTGGGCCGCGTCTTTTCATGTACGGGGGAGCAAAAGGAAAGCAGCTGCCTTAAGAGGCAAACGACTACGATCAACAGAAAGGGGTTTGGAAGATGAAAAAGAAACTATATCTGCTAATGACGGTATCACTTATACTGGCTTTGTCCATCAGTATAACCGTTGTTGGCGTCAAAATGCTTGACTATCGCAGCGGGGCTGAGGATTATTTTGACGCACAGCTGGCGGCGGGTCTTGCCAGTATACCTGAGAAGCCAGAGGAGGGAGGGACGGAGGAAATCGATTATTGGGCGGAAGCGCTGGCGGGCACGGACCTGGATTCTCTGCGGAGAGTAAATGAAGAAGTAGTGGGCTGGATTGCCATTCCCGGGACAGAGATTTCCTACCCGCTTCTGCAGACAGAGGATAATGAATATTATTTAAACCACACCTGGAACCGGGACAAAAGCTCTGTGGGCTCTATTTTCATGGAATGCCAGATAAAACCTGACCTGCATAGTTTTAATACCATCCTCTACGGACACAAAATGCGCAATGGTTCCATGTTCGGCAGCTTAAGCAATTATGAAAGCGCCGATTACTACAGGGAGCATCCCAGTATTTATCTGGTCACGGACGGCGGCGTCTACCGGTACGATATTTTCGCGGCTCATGAAGTAAAGATCCGCTCGATCGTATACCGCATCAACATCAACACGCGCAAAAGAAGGAACGACTTTATTGATTTCTGCCTGGAAAACTCTGTCATTGATACAGGTATTATCCCTACTGTTGAAGACAAAATACTGACCCTCTCCACCTGCACGGGGAACGGGCATGCCACTCGCTGGGTTGTCCAGGGCGTCTTATATGATCAAAACGATTTTTAGGGCAGGAGAATTGAAGGAAGGTGTGGGCGGAACGGTTGTCGTGGAGCGGAACAATTACGGTTTGTCCTGAGACTTATAAAAAGTCCATAGTGGATATTGCACTATAATTATTTTGTTGAATGTACCAAAATATATAACGATAAACCGAATGAAAGTTGGCAAAAAGCATAGAAGAATCGCATAATAAAATAATATTTTTGTTTATACTGCTGATATTTTATTGACATAATATCTCTGCATATGTATAATGATAGAACATAACCGTAATCTCTGCTATAAGAGAGAATGTTCATTGGTCCGTTGTTTTTCCAACTTATATTGATGAACGGATTTGCTAAAGAAAAATGAATGGGGAAGGCGTTGGTAACGATAATTGGATCCGATATCCTAAAGAACAGGAACGGTGAAAGGATAGAGGCTGTTACACGATGTGAGATGGCGTTTATCAAGAAGAAAAGAACTATAGAGTGTGTCAGCCGGTTTAAACGCCGGGAAAAAGAAAGGATGGTAAACGTAAATGAAGTTCAAAAAACTTAGTGCCGTAATGGCGGCACTGCTGGCAGCCAGCAGCCTGCTGGTGGCTTGCGGAGGAAACAGTGGCGGTCAGGATGCGTCAGGGTCAGAGCCGGAAAACGCTGCAGCAGATGAGACAGAAACAGAAAGTGAAAGTGAAGGAGAAGGCCAGGAAGCAGCAGCCAGTGGTGACGAGGTTACATTAGAACTTCTTCTGACTAAGACAGAGATCGTGGATGTGATGGAACAGATTGCAGCGAAGTTCTGTGAGGAAAATCCCGGTGTGAAGATTGATGTGACAAGTACCAGTGACGGCGCTACCCTGGTTCGTACCAGAGCGGCCAGCAATGATTTACCGGATATCATGAATACATATCCGGCGGAGGATTTCTATAAGGATATGTTCCGGGATGGTTATTTCGAGGATATTACGGATGCGGAATACCTTGGCAAGGTAAATTCTACTGCAATGGAAATGTCTAATTGCGATGGCAATTATTACGCAGTGCCTATGTCGCTTAGTACTTATGGTATTTATGCTAACATGGATGTGTTAGAAGCAAACGGAATTACCGAGACTCCCAGCACTTGGGAAGAACTGATTGCAGACTGTGAGACGCTAAAGGCCAATGGCGTTACCGGATTCTTGCTTCCGAATAAGGATGTGGGAAATGTGGCCCAGAGGTTCGAGCGTACGGCAGGTATCATTAACAATGACTCTAATTCCGAGTTCAAACAGATTGCAGATGGAGAAATGGAAGCAAAGGATTCTCCTACCCTGCAGACCTGGTGTGATTATAATGAAGATTTGCTGAATTATACCACAGATGACCATATGGGAATGGATTATGATATTGCAGCGGCTGAATTTAGTAATGGAAACGGCGCTTTCATGTTAAGCGGTACATGGATGCTGGCAACCGTGCAGAAGAACAATCCGGATGCTAATGTGGAGCTGTTCGCATTCCCTCATCCCAGAGGCGAGACTACCAAGGTTCCTGTAAACATTGATACTTCCTTTAGTATATCTTCTACCTGTGCGGATAAGGAAATCGGTCTTAAATTCCTGGAGTTCATGACCAGAGAAGATATTGCCCAGATGTACTGTGATGCAGACGGCAACGTAAGCACGATTGAAGGTGTCGAATACAACATTCCTCAGCATGCCAACATGAAGACCGCTGTGGAGGAAGGTAATATTTTCCTGACCGCAGTTAATTTCTGGCCTACCGGACTGAGAGAAGAAATCAGAGATGGCTGCCAGATGTTCTTAGGCGATGGAGACAGGGAAGCGTTCTTTGAATCCAGCCAGGAAGCCATCGAGACAATCTATGCTGACAACTAAGAAAAGCCGGATGGAGGGAGAACCGCATAGGATTTTTCCCTCCTGTTCGGGACAAAAGGGATGTCCGCTTTCGTTTTTTTATGCGGACCTCCCTTTTTTTAAAAACAGGAGGTTTGCTATATGGGGGACAAGAAGAAAAAGGGCAAATCAAGAAGGGACAAAGGCAGAGACAGGGCGTTTTTATTTTTCACAGCACCTGGTTTTATTCTGTATAGTTTCTTTTTTATTATGCCCGTGTTAATGGGATTCTATTATAGTGCTACGGATTGGGATGGAATTAGCAAGAATTATAATTTCATCGGCTTTGATAATTATGTGAAGATTTTTCGGACCGGACAGTTCACCGATGCGCTTTTCTTCACTATAAAATATACGGTCCTATTGGTAGTGCTTACGATTGTTCTGGGGCTTGCAATCGCTATGCTGTTGAATCGGAAGATTAAGGGAAGAACCTTCTTTAGAGGCATTTACTTCATTCCGGCGGTGCTGAGCTCTCTGACAGTAGGTCTGATTTTCAACAAAATCTGCTATTATATTATACCTGTGATTGGAAAGGCCTTACATATCCATGCGCTGAGCCAGAATCCATTGGCGGATAAGAATCTGGCGATGTGGACGATTTTGTTTGTAAACTTATGGCAGGGGCTGTGTATCCCTACCCTGCTGTTTTTGGCAGGGCTGCAGAGTGTGCCCACGGATTTGTATGATGGAGCGGCGCTGGACGGGGCTTCTGCCTGGGATATCTTTCGGTATATTACCATTCCCTTTATCCTGCCGGTAGTGAGTGTGGTGTTCGTGCTTACGCTGAAAGGAGGCCTGATGGTATTCGATTACATCAAGGCAATGACAGAAGGAGGGCCGGGAAGCTCCACGCGCAGCGTGGCGATGTTAATCTATAAACATGGTTTTACGCAGAATAAATATGCGTTTGCAATCGCGGAAGCGATTTTCATGGGACTGGTTGTGGCCGCTATCTCCGCTGTGCAGATTTATTTTACGAATAAGAAGAAGGCGGTGTAGGGTATGGTAGAAGGAAGAAAACAAAATAACGTACTAACTTACATCATCTTGATATTAGGTATTCTGCTAATCATCCTTCCTTTATATGTCACTTTTGTGACTGCGTTAAAGTCGGATGCCCAGAGCTCTAAGAGCTTTTTCACATTGCCGATTCCTATATATCTGGAGAGCTTTAAAGAAATTCTTTCTAGTGAACGGTATTGGAGAGCTTTTATCAATACAGTTTATATTACGGCAATTGTTCTGGCGGGTAATATCGTTATTATGCCAGCCATGAGTTATGCGGTGGCAAGGAAGATGCCTGTCAGCACAGCATACCGTCTGGTTTATTATTTCCTGCTTCTGGGAATTTTTATTCCTTTCCAGGTAAAGATGATGCCTTTGGTGAAACTGCTCAGTGCGCTGAACATGATGAATCCCACAGGGCTGGCTATATTGTGTATTTCCAGTTCTACTTGTGAGAGTGTGTTTTTGTTCGTGGGATATATGGGGGCTATTCCGCCGGATATGGAGGAAGCGGCATGGATTGACGGGGCCGGTACCTTACGTACCTACTCCTCCGTGGTATTCCCACTGCTTAAGCCCATGTTGGCAACGGTGCTCATCAAGCAGGGGCTGTGGATCTGGAATGATTTCATGCTCCCCTTGATTACGCTGAACAAGGGCTGGCAGGACTGGACACTAACTTTGTTCCAGTATAATTTCCAGACGGAATATTCCGTTAATTACAGCCTGACCTTTGCCACCTTTGTGGCGTCTATGCTGCCGCTTTTGATTTTCTACTGTTTCATGCAGAAAGCAATCATTGGTGGTCTCACATCAGGTGCGGTGAAGAGTTGATATATATTGTTAACAATAAACGCTGACACGCTTCGCGCGCCAGCGTTTGTAAATAATAATGCCTATGGCAATAGAAAGATAACGATTAATATATGCGCAAAAGCGCAGACGGGAGTCAAAAATGAAAATACAATATTTGGGAACAGCCGCGGCGGAAGGATGGCCGGGAATCTTTTGCAATTGTAAGGTATGTAAGGAAGCGCTGCGCCGTGGGGGTAAGGATATTAGAACACGCTCCCAGGCGGTGATTGATGATAAAATCCTGATTGACCTGCCTCCGGATACCTATCTGCATATGTTGACCTATGGGCTGGATATGCCCTCTATTCGGACAATGCTTGTCACCCACTCTCATCAGGATCACTGGTATCCGGAAGAATTGATGATGCGGCGAGAGGGATTCGCTGTGGATATGAAAGGAACGCTGGATATCTACGGGAATGACGCGGTGAAGGAAAGCCTGGAACGAGTGGTGGCTGATGCACTTGTGTATTCTCCAAACAGGGCACAGATTGCATATCATGAAATAAAGGAATTTACGACTTACAGCTCAGAAGGATATGAATTCATTCCCTTGAAGGCAACCCACAATCCGCGGGAAAATTGTTTTATCTATATCATTAAAAAGGAAGGAAAGTCTCTACTTTATGCGAATGATACCGGATATTTTGCAGAGGAAACATGGGACTTTATTAAGGGGCAGCATTTTGATTTGGTGAGTATGGACTGTACAATGCAAAAAATTAAGATACCTACCAATCACATGGGACTTCTCAACAATGTGGATGTGGTAGAGAGGCTAAGGCAGACAGGCTGCGTGGATAGAGATACGAAGTATGTGGTTACCCATTTCTCCCATAATGGTGGCTGGCTGCATGAGGAGATGGAAAAGCAGGCTGCCGAGTATGGATTCAGTGTGGCCTACGATGGCATGACGGTAGAATTTTAAACTGTAGCCTGATGCCGGTATGAGCATTACAAAAAGAGAGGAAGTGGCAGCAGCATTGTTAGAAGTAATAACCTCTTGGCAGTGGGAACTGTTTTTGCGGATTGTCCTTGCCTGTATCGTGGGAATTGCTATTGGGCTGGAACGCAGAAACCGGAATAAGCTGGCCGGAGTGAGAACGCATGCGATTGTGGCTTTTGGCGCAGCCCTGATGATGGTGGTATCTAAATACGGATTTACAGATATTCCTAATTATGATGCTTCCAGAATAGCGGCTCAAATCGTAAGTGGGATTGGTTTTTTGGGTACCGGGATTATCATTGTTCGGAATAACAGCTCTGTGAGCGGTTTGACTACGGCGGCGGGCCTGTGGGTGACGGCAGGCGTGGGGATGAGTATTGGTGCAGGACAGTATTTTCTGTCCATTTCCAGCGCCTTGCTGCTTATTTGTATGCAAATTGCCATGCATAAAGTGGGATTTTTGGCAAATGAGCCCTACGCGGGCAAGATGAAAATGTCGCTGAGCTCCATAGATAAGGTGGATATTGTAAAGCAGTTCATTCAAGGGGAAAAGATTTGTATCACTATGGTAAAGCTGAACAAATTAAGTGACGGTACGGTAAAGCTGGAGATGGATCTTTTGTTCCCGGCGAAGTATGACAAGATGGCATTTCTTGAGAAGCTGGGCGGTAAAGAATATATCGTATCCATCTCTGCCTAAGTTCTATTGCTGTGAAGTCCCGGTACCAATGGCGATGTCCAAAGGGCCGGGACTTTGAGCGTGACAGTGGAGGGAGATTTGCGTTGCAGGTTTGGAGTGCAGCCAATTTACCGGAGGATTGGTGAGTGAATCCGGCCCTTCGCCGAAGGCGAACTTCTAATGGCCGGATTCAGTAACAGTTCGGCCGAATGTTACGATGAGCGGCTCCTAGGCCGTTAATAGTAACGAACTGTTACAATGATTGAAAATGATTTTTCATGGCGTATAGACGATTGGTTTATAATATGATAAAATATTATAGAATTTTTAAAGATATAAATTTTATGATACATATATAAAAGCTTTTCAATCAACAAATTTATGCCTGCGCCCCTAATTTGTGAGCTGTGGGCAGGAACGGAGGATTATTAATGAACAATCTGGAGCTCAAAAAAACCGCCAATGAAGTGCGCAAGGGCATTGTAACAGCGGTTCACAGCGCAAAAGCAGGTCACCCGGGCGGTTCTTTATCCGCAGCAGACATTTATACCTATCTCTATTTTGAGGAGATGAATGTAGATCCTGCAAATCCAAAGATGGAGGACAGAGACCGCTTTGTGTTATCGAAAGGCCACACAGCGCCGGGGCTGTATTCTACTCTGGCAAACAGAGGATTTTTCCCGGTGGAAGATCTTGTGACACTGCGTAAGCTTGGATCTTATCTGCAGGGACATCCCTGTATGCAGCATATTCCCGGCGTGGATATGTCAAGCGGTTCTTTAGGACAGGGTATTTCAGCGGCAGTGGGTATGGCGCTTTCAGGAAAGCTGGACAATAAGGATTTTCGTGTTTATACGCTGTTAGGTGACGGTGAGATCCAGGAGGGACAGGTTTGGGAGGCTTCTATGCTTGCAGGACATCGTAAGCTGGATAATCTGGTGGTGATTGTGGATAATAATGGTTTACAGATTGACGGTCCTGTGGACCAGGTTTGTTCACCTTATCCGATTGATAAAAAGTTTGAAGCATTTAACTTTCATGTAATCAATATAGACGCCCATGATTTTGACGCTATTCGGGCGGCTTTTAAGGAAGCAAGGGAAACAAAGGGAATGCCTACGGCAATTATTGCCCACAGCCTGAAAGGAAAGGGAGTTTCTTTCATGGAAGGCCAGGCAGGATGGCATGGCAAGGCGCCTAATGACGAGCAGTATGCGGTTGCTATGGCGGACCTTGAAAAAATCGGCGAAGAGCTTTTGAAGGAGGAAGCATAAATGGCGGAGAATACGGTAAAAAAGATTGCAACCAGAGAAAGCTACGGCAATGCGCTTGCAGAGCTCGGAGCCAAGAATCCCAATGTAGTGGTTTTGGATGCAGATTTAGCAGAGGCAACTAAGACAGGTGTATTTAAAAAAGCTTTTCCTGACAGGCATATTGACTGTGGTATTGCCGAGGGAAATATGGTGGGCGTGGCAGCAGGACTTGCCACAACAGGGAAGATCCCTTTTGTCAGCAGCTTTGCAATGTTTGCAGCTGGCAGGGCTTTTGAGCAGGTTAGAAATTCGGTAGGTTATCCTCATCTGAATGTAAAAATAGGTGCAACCCATGCAGGCATTACCGTAGGCGAGGACGGGGCTTCTCACCAGTGTAATGAAGATATTGCCCTGATGCGTACAATTCCGGGAATGGTAGTCATGTGCCCGGCAGATGATGTTGAGGCTAAAGCAGCCGTTATGGCAGCGGCAGAATATGAGGGACCTGTTTATTTACGCTTTGGCCGTGCGGCCTGCCCGGTGATCAATGACAGGCCTGATTATCATTTTGAAATTGGAAAAGGAACCCTGGTGCGTGAAGGCACTGACGTTACCATTGTGGCCACCGGTATTTGTGTGGGAAATGCATTAGAAGCTGCCGAGCTGTTAGCGGCTGACGGGATCAATGCAGAGGTTATCAATATTTGTACAATCAAGCCTTTAGACGAAGAAATAATTATGAAATCTGCTAAGAAAACCGGTAAAATTGTGACAGCAGAGGAGCACTCCGTGATTGGAGGACTTGGCAGCGCGGTGTGTGATGCGGTTTGTAAGTCTTATCCTGTACCGGTTAAGAAGATTGGAATGCAGGATGTATTCGGAGAGTCAGGGGCGGCAGGAGCACTGCTTGAGAAATACAAATTAGACGGCAAGGGCATTTACGAGCAGATAAAAGGATTCCTGGCAAGCGAAGCCTGCGATATGTAAGAGGTATAAATTATGTACATTTTAGCGCCATCTCTTCTTGCGGCGGACTTTAATATATTGGGACAACAGATTTTGGAAACACAAAAAGCGGGTGCTGAGTATCTCCATATTGATGTGATGGATGGTATCTTTGTTCCAAGTATATCCTTTGGTATGCCTCTTATTAAATCCATCAGAGAAACCAGCAAACAGTTTTTTGATGTGCATTTGATGATTGTAGAGCCTGAGAGATATATTCAGGAATTTGTGGAATGCGGCGCAGATGGAATTACATTTCATTTAGAAGCCACTGAGCATGCCGAAAGGGTGATAGAAGAAATTCATGCAAAAGGCGCAGAGGTTGGAATTTCCATTAAGCCTAAGACCCCCGTGGAGGCGGTTTATCCTTATTTGGACAAGGTAGAGATGATTCTGATTATGAGTGTGGAGCCGGGATTTGGAGGGCAGACTTTTATTCCGGAATCTTATGAAAGAATCAGACAGCTGCGGAATTACATCGATGAAAAAGGATTATCCGTAAAGATAGAAGTAGATGGCGGCCTTGGCAAGAAGAATGTAAGAGAAGTGATAGATGCTGGTGCAAACGTTTGTGTGGCTGGTTCGGCAGTGTTTAAAAAGCGCAGCATAAGTGATAATATCTCGCAGTTTATGGCGGCGTTTGAAGAAAAAGAAGAAAAGAATAGAAATGGCTATGGAAAAGATAGGTAGAAACGACCCTTGCTGGTGCGGCAGTGGAAAAAAATATAAGACATGTCATATGGCGATAGATGATAAAATCCATCATTATGCATTACAGGGCCATATAGTACCAGGCAGGGATATCCTGAAAACAAGGGAACAAATTGACGGGATCAAGGAAAGCAGCGTCATAAATATTGCAGTATTAGATGCGGTGGGGGAAATGATAGGCCCCGGCATCAACACCCAGCAGATAGACGATTTGGTGCATGATATGACGGTACAGATGGGCGGGATTCCGGCGCCTCTTGGCTATGAAGGATTTCCTAAAAGTGTATGTACTTCCATTAATGAAGTGGTCTGTCACGGTATTCCCTCTAAAGATGTTATCTTAAAGGAAGGGGATATTGTGAATGTGGATGTGTCCACTTTATACAAGGGATATTTTTCCGACTCTTCCAGAATGTATTGCATTGGAGAGGTCAGTGAAGAAAAGAAAAAATTGGTGGAAGTTACCAGAGAATGCATGGAAAAAGGAATTACTATGGTACAGCCCTGGAACTTCCTAGGGGACATGGCACAGGCTGTAAATGATCATGCGAAGGCAAACGGCTACAGTATAGTGGTTGAAATAGGAGGCCATGGCATTGGCCTGGAATTTCATGAGGAGCCCTTTGTCAGCTATGTGACCAGCGCCGGGACGGAAATGCTTATGGTGCCGGGAATGGTGTTTACCATAGAGCCTATGGTAAACATGGGAAATAGTGAAATTTACACAGACAAAAATGACGGCTGGACTGTGTACACGAAAGACAAAAAGCCTTCCGCCCAGTGGGAGGTCACGGTAGCCGTGACGGAAAGCGGGCATGAGGTTTTGACTTGGTAAAAGTTTTATCGTATAATGACAGAAAAACTGAATAATCTGTTGTGGAAATCAAAAGAAACGGTCATACAAGTTAAATACATCTTTTTGTATGGCCGTTTTTGTCTAATACGATGCTATAGGCCGGAGTTGTTACGTGTTATTAATAATTTGTGATAAGAAAAATAAGTTAAATTAAGAAAGGATAAATATATGTATGATGTAATCGTAATTGGCGCAGGGGTAAGCGGATGCGCCGTTGCCAGGGAATTATCCCGCTTCAAACTAAAAACATTGGTTCTTGAGAAGGAATCTGATGTCTGTGAAGGTACTTCTAAGGCCAACAGTGGAATCGTTCATGCAGGTTATGACGCTGAACCGGGCACCTTAAAGGCTAAACTTAACGTGCTGGGTAATCGGAAAATGGCAGCTTTGTCAAAGGAACTGGATTTTTCTTACAAACAAAACGGCTCCATTGTCCTTTGCTTTGATGAAAAGGACAGAGACAGACTGGAGGAATTAAAGGCAAGGGGAGAAGCAAACGGTGTGGAAGGGCTGCGTATTATAGAAAGGGCAGAGCTTCTTGAGAAGGAGCCAAATATTGGTGATGATGCTGTGGCCGCTCTTTATGCGCCCACAGGAGGCATTGTCTGTCCTTTTGGCATTACCATTGCACTTGCAGAGAACGCCTTTGTCAACGGAGTGGAATTTAAGTTTGGGGAGACGGTGACAGGGATTCAAAAACAGGAGGGCGGTTATCTGATTCAGACGAAGCAGCAGACATTTGAAACAAAGGTGGTGGTTAATGCCGCCGGGGTGTATGCGGATCAAATCCACAATATGGTAAGTGCAAGCAAGATGGAAATTACCCCCAGAAAGGGAGAATATCTGCTTTATGATAAAAATGTGGGAAATATGGCCAGCCATACGCTGTTTCAGCTGCCTACCGCATTGGGGAAAGGAGTACTGGTATCCCCTACCGTCCATGGGAACTTACTGACCGGCCCTACTGCTACGGATATTCCTGATAAAAATGAAAAGGAAACATCCCGGGAGGGTTTAGGGCAGGTAACACAAAAGGCTGCGCTCAGCTTAAAAGGGATTCCGGGAAGGCAGGTCATCACTTCCTTTGCAGGATTGCGCGCTCATATAACAAAGTTTGAAAGAAATGGAGCGGTCAGCGGCGCAGAATCCAAAGAGATGTCAGATGATTTTGTAATTGAGGAAGTGCCGGATGCAGCCGGATTTATTGATGTGGCGGGTATGGAGTCCCCGGGCCTTTCCTGTGCGCCGGCAACAGGAGAATATGTGGCGGATATAATAAAGAAAATATTGAATCCGGAGGAAAACCGGGACTTTGTCAGCACAAGAAAAGGCATCATCAATATGTCCCTTGCCACTGAAAAGGAGCGCCACGAGAAAATAAAAGAAAATCCGGCTTACGGTAAAGTGATCTGCCGCTGTGAGATGGTTACGGAAGGTGAGATACTAGAGGCAATTCACAGACCCTTAGGAGCTACCACCACAGATGGAATTAAACGGCGTACCCGTGCAGGAATGGGACGGTGTCAGTCAGGCTTTTGTAATCCCAGGGTGGTAGAAATTTTGGCCAGAGAACTTGGAGTGGACGAGAGCGAAATCAAGAAGTCAGGCGGGGACGCCTGGTATATACTGCCTTTTGAGGAAGAAAGATAAAGTTACAGTAAGGCCAAGGAGGATGCGGATGGAATAAAATCAGGACATCCTTCGGGAAATTGCCGTAAGCGATTTGGAATGGTAGATTTCGTAACAGTAAAGCCGAAGGCTGAGCTGTTACAAGATATGGCGGTAGCAGAACGGAGGAAAAATGAAAACAGATTTAATCATTATAGGTGGCGGTCCTGCCGGAATGGCGGCGGCTCTGGCGGCTTATGAAAAGGGTATTAAAGATTTGTTAATATTGGAGAGGGATAAGGAGCTGGGAGGAATTTTAAACCAGTGTATCCATAATGGATTTGGGCTTCACACCTTTAAAGAAGAACTGACAGGGCCGGAATATGCAGTCCGCTATATGGACATGGTGGCGGAGAAGAAAATC
This sequence comes from Parablautia muri, assembly GCF_009917485.1. Lineage (GTDB taxonomy): Bacteria > Bacillota > Clostridia > Lachnospirales > Lachnospiraceae > Suilimivivens > Suilimivivens muri. The sequence continues at coordinate 58,280 of NZ_QZDT01000004.1, forward strand.
CCCAGCCTGTTAAATACCATGGTGGTGGATGTGCAGGGGGGCAGCCCTTGCGTGGTGACTGCAATGAACCGGGAACAGGGTATGTTTAAAATAGAAGCGAAAGCAGTTGTTCTGGCGATGGGATGCAGGGAACGTTCCAGAGGAGCCATGAATATACCGGGTACAAGGCCGGCAGGCGTATACTCCGCCGGAACAGCCCAAAGATATGTAAATATAGAAGGGAGAATGCCGGGCCGGGAGGTAGTGGTTCTTGGCTCAGGGGATATCGGCCTTATTATGGCAAGGCGAATGACTCTGCAGGGCGCAAAAGTAAAAATGGTGGCGGAGATTATGCCTTATTCAGGAGGACTTAAGAGAAATATTGTACAGTGTCTGGATGATTTTGGCATTCCCTTAAAGCTGAGCCATACGGTTACACAAATCCACGGCAAGGAGAGAGTGGAAGGCGTGACCATCAGCAAGGTGGATGATAAGTTAAATCCGATTCCCGGTACGGAGGAATTTGTAGCGTGTGATACACTGCTTTTATCCTGCGGCTTGATTCCGGAAAATGAGCTAAGCCAGGGAGCAGGGGCGCAGATGGATGATATGACTTCAGGTCCGGTGGTGAATGCAAAATTAGAAACCACTGTTCAGGGTATCTTTGCCTGTGGAAATGTGCTTCATGTACATGACCTGGTGGACAATGTTTCTAAGGAGGCGGAAAAAGCAGGAGAATTTGCGGCGGACTATATCTTAAATGGGGAGGAAGACTGGGGCGAAGCGGTTCGGCCTAAGATTGCGGAGAAAACAAAATGTACCCTTCCGGAGGATAGGGACGCAGGAAGTCAGCTGATCTGTATTGGCTGTCCTGTAGGCTGCCTGATTACTGTCAACAAAAATGAAGACAGAACCCTTGCAATCACAGGCAATACATGTAAAAAGGGTGAGGCCTATGCACGCAATGAGATGACAGCGCCTGTGCGTGGAGTGACTTCTATTATCCGGGTGGAAGGCGGCAGCGGCAGGGTTGTTCCCGTAAAAACAGCCGGAGAAATTCCCAAAGGAAGAATTGGGCAGTGCCTGGATGAAATAGGGGCGGTAACAGTCAAGGCACCGGTAAAAGCAGGCGATGTGCTGATTCAAAATGTTGCGGGGACTTCTGTTTCGGTGGTAGCTACAGGCAATATGCCTGTGGCAATATGCCTGTAGCAATATGCCTGTAGGCAATATATCGTAAGCAACACATGCCCGCAGACAGATGGCCTGTAAGCAATATGTCTGTAGGCAATTCGCCTGTGGAATATATCTACGGTTTGAAATGAAATCTGCCCCTCGCCATAGGCGATTTGTAATGGGCAGATTTCGTAACCGTGAAGCCGAAGGCTGAACTGTTATCGGGTGCTTTTCTTGTGTGCCGCATACATTGACTATTTGCCTGCGCTGTGCTTTGGCTGGATGGAGAGCAGAGAGGGGTATTGTTTTCAGAGATTCATAAAGACGGAGGGTTTATATGGGGAAATATATAATGGCACTGGACCAGGGAACGACCAGCTCCCGGTGTATCTTTTTTAACAAAGCAGGAGAAATTTTAAGCATGGCCCAGAAAGAATTTGGGCAAATCTATCCCCGTCCCGGGTGGGTGGAGCATAATCCAAAGGAAATCTGGTCTTCCCAATTGGCAGTGACCATGGAGGCTATGGCTATGGCAGGGCTTACGCCCGGGGATATAGCGGCAATCGGCATTACGAACCAGAGGGAGACTACCATTGTGTGGGATAAGGCTACAGGGGAACCGATTTATAATGCGATTGTATGGCAGTGCCGCAGGACGGCTGAGAAGGTGGATGAATTGATTGCCGCCGGCTATGGAGACATGATACGGGAAAAAACCGGACTTGTACCGGATGCTTATTTTAGCGCTACCAAGATTGCCTGGATACTGGACCATGTGCCGGATGCAAGGGAGCGTGCTAAAAAAGGAGAGCTTCTTTTTGGAACAGTGGACAGCTGGCTTATTTTTAATCTGACAAAAGGAGCGGTCCACGTTACGGATTATACCAATGCATCCCGTACTATGCTGTATGACATTTACAGGCGGTGCTGGGATGAGGAACTCTTAAAGCTTTTTGATATTCCGACCTGTATGCTGCCGGAGGTAAAACCCTCCAGCTGTATCTATGGATATACGGATCATTCTGTGTTAGGAGGCAGTATACCCATAGCCGGTATTGCGGGAGACCAGCAGGCAGCGCTTTTTGGACAATGCTGTTTTTCGAAGGGACAGGTGAAGAACACTTATGGGACAGGCTGTTTTCTTCTGATGAATACTGGTACCGAGGCGATTGCGTCAAGAAACGGGCTTATCACGACAATTGCGGCAAGCGGCAAAGAGCAGGTGGAGTATGCGTTAGAGGGCAGCGTGTTCGTAGCAGGTGCGGCCATACAATGGCTGCGGGATGGCATGCGTATGATCAAAAGCGCGCCCCAGACAGAGGAATACATAGAGAAAACGGAAGATACGGAGGGTGTTTATGTGGTGCCTGCTTTTGCGGGGATGGGTGCGCCTTACTGGAATCCTTATGCAAGGGGAACCGTGGTGGGAATCACCAGAGGGTGCCAGAAAGAGCATTTTATCAGAGCAACCCTTGAATCTATTGCCTATCAGACTTATGATGTACTTAAGGCCATGGAGGAGGATGTGGGAATTTCAATAGCCGGACTTAAGGTGGATGGCGGCGCCAGCGCCAACAATTTTTTGATGCAGTTCCAGGCTGATATTTTGGGCGCAAGGGTATACCGGCCGGAGTGTATTGAAACCACAGCTCTTGGGGCGGCGTATCTGGCGGGGCTTGCCTGCGGTTATTGGAAAAGCAGGGATGAAATATACGAAAACTGGCAGTTAGGCAAGGAATTTATACATGAGATGGGTGAGGAAAAACGCAGAAAGCTTTTAAAAGGATGGAAAAAGGCTGTAAAGTGTGCGCTTGCCTGGACGGCTGACGAGACGGAAGATTAGGGTGGAGATTTGCGGCTGTTAGAAGTATAAGGAATTAGATATTAAATATGGAAGAAAAAAAGTATACGAGTGTCAGGAAACTGACGGATAACCGATTTTTAAATCTTTATGAGATGGATGCTTTGACCAATTCGGGAGCGCCTTTTCACTATTATTTTGCATCCAGAAACACTCAGGAGGAGCTTCCTCTTTTGACAGGGAAGCCTAAGGCCAACGGGATTGTAATTTATCCCGTTTGGCTTAAGCAGCCGGATAAACTGGTTATGATTCGGCAGTACCGGTATCCCCTTGATGCATGGCTATATGAGCTTCCGGCCGGATTAATCGATCAGGGAGAAACAGCGGGGCAGGCTGCAGCCCGGGAGATGAAGGAGGAGACTGGGCTTGATTTTTTACCTTACGAGGAGGGGGACATTGCTTTCCGGAGGCCTTTTTATCTGGGAGCTGGTCTGACGGATGAAACCAGTACTTCCGTGTTTGGTTTTGCCAGCGGAGAGATATCTGGCAGACTGCGGGAAGATACGGAGAGTATAGAGGTGCTCCTGGTGGATAAGAAGGAAGCGCTGCGGATATTAAAAGAAGAAAGAGTATCCTTAAGGGCAGCATTTCTTTTGATGATATTTTTGCAGGCAGAAAAAGAAAAACCCTTTGCCTTTTTGGAGCCGGTAAAAATGGATAATTAAATTGAAAAATTAAAGATTTTCCAAGGAATAAATTTGTGCCTATGCCCAGGGCTATGGGCTAAGGCGGTGGAAGGTTTGACCCGGGTATGCTTTATTGCAGCCCCCAAATATGGTGTTCTGATGACACAGATGCGATAGAGCGCCTTAAGATGCAGGAGGGAACAGCGCTTATTTATCCTTTATCGACAATAGGCGCCCATGTGTCCGACTGCCCGAATCATATGCTGGGAAGGGTAACTCCCTTTGAAACCAGAGGACATGTAGCGCTTGCCGGAATCTTTGGGTATGAATTGGACAAGGGGATTATTATAAAATAGCCTCTTACAGTGAAAACCATTATTATGACTTATACGGGGTGGTCAGTAAGGATAAAAAGGAAGCTTTATATACGTTTGTTCAGGTACTTAACAGACCGAACAGACACAGTGTAAGGCTGTTTTTGAAAGGTCTTGACCCTGACAGGTGGTACAGGGTAGAGGGTGAAGAAGAATTTTTTACCGGAAATGTGCTGATGAAAGCGGGATATCTGCTTCAGGAATTAGAGGGAGATTTTAAGAGCAGGCTGATTCATATTGTGGAAAGAAAATGAATTTGAGCTGAATTGACGGAGGGAAAAATGTCCAAATCGGTTAGGCTTGCAGATATTGCTGCCAAATTAAATGTAAGCACGGTCACAGTGTCCAAGGCATTGTCAGGACAAAAGGGCGTGAGTGACAAGATGCGGGAAAAAATTAAAGGGCTGGCCCAGGAGATGGGGTACCAGCCGCCCGTTAAAGTCAGACTGCCGAAGGATGGCAGGGGCGGCAACATAGGAGTAGTGATTTCAGAAAGATATTTGGACCAGCAGGAATCCTTTTACTGGAAAATGTATCAGGAGGTAGCCACTGATGCTGTGTCAAAGGAATGCTTCACGCTGCTTGAAATTATAAACCAGCAAAGTGAGCAGGAAAAGGCTATGCCAAAGCTCCTTTTGGAGGATAAGGTGGACGGGCTTATTATAATCGGTCTGTTGAAGGAGGATTATTTAGCCATGATTCAGGAAAATATCAAGGTTCCGCTGGTGTGCCTGGATTTTTATGACCGCAGGCATGGGTGTGATGCGGTCATTACTGATAATTACTACGGAATGTATCAGCTTACCAACCACCTGTTTGAGATGGGACATACGAAAATCGGATACGTGGGAACCCTTTTGTATACGGGCAGCATTACGGACAGGTATTTTGGTTACTGCAAGGCTTTATTGGAACATGGACAAAAGGTGAGAGAAGACTGGGTGCTTGAGGACAGGAACAGGGATACCGGTTATCGAGAGGAAGGGTTTGCATTTAAGCTTCCGGAGGAAATGCCTACGGCTTTTGCGTGCAACTGCGATATAACGGCGGGAGTGCTCACAGAGGTTTTACGGGAAAAGGGCTATCGGGTTCCGGAGGATATTTCAATTGTGGGGTATGATAATTATCTTTATCCCGGCGTGTGCAGTCTGGGGATTACCACTTATGAGGTGGATATAAAGGAAATGGCATATAGAGCCATTCAAAAATTAATTAAAAGAATGACGGGGGAAGTAAGCAAACAGGGGATTTTGATAGTTGAGGGGCGTATTTTGTTAAAGGAAAGTGTTAAAAGATTAGATCACATTTGACCGTCTGGTAATTGGATAATTCATCTATTATTTTCATCGGAATCACTTTGGTTGATTATAATTCATATATGAGAAGAATAATAACGACTCATATTTGAATTATAATCATTTTTACGAATGTTGCTATATAAAGCAGATTAAGATATCTATATTCTGATTTTAAAGATTCACATGCCTCTTATATTCTAAAGGGGTAGTCCCATAGTATTTTTTAAACAGAGCTATAAAATGATTGGTATTTTCAATTCCAACCATGTTTCCTATTTCGTGAACCCGGTAGTTGGTAACGAGAAGAAGATGCGCCCCATGCTCTATTCTTTTTTTATTCAAATACTGTATAGGAGATATATGGTATATGGAGGTAAATTCATGGCACAGCCGATATTTGCTGATACCAAAAAGTTTTTCTAAACCATCAAGATGGTAAGGTTCATTAAAATGATTGTCAAACAAATCCTTCATATTTTTTATATAGGCAGGAATTTGAGAAAGAGTTTCAGGTTCTTCAAGCAAGGAAATGATAAATTGTGTAATGATACGATTTAACAAATCGGAAATAGTTAATTGACGGCGGAAAGAATAAGGAGAAGGCACTGATAAAAGGAGTTCCAAGCAAAGAGCAGTCTCAGAAAAACGGGTTATTTGCATAAGGAGAGGAGCGGAAGTTGGAATAAGTCTGCTATAATAAGAAAAATTATCCCCGCTACAAAAAAAGACCTGGTATTCCCAGGGGGAGGCTGCGATATCAAAATGAATCTTCTGATGACAGTCAAGGAAAAGAAGGGAGGAGCCATTTAAAGAAAATATCTGATGATTCACTGTGAGCTTTCCACATCCCTTTTTGGTATATAAAAAAAGATAGCAGTCCATGGGGGCGATATCAAATGTCCATGGGAAAGCGGCTTTTATAGTTCCGGAAGATAGCAGATAGAGTAAAGGAGAGGGGGAAGGTATTTCCTGATCCGGAACTTGTCCAAGAAATTCCTCGGGGGCATGGGAAGGAGCGAGCTTAGGAGGGGTTGTTAAAGATGATAAAAAGGAAACTTTCAGGTTCATGATTAACCTCCGTGGTTAGACAGGGATGATGGATTTTGTGTTTATGATAATGATACCAAATATTTTATGTGCGAAACAACTATAAATTTTTATAAATCAAGGGGTTATCCGTTACTTTTCACAGGTTAGCCAATAAAACAGCTTGGAAAAAACAAATATTCCAAAAGGAACCCTTGGAAAAACGTCACGCATTTATGCGTGTGCGCTTAGGTGAGGTTCTTTCGAACCAAAAGGGCATCTGATGTGATGGACTGATAACCAGCGATTGGTATTGAATGCCAATGGATTTCAGTATGTATATAATGTTAAAAAATGCCATATGAAATTTGTGCAAAACGTGGAAATATGTGGGCGGTACAATTTTAATATATAAAAAGCAAGAATAAGTGATGAATTAGAAGTTAAGTTAAATATAATTAAAATTAGGTTATAAATAGATTAATTTAAGTTAGTAATTAGGTAAAAGGAGGTGGTTGCAAATGTTGACGGAAGAAGTAAAGATTCATTTAACGGAAAAGATTATTCCCTTTTGGAAAGGGCTGCGTGATCATGAATTTGGCGGCTATTATGGGTATATGGATTATGACCTTAAGCTTGACAAAAAGGCGGTGAAGGGATGCATTCTAAACAGCCGTATCCTATGGTTTTTTTCTAATGCGTATATGCTACTTAAGGATGAAAGCCTTTTAAAGGAGGCGGAGCATGGATTTGCTTTCATGAAAAAATATTGTATGGACCAGGAGAACGGGGGTATTTTCTGGTCCATTCAGTATAACGGAGAGCCGGAGGATACCACAAAGCATACATACAACCAGGCTTTTTCCATTTATGCCCTTTCTTCTTATTATGATGCATCCGGAAAGGAAGAAGCGCTTAATATGGCAAAAGAGCTGTTCCGCTTGATTGAAACAAGGTGCAGGGACGAAATTGGATATAAGGAGGCTTTTGACAGGGAGTTTCATGAGGTTGAGAATGACAAGCTTTCCGAAAACGGGGTTATGGCGGATAAAACCATGAACACCCTGCTGCATGTGTTTGAAGCATACACAGAGCTCTACAGGGTTTCAAAAATGCCTGAGGTGAAAGAACGGCTTGCATGGATGATGGATATATTTGCAGAAAAAGTTTATAATCCTTTGCTGCACAGGCAGGAAGTATTCTTTGATGCCCAGATGAATTCTATCCTTGACTTACATTCCTATGGGCATGACATTGAAACAGCATGGCTGATTGACAGGGGTGTGGAAGTTTTAGGTGAGAAGAAGTATGAAGAAAAAATGAAGCCCATTACAGAGGATTTGACCGGGCAGATTTACCAGGTGGCTTTTGACGGACATTCCCTTGCCAATGAATGTGAAAAGGGTGTAGTCAACGAACATAGAGTCTGGTGGGTGCAGGCGGAGGGTGTGGTGGGTTTTTTGAACGGATGGCAAAAAAATCCTGACAAGACCCAATACCTTAAAGCGGCGGAAAGCATATGGGAATTTATTAAAGAACATGTGATGGATAAACGGGAAGGTTCGGAGTGGTTCTGGGAAGTGGATGCTCAGGGAAGGCCTTATGAAGGAAGACCGATTGTGGAACCATGGAAATGCCCATATCACAACGGTAGAATGTGTCTGGAAGTATTGAAACGAAATTAGCAGCTAACAAAAATAGTGGGTATCCGTTTCTTACCATGAGAAAAACTGTAAATCAATTATATCCCGGGTATATGAAACGGAACACGGAAATGAGGTATGGATGTTACACGAAAAATATTATGAAGAATTCAAAAAATACGAAGCATTGATTAACAGGAAAAACCAGGTGGACCCGGACTTTTACAATGGGGTTTATGATAAATATGTGTACCCGGTTCTCACAAGGGAGCATATTCCGCTTACCTGGCAGTATGATTTGAACCCTGAGACCAACCCGTATTTTATGAAAAGACTTGGGGTCAATGCGGTTATGAACTCAGGCGCTATTGCGCTAAACGGAAAGTTCTATCTGATCGCCAGAATTGAAGGGGATGACAGAAAATCATTTTTTGGAGTAGCGGAGAGCGACAATGGGGTGGATGGATTTAAGTTTTGGGATTATCCGATTCAGCTGCCGGATACCTGTCCGGAGGAGACGAATGTGTATGATATGCGTCTGACAAAGCATGAGGACGGATACATTTATGGCGTTTTCTGTTCGGAGAGCAAGGATACATCGGTCAATGACCTTTCCGCAGCAGTTGCGGCGGCTGGTATTGTTAGGACAAAGGATTTAAAAACCTGGGAGAGGCTGCCCAATCTGGTTACATTAAATTCCCCCCAGCAGAGAAACGTAGTTCTTCATCCGGAGTTTGTAGACGGGAAGTATGCTTTTTACACCAGGCCAATGGATGATTTTATAGAAACAGGTTCAGGCGGCGGCATTGGTTTTGGCCTTTGTTATGATATTACCCATGCGGTCATTGATGAGGAAAAAATGACCAGTCTGCGGAAATACCACACCATAACCGAAGCGAAAAACGGCGCCGGTGCGGTTCCAATTCGGACTGACAAAGGTTGGATCCATATTGCCCATGGAGTAAGGAATACTGCGGCAGGACTTCGCTATGTGATATATGCCTTTGCCACAGATTTAGAAGACCCTTCCAAGGTGATTGCAGAGCCCTCCGGTCTTTTGATTGGACCAAGAGGGGATGAAAGGGTAGGAGATGTATCCAATGTCGTATTTACCAATGGTGCGATTGCAAGGGATAATGGAGAGGTTTATATCTATTATGCGGCCAGCGATACCCGTATGCACGTAGCGGTAACGACCATAGATAAGCTCATTGATTATGTGTTCCATACACCTAAGGACCCGCTTCGCAGTGTGGAATGTGTGACGCAGAGATGTGAGCTGATTCAAAAAAATCTGAAAATTTTAAAACAGGAAGCATAAGAATGGCTGTAATATGATTTTGCTGATAAAATATTGTTAATTTGTGCCTGCGACCCAATTTGCGGGTCGCAGGCAAGAATAGGGGATTAAGATGAGTGAAATAAAAATGATAGCGCCGGCAGTGAAAAACGTGCCCTGGCAGGAAAGGCCGGAAGGGATCAAGGATGCGCCGGTTTGGAGATATACGGAAAATCCAATTATAGGAAGAAACCCGGTTAAGGGCGTGGCAAGAATTTTTAACAGTGCGGTAATGCCTTATGGGGATGAATTTATCGGTGTATTCAGAGGCGAACAGACCAACGGGATTCCCTATATTTACATGGGAAGAAGCAAAGATGCCATTCATTGGGACTTTGACGAAAATAAAATTCCCTTTGTGGATGAAGAAGGGAACCCCTTTATGCCGAAATATGCTTATGACCCAAGGCTGGTGAAGGTTGAGGATACTTATTACATCATCTGGTGCCAGGATTTTTATGGGGCAGCGATTGGCATGGCAAAGACCACAGATTTTAAAACCTTTACAAGGCTTGAAAACCCGTTTCTGCCTTTTAACAGGAATGCGGTTTTATTCCCAAGAAAGATAAACGGTAATTTTGTAATGCTAAGCCGTCCGTCCGACAGTGGCCATACGCCTTTTGGAGATATTTTTATCAGTGAAAGTCCTGACCTGACTTTTTGGGGAAAGCACAGACATGTGATGGGCAAAGGGAATGAATGGTGGGAATCTCTGAAAATCGGCGGCGGAGCGGCTCCTATCGAAACCTCTGAAGGGTGGCTTTTGTTTTATCATGGGGTAAGCGGAACCTGTAACGGCTATGTTTATTCCATTGGAGGAGCGATTTTGGACCTAGATAATCCGTCCATTGTGAAATACAGGTGCGAAAACTTTTTGATCACACCGGAAGAATGGTATGAGGAAAGAGGATTTGTGCCTAATGTGTGTTTCCCGTGCGCTACGATTCATGATTCGGAAAGCGGCAGAATTGCGATTTACTATGGCTGTGCCGACAGTTATGTAGGACTTGCGTTTACACAGTTTGAGGATATTGTGGCTTATATTAAGGGGCATAGTGTGGTGACGGAGTCGGATACGGAATTAGGAAAAAGATAGGGAAAAATAACTTATAAAGGGCTGTGGTATCTACGATTGAATCATCTGTATCAAGAGTGGTTAGCGGCCCTGGTTTTTTGCTTCAAAACATTTCATTACAAAAGAGTGGAAGGAGAAGATTTGCGTGGAAGATGTCAGGGGATTGCTTAACAGAGGAAATTGGCATAGACTAAAAAAATGTATGAAAAAAGCAAAGCAGGGTAAAAAAATAATGACAAGTTTTTTGGGTGGATCGATTACCCAGGGAAGTCTTTCTTCTTCGTTGGAATTGTGTTATGCTTATCTTGTATTTGAATGGTGGAAAAAGAAGTTCCCACAGTCGGAAATCAAATTGATCAATGCCGGGATTGGCGGAACCACTTCACAGTTCGGAGCGGCCAGGGTAAAGGAACACTTGCTGAAATATAATCCTGATTTTATTTTGATAGAATTTGCAGTAAACGATGAAAATTCGGAATTTTTTGAGGAAACCTATGAAGGCCTTATCAGAAAAACGTATGGGGATGTCTGTGCGCCTGCTATCCTGCTGATGAACAATGTCAGATATGATGATGGAACCAATGCGGAGGAAAGGCATGTTAAAGTGGCAAGGGCTTATGACCTTCCTATGGTGAGTATGAAAAGCGCCATCTGGCCGGATATAGAATCAGGCCGCATAAGTGGAAGCAGCATATCGCCGGACGGGCTGCACCCCAATGACAGAGGGCATGCGCTTGTGGCTGGGGCGGTGATTGCTTTTTTGGAGAAAGTATTTTTGGAAATGGATAAGGAGGAGGCGCCGGCCTGTTTCGAGGCGGGAGCGCTGCCCGTTCCAATTACGGCCAATGCCTATGAAAATGCCATTCGGTATCAAAACGATAATTTCACGCCGCAGTTAAATGGTTTTGAGGCGGATTTATCACCTCAAAATGGTATTGCGGACATCTTTAAAAAGGGATGGTGCGCTTTTCGGGAAGGAGATAAAGTGAGGTTTGAAGTAGATGGCACGGAGATAGCGGTGCAGTACAGAAAATCTGTGCATAAGCCGGCGCCGGTGGCCAAAGCCGTAGTGGATGGAAAAGAAGACGATGCGGTAATTTTAGATGGAAATTTTGAGGAAGACTGGGGAGACTGCCTGTATATTGACACCGTAGGAAGACACATGGAAACAGGTAAACATACGGTAGAGCTTGCGATCATAAAGGCTCATGAAGATGACGCGGTGCCTTTTTACCTGGTGTCCGTCATAGTTTCCGGGCCGTGCGGTTTGCAGCAGGACGCAAACTTTTTACTACAATAAACTGGTCAGCGAAGGGTGGCAACGTTTGCTTGCGGTATACGGAGGATATAGAAATGAGATGGCCCTTTGGTAAATGCTTACAGTGAGGATTGCCGGCCATAGGAAGGCGTGGCATAAATTTGCGGGCTGTCCGCAAGAATGGAGGATGAAGATTAAGATGAAACCAATACTATTTTTAAACCCTGTATTTAAAGAGACCATCTGGGGAGGCAGTAAGCTGAAGGAACAGTATCATTATGATATTCCCAGCACCACCACCGGTGAATGCTGGGCGATAAGCGCCCACCCTAATGGAGACTGTACGGTTAAAGAAGGGATTTATGAGGGAATGACCCTGTCAGAGCTTTGGGAGAAACATCCGGAGCTTTTTGGAAATTGTGGGCTGGACAGGTTTCCGCTTCTTACGAAAATCATTGACGCCCGGGAAAATTTAAGCATCCAGGTGCATCCGGATGATACTTATGCCAAAACCCATGAAAATGGTTCTCTGGGAAAAACGGAGTGCTGGTATATTCTGGACTGTCCGGAGGATGCAGCCCTTATAATCGGCCATAACGCCAAAAGTAAAACAGAGCTGGAGGATATGATACGGCAGGGGAAATGGCCGGAATTTATCCGTGAAATTCCGGTGAAAAAGGGAGATTTCATTCAGATAGACCCAGGCACAGTACATGCAATCAAAGGCGGTATTATGCTTTTGGAGACCCAGCAAAACAGCGATATTACTTACCGGGTATATGATTATGACAGATTAAGCGATGGAAAACCCAGACAGCTCCATATTGAGCAGAGCATTGACGTAATCACGGTTCCCGCTCTTTCTCCAAAGGATAGCGTAAGACCGGCAGCAGAACTTCCTTCCAATGTAATGAATGAATTGATTTCCTGCGATTATTATAAGGTGTGGAAATTGGAGGTGACAAAGCCTGTATCTGTTGAGCAGACGCACCCCTTCCTGATTATGAGCGTTATAGAAGGGGAGGGCAGCGTCAATGAGCGAAAGATAACAAAAGGCGACCATTTTATTCTGCCAGATGGATTTGGCGAGGTGAAGTTGGAAGGGAAGATGGAACTTATAGTATCTTCTATAAAATAAAGGCAGTCAGCCTGCGAACTGTTACAAAAATGGTTAGATTCCTATCATGGAATCTAACCATACAAAATATCATTGTTAACAAAATAACATTGACAGCTAAATGGTTACCCATGCGGCTGTTCCTATTATTACTATTCAAATTGCGCCGCATAGAGTTTATAATAAAACCCTTTTTCTTTCATAAGGCTTTCATGGTTTCCCTGTTCTACCACATCCCCATGATCAATCACCAGGATATGGTCTGCATGCCGGATGGTAGAAAGCCTATGTGCAATTACAAAACAAGTTTTATTTTTCATCAATTCCCGCATAGCTCTTTGGATTTTTCGCTCCGTACTGGTATCCACATTGGAAGTAGCCTCGTCCAAAATCAGCATTTTCGTGTCATAAAGCATAGCCCTTGCAATGGTAAGCAGCTGTTTCTGCCCCTTTGAAATATTTCCACCGTCTTCGCTGATGATGGTCTCATACCCTTGAGGCAGACGCATAATGAACGGATGGATATATGCTGCCTTTGCCGCTGCCACCACCTCATTCATTGTAGCCCCTTCCTTTCCATAAGCAATATTATCAAAAATCGTACCCTGAAAAACCCAGGTATCCTGAAGTACCATTGCATAGGCCCCCCGCAGACTCTTTCTGGTATAATTACGGATGTCCTCACCCTCCACAAGTATTCTGCCCGCATCCACATCATAAAAGCGCATCAGCAGATTAATAATTGTGGTTTTTCCGGCCCCGGTGGGCCCTACAATCGCCACCAGCTTACCGGCCTGCGCATACAAATTAAGATGGTGTATGATTATCTTCTCAGGGTCATATCCAAAAGAAACATCCTCAAATGTGACATTTCCTTTTACACCTGTAAGCTCCGTTGCATTTTCCCGGTCTTTTAGCTCTTCCTCCTCATCCAGCAGATTAAAAACTCTTTCCGCTGCAGCCAATGCGGAATACAACTCGTTCATGATATTGGCAATCTCATTTATGGGTCCCGAAAATTTTCGTGAATACAACACAAAGGAGGAAATCTGTCCTAAAGAAACAGCCCCTGTCATATAAAGAAAAGAGCCAAATACCGCAATCAGACAGAGTCCTAAATTGTTAATAAAGCCCACCGTTGGCCCCATGCTCATTCCGTAATAATCCGCATCATAATAGGCATCTGCCGCATCCTGATTGATTCCTTCAAATTTTTCGGCTACACGGTTTTCGTAGGCATATGCCATAATTGTCTTTTGCCCGGAAAACATCTCTTCCACAAATCCGTTCAAAATCCCATAATTTTTAGAACGTTTTATAAACCTTGGCTGGGTAATTGTCCGCATCCTTGTGGTGTAAATAACAGCGACCGGAATCGTAACAAGCACCACAACAGCCAATACGGGCGCGATATAAAGCATCATACAAAAGGAACCGACTACCGTAACCACACTGGTTAAAATCTGAACCACATCCGTACCCAGGCAAGTACTCACTACATCAATATCATAGGATACGCGACTGATGATATCCCCCGCCTGGTTTTTGTCAAAATAGCCCACCGGCATCTTCATAAGCTTATCAAAAACATCCGCCCGCATGTGCTTTGCAATCCATTTACTTACATACATCATAAATATATTAATCAATATAGTGATGACAGAAGATAAGACATAGCAAAACAGCATCCTCTCCGCATAATAAAAGACTTTCTCAAAATTGACCTTCCCGGCTCCGGCCGCTGCCTCATTGATTGCCCATCCTGCCAGATTTGGCCCTAGCAGGGCCAGCACATTGCTGGCAAAGCAAAGGAAAAATATCATACAAAGAAGCCATTTATATGGCCCCATAAACCTAAGAAGCCGCTTAAACGTTCCTTTGGTATCTTTAGGCTTTTTTAATATCGTGTCTCTGGCCGCCATCTTTTCTCCATTCTGTACTGTTTTAAACAGCCTGCTCTCCCATCTGTGTTTTATAAATTTCCCGATACATTTCACAGTTTGCCATCAGCTCCTGGTGCGTGCCATGCCCAATGATTCTTCCTTCATCAAGAACGATAATATCATCAAGACTCATAATGGAACTGATGCGTTGTGCGACAATAATGGTAGTTGCGGATTTGTGATGCTCCCGAATTGCTTTACGAAGCGCTGCATCTGTCTTATAGTCAAGGGCACTGGATGAATCGTCCAGAATCAAAATCTGCGGGTTTGCCGCAAGCGCCCTTGCAATCAAAACTCTCTGCCTCTGCCCACCGCTTAAGTTTGCTCCGTGCACCACCGCCCGGTGATCATAAGAATCTTCATATTCTTCAATAAATCCTTTCGCCTTTGCATTGGCAGCCGCTCCTTCTATTTCCTGCATGGACACATCCCTTCCAAAAGAAATGTTTTCTTTCAGGGAATCTGCAAAAATGACATCATTTTGAAACACCACTCCAAACATCTGATGTAGCTCATCCTTATCGTAAGTACGCACATCCTTTCCATCAATAAAAATCCTCCCTTCATCTGCGTCATAGAAACGCATCAGCAGGTTAATGATGGTGGTCTTTCCACAACCTGTAGCGCCGATGATTCCAAGTGAGGCGCCTTTTTTCATGGAAAAATCAATATCCTCCAGACATTTCTGTCTGTTCATTCCGTCAAACCATTCTGAAGATACCTCCTTTGGGCTTTTATCTTTATCTTCCTTGACATCGCTCTCATCTCCATAACTGAAGTTTACATGCTCAAAGATAATATATTCATTCCTTTTGGTGTGAAAAGCTTCTTTATCTGAAAGGGGCACCATATCATCCGCCGTTCCCACCACTGCTGCAATACGGCTTGCAGATGCATTTGCTTTGGACATCAGCATAAACACACGGTTCAACGCCATAACCCCCATTAAAATCATGTTAAAGTAAGTAAGAAATGCAAGAATGACCCCCGGTTTGGTAACACCATTATTTACCTGGACAGCACCTATGATTACTACAATCGTAAGCCCAATGTTCAAAATCAAAGTCATAAGCGGTCCGGGCAGAGCCATAACCACACCCGCCTTGATTTCCTTTTCCGCCATTTGATGATTGGCTCCTCCAAACCGCCTTGTCCCATAATCCTCCTTGGAAAGCGCTTTTACCACACGGATTCCGGTAATATTTTCCCGCATAATCCGCACAATATGATCTATGCTTTGCTGCACCTTATCATAAAGTGGAATCCCTTTCATTGAAACAAACACCACCACTACAATCATAATCGGCGCCAAAATGCACAGAATCGAGGCCAGCCCCACATCCATCGTAAGGGTAATGACAATTCCACCAATCAGCATAATCGGCGCCCGGATTCCCAGTGACTGAAAGCTTTGGATGAAACTCTGCACATTATAGGAATCGGAAGTCATACGCGAATTTAACGATGGCAAACCAAATCCATCCAGTTTATTGCCGGATAAATTGATAGACTTCCAAAATAAATCCCTGCGGATTTCAAAGATACTCTCCTTGGCTACCCTGACCGAAAGCCGGTTGGCTCCTACATTAAGCTGCCGCACCAAAACCGCCAGCAGTATCATGACCCCTCCCCATAAGAAAACCTGCCTGATGCTCCGGGTAGGAACCACTTCATCCACTAAATGCTCCAAAACATAGGGAAGCATCAGCTCCCCTAAAGTACCCATCAATTTAATTATCATAACCGCCGCCACCAGTTTTTGATATTTTTTTAAATAAGAAAATATAAATTTCATACCACTTTCCCCAATTATTCTTCATTTTTTTACTTTACATTTCAGCATTAAAATTTCTGATTTATATTTATGATATCAAATATATAAATTTTTTTCTATATGCCCTTAATAAAGTATTAACTATTACTTAAAGTCGAAGTCTGAACTTTTACACTTTATCGCGTTAAAGAGAAGAAAAAGCTTAACAGATAAAGAAAAATATTATATACTTAGCATTGGCTTGGATATTATTTTTATAGGAATGATTTTTATAAAGATTTTGAATAAACATGGAAGGAGTTTAAAGAAGGACATGATATCAAAAAAGTACAAAGACATGCTGAGTAATAAATCGATTATTCGTCAGTTTTCGGAGTTTGCAATAGCCAGGGGGGCTCAAATAGGATATGAGAATGTATTTGATTACAGCCTGGGGAATCCTTCGGTTTCTCCGCCCCAGAAGTTTACGGATACGATGATAGACTTGCTTAAAAATAAAAACTCTGTAGAATTGCATGGCTATAGCCAAAGCCTGGGCATCCCGGCGGTACGGGAGAAGATTGCGAACTATCTGAATCAGCGTTTTGGTATGAATTATACGAAGGAGCATATTTTTATGTCTACGGGAGCGGCCGGGGCAATTGCGCATGCGCTCAGATGTGTGACGGCGCCCGGGGATGAGGTGCTGATTTTTGCGCCCTTTTTTGCGGAGTATTGGTCTTATGTAAATTTAAGCGGAGCCATTATGAAAGTGGTGCCTGCAAATGTGGAGGATTTTCAGGTTAATTTTGAAGCTTTTGAGGAAATGTTGACAGAAAAGGTTACGGCTGTGCTGATTAACACGCCAAACAATCCTTCAGGAGCTGTCTATACGTCAAAGACGCTTAAGAGAATGGCGGATATTATGACGGCAAAATCTGAGGAATATGGGCATGATATTTTCCTTATTTCGGATGAACCGTACAGAGAAATTGTATTTGCCGGAACAGAGGCGCCGTATGTATCAAAGTTTTATTCTAATTCCATATGCTGTTATTCTTTTTCTAAGTCTTTGTCTATACCAGGGGAAAGGCTTGGATATGTAGCGGTAAATCCGGAGTGTACGGATGCAGAGTATATTGCGGATATGTGCGGACAGGTTTCAAGAGGGATAGGGCATAATTGCCCTCCTTCTATTATTCAGCTTGCAGTGGCCGAATGCCTGGATATAACATCGGATCTTTCTGTATATGAAACGAATAGGAACATATTATATAAGGAGCTGACTTCTCTTGGATTTGAGTGTGTAAAACCCGGGGGTACCTTCTATATTTTCCCGAAGGCGCCGGAGAAGGATGCGGTTGCCTTTTGCGAGAAGGCAAAGAAATATGATTTGGTTTTGGTGCCAAGCGATGATTTTGGCGTGCCGGGGTATTTCAGGATGGCCTGCTGTATTGATACGGAAAAGGCAGTGCGTTCTTTGGAGGCATTTCGGAAATTCGTTCAGGATGAGAATTATTTTAGGTAAAAATCTAATTTTATATTGGACGGATTGAAAAACAATTTATAGCAAGACCCTATCTTAGGGATTATCAATCGTATGGGAGATTAAAATGTTTGAGGCAGGTTTGGTTCTGGAAGGCGGCGGGATGAAAGGTGTATACACCTGCGGTGTCCTGGACTTCTTTTTGGATAAGGGATTGGAATTTCGTTCCTGCTATGGCGTTTCGGCAGGTACGTGCAATCTTTGCAGTTTTTTATCAAAGCAAAGGGGCAGGGCGTATCATGTAATTGTGGATTACCTGGAGGATAAAAATTATTGCGGCTTATACAGTCTTATCAAAACCGGAGATTTGTTCGGAGCGGAAATGTGCTACCATACAATACCGGAAAAGCTGTATCCTTATGATTATGAGGCTTATAACAAGTATCAGGGAACCTTTTATAGTGTAATTACAAACATAGAGTCCGGACAGCCTGAATATATACCTATTAAAGACATGAAAAAAGATATTGAAGCGATAAGGGCATCTGCTTCTCTGCCGCTGGTGTCAAGGAATGTGAAGTTTAAAGGACAGCTTTACCTGGACGGAGGAATTGCGGATGCGATTCCCCTGCGCAGGTCCATAGAGGACGGCAATAAGAAGAATGTAGTGATTATGACGAAGGAGGCAGGCTACCGCAGGCAGCCGTCTTCCATGATACGGCTTATTAAGCTTTATTACAGGAAATATCCTAAAGTTTATGAGCTTATGAAAAACAGACATAATGCTTATAATGAAACCCTTGACTTTATTACCGGACAGGTGGAAAGGGGCAGTACGTTTCTGATTCAGCCTAAGCACAGAAGTAATGTAGGGCGCATCGAAAAAGATAAGACGAAATTGGAGGCGCTATACAGGGAAGGATATCAGGATGCTGCCAACTGTTATGAAAGTTTGTTAAAATTTTTGGAGGATGATGCATGATTGAATTTTTAAAAGCAGTGTTATTTGGCATTGTGGAAGGAATTACGGAATGGCTGCCCATCAGCAGCACAGGGCATATGATACTGTTAGACGAGTTTGTAAAACTGGATGTTTCGCCTGAGTTTTGGGAAATGTTTTTGGTGGTGATTCAGTTAGGCGCTATCCTGGCGGTGGTGGTGCTGTTTTGGAATGAAATCTGGCCCTTTGGCATCTATGGAAAAGGAAAACGTTTTAGGCCGGTGGCCACATCAGGTCTTCTTTCCTATTGTAAAAGGGACATCTGGGTTATGTGGTTTAAAATCCTTGTAGCTTGTCTGCCGGCAGCAGTGGTAGGGCTTTTGTTTGACGAGTTTTTTGAAAGCCTTTTTTACAATGGAGTCTGCGTAGCCCTGGCATTAATTCTATTTGGTATTGGTTTCATCCTAATAGAAAACAGGAACAGAAATGCAGCCGTAAGAATTCATTCTTTAGCAGAAATTACTTACGAAACCGCGTTTATCATTGGCCTGTTTCAGCTGATTGCGGCTGTTTTTCCCGGAACTTCGCGCTCCGGCGCCACAATTTTAGGCGCGCTTTTAATTGGTGTGTCAAGAAAGGTTGCGGCGGAGTTTACCTTCTTTCTTGCCATTCCGGTTATGCTAGGAGCCAGCCTTTTAAAAATCGTAAAGTTTGGATTTTCTTTTACGGGAAATGAGCTGATGATACTGATAACCGGTATGGCTACTGCCTTTATTGTGTCTATTGTTATCATCCGTTTTCTCATGGGCTATATCAAAAAGCATGATTTTAAGGTATTTGGATGGTACCGCATTATACTAGGTATCGTGGTGCTGCTTTACTTTGGAATTGCAAGCCGTTAAAGTATGTTTGGAAACAAACCAATACATAAACGGCAGTACGAACTGTTGTTACTTTTCACAGGTTAGCTTATAAACAGCTTGAAAAAAACAAATATTCCAAAAGGAACCCTTGAAAAAACGTCAGCGCTTGGTGGGGTTCTTTCGAACCTAGCGTCTGCTACGTTTTTACAGAGCGAAAGCGCGGTGACGTTGGAAAATTTGTTTTTTCCAAGCGTCCTCTGGCTAGCGTGTGAAAAGTAACACTGTTACCGTTACTTTGCGAAAAAGCTGTTAATTAGTTGACAAAAAGAAAAATATAAGGTACACTAGTTCAGAAAAATAGGGTGTTTTAGGGGAGAGACACTGGTCAATTATTTATTGTATACATGCCAGGGAAAAATTTTTCCTGTGTGAAAGGAGTTATATCATGGCTGAGACAAAAAGAGGAACGACAAAGGCAATTGCTAAAGCAGAATCCGCAGAAGAAGTAAAAGCAGCACCCGAAGCTGAGGTTAAGGAGCCGGAAAAGAAAACCACAGGCAGAAAAACAACAGCAAAGAAGGATACAACAGCTAAGAAGCCGGCAGTAAAGCGGGCAGCAGCTAAGAAAGAAACCGTTGATAAAAAAGAGCCGGAGGTGAAACAGACACCTGCAAAAAGGACTGTTAAGAAGGCTCAGGTTACAGAAACCGTTACTTTCCAGTTCAATGACAGATCTTATACGCCTGATGATTTGATGCAGAGCTGTAAGAATGTATGGAAATATGATTTAGAAGGAAAAGAGGAAGACTTAAAGAGCATTGAGCTGTATGTGAAGCCGGAAGAAAACAGAGTTTACTTTGTAATCAATGGGGATATTACAGGTAATTTCCCTATTTAGTTGAAAAGGATATCGTTTGTTATTGACAATAAGAGTTGACCATTAGGTCAACTCTTTTTTTAGAATTTTTTTAGAAATATTTTGCACTATATGTGTTGACAATAGGTAGGGTAAGTGATATTTTATGGTAAGAAGATGTTAGCACTCCAATCAGTCGAGTGCTAACAATAACAAATCCGTTCAGGATAGAAGGAGGCGGCAGGGTTGCAGTTAAGCGAGAGAAAAATTAAAATATTGCAGGCCATCATCCGCAACTATCTTGAGACGGGGGAGCCGGTTGGCAGCAGAACGATTTCCAAGTATACGGACTTAAATTTAAGCTCGGCTACCATCCGCAATGAGATGTCGGATTTGGAGGAAATGGGATATATTGTGCAGCCTCACACTTCAGCCGGCAGGATTCCATCGGATAAAGGGTATCGGCTCTATGTGGATACCATGATGGAGGAAAAGGAGAGGGAGCTTGAGGAGCTCAAGGAGATGATGCTTGAGAAGGAGGATAAAATGGATCACCTTCTCAAGCAGGTAGCAAAGCTTCTGGCAGTAAATACCAATTACGCCACTATGATTTCATCTCCCACCATCCATACCAATAAGATTAAGTTTATACAGCTTTCCAGAGTTGATGTAAAACAGATTTTGGTGGTGGTGGTAGCGGAGGGCAATGTCATCAAAAATAATATTATACAGGCAGCAGAGCTGTTAGATGATGAAACCCTTCTTAAGCTGAATATTCTTCTCAATACCCATTTAAACGGTCTGGCCTTAGAGGAGATCAATCTGGGTATGATTTCGGCAATGAAACAGCAGGCCGGTATACACAGTGTGATTGTGGGCGATGTGATTGACGCCATTGCGGAATCTATTAAAGCGGAAGAAGATTTACAGATTTACACAAGCGGAGCTAACAATATTTTTAAATATCCCGAGCTTGCGGACCAGCAAAAGGCCAGCGAGATTA
This sequence comes from Parablautia muri, assembly GCF_009917485.1. Classification (GTDB taxonomy): domain Bacteria; phylum Bacillota; class Clostridia; order Lachnospirales; family Lachnospiraceae; genus Suilimivivens; species Suilimivivens muri. Next base: position 79,896 of record NZ_QZDT01000004.1, read on the forward strand.
TCAATACATTTGAAGAAAAGAAAATGTTAACGGAGCTTGTGCAGGATACGCTTGCAGATGAAAGCAATACAGGCATACAGGTTTATATTGGGAACGAGACGCCTATCCAGTCCATGAAGGACTGCAGCGTAGTGACAGCCACCTATGAATTAGGGGAAGGAATGCGGGGAACCATAGGCATTATCGGCCCCAAACGTATGGATTATGACAAAGTAGTGGGAACGCTTAAGACGATTACCCATCAATTGGATGAGTTATATAAGAATAAAGCATAAGGTTGGAAAGGGATGAAGCCGATGAGTGAGGAAATGAAAAAGGGCACAACAGATAATCTTGGGACAGAGGAAGTAATACCGGAGATGGAAGAAGATGAGGTAAGAGCAGAGGAAATGGAAAAGACTTTGGAAGATATACAGGAAACTGACGAGACGGAAAATGAAGAAAAAGCTTCATCTGCTCCGGAAGAAGATGAAAAAGATGGCAAGGCAGATAAGAAGGTCGGAAAGAGAAAATTCAGAGATAAGAAACAGGATGCCCTCAAAGAAAAGGTCGAAGAACTGGAGGACCGGGTAAAACGCCAGATGGCGGAATTTGAAAATTTCCGAAAGCGCACCGAAAAGGAAAAGACAGCCATGTTTGAGACAGGAGCCAAAAGCGTAATCGAAAAAATCCTGCCGGTGGTTGACAACTTCGAAAGAGGCCTTGCGGCGATTCCTGAGGCGGATAAGGGCTCTGCTTTCGCGGAGGGAATGGAGATGATTTATAAACAGCTGCTCTCAGAGCTGGAGAAGATGGATGTAAAGCCGATTCCGGCAGTAGGAGAGGAGTTTAACCCTGATTTCCACAATGCGGTGATGCAGGTGGAGAGTGAGGAATACGAATCAGGCATAATCGCTCAGGAGCTGCAAAAGGGTTATACTTACAGGGACGGCGTAGTAAGGCATAGTATGGTGGCAGTGGTAGGCTGACATGATAGGAAGGAAACAATAAACATTTAACAGTATATAAACAATAATCATTCCAGGAGGAGATAATTATGAGCAAAATAATTGGTATTGACTTAGGCACGACAAATAGTTGTGTAGCAGTTATGGAAGGTGGAAAACCCACTGTTATTGCAAACGCGGAAGGCGCAAGGACAACACCCTCTGTTGTAGCCTTCACAAAGACAGGAGAAAGGCTGATTGGCGAGCCTGCAAAGCGTCAGGCTGTGACCAATGCTGAAAAGACCATTTCATCCATTAAGAGGGATATGGGTACGGACAGAGGCCGTAACATTGACAGCAAGAAATATTCTCCCCAGCAGATTTCAGCTATGATTCTTCAGAAGCTGAAAGCAGATGCCGAAAGCTATTTGGGCGAGAAGGTAACAGAGGCAGTTATCACGGTTCCTGCATATTTTAATGATGCACAGCGTCAGGCAACAAAGGATGCCGGTAAGATTGCCGGACTGGATGTAAAGCGTATCATCAACGAGCCTACGGCAGCAGCCCTTGCTTATGGCCTTGACAATGAAAAAGAGCAGAAGATTATGGTATACGATTTGGGCGGCGGTACCTTTGACGTTTCCATTATTGAGATTGGGGACGGTGTCATTGAAGTACTTGCAACCAACGGCGATACGCACCTTGGAGGCGATGACTTTGACAACAAGCTGACCCAGTGGATGATTGACGAGTTTAAGAAGGCGGAAGGCGTTGACTTGTCAAATGACAAGATGGCCCTTCAGAGATTAAAAGAAGCGGCTGAGAAGGCAAAGAAAGAGCTCTCCTCCGCTACAACAACCAATATCAACCTTCCTTTCATCACAGCAACGGCGGAAGGCCCTAAGCACTTTGATATGAATTTATCCAGGGCTAAATTTGATGAACTTACACATGATTTGGTAGAAAAGACAGCTATTCCCGTACAGAACGCTATGAAGGATGCAGGACTTACCAACGCTGATTTGGGCCAGGTGCTTTTGGTAGGCGGTTCCACCCGTATTCCTGCGGTACAGGATAAGGTAAAACAGCTGACAGGACATGAGCCCAGCAAGAGCCTTAATCCTGACGAGTGTGTGGCGTTGGGCGCTTCTATCCAGGGCGGTAAGCTGGCAGGGGATGCTGGCGCAGGAGAAATCCTTCTTTTGGATGTTACGCCGCTTTCTCTTTCCATTGAAACTATGGGCGGTATTGCAACCAGATTGATTGAAAGGAATACGACCATTCCTACCAAAAAGAGCCAGATTTTCTCTACGGCAGCGGATAACCAGACAGCAGTTGACATTAATGTGCTGCAGGGTGAGAGGCAGTTTGCAAGAGATAATAAGTCCCTTGGACAGTTCCGATTAGACGGAATCCCTCCGGCAATGCGCGGTGTACCTCAGATTGAAGTTACGTTTGACATCGATGCCAACGGTATCGTAAATGTTTCCGCAAAAGATCTTGGTACCGGAAAAGAGCAGCACATTACAATCACAGCAAGCTCCAACATGTCTGACGATGAAATTGACAAGGCAGTAAAAGAAGCAGCTGAGTTTGAGGCACAGGATAAGAAGAGAAAAGAAGCAATTGACGCCAGAAATGAGGCGGATTCCTTCGTGTTCCAGACAGAAAAGGCTTTAAACGAAGTGGGCGATAAGATTGACGCTTCTGAAAAATCCAACGTGGAAGCAGATATGCAGGCGGTTAAGGATATTCTGGAAAGAACCAAAGACCAGGAGATGTCCGATTCTGATTTAGATGCACTTAAAGCCGCAAAGGAAAAGCTTACCACAAGCGCACAGGCTCTGTTCACTAAGATGTATGAGAATATGCAGCAGGCAGGGGGAGCAGCAGGTCCCGATATGGGAGCAGGCCCTGACATGGGCGGCGGGGCCGATGCAGGTCCAGCAGATGATGTGGTTGACGGCGACTACAGAGAAGTTTAAGCGGTGAGCGTGCTTAAGAAGCAAGGCAGACTTCGGGGTTATAAGCCGTTTTAGAAAAATGATTGTGAAAAGTCATTTGTAACAGATAAGGCAGGTCTGCGCAGTAAAATGCGCAGACCCCATATAAATTTTTAAGGCGGTTTTGGAAAGTTGTGAAAAGGTGCTTGTGAAAAAGCACATTTTTGTGTTATAGTATAAAAGATTTTATGCCGCCATTGGCGGCATGTTGTGCGCTGTAGGCATGGGAGGAATGAAATGGCAGAACAAAAACGTGACTATTATGAGGTGCTTGGAATCGATAAGAGTGCGGATGACGCAGCCATTAAGAAAGCATATAGAGCTCTTGCCAAGAAGTATCATCCTGATATGAATCCCGGAGATGCGGAGGCGGAGAAGAAATTTAAGGAGGCTTCGGAGGCTTATGCTATTTTAAGCGATCCGGAGAAGAAAAGACAATACGATCAGTTTGGCCACGCTGCCTTTGAAGGGGGAGCCGGGGGCTTTGGAGGCTTTGATTTTAACAGCGCTGATTTCAGTGATATTTTTGGAGATATTTTTGGAGACTTTTTTGGCGGCGGCCGCAGAGGCAGAGGAAACAACGGCCCCATGAAGGGTGCTAACATCAGAACCAGCGTGAGAATCACCTTTGAGGAGGCTGTGTTTGGCGTTGAGAAAGAGATTGAGCTGACCCTGAAGGATGAATGTAAGACCTGCCACGGCAGCGGCGCGAAGCCGGGCACCAGCCCCGAAACCTGCCAGAAGTGCGGCGGCAAAGGTCAGGTGGTGTTTACCCAGCAGTCTTTCTTTGGCACGGTGAGAAATGTACAGACATGTCCGGAATGTAATGGTACCGGTAAGGTAATCAAAGACAAATGTACGGACTGCCATGGTTCAGGATATATAGCCAGCCGCAAGAAGATACAGGTATCCATCCCGGCAGGTATCGATAACGGACAGAGCGTCCGCATCCGCGATAAGGGCGAACCGGGCGTAAATGGCGGTCCAAGAGGAGATTTACTTGTAGAGGTAATCGTAGGGCGTCATCCGATTTTCCAGCGTCAGGATTATAATATTTATTCTACGGTGCCCATTTCTTATGCGGTTGCGGCTCTTGGCGGTGACGTGATGGTGGATACGGTAGACGGGAAAGTAATCTATGAAGTAAAAGCAGGCACTCAGACGGATACGAAAGTACGGCTGCGTGGTAAGGGCGTGCCTACCCTGAGAAATAAAGATGTCCGCGGAGACCATTATGTGACATTGGTAATACAAACCCCTGAAAAATTATCCCATGAGGCAAAAGAGCTGCTGAAGCAATTTGACGTTTTGACGGGCGACAGTTTAAATGCCTCAAAAAACGCCAAGTCAGAAAAGAGTGATAATAAAGAAACAAAGAAAAAGAAATTTTGGAAATAAACAAGCGACAAAATTAAGAATCCAATAATGCGGTATTTTGCGAACAGATATATTGAATCATATAAATTTTTACTGCCAGCAGGTAAATCCTGCTGGCAGTTTTTCAATCTAATTTCTAATATTCTTCGATTACGCCTTCCCCATTCGGATTTATCAGTATCAAACACCTTATGAAAGATACGAGTTTTCGAGTTAAAGCGAAATTGTTTTGGCATCCGAGTCATATAAGCGGCTTTTGGATCATAAACTGATAATAAGCTATCGCAATACGCGCCTGTAAGCTTTTAAGCTTCAGATTCTTTCAGAATAGCTACAATATGACCGGAAAGACTTGTATTTAAGCTTTCGGCAATGGGAATTAAAGAAGCAATTTTTTCCGGTTGGCCTTTTTGGCGGTAAATAGTGGAAAGGAGCTTGTAGGTAGCGGTAATATCGGTATGTGTTTCCACTGCAAACTCAAGTACCTGGCTTGCTTCATCTATATAGCCCTTTTCGAAAAGAGCCTGCGCCCAGTTTTGGAGGGTGCGGACAAGAAAGGTGTAGCTTTGGTCATAACGGGATAAAAGGGTGATGTTGGGGGCGCCATACATAAGCTTTAAATCCGTGTTGCTGATGCCGGTAAAATTGACAATTGGAGATTTGGAAAGCTGATGCAGCGCATCGTGATATTCGGCAATGGCAGGGTCGTCTTTTAAAAGTTCCATGGGAAGGGACTCAAAGGGAATTTGAATGTAATCAAGATTATCTAAGGGCTTGCGGCGTGTGCTGTTGGCCTCAGCCTCCCGCTGCCAAAACATTTCATTGGATTTTTCCTGTGCGTTTCGGCTCTTTTTGATTTCATAAAGCAGCCAGAGACAGAATACGATAAAACTTGCAAAAAAAGGGAATTTCATATATAATATCCTTTCAAAGAGTGTGAAAAACATATTTTCCAAACAATAAATTTGTAAGTTACGTGCAAACGTGGAGGATGAAAATGTTCAACTTTTATAATAAAAAAAATAAAAAGGTGATATCGTCCATTATTATTATACTGCTGATGCTTGCTATGGTAGTTCCAACTATAGCATCTTTTTTGTTTTAAATCAATGGAAAGGAATGCAAGATCTAAAGGGGAATGAGAGAAATATGAAAAGATTTTTTAAAGGAGCCATTTGCTTGTTCGCTGTATTTTTGGTGTTTAGCAGTACCAAAATGCAGGTGAGAGCCGAGGAAGAAAGCCGTATATTGACAGGAGTTTATGTGGAGGATATGTCTCTTGGGGGCAAGACTAAGCAAGAAGCCCGCAGTATGGTAGAAGATTATGTGGACAGTATATGCGGCATGATGATTACGTTAGTTGCGGTGGATGGAAATGAGGTACAGATTACCCCGGCCGACTTGGGAGTTTATTGGAGCAACGAGGAAATCATAGAGGAGGCTGCGGGGATTGGTTTAAGCGGCAATGTGGTGCAGCGTTATAAAGCGGCAAAAGATTTGCAATTTCAGAACAAGGTATTTGAGCTGGAATTTGGTGTGGATGAAAGTCTGGTCAGACAGATTTTAACAGAGCAGTGTTCCGTATATAATCTGGAAGCCGTTGATGCCACTCTTTTAAGAGAGGGGGATCATTTCGTGGTTAACGGAGGGCAGACCGGACAGGTGGTGGACGAGGACGCTTCTGTGCAGCTGATTTGTGATTTCTTTAACCACAATTGGAACAGGGACGATGCTTCTTTAGATTTGGTGGTCAAAGTAGATGAGGTAAGAGGGACAGAGGAAGAACTTGCCAAGGTGAAGGATGTTCTTGGCACGTTTACGACCAGCTATAGTACTTCGGGTCCATCCAGGAGCGCAAATGTGCGCAATGGCTGTGAGCTGATTAATGGGACTACCTTATATCCGGGGGATGAGTTTTCTACTTACGAGGCGGTTTCACCATTTTCAGAAGCAAACGGATATTTTATGGCCGGTTCTTATTTGAATGGCCAGGTAGTAGACAGTCTGGGAGGCGGAATTTGTCAGGTTTCCACGACTCTTTATAATGCAGTGCTTTTATCAGAGTTAGAGGTTACGGAAAGGCATAATCACTCCATGATTGTTACCTACGTAGACCCTTCCGCAGATGCGGCGATTGCGGAATCTTCCGGAAAAGATTTTAAGTTTATTAATAATACGGAGGCGCCTATTTATATTGAGGGCATAACCACGGATGATAAGCATATTACTTTTACAATATATGGAATGGAGAGTCGGGACAGCGGGCACCAGGTAAGATATGAAAGCGAAGTAGTCAGCAAGACATATCCTGATTCGGAGGTCATTTATACAAATGCATCTCTCCCCATTGGTTCTGTCTCCGTGCAGTCCGCTCATATAGGCTACAAGGCAAATCTCTGGAAGGTTGTCACAGAAAATGGAACAGAGGTAAGCCGGGAGATGATCAATTCCAGCTCCTATAAGGTAACGCCAAGAACGGCTACCATAGGCGTAGGAACAGCTGATCCGGCTGCGTATGAAGAAATTATGGCAGCCATTGCCACGAATAATATTGACCATGTTCGAAATGTTGCTACGGCTCTTGCCGCTGCTGCCGCACCTCCGGCAGAAGGAACACCAGTAGAGGGGGCTCCTGCGTCAGCAGAAGGAGCTCCGGCCGAGGGAGCGCCCGCGCCTGCTCCGGCACCAGTGGAGGGAGCGCCGATAGAAGAACCGGCTCAGTAGGCTCAGGAGGTCTCCTTATCTGAGAAGAGGAGCAGCAATGAGAAAAGGTAAAGTATCCGAAAGTGTATTAAAGCGTTCTGTTTTAAGACAAATAAAAAATCCTGAAAAAGAAGTACTGAAAGGTGCAGGGGTGGGAAATGACTGCGCCTTTTTGTCATGGGATAAGACCAGCCATAACAGGCAGGAGAAGGACAGTGTGATTGCCATGACAATACAGACAGTTACTTTGCCGGTGAAAAACGCTGCCTATCTGACAGTGATGGCGGCCGCTAACAATTTGGCGGCAGCAGGGGCGGTGCCGGTCTGTGTGACATTATCCTTAACATTGCCGGAGGAAACGGAGGAAATACTTTTAAAGGAAATGATGCGGCAGGCAAAGGAGTGCAGTGAAGAAGTTGGTATGCAGATTGTGGGAGGCCATACGGAGGTAAGCAGCGGACTTCAAATGCCAGTGCTTACGGCTTCCGCTATAGGGAAGGTTATATGCCGCACAGAGCAGCCTGGCTTAAAAGAGGGACTGGATATTGTTATGAGTAAGTGGATTGGGCTTGAAGGCACCTCCATTATAGCATATGAGAAAGAAAAGGAGCTTACAGGCCGTTATCCAATGCGGTTGATTTTAGAAGCACAGCGACAGGCCCAATATTTGTCCGTGGCGCCGGAGGCCGCCATAGCCCTTAAGTCCGGCGTTTATGCAATGCATGATGTGAGAAGTGGCGGTGTATTTGGTGCATTGTGGGAATTATCCCAAAAGATGGGCGTCGGACTTTGCATAGATTTGAAAAAGATTCCGGTAAGGCAGGAGACCATAGAAGTCTGCGAGTTTTACCGTTTAAATCCTTACGAGCTTTTGTCAGGAGGAGCTTTGCTTATGGCTGCGGATAGCGGCGCTGAGTTGGTGGAGGCATTGGCCAGGGAAGGAATTCCTGCTTTTGTGATTGGCAGAACAAAGGCGGGAAACGATAAAATAATTGTCAACCAGGATGAAACCAGATATTTGGAACCGCCTGGACCGGATGAAATATTAAGAATTTTTGAATGAATTGAAAATCAGGTAAGAATAGAGATGGATTTGTACCTACGTCCAAATTTACGGGCGCTGGCAAGAATGGAGGATATTCATGAGAGAACAGATTTTATCTATTATAGAAAAAAGCAGCCGGATAGAAGTAAAGGAGCTGGCGGTTATTTTAGGAGTGGAGGAAATTGACATTGCCAATGAATTAAAAGCGATGGAGGAGGAAGGTATTATCTGCGGTTATCATACCATGATTGACTGGGAGAAAACCTCTATTGAAAAGGTAACTGCTTTAATTGAAGTGCGTATCACCCCCCAGCGAGGGCAGGGATTTGACCGTATTGCCGAGAGAATTTACAAATATTCCGAAGTAAACAGCGTATATCTTATTTCAGGCGGATATGATCTTTTAGTAACGCTGGAAGGAAAATCGCTAAAGGATGTTTCCAGCTTTGTCTCCGACAGGCTTTCCACCCTGGATGGAGTGCTGAGCACGGCAACGCATTTTATTTTAAAGAAATATAAAGACCACGGCACAATATTGACCAAAAAATATGAAGATACAAGGGAGAAAGTGACACCATGAGAAATCCGTTATCAGATATCATCACAGAAATCAAGCCCTCTGGTATCCGAAAATTTTTTGACATAGTTAGCGAGATGGAGGATGCTATATCGCTTGGCGTTGGGGAGCCTGACTTTGATACCCCATGGCATATAAGAGATGAGGGCATTTACTCCCTGGAAAAGGGACGCACATTTTATACCTCAAATGCCGGACTTAAGGAATTAAAAGTAGAAATTGCAAACTATCTGTACAGAACACAGAAAATTTCCTATGATGCTGGAAAAGAGGTGATTGTCACAGTGGGCGGTTCGGAGGCCATTGACATTGCATTGCGTGCAATGGTTAATCCGGGGGAGGAAGTGTTGATCCCACAGCCCAGCTATGTTTCCTACGAGCCATGCGCAATTTTGGCGGGCGGGGTTCCGGTGATTATCGAGCTTAAGGAAGAAAACGAGTTCAGGCTGACCGCACAGGAGCTTCGGGATGCCATTACGGACAAAACCAAAATTTTAATCCTTCCCTTCCCGAATAATCCAACCGGTGCAATTATGGAAAAAGAGGATTTGGAGGCTATTGCGGAGGTGATTCGCGAAAAGGACATTTTCGTGCTATCAGATGAAATTTATGCTGAGCTGACCTACAAAGGAAAGCATGTATCCATAGCAAGTCTGCCGGGAATGCAGGAGAGAACGGTTTTGATCAACGGTTTTTCGAAGGCTTATGCAATGACGGGCTGGCGCCTTGGCTATGCCTGCGCGCCTGAGCGTATCATGGAGCAGATGCTTAAAATCCACCAGTTCGCCATCATGTGCGCCCCCACCACCAGCCAATATGCAGCGGTAGAAGCTCTCCGCAACGGGGACGAGGACGTGGTCATGATGCGGGAGGCTTACAACCAGAGAAGAAGATTCCTGATGCATTCCTTTCAGGAGATAGGCCTGAAATGCTTTGAACCCTATGGCGCCTTTTACGTATTTCCCTGTATCAAGGAATTTGGAATGACCAGTGACGAATTTGCAAATAGACTGCTTCAGGAAGAAAAAGTAGCCGTGGTACCAGGCACTGCATTTGGCGACTGCGGGGAAGGTTTCCTGAGAATTTCCTACGCATATTCTTTAGAAAACCTGAAAATTGCTCTGGATAAAATCAACGCATTCATCACAAGACTCAGAAATCAGAAATAGTTATTAGGAGTGAAGTTTCCTGCTTGAACACGAAAGTGCCCAAAGCAGGAAACTTTTTTACTACAATAGGCCGGCTGGCGAAGTGTGAGAGCATTTGTTCGTGCCACATTATGAGGGAGCTAAAAAAGAAACCTACTTAATAAAAAATTGATATTAGTTCATTTCTTTTTTATGGAATAATTAACAGGGTTGTGCTACAATAAAAATCGGTATTTGCAAACGGTAAGAAAAGCACCATCTGGCGGGGAGAAAACGGGTAAAACTTATGAGAGTGGGATTTGATAATGAAAAGTACTTAAAGATGCAGTCAAAGCGTATTGAGGACAGAATCAACCAATTTGGAGATAAGCTGTATCTTGAGTTTGGAGGTAAGCTTTTTGATGATTTCCACGCGTCCAGGGTTTTGCCGGGGTTTGAGCCCGACAGCAAGCTTCGTATGCTGATGAAGCTTGCTGACAGAGTGGAAATTGTGATTGTAATAAATGCCGCGGATATCGAAAAAAATAAAATACGCAGTGACTTAGGGATAACCTATGATGAAGATGTCCAAAGGCTGAAAAAGGAATTTGAGGACAGAGGCTTTTATGTGGGCAGTGTGGTGATGACCCACTATGCAGGCCAGGCAAGAGCAGCCGATTTTAAAGAAAGATTGGAAAAAAGAAATGTGAAGGTATATCTTCACTATACAATAGAAGGATATCCCAACAATATACCGTTAATTGTCAGCGATGAAGGCTATGGGAAAAATGAGTATATCGAAACAACAAGGCCTCTTGTGGTGGTAACCGCACCGGGCCCTGGAAGCGGGAAAATGGCCACCTGCTTATCCCAGCTTTATCATGACCATAAAAGAGGGATCAAGGCAGGATATGCCAAATATGAAACCTTTCCCATATGGAATATTCCGCTGAAGCATCCGGTCAATCTTGCTTATGAAGCGGCTACTGCGGATTTAAACGATATTAATATGATTGACCCTTTCCATTTAGAGGCCTATGGGGAGACAACGGTCAACTATAACCGGGATATTGAGATATTCCCGGTGCTGAATGCAATTTTTGAGGGGATTTACAAGGAAAATCCTTACAAATCGCCTACGGATATGGGCGTAAACATGGCGGGCAACTGTATTGTGGATGATGAGGTCTGTTCTCAGGCTTCTTATCAGGAAATCATCCGCCGGTACTACACGGCCATGAATGATGTAATCAGGGGCAAGGCCAAGGAAAATGATGTTTATAAGATAGAGCTGTTGATGAAGCAGGCCAAAATCAGCACAGATGACAGGAAAGTAACGGTTGCGGCCAAAGATAGGGCGGAGAGGCTGGGGGTTCCCACAGCGGCTATAGAGCTTTCCAGCGGAAGGATTATCACTTCTAAGACTACGGCTTTGCTGGGAGCATCGGCCGCCCTGCTTTTAAATGCCCTTAAATTTTTGGGTGGAGTAGACCATGACATCCGTCTGATTTCTCCTGAAGCAATTGAGCCCATACAGGAATTAAAAACGAAATATCTGGGTGGGAAGAACCCGCGCCTTCACACAGATGAAGTGCTGATTGCCCTTTCCATCTCTGCCATAAATGATAAATATGCAAAAACAGCATTAGAGCAGCTCCCAAAGCTGAAAGGATGCCAGGTACATACCTCGGTGATGCTTTCGGAGGTAGATATTAAAACATTTAAAAAGCTGGGCGTAGATTTGACCAGCGAACCAATTATAAAAGGAAAGAGTAACTAAATGAGTGAAAACAATTTGAATCAGTACGAGGGCGGCCCCGGAGGGAATGGAGGACCGTCCGGCCCGGGGGGAAACGGTTCCGGGGGGAATAGCGGTTCTGGCAAGGATCCGCGAAAACAAAATATTATCATGTTTGTTATTGCAGCGCTTTTATCACTTCTCTTAGTCAGTTCTTTTGTGAAGCTGCTGACAGGGGACTCGGAGCAGGAGATTTCCTACAATGAATTTATCCAAATGCTGGAGGATGGCAAGATAGAGACGGTGCTGATTGGAACAGACAGGGTATATGTGCAGCCTAAGGCGGATAAGATGCCCCAATCTCCTGTTCTTTATTTGTACGGTATGAATTCTTCCGTAAGTTATTATACGGGTAAAATTGAAGATGATGACACATTAACAGCGCGCCTCTTAGAGCATGGTGTGGAGGTGAAAGGACAGGTGGCGGATGGAACCAGTGCAATAATCAGCTTTCTGCTTTCTTATGTATTTCCCTTCATCTTAATGTGGGTACTCCTTAGCCTCCTTTTTCGAAAGATGTCAAAGGGAGGAGGCCCAATGGGAGTAGGAAAAAGCAATGCAAAGGTCTATGTACAGAGGGAGACTGGCGTTACCTTTAAGGATGTGGCCGGTGAGGACGAGGCAAAGGAGTCTTTGCAGGAGGTGGTTGACTTTCTGCACAATCCGGGGAAATACGTGAAAATCGGAGCGAAGCTGCCTAAAGGCGCGTTGCTGGTAGGACCTCCCGGAACAGGAAAAACACTGCTTGCGAAAGCTGTGGCGGGAGAGGCGAAGGTGCCCTTTTTCTCCCTTTCCGGTTCGGATTTTATAGAATTGTATGTAGGTGTTGGCGCCTCCCGTGTAAGGGATTTGTTTAAAGATGCTACGAAGAATGCCCCTTGTATTATTTTTATTGATGAAATAGATGCCATTGGACGAAGCCGTGATAATAAGTATGGCGGCGGCAATGAGGAACGGGAACAGACCTTAAATCAGCTTTTGTCTGAAATGGATGGATTTGATACTTCTAAAGGAATTTTGGTGCTTGGAGCCACCAACCGGCCGGAGATACTGGATAAAGCCCTTCTGCGTCCGGGACGTTTTGACAGAAGAATTATCGTGGATAAGCCGGATTTAAAGGGCAGGGTGGAAATCTTAAAAGTGCATGCCAAGGATGTACATTTGGACATGAGCGTGGATTTAGATGCGATTGCCCTTGCCACCAGCGGCGCTGTGGGAGCAGACCTTGCCAATATGATCAACGAAGCAGCTATCAATGCGGTGCAGCACGGCAGAGAGTATGTGACACAGAAGGACTTATTTGACGCAGTGGAGCAGGTCTTAGTGGGAAAAGAAAAGAAAGACCGTATTATGAGCAAGGAAGAACGAAAAATTGTTTCCTACCACGAAGTGGGGCATGCGCTCATAAGTGCCCTGCAGAAAAATTCGGAGCCGGTACAAAAGATTACGATTGTGCCCAGAACCATGGGAGCCCTTGGGTATGTTATGCATGTGCCTGAGGAGGAAAAGTACCTTCAGACCAAAGAGGAACTTCACGACAGGCTGGTGAGTCTGCTTGGAGGCCGGGCAGCCGAGGAGCTTGTGTTCGGCAATGTGACCACAGGTGCGGCCAATGATATTGAGCAGGCAACCAACATGGTTTCCAATATGATTACGCGCTTTGGTATGAGTAAGCGTTTCGGACTTATGGGGCTTGCAACGGTGGAAAGTGAATATTTAGGCGGCGGAGCGAGACTTACCTGTAGCGACAGGACGGCAGCAGATGTGGACACGGAGATTATGGAAACACTAAAAGAGTGCTACGAGGAAGCGAAGGAATTGCTGTCAGGCAACAGGGACTTGATGGATAAATTAGCTGCCCATCTGATTGAAAAAGAAACAATCAGCGGCAAGGAATTTATGAAAATTTACCGGAAGGAAAAAGGGATTCCGGAGCCGGAGGAAGAGGATAAAGAAAATCAAGGCAAAGCTGATAAAGAGGATGTAAAGAGTCTGGGGACTCCTTCTGATGAGGACGGGACTAAAAAGCCGGAAGATGGAAGCATTCAGGATTACAGTTATAGTGCCAAAGAAGGGGAAGGCAAGGATAATCCGCCCCAAAATGACAGTGGAGAAAGTCACACAACCGGCCGATTTTCCAATGCGTCATCGGACTTTTTTTGGAATGACAAAGAGTCCTAAAAGTAAAAGAGTTAAAGATATTTTTTATAGCAAACGGCATTTTTCGTGTCGTTTGCTATAAGTATTTCAGGGTAACAGTTTTCGTTGAATTTTGCTTGTGCCCAAATTTGTGGGCTGCATACAAGAATAGGAAATTAAAATCTATGTTTGATATTCAAGAAGAATTAAAAAAGCTCCCCAATTGTCCGGGCGTATACATCATGCGTGATGGAATGGACAACATCATTTATGTAGGGAAGGCAGTCAATCTGCATAACCGGGTTAGGTCATATTTCAGAAAAAAAATTGGCAGGGGGCCGCAGATTGATAAGATGGTGAGTCTGATTTATCGTTTTGAATATATTATTACAGATTCGGAATTAGAAGCACTGGTGCTGGAAAACAATCTTATTAAAGAGCACAGCCCCAAATACAACACGCTGCTTAAGGATGACAAGACTTACCCATATATTAAGGTCACTGTGGGGGAAGCTTACCCACGGGTATTATTTTCCAGACAGATGAAAAAGGACCGATCCAGATATTTCGGTCCCTACACAAGCGCTGCAGCGGTAAAGGACACTATCGATTTAATTAACAAACTTTATCAGCTGCGAACCTGTAGCAAAAGCCTGCCCAAGGAATGTGGCAACGACAGGGCCTGCCTCAATTATCACATTAAGCAGTGTGTGGCGCCCTGTCAGGGGAACATTCCAGAGGAGGCATATCGAGAAAGAATAAAAAAGGCTCTGGACTTTTTAAACGGAAGCTATCAGGAAACCTTAAAGGAATTAGGAGAGAGAATGCAGGAAGCCTCCGAAAAGCTTGCCTTTGAGGATGCAATACGGTACAGAGATTTATACAACAGTGTAAAGCAGATCGCCTCCAAGCAAAAAATCACGGACAGTGATGGGGAGGATAAGGACATTATTGCACTGGCGGCAGATGAGCAGGATGCGGTGGTGCAGGTATTTTTTGTCAGAGACGGGAAGCTGATAGGCAGGGAACACTTTTATATGATGCATGTGTCCGGCACGCCCCGGGCGCAGATTCTGCTGGATTTTGTAAAGCAGTTTTATGCCGGAACACCTTTTATTCCCCGGGAGCTTATGCTTCAGGAGGAGATAGAGGATATGGAGGTAATAGAGCAGTGGCTCACCAAAAGGAAGGGGGCCAGGGTATATATAAAAGTGCCAAGAATCGGAAGCAAGGAAAAGCTGGTGGAACTGGCTGCTAAAAACGCTATGCTGGTGTTAAGCCAGGACAAGGAGCGAATCAAAAGGGAAGAAGGCAGAACCATTGGCGCGGTCAAAGAGATTGCCGGACTTTTGGGACTTGAAAATGTAAGCCGAATGGAGGCTTATGATATTTCCAATATCAGCGGTTTTGCCAATGTGGGATCCATGGTGGTTTATGAGAAAGGAAAGCCTAAGCGCAGCGATTACAGGAAATTCCGGATTAAAACGGTTTCAGGACCGGATGACTATGCGTGTATGCGGGAGGTTTTAACCAGAAGATTTCTACACGGAATGGATGAGCAAAAGAAGCTGGAAGATAAAGAAATGGAAAAGGAATATGGCAGTTTCACTAAATTTCCGGATTTGCTTTTAATGGACGGCGGAAAGGGCCAGGTAAATATTGCGCTGCAGGTGCTTTCGGAATTACATTTGGATATTCCGGTTTGTGGTATGGTGAAGGACGATAATCATAATACCAGAGGATTGTATTATAATAATGAAGAAATAGGAATCGACAGAGGCAGCGAGGGCTTTAAGCTCATTACAAGAATCCAGGATGAAGCCCACAGATTTGCAATAGAATACCATAGATCCCTTCGGTCGAAGGCTCAGGTGAAATCTGTCCTGGATGAAATACCAGGGATAGGGCCTTCGCGGAGAAAAGCATTGATGAGACGGTTTAAATCGATAGATGAGGTGAAAAATGCAGATGTGGAGACCCTTGCAGGGGTGGATGAAATTCCGGAATCGGTGGCTGTGGGGATTTATGAATTTTTCCATGGGGATTCTTCGCCGGAAAAGGAATTTTAGGCATAGCCTTTTTGCACATTGGTTATAAATAAGGTGTTTTTTTTGTGCTATTGAGATTAGAGATTTTCTGTGATAAAATATCTACAATATTTGTTCCCGCAGATGGCGGGCTGCCGTTTGATATGGGGATTTAAATGGTGTAAAAAGCGGAATGAGAAAATGAAGGTGAGGAAAGGGAGTGGGGTATGGCTAGCGTAAAGTTAGAACGCATAATTGAGAAAATGAAACTGGAAAATCTGACGCCGGAGTTGGATATTTCTAAAATTAAGATTACACAGCCGGATATTAACAGACCGGCCTTGCAGGTAGCAGGGTATTTTGAGCATTTTGAGGCTACCAGGTTACAGATTATTGGATTTGTGGAATATACTTATATGGAAAGTTTACCCAGGGAGCGCCAGGAGGAAATATACACCAGAATTCTTTCCTGTGATATTCCTGCTTTTGTTTTTTGCCGGGAATTAAAGCCCAATGAGCTTTTTACGAAAATAGCAATTGAGAATAACGTTCCTATTTTGATGACGAAAAAGGCAACTTCCGCTTTTATGGCTGAAATTATCAGGTGGCTGAATGTAAAGCTTGCGCCTTGCATTTCTGTCCATGGGGTGTTGGTAGATATTTTTGGTGAGGGCGTTCTGATTACGGGTGAGAGTGGAATTGGCAAGTCTGAGGCGGCTTTAGAGCTTATTAAGAGGGGACACCGTCTTGTGACAGATGATGCTGTTGAAATCCGAAAGGTAAGTGATGATACACTGGTGGGCTCAGCGCCGGATATTACCAAACATTTTATTGAACTTCGGGGTATTGGGATTGTGGATGTCAAGATGCTGTTTGGTGTATCCAGTGTCAGAGATACCCAGACCATTGACCTAGTGATTCGATTGGAGGATTGGGATAAGGAGAAGGAGTACGACAGACTGGGCCTTGAGGAGGAATATACGGAGTATTTGGGGAATAAAGTGGCATGCCATAACATTCCCATAAGGCCAGGCCGTAATCTTGCCGTGATCTGTGAATCCGCAGCGATTAATCATCGTCAGAAAAAGATGGGTTACAACGCAGCACAGGAGCTATATAGAAGGGTCCAGGAATCTCTATTAAGGAAGCGGGAGGAAGACGAGGACGATTAAAATTTGTAACAATTCAGCTAAGGCTGCAGATGAATTGTTATAAAAATTTTTCCTGATGAAGGCATAAAATAAAAGAACAATAATAAAGATAAAGAGAGGGCTATTTATGAGCAAATATGTATTTGGAGTGGACATTGGCGGAACAACAGTAAAGCTTGGTTTCTTTGATGTGGAGGGAAACCTTCTGGACAAATGGGAAATCCCTACAAGAACGGAGGAGGACGGCAGTCATATTCTTCCTGATATTGCAAAGAGCATCCAGGAAAAAATTGCGGAAAAGCAGGTTAACGTTTCAGAAGTGGCAGGCGTTGGCGTGGGGGCTCCCGGGCCTATTGACAGTGAGGGTGTTGTGCACAAGGCGGTGAATTTAGGATGGGGAACCTTCAGTATCAAAAATACATTGGAGGATATTCTGCATGTGCCTGTTATGGCAGGAAATGATGCGAATGTGGCAGCTCTTGGAGAAATGTGGAAAGGTGGCGGCCAGGGAAGTAAGAATCTGATTGTGGTGACGCTTGGCACAGGTGTTGGCGGCGGCATAATTGTAGAAGGCAAGGTGCTGACAGGAGCCATAGGCGCAGGCGGTGAAATCGGACACATTCATGTGGAGGATGATGAGGCAGAGTGCTGCGGGTGCGGTAATAAGGGATGTCTTGAGCAATATGCATCTGCAACAGGGATTACAAGGCTGGCAGTAAGAAAGCTGGCAGAAAGTGATAAAGAAAGCATTCTTCGTGGGGGTGAGATCAGTGCAAAAACTGTTTTTGATGCAGTCAAGCAAAAGGATGCCCTTGCCATAGAGATTGCGCAGGAGTTTGGAAAATATCTGGGAGATGGCCTGTCCGTAATCGCAGGCGTTGTGAATCCGGAAACGATTGTAATTGGCGGCGGCGTATCAAAGGCAGGGGAAGTCTTGATGGAGTATATCAAGCCCCATTTTATTAAAAATGTTTTTCATGCCAACAGGGATGTAAAGTTTGCGCTTGCAACCCTGGGGAATGACGCAGGTATATATGGCTCTGCCAAGCTGGTGCTTGAGGCTTAAGAGAGCAAATGATTGATTGGAATGGTATCGGAGGCTTTGCCTGGATACGCAAAGGGTGTAAAGGTGGAAAAAATCAGTTCAGCAATTCATGAATTTATTAAGGCCAATGTGCCAGGGGAGGATATTCTCTTAGATGAACCTATGTGTAAACATACGACCTTCCGGGTGGGAGGCAGGGCGCAGTGCCTGGTGCGGATCAGCAGTATCAGACAGCTTGAGAAGCTGATCCCTTATTTGAAGACAGTGGGTGTTCCCTATTTCGTGTTGGGAAATGGAAGTAACCTTCTGGTAGGAGATAAAGGGTACAAAGGAATTGTTTTGCAGATTGGAAGTAAAATGGGAACCGCTATGGTAGAGGGCGCCTGCATCAGGGCAGGCGCAGGCCTTGCTATGATTCAGGCGGCCAGATGTGCCCAGGAAAACGGGCTTTCCGGCCTTGAATTTGCCTCGGGGATTCCGGGAACTTTAGGGGGCGGTATCGTGATGAATGCCGGTGCTTATGGCGGAGAGATGAAGCAGGTTGTCAAGGAGGTAACGGTTTTAAGCGATCAGGGTGAAATTCTTACCCTTGACAATGCATCCATGGAATTTGGCTATCGTACCAGCGTCATAAAAAACAGACCTTTTGTGGTGATAGGTGCGTTACTTGGGCTTGTTCCGGGAAAGAAAGAAGAAATTTTTGAAAGGATGGAGGCGCTTGCCAAAAAGAGGAGAGAAAAGCAGCCTATTGAGTATGCCAGTGCAGGCAGCACTTTTAAAAGACCGGAAGGATATTTTGCAGGGAAACTGATTATGGACACCGGACTGAAAGGATACCGGGTTGGCGGGGCTATGGTTTCGGAAAAACACTGTGGGTTTGTAATCAATACCGGCACTGCCACAGCGGCGGATATTGCGCAGGTAATCTGGGAAGTACAGGAAAGGGTTAAGGATAAATTTGGAGTCACCCTTGAAAAGGAAGTAATTTTTCTGGGTGATTTTTAAGGAGGTACGGCATGCGTTTTGTGGTTGTAACGGGTATGAGCGGCGGCGGAAAGAGCACGGCAATGCGGATGTTGGAAGATGCCGGTTTTTATTGTGTGGATAATCTTCCGGTTCCTCTTATTGAGAAGTTCGTAGAGCTGATTGCTGTACCCGGCGGCGAGGTTAGAAAGGTGGCCTTAGGACTGGATGTGCGGGCGGACCAATCTTTTGGAGAGACCCAGGAGATACTTGAGAAGCTGAAAGAGAACGGTTATGTTTTTGAAGTTCTCTTTATGGAGGCAAGCGATGGGACGCTTCTTAAACGTTATAAGGAAACCAGAAGAATGCATCCTCTTTCCCCGGATGGCCGGATAGAGGACGGCGTCAAAAAGGAACGGACTATTTTAAGTGCGATTAGAAATAAGTCAGATTATGTAATCGATACCTCCAATTTGCTGACAAGGGAATTGAAGGAGGAACTGGATCGTATTTTTGTGCGGAATGAGGAATACCACAATCTGATGGTTACGATTTTGTCCTTTGGATTTAAACATGGCATTCCGGCAGATGCAGATCTGGTTTTTGATGTGAGATTTTTGCCCAATCCTTTTTATATAGATGAGTTGAAATATAAGACAGGAAATGATAAGGAAGTACAGGACTATGTTATGAGCTTTTCGGAAGCGCATACGTTTATTGATAAGCTTGCGGATATGATAGAATTTTTAATTCCCAATTATATCAAAGAAGGTAAGTACCAGCTGGTGATTGGGATTGGCTGTACCGGGGGAAAGCACAGAAGCGTTACGTTAGCCAACAAATTATATGGACGCATGAAAGATAAAAGCGGATATGGAATCAAGATTGCGCATCGGGATGTGGGACAAGGAGTATAGATTGAAAAATCAGAGATTTTTCAATCAACAAATTTGTGCTTGCGCCTAAATTTGCGGGCTGTTGGCAAGAATGGGGGATTAATGTGAAGAGAAGTTCTAAGACGTCAAAAAATGCCGTCTAAGAACAACATAACAACATTTAGAAAAATGCCAAAATAGGGCATTTTTCTGTTGGATGGATATAAAGGTGAGTATATGTCATTTTCAACGGATGTGAAGGAAGAATTGGAAAAAATAGTACCGGAACCGAGACATTGCCAATTGGCAGAGCTGGCGGCTTTGATTCATTTTGGATGTAAGATTGATCCGTCTGGCTGGGAGGGTAATAAAAAAGTCAGCGCGGATGAACTTAAAAACATTTCCATATGTCCCGAAAATCCATTTGTAGTAAGAAAGTACTTTACATTATTGAAGAAAACATTTATTATTAATAATGCGGTTAAAGTATTACAGGCGGTTAAAATTTTAGATGAAACCGGATATATGCATGAGCTTTCAGAGCAGGTTAACCCGCTGCTTTTAAAAAATAGTTGTTGTAGACGGGCATTCCTCAGGGGTGTTTTTTTATGTATCGGTTCCATGAGCGACCCCAAGAAAGGATATCATTTGGAGTTTGTGTGCGAACATGAACCACAGGCTCTGCAGATTAGACAGACCGTCTCCAGCTTTGAAATTGAAGCCAAAATTGTCAGACGGAAGAAGTATTACGTAGTGTATTTAAAGGAAGGCGCGGGAATCGTTGATTTGCTAAATGTAATAGGAGCGCATATTTCCCTGATGGAGCTTGAGAGTCTCAGAGTTGAAAAAGAAGTGAGAAATTCCATTAACAGGAAAGTGAATTGTGAAGCAGCTAATATTACGAAGACGGTTTATGCTGCCAGCAAACAGATAGAGGATATTCTTTTTTTGCAGAAAAATTATGATTTGTCAAATCTGCCGGAACATTTAAGGCAGATGGCAGAAGTTAGGCTTGAACATCCGGAAAATTCTCTTCAGGAATTAGGTCAGTACCTTAATCCACCAGTAGGCAAGTCTGGTGTGAACCATAGATTACGAAAGCTCAGTGATATGGCTGAAAAGATTAGGGGGTAAAGGAGGATTTGTTATGAGTGAAAAATTTATCAAAATTCAGTTAAGCGGTGGACTTGAAGCCAGACCCATAGCAATGCTGGTACAGGTAGCCAGCCAGTATGAGAGTTCTGTTTACCTTGAAGCAGAAGGAAAGAAAGTGAATGCAAAAAGTATTATGGGCATGATGAGTCTTGCTTTGGACAATGGAGAGTCAGTAAAGGTAATAACAAACGGGGAAGACGAGCAGGAAGCAATGAGCGGAATGGAAGAATACCTGAGCGGAGAAAGAAAACAGGACTGATTAAGAGGGAAGTATAAGGGCAGAGCATACGCTTTGCCTTTTTTTGCTAGGTAAGCCGGTTAACGAAGAAGGACAATGCTTTGGCAAGCCGGCTGATGAAAAGAGATCGTGTTTGACAGATTGCCTTGCGGAGGATATGCTATGGAAAAGAAAAAAATGCTTTTTATCTATAATCCCAGAGCGGGAAAGGCGAAAATCAGAAGCAATTTGCTGGATATCATTGATATTTTTACGAAGGCGGGATTTGAAGTGGTTGCTTATCCTACCCAGTCTAAGGGAGATGGGATTAAAGCGGTCAAAGAAAGAAAGCTTGGGTACTATGATATCATCGCCTGCAGCGGCGGGGATGGCACATTGGATGAAGTGGTGACAGGAATGATGCAGTGTGAAAGAAGAATTCCAATCGGTTATGTGCCTGCCGGGAGCACCAATGATTTTGCCAAAAGTCTTCATATCCCTAAGAATATGATTGACGCAGCTCATGCAATTGTGGACGGAGAAAGCTTTGGATGTGACATTGGTTCCTTTAACAATGATATTTTTGTTTATATCGCGGCGTTTGGAATTTTTACCGATGTATCTTATGAAACCCGTCAGGATATGAAGAATATTTTAGGCCATATGGCATATATATTAGAGGGTATGCGGCGGCTTTCGGCGGTAAAATTTTATGAAATGAAAATAGAGGGTGACGAGTTTTCAGTGGAAGGTGAGTTTCTATTTGGCATGGTTACGAATTCTATTTCAGTAGGAGGCTTTAAGAACATTACAGGAGAAAATGTGAAGCTAGATGATGGAGAGTTCGAGGTCACCTTGATTAAAAAGCCCTCCAATGCTATGGAATTAAACTTAATTATGGCCGCTTTAGTAAACCGAAATATAAATACGGACTGCATGTACTGTTTTAAGGCCAAAACACTTAAAGTATATTCACAAGAGGAGGTTGCCTGGACATTAGATGGAGAATTCGGCGGTAAGCATAAAGAGGTAAAGATTCAAAATCAGAAACAGGCATTGCGTATCCGGATACCAATGTGTGAAAAGTAACGAACTGTTACGAAAAGTTGTCAAATATTTATAAAATTTATTCCATTTTCATGCAGAATGGAGTATAATTAAGGACAACCAGAGTGTTATAAATTTAACGGAGGTAAACAAAATGTTAGTATCAGCAACAGAAATGCTTCAAAAAGCAAAAGCAGGCCACTATGCAGTTGGTCAGTTCAACATTAATAACCTTGAGTGGACCAAGGCCATCCTGTTAACAGCACAGGAAAACAATTCACCTGTTATCCTTGGCGTATCCGAAGGTGCAGGTAAGTACATGGGCGGATATGATGTGGTAGTTGGTATGGTGAAAGGCCTTATCAAAGATCAGAATATTACAGTTCCTGTAGCCCTTCATTTAGACCATGGCAGCTATGAGCACTGCTATAAATGTATCGAAGCTGGTTTTTCATCTGTTATGTTTGATGGTTCCCATTATCCGATCGAAGAAAATGTAGCTAAGACAAAAGAATTAGTTGCAGCAGCACATGAAAAAGGAATCTCCATTGAGGCAGAGGTTGGCTCTATCGGCGGCGAAGAAGACGGTGTAGTTGGTATGGGTGAGTGCGCAGATCCCAATGAGTGTAAAGCGATCGCTGATTTGGGAATTGATTTCCTGGCAGCCGGGATTGGTAACATTCATGGTAAATATCCTGCAAACTGGCAGGGATTATCCTTTGAGACTTTGGATGCGATCCAGAAACTGACAGGAGATATGCCTTTGGTTCTGCATGGTGGTACAGGAATCCCTACGGAAATGATTCAGAAGGCAATTTCCTTAGGCGTTGCAAAGATTAACGTAAACACAGAATGTCAGTTGTCTTTTGCAGCTGCTACACGTAAGTACATTGAAGCAGGCAAGGATTTGGAAGGCAAGGGATTTGACCCTCGTAAGCTTCTTGCTCCTGGCTTTGAAGCAATCAAGGCTACTGTTAAGGAAAAGATGGAAATTTTTGGTTCTATTGGAAAAGCTTAACAGAATAAGATTTCAGCATCAAAATAAAGGCTGCCCATATGATGAGATGGACAGCCTTTTAAGTGTAATAAGCAGCTTTTGAGATGAGACCGGATTTCATATAACAAACCGGTTTATGAAGGAGAACATATTTCATACAATAAGCCGGCTTGCAGAGCATGGCGGCATTTTATAAATAAGGAGGGAATCGTAGTGGGTAAGAAATGGAGTGTAAAAATTGATGAGAGAGCGTATGACATTGAATTGAAAGGCAGAAAACTGATGGTGAATGGCGATGTCCTGAAATTAAGCCAGTATAAGAAAAAAACAGGACTGACACATGAAGAATATGAAGTTCCGATTGGTTCTAAGAAGGCTCTTCTGGTGATGAAAAATTTAAGCGCTCCTGTTCTTGCAATTGATAATAGGGACTGCGCTACAGGAGAGGAATATGTACCCATTAAAATGCCGGCATGGTCTTATGTATTTTTGGTATTGCATTGTCTGAATTTCTTTAATGGAGCTTTAGGAGCTTTACTGGCAATTATTGGAATTGCCTTGACAACGTCAATTTCTTGTAACAGAAAAATGAATGTGGCAGTAAGAGTGCTGCTAAATGTGGCAGTCGTGATAATTTCGGTGATTCTGGTATTTGGGATAGCGCTTCTTATAGCGGGCATTTAAGAAAGTGGATATTAGATATCTAGGAGGAAGCAGATGAATATATTTAAGGAAATGGCACTTTCTATCTACAGCTACAAAAGCTATAAGGAATTTTTAAACAACAAAAAGTCTAAGGTTTTTTTATTTGGCATTGTGCTGATGCTGATTTACTTTGCGATAACAATGCTGATTCCATTTGCAAAATTTCAGATTCGTACAGGTGGTATAGGCGCATTGCTGGATGAAAATATTCCGGATTTTGAGCTTTCAGACGGAGAACTGTGGGTGGAAGACGTAATCGAATATGATGAGGGCAGTACCTATGTGTGTATTGATACCGACCCTGAATATGTGTTTTATGATGCAGATGAGATGGAGGAGTACCTTTACAGCTACACCAATGTTATCCTGATGGATTCGGAAAAAATGATTTTAAAGTCCAGCGGAGAGGTGCAGGGATTTTATTTCTCAGATCTGGATTTTGCGTGTGACAAGGAAGACTGGATGCGGTGGGTGCCATTTATCAACCTAATCATTGTGATGTTTATGATTTTGGCATACATCTGGATGAGTGCCTTGTTTTTCTTCGGCGTATTGTTTGTAGCGCTTCTGGGTATGGTTGCAGCTTCCTGTATGAAGCATCAGATAACCTTTGGGCAGTTGTATCTTTTGGGAATTTACAGCAGAACGCTGCCGCTGCTTATAAAGGCGGTGATATCCTTCCTGCCAATTAATATTCCATTTTTTGTAATCATTAATTTTGGGATTTCTGTGTTTATTATCGTACGCGCCATTCAAAATCTGAAAGAACAGCAGTTAAATAAGCCGTTGGAATTTAGGACAGATACAGGGTATCATGGTGAGAATCATATAAACGGAGATGGTAGTAACGGCAGTAATGGGAATGATTTTTCCTGGATGAAATAGCGTGATAGGGCAATGAAAGGGGCTGTCGCATTTTGCGGCAGCCCCTTGCTTATACAAAATTTATTCCTATGAGCGAAGCGTTGAAAAGATGTGGGGCATCCATTTGACCAATGCCGCGCATTTTTTGACTTATTATGCAAGATCCTGCTCTAAGGATTTTTCCTGCATGTTCTGAATGGCGGGATCAAAGGAGAGCATTGGCTTTGCATTTACATCTGTTTTTGTGACCTTGCGGGCCAGATAATTTTTTGTGATGGCAAATACGGTGCCGGAAAGCGCAAGAACGCCAATCAGGTTGGGAATGGCCATGAGAGCATTTAAAGTATCGGCAATTGCCCATGCCAGATCAAAGCTCATGGTAGCGCCAAATACGATACAAACAACAAAGATAATTTTGTATACAATCGTTGCTTTTGTGCCAAATAAGTACTCGCAGGATTTGGTACCGTAGAAGGACCACCCTAAAACGGTAGAAAAAGCAAACAGGCAAATGGCAATTGCAACAAAGCTTCCGGCTAGTGTGCCGAGACCTTGTGAGAGGGCCTCACTTACCAAAGAAGCGCCAGTCGTAGAGGTGAGTACTTCACCTGTTTCAAGGTCAATCAAGCCGGAGCACAGTACGGTAAAGGCTGTCAGAGTACAAACTACAATGGTGTCAAAGAATACCTCAAAAATGCCCCACATACCCTGGACAATGGGCTCTTTTACGTTGGAAGCCGAATGAACCATAACAGAGGAGCCAAGTCCTGCTTCATTGGAGAAAACACCACGCTTAAAGCCCATGGTCATAGCCTGCTTAATCATGATACCAACAGTGGCGCCTGCAATAGGGCGAAGGCCAAAGGCATTGGCGAAGATAGCAGCAAACACGGCAGGAACAGATGTGATGTTCATAACTAGCACAATTACGGTGCCAAGTATGTAAGCGCATGCCATAAGGGGAACAATTTTTTCCGTCACATTACCGATTGCTTTAATTCCGCCCAGGATAACCAGTGCGGCAACAACGGCGATGATGATGCCGGTTGCAATGGGGGGAATCTTAAAGGTATCCTGCAGAGAGCTTGCGATTTCATGTACTTGTGTCATATTGCCGATTCCGAAGGAAGCAAATACACAGAAAAGGGCGAAAAGTATGGCCAGGGGTTTTGCAAAAATACCGATTCCTTTTTTCCCTTTTAATCCGTCCTGCAGATAATACATAGCACCCCCGGACCATTCATCTTTTTCGTTTTTACGCCGGTAATAGATACCCAGTACATTTTCGGAATAGTTGGTCATCATACCAAACAGTGCCGAAAGCCACATCCAGAATACCGCTCCGGCGCCGCCTGTGATGATGGCGCCTGACACACCGGCAATATTTCCCACACCTATGGTAGCAGCTAAGGCAGTAGAGAGCGCCTGAAACTGAGAGATAGAATTTTCATTTTTGTCCGTGTGGGCAGTTACATGCTTTTTCTTAAAAATTGCAAGGAAGGTTTCATTCATCCAGTGTTTTATGTGGGTAATCTGGAAAAACTTCATTCCCACCGTCATGTAAATACCTGTGCCTATAATCAGGATTAGCATAGGGATACCCCATACCACACCGTTTATAGCACCGTTTACCGTTGCGATAACGCTCATAACATTTTCCATAATCATCCTCCGTTCTTGCCAGCTGCAATGCGAGAAAATTTACCTGTTTTCACATTGTCTTCTGTTTTAAGTTAAAAAAAGAGAATTTACTTTACCAGTAAATCCTCATTGATTCGTATATTACTATACAGGAAAAAGAGAAAAAGCACAAGTATAAAATGCGGAAAACCATTAGAAAGGGAGGATGCCAAGTAAACGGCATGTTTACTTGGCATTTATTATGAAAAAGTTATTAATAAATCAATTACTTGTGTATGGCGTTTGTTTTTGTTCTTTGTTGTATCTTATGATGTTAGTATAGGATACAGAAATGTCTAAAGAATGTAATTGCGATTAAGTTTTTTTAAATTAAGTATGAACAAAATATGAACGTATAATTTTGTGAATTTAGTACCGTTCCGGTTCAGGATATTCTACTCCAAAGCATTCTACGGTGACTTCTTTCATTACCTGATTTTGAAGAGGCCTGTCATTGTAATCAGTAGCTGTCTCAGCAATGCGATTCACCGCATCCATACCTTCAATTACTTTTCCAAAAGCAGCATATTGTCCATCTAAATGAGGACTATTCTTATGCATAATAAAAAATTGAGATCCGGCTGAATCTGGCGCCATACTTCTAGCCATGGAAAGAACACCTTCCGTATGCTTTAAACAATTTTCTACGCCGTTTGCAGAAAATTCACCTTTAATGCTGTAACCGGGACCGCCGCAGCCGTTGCCATCCGGATCCCCTCCCTGAATCATAAACCCACGGATGACACGGTGAAAAATTAGTCCGTCATAAAAATTTTTGTGAATCAAACTGATAAAGTTGTTCACGGAGATGGGAGCAACATCGGGATAAAGTTCCGCCTTAATCATATCTCCATTTTCCATTGTAATTGTCACAACAGGATTTTGAGCCATAGTGATAACTTCCTTTCTTTTCGTTATAAAATACAGTATTATAGTAATTACGGTATTTATTTTATAGGAAGTGAAGGAACATTACAATGCTAAAATATATCTTATTCTTATTATCCGAAGAATATTATAAAGTTGTCTATCAACGAAAGAGTGAAATCTGTGAAAATATACGTCCGAAACAGGTGGAGATAAAAGTAAAAAGAGCAGCAGAGATACAAAAATCAGGTGGAGAGGCACACAGATTGGAAAATCGAAGATTTGAAACATTGGCGATAACTGATATCCCGGATGCTGCCAGCCAACTCCTAAAGGAGGGCTGGTATGTGGTTGCTTTGTACCATGAAGGGAATCGAAAGGAAAGCTTTCCTTCCGTGCAATATGGTATGGAAGATATATTTCAAGTGGAGTATCAGACTTATGAAGCAGCATATAAAAGGATGGCAGGTCTGCCCTGGGATATTTTTGAGACAGAGCGGTTAAGGGTCCGTGAGAGTACGGTAGAGGATGTAGAGGCATTTTATCGGATTTACAGTGAACCATCTGTGACCTTTTATATGGAGGATTTGTACGAGGACAAAGAACTGGAACAAGACTATATGAAGGCATATATTGATCAAATTTATGGGTTTTATGGCTACGGATTGTGGTCAGTGCTCTTAAAAGAAACAGGCCGGGTGATTGGCCGGGCGGGCTTAAGCGTCCGCAAAGGCTATGAGCTGCCGGAGCTTGGATTTGTGATAGATGTGACGCATCAGCATAAAGGATATGGATTTGAAGTTTGTACAGCTATTCTTGCCTATGCAAAAAAAGAGCTTGCTTTTGGGCAGGTACAGGCGCTTGTTGATAAAGACAATCTTGTTTCAAAAAAGCTGCTTGATAAACTGGGATTTATATTTGACAGCAGAGTCAGTGTGGAATGTCATAATTATGAATTATTTATAAGAACTCTATAAAAAACTCTATAAAAAATACAAAAAAAGATTGACAGGAAATAAACAGGGTGCTATTATGTCATACGAAGCGAAGGTGCTGTGGAATAGCCATAGCACTTTTTTTATTCAATAAACTGATTCGCAGGATATGACGCATTTGACAAATATTTTAAGAAAAGCGGAGCAAAGGAGCTTGTATAAGGCAAGGCCTTTGCTCCGCTTTTTCGTTAAGCTGACATAGAGCGGGTCAGGGTTTGATGAGGAGGAAAAATTATGACAGAAGAAATTATGAGCGCCGTAAGTGGTGAAGTATTTAGTGTCTGGTTCCTGATTGGAGCCGCGCTGGTATTTTGGATGCAGGCAGGCTTTGCAATGGTGGAGACCGGTTTTACCAGAGCAAAGAATGCAGGAAACATACTGATGAAAAATCTGATGGATTTTTGTATCGGCACGGTTGTTTTTATTTTGATTGGCTTTGGCTTGCTGCTAGGTGAAGATGTGATGGGCTTTATAGGAAAGCCCGGTTTTGACATTTTTACTTCCTATGGGGATTTTGACTGGTCCAATTTTGTGTTTAACCTTGTATTTTGTGCAACCACTGCGACTATTGTTTCCGGTGCAATGGCCGAAAGAACAAAATTTATATCCTACTGTATTTATTCGGCGATTATTTCAGCTTTGATTTATCCAATTGAAGCACACTGGATCTGGGGTGGCGGCTATCTGGCACAGATGGGTTTCCATGATTTTGCAGGCTCCTGTGCGATTCATATGGTGGGCGGCATTTCGGCCTTGATTGGCGCTAAGGTGCTTGGTCCCCGAATTGGAAAATTCGTAACGGATAAGAGCGGAAAGGTTACAAAGGTAAACGCTTTTCCCGGACATAATCTTCCGATTGGATGTCTTGGAGTGTTTATTTTGTGGCTGGGCTGGTACGGGTTTAATGGGGCTGCCTGTACCAGTGTGGAACAGCTTGGCTCTGTATTTGTGACAACAACGGTTGCACCTGCAATTGCCACTGTGGTTTGTATGGTATTTACCTGGATTAAATATGGCAAGCCAGATGTATCTATGAGTTTAAATGCTTCTTTGGCAGGGTTGGTTGCCATTACGGCGCCCTGTGACGTGACGGATGTGGCCGGCTCTCTTATCATAGGGGCGGTTGCAGGCCTTTTGGTAGTGTTTGGCGTATGGTTTTTGGATTATAAATTACATATTGACGACCCTGTAGGAGCAGTTGCGGTGCACTGTTTAAATGGAATCTGGGGCACGATTGCGGTAGGTCTTTTTGCAACCACATCAGCGCCTTTAAATGACAGCGTAGCAGGCCTTTTCTATGGCGGCGGTTTTAGGCAGCTGGGGATTCAGCTGACTGGAACTTTGGCAGTGGCAATATGGACAGCGGTTACAATTACAATTGCCTTTCTGATTATCAAGGCTTCAATTGGACTTCGGGCCAGTCAGGAAGAAGAAATTATAGGACTGGATTCCTGTGAGCATGGCCTTAGCTCCGCTTATGCAGGCTTTAGCATTATGGATATTTCCAATACAATGACAATGGAAGTAAATGAAAATACAAGCCTTGGAACGGAAGATTATGAGGCTGCTTCTTCTGCCCAAAAGGCAGCGGCAGTGAAGGTTGTGGCGCCTGATACAGAACCTACCGGAATTTATAAAGTGGCAATTATCGCGAAACTGTCCAGATATGACAGCTTAAAGAAAGCTATGAACGATTTGGGCGTAACCGGTATGACAGTGACGCAGGTCATGGGATGCGGTGTTCAGAAAGGCGCAGGGGAGATGTACCGCGGCGTTGAGCTTGACGCAACTTTGCTTCCTAAAGTTAAGGTGGAGGTGGTTGTCAGCAAAATCCCTGTTGACGCAGTAATAGAGGCGGCGAAAAAAGCTCTTTATACCGGACATATTGGCGATGGAAAGATTTTTGTATACCATGTTGGAAAGGTGGTTAAGATACGTACCGGAGAGGAAGATTTTGACGCTTTACAGGACGTGGAATAAAATTGCTATTATCTAATCCCTTAGTTTTCGTATAAAAAGGCAATCCCCAGGCGCTCCACCGCCTGGGGATTTGCCGCTTTTGATATAGACGGCATACCAGGCTAAAGCAGGTATATCCTTGAAATTCCCAATGATTCTAGTAAAAATCCCCAAAAATTCCATTCATAAATTCATTTCTATGGATATATTTGATAATATTTGACAATATAAAGTGTTTGTGATAGGCTAACAATATATTGGATAATGTTTATACGCAAAAATCAAACGCTGCCATGCATTGCAAGTCGGCTTATTGATCAAACACCGCTATGCACTGCGGGCCGGCTTATTGAGGAAGAAATGTGACAAAGGGCTGTCTTCTGTCAACGGATAGAAGGCAGTTTTTGTTAACGTTCGGCCGGCCTGGTTTGTTGCGCAGACTTACGCGAATTTCGAAAGAATATGGAGTGGTTCATTTAGGAGGGAATTGGACATGAATAAAGGAAAGTATTACATGACAACAGCTATTGCATATACTTCGGGGAAACCGCATATCGGCAATAGTTATGAAATTGTGCTGGCTGACAGTATTGCCAGATTTAAGAGAAAAGACGGCTATGATGTATATTTCCAGACGGGCACCGATGAGCACGGACAGAAGATTGAGTTAAAAGCGCAGGAGACGGGGGTTACGCCTAAGGAATATGTGGACGGTATAGCAGGCACCATTAAGAATCTGTGGAATTTAATGGATACTTCTTACGACCATTTTATCCGCACAACGGATGATTACCATGAAAAACAGGTTCAAAAAATTTTTAAAAAGCTTTATGAGCAGGGAGATATTTACAAAGGCGCTTACGAGGGGCTTTACTGTACGCCCTGCGAGTCCTTCTGGACAGAATCCCAGCTTGTGGATGGCAAATGTCCTGACTGCGGCAGGGAGGTGAAACCGGCCAAGGAGGAGGCATATTTTTTTAAGATGAGTAAGTATGCGGACAGACTGATTGCGCATATCAACAGCCATCCGGAATTTATTCAGCCCGTATCCCGCAAAAACGAAATGATGAATAATTTTCTTCTTCCCGGGCTTCAGGATTTGTGTGTTTCGAGAACTTCCTTTCAATGGGGGATTCCGGTGGACTTCGATAATAAACATGTGATTTATGTATGGCTTGATGCGTTAACCAATTATATCACAGGCATTGGCTATGAATGCGGAGGGGATAGTACGGAGCAATATCATAAACTATGGCCTGCTGATTTACATTTGATAGGAAAAGATATCATTCGTTTCCATACGATATACTGGCCTATTTTCCTGATGGCCTTAGGAGAGCCGCTGCCGAAGCAGATTTTTGGACATCCATGGCTTTTGCAGGGAGATGGAAAGATGAGTAAGTCCAAAGGGAATGTACTTTATGCGGATGATTTGGTAGATTTCTTTGGGGTTGATGCAGTCCGTTATTTCGTGCTTCATGAAATGCCTTTTGAAAGTGACGGCACGATTTCATGGGAGCTGATGGTTGAGAGGATCAATTCAGACCTTGCCAACACCCTTGGAAATTTAGTTAACAGAACCATTTCCATGAGTAATAAATATTTTGGCGGCGTAGTGGCTGATAAAGGATGGGGCGAGGATGTGGACAAAGACCTTAAGGCAGTTGCAGTCAGCGCCTATGAAAAGGCAGCGGCTAAAATGGAAGAACTGCGGGTGGCGGATGCCCTTACGGAAATCTTTGCGCTGTTTAAACGCTGCAATAAGTATATTGATGAAACGGAGCCATGGGTGCTTGCCAGAGATGAGGCAAAAAAAGACCGATTGTCCACAGTGCTTTATAATCTGGTTGAGAGCATTATAATCGGGGCATCTTTACTTGAGCCTTTCATGCCCTCTACGGCAAAGAAAATTGCCGGGCAGCTTAACACAGAGCTTAGAGGGTTTGATGAGCTTATAGAGTTTGGAAAGTATTCCTCGGGCAATGAGGTGACAAAGAAGCCTGAAATTCTCTTTGCGCGTCTGGATGTGAAGGAAGTTGTGGAGAAGGCGGAGGCCATGTTTGAGGAAAGAAAAAAGACAGCCGGAAAGGAACAGACGGGGGATAATAAGGATAGCGGGCAGGAAACCGCACAAGGGATCGATCTTGAGCCCAAGGCGGAAATTACGTATGACATGTTTGACAAAATGCAGTTCCAGGTTGGGGAGATCATAGCCTGTGAGGAGGTTCAAAAGTCAAAGAAGCTGCTGTGTTCGCAGGTACGCATAGGCAGCCAGGTAAAGCAGATTGTTTCCGGTATTAAGCAGCATTACAGCGCTGAAGAGATGGTGGGCAAAAAGGTTATGGTGCTGGTTAACTTAAAACCCGCTACCTTGGCAGGAGTGGTTTCCGAGGGGATGCTGCTGTGCGCAGAGGATGCGGAAGGAAATCTGGCGCTGCTTACGCCGGAAAAGGAAATGCCTTCAGGTGCAGAAATTTGTTAGAGTATTTTAGGGGAAGCTCTAAGGGGGATAATCCTGTATGAATTTTCCACACCGAGTCCGGCAAAATGGAGGCGGTTTGGTGTGCCTGAACTGGCGCAAAAAGGGAGGTTACAATGGTAAAAAAGGTAGAATTTACGTTTGATTCCAGAGATGGGATGACAAAGATACATGCCGTCAGGTGGGTACCTGAGGGGAAAGTGGTTTGTATTTTGCAGGTGGTCCATGGCATGGCAGAGTATATTGAGCGGTATGAAGCTCTGGCACAGTATTTGGGGGAGAAGGGAATACTGGTAACCGGAGATGATCACTTAGGACACGGAAAAAGCGTGGGAGAGGATGGAACGTACGGGTATTTCTGCGAGCAGGATCCGGCTACGGTGGTGGTAAGAGATGTTCACCGTCTGAAAAAAATGACACAGGAGGAATATCCAGGGGTACCCTATGTTATTTTAGGGCACAGCATGGGTTCTTTCATTACCCGCAATTATCTGTTTAAATATGGAACAGGAATACAGGGCGCGATTATATGCGGAACCGGCTCGCAGCCGCAGGCTCTTGTAAAGGTATGCAAATTGATGATGGCAGTGCAGGGTTTCTTTTTGGGCTCAAAGCATACTGCAAAGTTAATGGACAAGCTTGCCTTTGGTAATTATAATCAAAAAATACCAGGTGCAATAACTTCCTTTGACTGGCTTTGCACGGATGAAGCCGTGGTGGATGCTTATAGGAAGGATAAACTGTGCGGATTTACCTTTACTGTCAATGGATTTAAAACCTTGTTTACATTGATTGACAGGCTGAACCAGGAGGAAAACTTAATGATGATGCCGGAAGAACTTCCGGTGCATTTTATCGCGGGGGATATGGACCCGGTGGGAAATTATGGGGAGGGCGTGAAGAAGGCCTTTGAGGATTTTAAGAAGGTGGGCATGGAGCGCATTTCTTTCAAGCTTTATCCGGGGGACAGGCATGAATTACTAAACGAAAAGGATAAGTTTAAGGTGTATGAGGACATTTATCCGTGGATTATGGAGCGGGTGAAGGAATATCAGCTTTAGATAATTGACAGCATGAGGAATGAGTTTTATGAAAAAGAAAATTTTAATAATTTTACCAGGTTTACTGCTACTGTTTCTGGTGTTTGGCGTATCTGCCCGGGCTGCCGATGGGAATAGTCAGAAAGCAGGAGCAGGTGATGTGATTGGCCAGGTGAAACAGGAGCTTTCGGCAATTTTTGAAAATGTAGATGAGGAAACGGCCAAAGAAGTCTTTTCCTTTTTGAAGGAAAAAATTTCCGATGGAAATTTAAGCTCGGAGGAAGGGCTTTTAAATGCCATCCGTGAAGGAAAAGAAAAATTCGGCGTGGAGATTGCCAAGGATGATGCAAGGAAACTGGTAGATACCATGAATAAGCTGGAGGGTATGGGATTTTCGGCAGAAGATGTGTTGGATAAAACGGAAAGCCTTTATCAGGAATATGGAGCTGACTTTGTGGAGCATGTGGATGAAATTTTAACAGGTGCCGTGAAAAATGCAGCATCCAATGCGGTAGGCAGTTTTTTTGGTAATTTGAAGGAATCCGTTAAAAACTTTTTCGTGAGCTTATTTTCGTAAGTTTCATGAACGTGTGTCGTGAAGGTGAAACAGGAGTAAATTAGTTATAGTATACGGATGGAATCTTCATATAGTAATGTAGAAGAATAAAATGATTAGGAGCTGTAAATAAATAATTTGGAAGAAATAAAGGTAAAATTATTTATTTACAGCTCTTTTCACTCAGACAAATGGTCAGAAATTGTAAACAGTGCCTGCACCTAATGCGGGTAGCTGGCAAGAATGGAGGATTTTATGAAAATTGCATTTTACGGTACAAAATCTTACGACAAAATATGGTTTGAGCCCATGGGAAAAGAATACGGATTTGATATTCATTTTATTGAAGCAGCCTGCAACCGGGAGACGGTTTTTATGGCGAAAGGATATGATGCAATCTGTATATTCGTCAACGACTACGTGGATGCCGAAATGATAGACGCGCTTTATGAAATGAAGGTTAAGGCAATTTTGCTTCGCAGCGCAGGTTTTAATAATGTAGATGTTAAGGCGGCTGAGGATAAAATAGTAATTCTCCGGGTTCCCAGCTATTCTCCGGAGGCAGTGGCGGAATTTGCCATGGCGCTGCTTCTTACGGTAAACAGGCTGACCCATAAAGCATATAATAGAACAAGGGAATTTAACATGAGCTTAAACGGGCTTATGGGAACGGATTTGTACGAAAAGACAGTTGGAGTTATCGGAACAGGAAAGATTGGGCAGGCCATGATCAGGATTTTGAATGGTTTTCAGACCCATGTGCTTTGCTATGATCCTTATCCCGTAGAAGGGTTGGAGGCCGAGTATGTGTCTCTTGATGAGCTGTTTAAAAGTTCGGATATCATATCACTGCACTGTCCGCTCACAAAGGATACAAGGCATTTGATCAACAAAGATACAATTGCCAAAATGAAAAAGGGCGTTTATCTGGTAAATACTTCAAGAGGCGACCTGATTCATACGGAAGATTTGATTGACGCTATGCTGGAAGGAAAGTTTGGAGGCGTAGGCCTGGATGTGTATGAGGAGGAGGAAGGCGTTTTTTACGAGGATAAGTCCGGCGATATCATCACAGATGATAATCTGGCACGGCTTATGACCTTTCCCAACGTGCTTATCACTTCTCATATGGGCTTTTTTACAAAAGAGGCAATGCAGGCAATTGCCAAGGTTACTTTAGAAAATGCTTATGCGCTTGAAAACGGCCTTCCGCTGGTCAATCAGGTAGGCGCAGAAATGGTTCAGGTGTGATTGTAAAATTTTTTTTTTTCTGCTATAATCATACAATGGTATTGTATGAAGGGATAAGGCAATGGAACAGGAACTATCTTACGAAATACGTTTTGCAGACCAAGATGAGTGGGAAGAGGCCATAGGGCTGGCCTGGAAAACCTTCTTGGAGTTTGAAGCGGCAGATTATACCCAGGAGGGAGTCAAAAGTTTTGAAGATTTTATCACAAACTCAAGTGTAAAGCAGATGTTTGTTATGGGCATATATCAAATGATGGCAGCCTATGATAAGGGTAAGATTGTGGGCATGATTACATTGCGGAATGAGATGCATATTTCTCTGCTCTTTGTGGATAAAGATTATCATCGACAGGGAATTGGCAGGGCATTGATTGAAAAGATGGCCGATTATGTGGCGGATGAGCTGGGAAAAAGCAGGCTGACGGTAAATGCTGCGCCTTATGGGATTGATTTTTACCATAAAGTAGGTTTCAGAGACTTAGGGCCACAGGTTTGGCAGGATGGAATTAAGTATACGCCTATGGAATACATCTTTTCAGACAAAAAGTTGCGTTAAAACAAGTTGAGGCGTACTGCCGCCGATTATTATTTGAGGATAATGAAGGTGTGCAGACGCTATAATGAATGTAGGTGGAATGTATGGAATATATTCACAGTAAAGATATTTTTCTTCTGATGCGGGACACTTTAAAGCTGATTGACCGCAAGTCAATGGACCACGGTTCCAGGGTCGCTTATTATTTATATAAGATGCTGGAGTGCAAAGGCGGTTATGAGAAGTTTGAGCTGGCTGATTTTGTGTTTTTGGCTTCTATGCATGATGTTGGTGCGTATAAAACGGAAAATCTGAAAGATATGCTTCAATATGAGTTCAAGGAAACCATGGCTCATAGTGTTTATGGGTATCTGGTTTTCAAATATTTATCTCCTTTAAGCGAACTTGCCAAGATTATTCTTTATCATCATATGGATTATTCTCAGCTGCAGGGGATGGATTTCGAGCATAAAGACATCACGGCCTGTTTAAATTTAGCGGAGAAAGTTGATATTTATGCAACGATTCTTGGGGATAAATTTGATGTAAACAGATTTAGAAAGCATATTGGCACCATATTAAGCCAGGAGTCCTTCGACCTGTTTAGAGAGGCCATAGAGAAATATGATGTTATAAACAAGGTACAAAGCGGCGATTACAAAACCGAGCTGGATGAGATTGCGGAGTACATGATCTTCACCAATGCGGATAAGAAAAAATCCATTGAAATGCTTATGTATACCCAGGGCTTTAAAGAGGAAAGCTTGGTGTTTAACGCCGTTACCTGTACGTGTATAGCGGAAATTTTAGGCCAGAAGGCGGGGCTGAATGAACTGGAAAGAGAGCAGCTTTATTATGGGACGCTGCTCCATGATATAGGGATGCTTGCGATTCCCAGCGGAATTATGGATGCGCCAAGGAACCTGACGCCGGAAGAATATAAAAAAGTAAAGATGCACGTGCTTTTAGCGGAAAAGGTTTTGAAAAATAGAATGGCAGAAGAGGTTGTAGGTATTGTGGCAACCCATCATGAGCGGGGGGATGGAAGCGGCTATCCCAGAGGACTTAAAGAAGCCCAGATGAACCGCAGCCAATGGATTTTGCAGCTTGCGGATTCGGTGTCGGCGCTTTTGGTAGAAAAGACTTACAGACCGGCATTAGACAGGGATGAAGTGCGTATGCTCCTGCGGAAAGAAGCGGAGAAGGGCAAATACAACAATATGATTGTCAACCTGTTTTTGGATGGGCAGAGCGAGATTATGGATTATGTAAAGACCCGGGTAGATAAGACGCTGGTTACTTATCACAAATTAAACCAACAGTACAGAAAAGTTTCTAAAAAATTAGGGCAGAGCTAAAGGCCTGAATAAGAAATAAGATAATAATGAAATGGGTGTATAAAAATACATAAGAATACGTAAGAAAAGGAAGGGACAGGTTTTGGGCAGATTTTTTAACATGGACAGTCCGCTGTTTAGTTTTTTGAATAAAGTGGCAGATTTAATCATATTAAATTTATTGACACTGATTTGCTGTATCCCGATTTTTACGGTGGGAGCTGCTATGACAGGACTAAATTACGTGTGCCTTAAGATGGTTCGAAATGAAGAAGGATACATTGCCAGAGGTTTCTTTAAATCCTTTAAGCAGAATTTTAAGCAGGCAACCATCATATGGCTGATTATTCTGCTGGTGGTTGGCGTACTGGCAGGGGACGTGTTTATCATGCGTTATTCTAATGTTGCATTTCCCACATGGATCAAGATGGCGCTTTTAGCGGTGGGACTGATTGTAATAGTGGCGCTCATGCATGTGTTTCCGGTTCTTGCCAGATTTGACAATACAATTAAAAATACATTTAGAAATTCTCTGTACATGGGCATTTTGACCCTTCCCAAAACAATTCTTATGATAGTGTTCTGGATTCTGCCTATTGTGATTATGATGCTTTCCTTCCAGGCCTTTCCGTTTGTTTTTCTGTTGGGAATTTC
The DNA here is from genome assembly GCF_009917485.1 of Parablautia muri. Lineage (GTDB taxonomy): Bacteria > Bacillota > Clostridia > Lachnospirales > Lachnospiraceae > Suilimivivens > Suilimivivens muri. The sequence goes on from NZ_QZDT01000004.1 coordinate 117,990, forward strand.
CGGTCCGGCTTTTTTATGCGCGCTTTTGTACAATAAGACTTTTAAACGCTTTGAGCCGGAGCAGGAGGAAGTTGTTGGAGATTATGAGTGGACCGTAGCCGTAGACGAAGAAGGCGAAAAGGAAAAAGGTACAAAAGATGTCATAGAAACAGAAGTACAGGAACATACGGAAGAAATCTAGCGCAGCAGCAAATGTAAGCTGAACGGGCCCCATTACGTAACAATTTGCCGAAGACTAAAGGGTCTATATATGAGGTTTAAAGGCTGGCAAAGCGATTGTACAAAGTGACTATATTCAGGCGTTGTTTTTTGTACGTTTTGCTGTTTGATGGCAAAAGCATAAATATTTATAAGCATTTTCTCTAATACATTGTAAAATCTTTGTGGAATAGTGGCATAGGCAGAAATGAAAATCTCATGTATACTTAATGCAGAGTCAAAAATCCCAAGGAGGCAAATAAAATGGCAAGTTTATCATTAAAAAATATCTGCAAAAAATACCCCAATGGATTCGAAGCCGTAAAAGATTTCAATCTTGAAATTGCAGATAAAGAGTTTATTATTTTCGTAGGTCCTTCAGGTTGTGGTAAGTCTACTACATTGCGTATGGTTGCAGGTCTGGAAGACATTTCTTCCGGTGAATTAAAGATTGGTGACAGAGTGGTAAATGATGTTGAGCCTAAGGACAGAGATATTGCTATGGTATTCCAGAACTACGCTCTGTATCCTCATATGTCAGTATATGACAATATGGCTTTCGGACTTAAGTTAAGGAAAGTTCCGAAGGATGAAATTGATAAGATGGTAAAAGAAGCAGCTAAGATTCTTGACCTGACAGCTCTTCTTGATCGTAAGCCGAAGGCTTTGTCCGGTGGTCAGAGACAGCGTGTTGCTATGGGACGTGCTATCGTGCGTAATCCTAAGGTATTCCTGATGGATGAGCCTCTTTCCAACTTGGATGCTAAGCTGCGTGTACAGATGCGTATTGAGATTGCTAAGCTGCATCAGAGATTAGGAACCACCATCATCTACGTAACGCATGACCAGACAGAGGCTATGACACTTGGTGATAGAATCGTAGTTATGAAGGATGGTGTTATCCAGCAGGTAGATACACCTCAGAATTTGTATGAGAAACCGGCTAACCTGTTCGTAGCAGGATTCATGGGATCTCCTCAGATGAACTTCCTTGATGCGGTAGTAGAAGTTAAGGGTGATGCAGCAAGCCTTAAGGTTGCTGGAAAGAGCATCAACCTTCCTAAGGAAAAAGCTAAGAAACTCATTGATGGCGGGTATGCAGGAAAGACAGTTACCTTTGGTATTCGTCCTGAAGATGTTTATGATTCAGAAGCATTCGTTAGCTCAGCTCAATGCGTATTTGAATCAACTATCAAGGTTTATGAATTGCTTGGTGCAGAAGTTTACTTATACTTTGATTTGGCTGAATTCCCGATTACGGCAAGAGTTGATTCCCGTACAACAGCAAGACCTGGCGATACAGTTAGATTTGCATTTGATGTTGATAAGATTCATGTATTTGACAAAGAAACTGAGCATGTTATTACTAACTAGTAATAAGTATATACATAAAGAAGGATGCCATTGGCATCCTTTTTTATGTATGGATTTGGTAACTATTCAGCCAGGTCTGTGCATTTACTGCACAGACCGTGAGAATATGGTTAGGGAGTGCAAAATCCCATCGCTGAAGGCGATTTTTAATGGATTTTGCAAGTAACAGTCAGCAAGGCTGAACTGTTGTTACTGGATTTGCGGGAAGATCAATAAACTTACTTGCAAAGCAAGTCAGCGTTTGATAACATAAAAACGATCGGCCAAGTCTGGTATCTGCCATTTACTAAGCTGGTGGGTGAGCTTAAGCATATGACGCTACCGGCTTTTGCGCAAAGCAAAGTGCCGGATGAATGTTTGGAAAGGATGTAAGGAAATGATATCAACACAGATTATTGAGAACTGCATTGAAGAACTTCGAATCATTACCAAAGTAAATTTGGCGATATTTGCTTTGGATGGAACAGAGGTTGCGTCTACCTTTGACAGCAGTGATATACCGGAATATATTATCAAAGGTTTTGTTGACTCTCCGGCGGACAGCCAGGTTATAGGGAGAGACCATTTATTTAAAATAACAGACGAGGGAGAGCTTGCATATATTCTGATTGCAAGAGGTAATAATGACGAGTCTTATTTGATTGGAAAAATAGCGGTCAGCCAGATGCAGCAGTTGCTGACGGCTTATAAGGAGCGGTTTGACCGCAATAATTTTTTCCAGAATCTGCTTTTGGATAATCTGCTTTTGGTTGATGTCTATAATCGTGCCAAAAAGCTTCATATTGAGGTGATGGTACCGAGAGTGGTGCTGATTATTGAGACAGGCACAGAAAAGGATGGTACAGCTGCTGAATTTTTGCGCGGCATGTTTTCTTCCCAGTCGGGAGATTTTATCACTGCAGTAGATGAAAGCAATGTGATTTTGATAAAAGCACTTGACCAGAAAGAAGGGTATACGGAAGTTGAGCATACGGCGCAGACAATTGTGGATATGATGAGCACAGAAGCTATGATGAATGTCAGAGTAGGCTATGGCACCATTGTGCAGGAGCTGAAGGATGTATCTAAGTCCTATAAAGAGGCAATGATGGCGTTGAATGTAGGTAAGATTTTCTATGTGGAAAAAAAGGTAAACTCTTATGGAAGTCTTGGAATAGGACGTTTAATTTATCAGCTGCCGGCCAATTTGTGCAAGATTTTTATTGAGGAAATTTTTGGAAAAAACGATCCCGGAGACTTTGACGAAGAAATCGTTACTACTGTCAATAAGTTTTTTGAGAACAATTTGAATGTGTCTGAAACATCCAGACAGCTATTTGTGCACAGAAATACGCTTGTATACAGAGTGGAGAAATTGCAAAAGCTCACCGGGCTTGATGTGAGGACCTTTGATGATGCACTTACCTTTAAAATTGCCATGATGGTATATGGTTATATGCGGTATCTGGACTTAGAAGAATAATAAAAAGAGTTTGGCTAAAGACCAAACTGTTAATCATTAAATATCTGTGAAAATTTCCAATATGGAATGAACAACCTTATTTTCGAATACAATAGTAAAGAACGTAATAGCTTGGCCCCTAAGCTTCATATTGGCCGCAAAGCCCGTAAAGATACATGGCGAGGTTATGGGGGTATTCCGATGGGGTGCCGATAGAGGACTTCAAATAGCCGGATAAAGAACTATTGGGAGGGATAAGGTTGTATTTATATGAGAAAAAAATTGTTTATCTGTCTTTATTGGAGAATGGACTGAAAAAAGTTTCCGCCGGATTTGTAAGTGTAGCACGGGAGAAGGATGCTTTTATTTTGGACATACATATAAAGAGTGAGGGAATATTTTTTGGAAGAAAATATTCGCTTTTTCTTATATCTGACAATGGAGGGATAGAGTTGGGAAACGTAACAGGGCAGCATGGAAGGGCGGATGCACACAGATCATTTATTGTACAAAATGGTATTGCTCGATTTGGGGAAAAAGAATATAAGGAAGAAGACATTTATGGCGTACTGATTCGCATAGATGAACAAAGGGAAATTTCCGGATATTGGCAGGAGAGCGAAAATGACGGCGAAAAACAAAAAAGTCAGGAATTGTCTGCGGCGGACAAAGATTTGGAGAGGGAGAAGACTTCTGATAAAAAAATTTCACGGAAGGAAGTTTCCATAAAGAGCATACCGGAGAAAGAAATACCCGCTTTTCTTTTACAATCGGCTGCCAGTGATAAATGGGAACAGCTTCAACAGTGTTATAAAAAGGTACATCCGTTTGGAGACGAGAGAGTTTTTTTATCTATAGAACCGAAGGATTTTGTTGTATTACAGGCCCCTTATCAGAGACTTGTAAATAATAGTTTTTTGCTACATGGATTTTATAATTACCGGCATATGATTCTAGGGCCGGATAAAGAGCTTGGAAATGGTGAAGGAAACTGCTTTTATTTAGGAGTGCCGGGAACGTATTTTGAGAGAGAAAAAATGGTGGCAATCATGTTCGGATTTGAAGGATTTGAATGCGATGGAGCAGTGGAAATCGGAAAATTTGGATATTATATGCGGCGGGTGGAACTGTAAAAAGAACCGCCCTTTATCCTCAGGGAAACTGCCATGCGTTACCAATACAGTTAACTAGGACCAGGCACCCTTGCGGCACATGGAAAATTCTGTTTAGTGCTGCTTTGTTCCCAACCTGACACGGTTCACAGACATCCATTGCGCAAGACCCAATCGTCAATGCCACTTGTATTGGGCAGCCATGACAGCTTCCCTGAAAACAAAGCCGCACGGTTCCTTAGTATTGTGATTCTATCGGTATAATGTCTCTTAAGTAGTATATGTGTTTTTGACGGGTTTGTCAACTGAAACGGAAAGAAGAACACAGAAATCAAACACCGAAGCCGTGAATTGTAAACTGTACGGCTCCGGTGTTTGTGCATATTCGTTTTTAGACGGTTTTAATTTTTCAAAAACCAGACATTCATTTCTGTTACGCCTCTGTTAGCCCAGGCGAAATAAGGAATCAGTTTTAAATTCGTCTGCTCCTTGTCCTGGCGGTAGAATCTGTATAATTCTTGAAAATCTTTGCGGATAATAGTTGGTCCATTAAGTACAGGCATAGCTCTTTGACAGATTTCTTCCATGGAAATTTGAAAATCGGATGGGTTTTCGACTCTGACATCCCGTATGGAAAAATCGGGATTATCAATACCTTCCGCACAATAGACAAGGGGGCCCCTCACCACGGCAACCCGTCCGCACAGGTTAGGTACTCTAGGATTAGCCTCTATGAGCTGTACCTTCATATCCAGTTCCAAAGAAATGCAGTCGTTTGTCTTCCATGTGTGCAGGAGATGTGCATAGCCTTTTTCTAAGGAGGGATTTAGAGCTTCGCCGTTGATGCTCAGACGATAGGACTGGCACCAGCCAGGGATGCGCAGTGCAATGGTATAGCAGCCTTCTGATCTTGTCTTCAATTCTATTTTTCCATCATAAGGATAATTGGTTTTCTGACACAGTTCTATCTCCTGATTTTTTGTTTTAACTTTGGTTTCGCCTTCCATATAGCAATGAACATAAACGGTATCTTCCGATATGGAATACATGTAATCGGCAATTGAACCGATTGTGCGTATCAAATTAGGAGGACAACAAGAACAATCAAAAACTTTTACTCGTTCCAGAATAGGAAGATGCTCCCGGATATCCTCTTTTCTGGTTTGGTTGAACTCGTTTCTCTTTGGGGATGCAGTCAGTGGATTTTCATAGAAAAATTTATCACCGGATAGGGATATACCACTTAACATCGTATTATAAAGAGCTAATTCCGCGTAATCGGCATATTTTCGATCCGCGTCAATTAACCACATCCGCCGGCAGAACATTGCCAAAGCAATAGAAGCACAAGTCTCATTATAAGTGGTGACTTCCGGCAGATGATAATCAAAGGTGAAAGATTCTTCCCGATATGTAGTGCCAACACCGCCGGTAATGTGCATGCGCTTTTTCACAATATTTTCAAAGAGTGTTTCACAGGCCCTTGTCATCTCATCTTCCTGGTTTAAAAGAGCTAAATCAGCCATACCACAGCATTGGTAAAGCAGGCGTACCGAGTGTCCTTCCGCGGTTTTTTGCTCCCGGACAGGCAGGTGGGACTGGAAGGCAGCTAAGTCCCGGTCATTGTTTTCTCGGTCCTTTTGACTGCGACCCCGGTTATCTATAAAATATTCCGCCAGCTTTTTGTAGCGATCTTCTCCTGTGAATTGATAAAGCTTTACTAAAGCAAGTTCTATTTCCTGATGGCCCGGCGTATCGAAAGCAGCGGAGTGGTCTATGCGGAAAACCCGATCAATATAATCAATATAACGAATTGCGATATCCAGCATTTTCCGTTTTCCAACAGCTTCATAGTATGCCAGCGCCCCTTCCACCAGATGACCAGCGCAGTATAATTCATGGTCCAGCCTTCTGGTAAATCTGGCTTTGGGCTCCACTGTGGTGAAATAGGTGTTTAGATATCCGTCTTCTGTCTGCAGCTTTTCCATCCGCTCCACAAGCATATCCATTTTATCTTCTAGAGCGTTATCCCGTTTTTTTTGCAGATAGTATGCCACGCCCTCCATCCACTTTGTAATGTCGGAATCCCAGAAAATATGCGGTCTAAAAGGCATTCCTTCCTTCCAGTCCCCTTTGAGAGAGGCAAATCTTCCGGTTTCATCAAAGCGATCATAAACTGCGTCAATGGTTACATCACGCACCAGCTTTTGCTGTGTGTTCCAAAAACCTCCTGTGATTTTTGTGCGGTCATAGCCCACCGGCTTTCCGTCATATTTTTTCATGCTCATATTAGATGTTGATCCTTTCTTTAATTTTAAAATATAAGAGTATCGGTTCAGTAAGGCTGACCGTTCTTATTCATAGTATGGGAACTGGGAAATTCTAAGCTTGGTGCACCCAAAAGGAATCAGGGAAATCATCTTTTTTTCCCGGTCGCCCATAATCGGGCTTTGGGGAATTTCCCGTGCATCCCCATTTTTTTGTGTCCATTCCTCCACCTGGCATGCCTCGACTTTTAAACGTACAGGAGGCTGTTTTTTGGAGAAAGGAATATCTGTCAATTCCTGTTCTTCCAGCTGACAGGGCAGAGCGCTGTTAAGCGCATAATTCCATGGACTTTCGGGGAAAACATAATAATCCTTCACACCTGCTACCTCTTTTTTTATTTCCCATCGTTCCTTCATGTCCAATCCATATACCAAGGGCCCGCGCTCCACTGCCAAAGTGCCTTGATGCCAAAAGGACGCAAATTCTTTCATTTCCAAACGTACCTGAATTTGTTCGCCTTCACGGAAGGCTTTTTCCACAAGAATAAACCGGCCCTCATCTTGCCAAGTAAGTTTTGCTCCTTTGCAGATGATCTGTGGGCGCTTACACCAGGAAGGAATGCGGATTTTTACAGCTATAGGCTGGGCAGGGGCTTGCTGAAACCGGTACAGCAAACGATCGCGGAAAGGGTATTTTGTATGCAGGGTAAGGATGACTCTCTCACTGCATAAGGTAGTATCTATAGTGGAAGGTGCAAGAACCATATTTACCAGTGTGCTCTCTCCCTCCCGCAGCCAAAGGGAATGAACGAATTTAGGCCATCCCTGGTGCATATTAGCCGTACAGCATCCGAAATTAGGCTCTAAGCCAAAAACGGTGGAATCCTCATCGTTATTAAACCACGGGCGTTTCCGGTCATCCGCCATGATTTGGTTTGCCTGCTGCAGATATTGGTGTTCCATAAAATCCTCTGTGATAGTGGCCGGTAATGCGTTATAAGCCAGGCGTTCCATCAAATCCCCATACCAGGCATCTCCAAATACCTCTATCAGGGACTGCAGACTGAACATGTACTCTACTACAGAGCACAATTCGGAGCCCTGGGAAGGGTGGGAGCCGGCTAAATGTTCATCGCCATTGATACATCCTGACACAACGCCATGCTTATGGATGACTTCCTTTATGCCTTCTTTGGCAATGCGGGCATACTCTTGATCATTATAGAGTACGGCCTTTAGGGCAGGATGCTTAAATCCCATAGTGACGTTAACAATATGGGTCTCGTGATAGGGAGAAATATTGCTGATAATATCCTTGGATAAATGCTTGATGATATCCCAATTGATATAATCCTTTGCAGGACGGGGAAAGGGAAGGTCTTTCAAATAATCAGACCAATCATACCCATTTTGATCTATTTCTTTTAACCATTCCAAAATCTGGGTATCATTAGTTTTTTCGTAAAGCCATTTCCCTACATAAAGCAAATCAGGCACTCGAGCTTTTGACCAGCTTTGCAATTTGGTGGTTTTAACTAACCTGGCCATATATTGCAGATAATTTCTTACAAAAGGTACAACGCGTTTATCCTCGGTTATCTCCTCATATTGTATTAAGACTTTCAGCATAACATAACGCGACCACTGCTCGTTCCAGGTGGATAAAGGGCCAAAATTTCCTGTTTCATCCTGACTGCCCAGGGTCCATTCCACAAATTTCATACAAATTTCCCAGTGCTTTCTGTCATCCAGGTAATAAGACAGGGGAAGCAGGCCGTCTAGATAGTAAGGCGCCCGCTCCCAGCTTTCACCTGTCCCGCCAAGCCATCCGGAATAGCAGCCAACGCTGTCCCAGATATCATATAATTTGCCGCTTAAACCATTCATTTGGATTTTTAGCTGCTCATAAAGCCAGCCGGTGGGTTTTACCTCTGTTATAGGTATTCTACTATATTTTTTCATGTATTATCCTCCATATCGCCAATACAAATTTAGAGATGGTATGTTCAGAGTGGCTTTTATCTTTATCTAAGCAAACGGATTTCATTTCACAGCTCCGCTCATCATGCCCTTTACAAAATGCTTTTGTAACAGTAAAAACAGAACAAGAATCGGCACCATTCCCACAATAGCTCCGGAGGTCAAGGTACCCCAGTTTACCGATGTTTCAGCAGAGAGCATGTCAACCAGCCCTACGTTGAAGGTTTTCATAGAGCTGCCGCCAAAGGTAAGGCCGATGGTGTAATCATTCCAGGTATTGTAGGCGGCGTATACAATTACGGTAATTGCGCCAGGCAGGGCCAAAGGGCAATAAATACTTCGGAAGATGGCAAAGCTGCTAGCTCCGTCCATAAGGGCTGCCTCTCGCAGAGCGTCCGGAACCATGTCAAAAGAGCTTTTCATCATCAAAACGCAAAACGGTGTCTGAAAGGTTGCATAAATCAATACCATTCCCCAGACAGTTCCCAGAAGATTTAAGTCGGACAAAGTATTATAAAGGGGGACCATTAAAGCCTGGGCAGGGACCATAATAGTAAAAAGAATCATGGCAGTCCACAGTTTAGACCCCAAGATTTTCAGTTTTGAAAAAGCAAATCCGGCCAACACGGAAACAATAGTTACCACCAATATTGTAAAAATACAAATCTGAAATGAATTTTTCAAATAGAAAAAGAAAATGCCGTCTTTATATTGAAACAGAGAAACATAATTTTCTGAAGTTGCTACATGGGGAAAGAGACTGACTCCTCCATAGAGTTCCTTCTGGGTCTTGATGGAAGTAACCAGCGCCCAATAAATTGGCATAAGCCAAATTATTCCCAAAATGATATTTAATAAAATAATAATACTTTTACTTCTTTTCTTCATCCGCGCCCCTTTCTAATCTGTTGCATCTTTCATAACAGCAAATTGAAAATAACTTAAAACAGCGAGAATAACCAATAAAATCATAGACATTGCCGCACCGTACCCGAATTTAAAGTGTCTGAAAGAAGTCTCGTAGATATAGTAAACGGCAGTTTGTGTTTTAGAGGATGGCCCGCCGGCAGTCATAATCTTAAACTGTTCAAAGGCAAGAACCGAACCAATAATGGAGATAACCATAGATAGTGCTATTGTAGGGCGGATCAAGGGTAAAGTGATACGGAAAAACTGTTGTATCTTATTGGCCCCATCAATACTTGCCGACTGATAAATTTCGTCATCCACAGACTGAAATGCCCCAAGAAGCATCAGCATGCTGAAACCCGACATTTTCCAGGTAACCATTGCGCAGACTGCTGGAAGAGAGGTTTTTGGCAAATGCATCCAGGCAATTGGCGTATCTACAATTCCTATGGATAACAGCAGATGGTTGAGGACACCGTATAATTCGTTGTATATCCACAGCCATATATCTGCACTGGCTGTCATAGAAATAACCACCGGCATAAAATAAATGGTTCGGAATATACCGACCCCCTTGAACTTTTGGTTTACTAATATTGCCATGGCAAAGGCCACAAGAAACAGCATTGGTGTTACGAGCAATGCGTATTCCATTGTGAATAAGAGTGAATGCAGGAATTTTTTATCCTGAAAAGCCTGTATGAAATTTTTTATGCCAATAAACGCTTTTTCCCCAAGCAATGGCCAGTTATAAAGAGACATGTAGAGAGATTTTACGAAAGGTATTGCAAAAAATGTAATATTTATTGCCAGCAATGGTAAAACAAAAAACATATTTGTAAAGTTTTTTCGCATGGCTCTCCGGCTTTTTGTCGGCAAACCGCCCCCCTGAGCGTGACAGTGTTTGAGTCTTGTCATAAATATACCCCCTGCCCGTTTTAACAGGCATTTATTAAATTTGATTGATAATTTTTATATTTTTATAGGATTGGTAAGTCCTTTCGAAAAAGCCGCCGCATTCCGCTGTTTCGGCGAAATGCGGCAAACATATGAATCATTAAGCCCAATAATAAATGTATTAGCGTTTCATGTCAAAGCGCCCTATTCTGAGAGCAGGGCATCAATTTCTTCTTTTGCGTCAGAGAAAGCTTCTTCGGGCGTTTTTTCCTGGTTCAAAGCATACTGCACCGCATCGATCCAGGGGGTGTACATTTCGTTATATTTTAAACTATAAGGAGCCTCCCCTACTTCTAATGCCTGGCGCAATATGTCATACTCCTCATGAGAACCGAAAATGTCGTTTTCAAACATGTCGGAACGGGCAGGAATGTTTCCGTATGCTGCCAGTTGATCTACCTGCACTTCCTTACTGAGGCAGTATTGTACGAACTGCCACGCCTCATCAGGCATATCGGTGTCTGCTAAGATTGCGATACTGTCTCCGCCTGAGAAGGATGAGTATTTATTTCCGTCAGGAGAAGGAATCAGCGCACAGCCCGCATTGAAATCATATCCGTCATTTACAATGGTGCCTACTGCCGAGCTACCTTGGACAATCATAGCTGCTTTCTGGGCCTTAAATGCATCTTCGGTTGCGGTCCAGTCATAAGATGTGATACTCTGTGGCGTTACGTTGTATTCGTAAATCATATCGGTAATAAACTGCAAAGCTTCTACTGCTTCGGGCTGATTTAATAGGGATTCTTTACCGTCCTCGCTGGTAAATTCACCGCCATTACACCAAATATATGGACAGAAAGTAAACATCATGCCGCCCGCATCGGATGCTGAGAACATATAACCGTATACATCATCATTGGTACATGCCTGTGCCGCTGCAATCAGCTCGTCCCAGGTTTTCGGAGGATTTTCCGGATCCAGACCATTTGCCTCAAAAATATCTTTATTGTAAAGCAGAACACTTACATCCGGTGCAAAAGGAACCGCATACTGTTTTCCCTCATAGGAGGAAAGGTCTAACAGGCCGCCCGAGAATGTGTCTTTAAAGTCGGAGGCTGCAAATTCTTCGGTAATATCTTTTAGTGCGCCAATGGAAGAATAATAAGGTACCAGCACGCAGTCAATGGAAACAATGTCCGGTACGTTTCCGGAGGATAAAGCAAGGGCCAAATCATCCGACATGTCAGAGGGTTCGGAGACATTTACGGCAATGCCTGTAGTTGCAGTAAAATTTTTCGCTGCTTCTGTTACTTCATCATAATATGAGTTTCTCACCCATACCTCAAGACTTTTTCCATCTTCTGAACTTTCTGTATTGCCAGCATTATTTGTGCTGTCTGCGCCTGAAGACTCCGTATTATCAGCTGAAGCCGCGTCCTGTGACCCTGAAGTGCTCTCCCCTTTATTGGAATTTCCACAAGCGGCCAATCCAAGAGCCATGGAAAATACCAACAAACTAACCAGTAATTTCTTTTTCATTTTTTCTCCTTTCCTTGTCGAAAGCTTTGTGTAAAGTTATCGACATTGTGACTATAAATGGTATCCAATGTTGTAAATGTTTGTATACATTCGCCAAACTATAGTGAATAGTATATTTATTTTTATATAAAAATTATACAGTGATTTTAGCAAAAAAATGTAATATAATTATCAAATGTAATAACAAAAAATTTGCATTTGTTTGAATCAATATTGAAAAAAAAGTGCATTTTAGTTATAATTGATATTACAAAATTAGCATTTTGCTAATTTTTACAGTTTTTATATTATGAAAGCATATGGGTCAGAGCTAAACGGGAGATAATTTTCATGTCATTTATTAATATCCATATACCCCCATTCCCATGGTATTCCCATTCCGGAAATGCCATATACCGACCAGGCGATAAGCATAATGCCCGCAAAGGGCTGGGTTTTTTTGACTTGATTATGGTTGAGATGGGAACACTTTATTTGCAGGTTGGAGAAAAAGAATTTATAATTCCCCCCAGTCATACACTGTTGATACCGCCCAATACACCCCACCAGGGCAGCCGGATTTGCACTGAAAAAACACTTTTTCACTGGCTGCATTTTAATACGGAGGAGACTTTTGAAATTTCGGACATTTCATATCGTCTGCCCTGGAGGCCTAATACGGATTTTAAAGATAACAAATATGTTTTGTCCTTTTTGCAGGATCAAAAACTTCCGGAGGGAACCGCGCAAAATGCGCTCTCTATTATGCATCAGCTGGAAAGACGTTCTATTGATTTCTTTACGAACTCCCGCACAAATATTGATTCGGATAATAACCTTTTCCGCCAGCAGGAGCTGCTTATGCGTCTTTTAAATCTTTTGGCGGTTACGCCGGACACTTCCAATGACAACAGTATTGCCTATTCTGCTCTGCAATATTTTAATTTCCACTATGCGGAGCAGATTACGATTGAGGGTTTATCTAAAATTTTAAACTGCCATCCTACGCATCTAATTCGATGCGTTAAAAAGCAATATGAACTGACACCAAACCAGATGTTAAATAAGGTCCGGCTGGAAAACGCCTGCGGTTTGTTGAAAGACCCCTATCTTTCTATCACCACTATTGCCTATTCGGTTGGTTTTTCTTCCGCATCCTATTTTTGTAAGCAGTTTAAGAATTATTATCAATGTACACCGAAAGAATTCAGGGAGCGCTTTTCGAGGGGTGAATATAGTTTATAAATATTTCATTTATAACAATTATCTTTGTGCTTTTGGATGGAAAGGATTAAAAATCAGGAAAAATGACAGAGCAGGAAAAGTACATGAAGCAAGCCATAGGGCAGGCTATGAAAGCTTATGAGTTGGGGGAAGTGCCCATTGGGTGCATAATCGTCTATGAGGGGAAAGTGATAGGGCGGGGATATAACCGCAGGAATACGGATAAGAATACCCTGGCCCATGCGGAGATTACTGCCATTAAAAAGGCCAGTAAAAAGATAGGAGACTGGCGGCTAGAAGGATGCACGCTTTATGTAACCCTTGAGCCCTGCCAGATGTGCGCGGGAGCGATTGTACAGGCAAGGATTGACGAGGTGGTTATGGGAAGCATGAATCCCAAAGCAGGATGTGGTGGTTCTATATTAAATATTTTGGAGATGCCGGAATTTAACCATCAGGTGAAGGTTACAAGGGGGGTACTTGAGGAGGAGTGCTCTCAAATGCTGACCCGCTTTTTTAAGGAGTTGCGGGTACGCAATAAAATAGAGAAGGAACAAAAGAAATTGGCTGACCGGCCCATAGAATAAGACTGAGGCTGTTGTAAAATAGCTGCTATATACAGAATAAAATTTTTGTATATAACCGGTATTTGCAACAGCCTCAGTATATATTAAGAATGGATGCCCGTTGCATGCCATAGCATAATATTAAGCATTGGCGGTATCCCCCACGATGTTTTGCAGCCAAACATCGCTTTTTACCATAAAGAAGCCTATGACCACCTTGACAATTTCAGTAAACTGAACCAGGAAAAAGATAGGCACTATGGGCAGGGCGGTAAAGTGTGAGAGTGCATAAGCAAAGGGAATGACTAAAACCCAAGTGTAAACGCTGTCGAACAGGAAAGTAACAATGGTTTTGCCGCCGGAGCGCAAAGTAAAATAAGCGCAGTGGGAGAAGGAACAAAGGGGCATTGCCAGGGCAGCTATGGTGATGAAATGTCTGGCAAGCTCTTTGATACGTTCGTCCGTATTATAAATGGACGGGAAAAATCTTCCGACCATTACCATGATGGCTGAAATGCAGACACAGCAAAATACACAGAAGAAAATCATCTTGTTATCCGCATCACGCGCCTCCTTTGTCCTTCCGGCGCCTAAAAGCTGGCCCACTACAATAGAAATACAGCCACCAAGTTGTATGTACACCGTATTAAATAAATTGGAGATGGTGGAGGAAATATTCTGTGCCGCCACCACTTCAAGGCCGCGGATGGCGTAGCACTGGACAATCACAGTCATGCCTGCCGCCCATAGCATTTCGTTCACCATAAGAGGGGTCCCCTTTTTCATAATTTCCCGCAGCACTTTGCGGGGAATGAAAAAGCTCTTGTAGGCATTTATAATATATGGATTTTTTTCTTTATGGCAGTGGGTCCATATCACAATGATCAGGCATTCCACAAAACGCGCAATGACAGTGGCAATGGCCGCACCCCGGACGCCCATTGCGGGGAGCCCCAAAATTCCAAAAATCAGCAGATAATCTAAAATAAGGTTGGTGAAAACGGCTGCAATGCCAGCCAGCATGGGAATAAAGGTCTGTCCGGTTTCCTTGACGGAGCTGCCGTATGATTGGCTGATTGCAAAAGGGACAAGTCCCAGTATCATAATGATGATATATTCTTTGCCATATTTAAGGGCAAGGGAAATATCGCCTACGCTGCCAGTGTCATTTAAGTATAGAGAAATCAGCTGTGTATCAAAAAAGCTGAATAGAAAAACAGCCATGGCCGTAATCAAAAGGCAGGCATAGAGTTTGAAGCGGAAGGCGTGCTTTTGGCCTTCGTAATCTCCTTTGCCATAATATTGGGTACCAAAAATGCCGGCGCCTGATACGCCGCCAAAAATGCAGATGTTAAAGACAAACATCAGCTGGTTTACAATTGCAACACCTGACATCTGCTCCGTACCAATCTGTCCCACCATAATATTATCCAGAAAGCTTACAAAGCTGGTGATGGTGTTTTGGACAATCATAGGAACCGCAAGACAAAGTACATACTTATAAAAATTTTTGTCGCCGATAAATTTTTCTTTGAATTTGCCCCACATAAAAATGCTCCTTTCTACCTGCCTCGTGTCATGAGGCGTATTATCCATTGTAATAAAAAGATATTGCCGCGTCAATATGCCAAATCAGGGATTTTTGTCATTTTAGCGTGAAAAGTGTATAATTGGGAGAGTTTCTGTTTCTAAATTTTGAATCTTTGCTATAGTAAAAACATAAAGACAACAGAAACAGATAAAGGAGCGCGAAGATGGACATGAGCTTATTTTTCTGTCTTGGGGTAGTTTTAGTTTTGATGGTGTGTCTGATATGGATACTTGCACTTCATCAGAGGCTGAGGAGAAGATATGAAACCCTGGTGGAAAGTTATAAAAGTATTCAGGAGCTAAACGGACAGCTGCGGAGCGGGCGGCACGACTACCTGAATCATTTGCAGGTGGTGTACGGCATGTTGGAGCTTAAGGAGTATGAGGAGCTTCACGATTATCTTGAACCGATTTACAAGGACATGATGAAAATCGGAAAGGCAATCAGGACATCCATACCTGCGGTCAATGCCCTGCTTATGGCGAAGATGGGAACTGCGGAGGCCGAAAACATAGATTTTTATGTGGAGGTCAAGTCAGACCTGAAAAAGCTTAAAGTGGAGCCCTGGGAATTGTGCAAGGTACTCTCCAATCTGATTGACAATGCCATAACAGCCCTAAAGGAAAAGAAGAAGGATAAGAAAATGGCGCTGGAGATCAATGAGGAGCGGGATGGTTATGTGTTTGTAGTGTCCGATAACGGTCCGCCCATTTTGGAGGAACATAAAAGCGTCATATTCAAACAGGGATTTACAACCAAACAGGAGGAAGGACACGGAATGGGTCTTTATATTGTGGCAGGGATTTTAAAAGAAAACCATGGCAGTATACAGGTAGACTCAAATGAAGATGAAACAAGCTTTACAGTGAAGTTTGCAAAGGAGGTGAAGGCATAGTTGGATACGGTTATGATGGCAGGCATCCTGTTTTTGATTGCGGGATTTGTGCTGGTTGGAGTGGAGCTGGTGGTGCCGGGCTTTGGCGTGCCGGGAATTGGAGGGATTGTGTGTCTGGGAGCAGGAATTTTTCTGACTGCCGATTCCATAGAACAGGGTATTTTGATTACGGTTATCGTGATTGTGGTTCTTGGGATTTTGATGACAACCATCTTGGGATTTTTATCCCAGAAGAAATTTAAATCGCCGATTATTCTTGATGCGGATGTGAAGGCCGGTGTGCCCATAGATTCATCTGACCTTACCTATCTGCTTAATAAAGAAGGGATAGCCACAACAGATTTAAAACCCGCAGGAAAAGGCGACTTTGAAGGGGTTGAGCTGGATATTTTTTCGGAAGGGTCCTATATCAGAAAAGGAACCCGGATTGTAATCAGCAAGGTCAACCAAAAGAAACTGATGGTAAAAGAGTTGTAAGAGATTTTCAGACAGAAAGAGTGAAAAGTAATATTTTACAAAAGAGCTTGCAAATGCGCTGTGGCTGCAGGCTCTGTCATGTAAAAGCTGCGGCGCAGAAATGAGGGAAATATGATAGGGAAAATTGTTTTATTAGGGATAATTTGTCTTTTGGTAGTTCTGTTTTTTGTATTTGTACCGGTGGGATTGTGGATTTCGGCGGTTGCCTCAAATGTGAAGGTGGGGATTTTTAATCTGATAGGTATGCGCCTTAGACGTGTAATGCCTGCTAAGATTGTTTTTCCATTGATTAAAGCCACAAAAGCTGGGATTGATGTGAAAGTAAACCAGTTAGAGGCACATTATCTGGCAGGAGGAGATGTGGACAGTGTGGTAAACGCACTGATTGCCGCCGAAAGGGCCGGTATGGATATCTCCTTTGAAAAGGCTTCGGCTATTGATTTGGCAGGCCGCAATGTGTTTGAGGCAGTTAAGATGAGCGTAACGCCGAAGGTAATAGAAACACCTCTTATTTCGGCAGTTGCCAAAAACGGTATTGAGCTTTTGGTCAAAGCAAGAGTTACGGTGAGAACGGATATTGACAGATTGATTGGCGGCGCCGGTGAGGCCACGGTTCTTGCCAGAATCGGCGAAGGTATTGTGACCACGGTAGGATCCGCGGCGGGCCATGACGAGGTTTTGGAAAATCCCGATGAAATATCAAAGCTTGTGCTGGAAAAAGGGCTGGATTCGGGAACCGCTTTTGAGATTATTTCCATAGATATTGCAGATATTGATATAGGAAGGAACGTGGGCGCTACTTTGCAGAGCCTTCAGGCGGAGGCTGATAATAAGATTGCGCAGGCCAGAGCGGAAGAAAGGCGTGCTATGGCAGTAGCCTTAGAGCAGGAAATGCGTGCGGCGGTAGTAAAGGCGGAGGCCGAAATACCGAAGGCTATGGCCCAGGCATTGCGGGAAGGGCATATTGGAGTGGTTGACTACTATAAGCTGCAAAATGTGTTAGCGGACACGGAAATGAAAAAGAGTATTGGCATTGGAGCCAATGCATATGCGGAAAAAAAGAAGGATAATAATGTAAATGATTAAAGTGATGGTGATAGATGATGAACCGGAAATCAGAAGACTGCTGCATAAGATGGTTGAAAAACAGCCGGATTATCATGTGGTATCCGAATGTGGGGATTTTTCCGGCGCGGTGGTAGATTTTGCCAGATATAAGCCGGATGTGGTGTTTATGGATATTGATTTGAAGGGAGAAAGCGGATTAGAATGCGCTAAGGTGATGACGGAATTAAATCCCAGGCTGAAGGTGATTTTTGCCACAGCCCACAGTGAGTATATGGCAAATGCCTTTGAGATTTATGCCTTTGATTATCTGGTCAAGCCCTTTAACATGGAGCGCGTTATAAAGACCCTAAACCGGATTAGAAGCAGTATGGAAGCGTATCAGCCGGCGGATGAAAAACTGGCGGATAAGGTGACAAGGCCGGAGCATCACAGGGATAAGCTTTTTATAAAAGGTAAGGAGCAGGCCTGTCTGCTGAATGTGGATGAAATTATCCTGGTGGAAAGGCTGGAAGGCTATACCAATATTGTGACCTTGAGTGAGCAGTATAAGACATCCATATCCTTAAGTGAGGTTGAGGAGAAGCTGGGGCAGGAAACCTTTATGAGATGCCATAAATCTTATATTATCAATATATCCAGGGTCACCAGGATAGAGCCTTACGGGAGATGGACCTATGTGGTGAAATTTAAGGATACGGATGCAACTGCGCTTATGACAGCGCAGAAGTATGAAGAAATGAAAAAAATGTTTGCATAGAAGTGTAAAAAAGCTTGATGGAATGGAGGAACAAGCAATGAGCGATTTAAAGTTAGTTACAAAATTTGATGTGACGGACGGCTTTTTTGCCAGATACAGAAAATTAGTTAGAGAAGTGGTGCTCCCTTATCAGGAGAATGCCCTAAACGATCGAATTGAAGGCGCAGAAAAAAGTCATTGTATTGAGAACTTTCGTATGGCGGCTAAGAAGCTGCATACAGGTAAGTGCGATGGAGAGTTTTACGGAATGGTGTTTCAGGACAGCGATGTAGCAAAATGGCTGGAAGGGGCTGCATATTCACTGGCGCAAACGCCTGATGGAGAGCTTGAACGCAGATGTGATGAAATCATAGAACTGATTGGACAGGCACAGCATGAAGATGGCTACTTGAATACCTATTTTACGGTGAAAGAACCGGATAAGAGGTGGACGAATCTCCATGAAGCACATGAGCTGTATTGCGCAGGGCATATGATTGAGGCAGGAGTTGCCTATGCGGAGTGTACCGGTAAGACAAGATTGCTGCAGATAGTATGTGATATGGCGGATTGCATTTATAAGCATTTTATTGAAGACCATGCCGAGGGATATCCGGGACATCCCGAGATTGAGCTGGCGCTTATGAGATTATACCGCTGTACAAAGGAAGAAAAGTACAAAGAACTTGCGCTTCACTTTATTAATGTACGAGGTGTCAACAGCGATTATTTTAAGCAGGAGAACAAAAAAAATAGATGGTCCGTTTGGGGGAATGACCCTGAAAACAAAGAATATGCCCAGAATATGGCGCCGGTTAGGATGCAGAAAAAGGCGGTGGGGCACGCGGTACGGGCTGTTTACCTTTATGCCGGAATGGCAGATGCAGCCAAGGAAACGCAGGACGAGAGTCTGGCAGATGCATGTAAGATCCTTTGGAATAACATCACCCAGTGTAGAATGTATGTGACGGGCGCTATCGGTTCGGCCTATGAAGGAGAAGCTTTCACAAAGGATTATCATTTACCAAACGATACGGCATATGCGGAGACATGCGCGGCAATTGGCCTGATTTTCTTCTCTAATAAGATGCTATATCTGGAAAGGAATGGTAAATATACGGATATAATAGAACGTGCTTTGTATAATTGTGTGCTGGCAGGTATGCAGTTAGATGGCACCAAATTCTTCTATGTGAATCCATTAGAAGTTCTTCCGGGGATTTCTGGAGAAGCGCAGACGCATAGACATGCGCTCCCTGTAAGGCCGAAGTGGTTTGCATGCGCCTGCTGTCCGCCTAATGTGGCAAGACTTTTGACTTCTATATCAGAATATGTGTGGCATGTAACGAAAGATGGTCTGTTTTCCAACTTGTTTCTTGGCGGAACACTTGATTTAAGCGATGTTTATGGCGGGAAGGTTACACTTAAGACAGAATATCCTTATGGGAATCAGGTGGAATACCATTTCGAACCGCAGAATGGAACGATGTCCATACCGCTTGCAATTCGCATTCCATCATGGAGCAAGAACACAGTATTCCGGATAAATGACAAAAGGATCAATCCCGAGGTGAAAGATGGTTATGCATATATAAGCAGAAACTTTAGCGCGGAGGATGTGGTAATTGTGGAATTTGAGATGCTTGTCCGCAAAATATACACAAGTAATAAGGTATCTGCAAATACCGGCAAGGCAGCAGTGGAAAGGGGCCCTCTTATTTACTGTGCGGAGGGTGTTGACAATGGGGACGATGTCCTTTCTCTTTCCCTGATGAAAGATGGTTCGATTACGGTTAGCGAGTATTTGCCAGATAAATTGTTTGGTATACAGGAGTTGTACGCAGAAGGATACAAAGAAACCGTAAGCGATACGCTCTATAGCTATGAAGCGTCAAGGGAAGAAAAGTGCAAGATTACATTAGTTCCTTATTATACCTGGGGCAATCGTGGATTGAACCAGATGCGGGTTTGGATTCCGGAGAAAAAATAATATAGTATGGTGGGACAGGGAATGGAATATATCCCTGTCTCTTTTTTATGGCCGTTAACTATGTCAAAAATTATTCATTCCGCTATTGATAAACAGGTTATAAATAGGTTATGATAAATTTTGGAATTTTGTATAGATTTTATCGCTTGTTACGTTAAGCATTTAAACTGCTTACAGATATAGTATCGCAGGTGCGATATGCGTGAGGTAAAAATATGAGGCTTTTATTCGCCATATTGAGCATCCTTTTGTTTCTCATTGGGATGAAAACCCATAAAAAAATTCATGCCATAGCCGGTGTTGTTTTTATGGCAATGCTGCTTGCGTCAATTGTAATGGAAATGGCGAATGAGGGGCGCGTCAGTGAGTGGTTTGCAGCCATAAGAGGAAGTATGATTCAAGATAACGGAGATTTTGAAGATACTAAGGAGACAACTTCAAGTTCTTTAGAAACAGAGGAAGAAGAAATAGGTTCTACGGGCGGGATGACAGAGGAGGCGCCGGATGCGGCAAAGGAAACAGCACCGGAAAAAACGGCGGTTCCCACAGAGCCACCAGGGATGGAAGGAATGGCAAGCCCAACAAGGCCGCCGGCTCAGAAGGAAACGCCAAGCCCCGCAAAAACTTCAGCACCGAAAGAAACGCCGGATGCAACAGGGGAACTGATGCGGGAAGAAGGAGCGGACCAGGAGAAAACTCCGGTACCCTCTCCGGTCAAAACAGCAGATCCAAGTCCGTGTAAAAACGATGAAGCAAAAACATACCGGCCGGAAGATTATGGTGTGGTGGAAAAAGAAAAGCAGGAATTTCAGGGAGAAGATGGAGAGGTATCCTATTATTATATGATGGAGAGCTTTTATTTAAGCGACACTTTTTCGAGACGTGTCAATGTCACACTGGAAAAGATTTATGATGAATATGAAGCCCAGTACCTTAGGACAGGAGAACTGATTCAATCAGGATTTGATGAATTTGACGAATCTGCCAAACCAGATTCAGGTACCCCTTATGATTATTGGCAGCTGGTAGGACTTAAATACGCCGGAAAAGACTACATCAGTATTTTGTACAATGATATTCCTTATATGAGCAATACGCACCCCTATTCCAGATTTGATGGAATCACCATCAATTGTAGAACCGGAAAGGAAGTTACGGCATCTGAGTTTTTAGAGAAAAGTGATCAGGAAATTTTAGAGGAAGTCAGCAGTAAAATGGGGCTGGCAGATACTGCTACATGGGATGATATAGATTTTTATCTGACAGACTCCGCGATCGTATTTATCTACCGCGTGCCGGATTGGTGGGAGGATGTGGTTATACCGAGGGAATAATGTAAACAGGCCCTGAGATAATGGATGAAAGAAATAATTGCAACCATGTTGTATTTACTTTATAATAAGTAGCTAAAGGTAACAGGCTATCTGTGCAGATGAAGAAAAATGGAGGAGGATGAAATTATGATATCAGTATTTGACGGCGGCGCATATCTTGTAAATGGAACGGAAATTATTTCTGATGAACCCGAAGCTCTTGCGGCGGTTAAAGCGAAGACAGGGTTAGACACCACAAAGGATAAAGCCAGACAGGAGACAATCGCGTATAATATTTTAAAAGAACATAATACATCAGACAGTATGGAGAAGCTGAAAATCAAATTTGATAAGCTTACCTCCCATGACATAACTTTCGTAGGAATCATTCAAACGGCAAGAGCATCGGGACTTGAGAAGTTTCCGGTTCCTTATGTGCTTACCAATTGCCATAATTCTCTTTGCGCAGTTGGCGGAACCATCAATGAAGATGACCACATGTTTGGTCTTTCCTGTGCCAAGAAATATGGCGGCGTCTATGTACCCCCTCACCAGGCAGTGATTCATCAGTATGCAAGGGAGATGCTCTCCGGCGGCGGCAAGATGATTTTAGGTTCCGATTCCCATACCCGCTACGGCGCTTTAGGCACCATGGCAATGGGCGAGGGTGGACCGGAGCTGGTAAAGCAGCTTTTAAACCAGACCTACGATATTAATATGCCCGGCGTGGTAGGAGTTTACCTGACAGGAGAGCCGGTAAAAGGGGTAGGACCTCAGGACGTAGCCCTTGCGATTATTGGTGAAGTCTTTGACAGCGGTTATGTGAAAAATAAAGTGATGGAATTTGTAGGTCCGGGCGTGTCTTCCTTAAGCGCTGATTTCAGAATCGGTATTGATGTAATGACAACGGAGACCACCTGCTTATCTTCTATCTGGCGTACGGATGATACCATCAAAGAATATTATGATATTCATGGCAGAGTGGAGGAATATAAGGAATTAAATCCCGGACAAGCTGCGTATTATGACGGAATGATCACCATTGACTTAAGTGCCATAAAGCCAATGATTGCAATGCCTTTTCACCCTAGTAATACCTATACAATCGAAGAATTGAATCATGATTTAATGGATATATTAGATGATGTGGAGAAGAAGGCGGCTGTTTCTTTAGATGGTGCGGTTGATTTCACCCTCAAGAATAAAGTGAAAAACGGAAAGCTTTTGGTAGACCAGGGAATTATTGCAGGCTGTGCAGGGGGCGGCTTTGAAAATATCTGTGCGGCAGCAGACATTATGAAGGGCGCTTATATTGGTTCGGATGGATTTACCTTAAGTGTGTATCCGGCCTCCATGCCTGTTTACATGGAACTTATCAAAAACGGCTGTGCAGCTGCACTTCTTGAGACAGGGGCAGTTATGAAGACCGCATTTTGCGGACCATGCTTTGGCGCAGGGGATACGCCGGCCAATCATGCGTTCAGTATCCGTCATTCTACAAGGAACTTCCCCAATAGGGAGGGCTCTAAGCTACAGAATGGACAGATTTCCTCTGTGGCGCTTATGGACGCGCGCTCTATCGCAGCAACTGCCGCAAACAAAGGCGTGCTTACGGCGGCTACGGAATTTGACGGTTCTATTAACAAATATCAGTATCATTTTGATGCGAAAATATATGAAAACAGAGTGTTTGATTCAAAAGGCCAGGCAGATTCTACGGTGGAAATTCAGTTTGGCCCTAACATTAAGGATTGGCCGGCTATGACAGAACTGCCGGAAAATATGATTTTGCGTGTGGTGTCCGAAATTCATGACCCGGTAACGACTACGGATGAGCTGATTCCTTCCGGAGAAACCTCCTCCTACCGTTCCAATCCATTGGGACTTGCAGAGTTTACCCTGTCAAGGAAGGATCCTGCCTATGTGGGTCTTGCAAAGGATATTCAGGTGGCCCAGAAGGCTGCTATGGAAGGAAAATGTCCTCTAGAAGCCAAACCTGAGCTGAAAGAAGTTATGAAGGTAGTGGAAGGAGCATTCCCTGGCGTGGGGAAAGGAAATGTTGGCTTTGGCTCCACGATTTTCGCGGTGAAGCCCGGTGATGGTTCGGCCAGAGAACAGGCGGCATCCTGCCAGAAGGTGCTTGGCGGATGGGCAAATATTGCTAACGAATATGCAACCAAGCGATACCGTTCCAACCTGATTAACTGGGGTATGCTTCCGTTCCTGATTGAGGAAGGTGAGCTTCCTTTTAAAAATAAGGATTATCTTTTCTTCTCCGGAATCAGAAAAGCAGTGGAAGAAAAAGCAGATGAAATCAAGGCATACCAGGTGGGAGAAACAGGACTTAAGGAATTTACTTTACGACTTGGAGAGCTGACCGATGAGGAACGTCAGATTATTCTGAAAGGATGTCTGATTAATTATAATAGAGTGTAAAAGCTAAAGTTTAATTTAGATTAAATAATTATTTTAACAGAAGGCAGCCAGCCGTTTACGGAAGGGCTGCCTTCTGTTATTACAATAAGCCGGCCCACGGAACATGGCAGTGTTTGTTACAATAAGCTGACTCACGGAACATGGCAGCGTTTGTTACAATAAGCTGACTCGCGGAGCGTGACAGCGTTTGTTGTATAGCCTTAGACAATATGGCTGTTTAACTTATCCAGTAAAGAAGCAATAAAGACACCGGCAGCCAGAAAAAATATATTTAGCAGGCAATTGGTTGTGGATACGGTAAAGCTGTCAAATGGAATAATCATAACCGTGGCAGCTATCATGATACCTACAATCCCATGAAAGGCGATAGAATAGTGGTTGTCAAATAGTGCGTTGACAGCTTTAGACAAAAATATAATCGTGATTAAACCTCCGATCCCTCCAGGAATAAGTATTTCGGGGGATAAGTGGCCGATTCCATCAACAAAAGGCGTATAAAGGCCTAGGGGCATCAGCAGTGTAGAGAAACTCATGCCGGGCGCGATGATGCTAAGGGCAAGGCAGAAACCGCAAAACAAATACCAGACAAATCCCGGAACAATTTTTATGAAAGTAGCATTTAAGCCAATTAACAGCGCAAATACTGCGCACATGGAAAGCAGCAGAGAGACATAGGAGCCTTTTGATCTGCCATGCTCTCCGGCCTCCCGCCAAAGTGAGGGAAGCATACCCACAATAAGACCTACGAAAAGACAGATAGAAAACCCCGGATATTTTGTCAGAAAATAAGCCAACAAATTGGCAACCTGCATAAAGCCGATAACATAACCTAAAATATATGGCAGCAGCCTTGGCACATGTGTTTTAAAATTCTGGGAAGGATTAGCCAAAAGTTCCATGAGAGGCTTATAAACACCAAACACAACACTCAGCACACCTCCACTAATGCCCGGCAGAACGGCTCCTAAGCCAATGAATGCCCCCTGCAAAATATGAAAGGGAATACGCAAGATAGAGTGTGTCATCTTTTTCATCTTTTTCAATTGAATCCTCCTAATCACCGTATATTTTCAAACAAAAGTATCAACATAAGCTGTTTTATGAAACGCTCCTGCTGCTTAGACTTTATGTCATAAACGGCTTGTTTCATTACATCTCAACCGGTAAAATTTTCATAAACGCTAAATTAATTGAACGGTCAGTCGATAAATATAGTGCAGGTGTTTATGGCCAGAATACCAGCAGGAAATATTGTTTAAGTCACCACGGATGGTATACCTTAGGGAAACGGACAGCCCTTTTGTGTATCATTTTGTTTTTTTCGAACATGGAGGTGAGAATAAAAACAAGGGACGGAAAGAAGGAGGAAGAATGCGAATAGATTCCAGCGCGATAGGAATGGATTCCACCAGAAAGTACACTTCCGTTTCCGGGAGGGTAACCAAGCTTATGATTTCAAACGGTAGACAGAGCCTTATGGGCGGAACCGGCGCCATGTTTGGAAATGCATTGGGTACTGATGTGGAGGGAAGTGAAAAACAGATGGGAGAGAAGGAAAATCCGGAGGATACCCTTCAATCCACGTTTGAGGAAATGAGATCCAAGATAAGACCCATTGCATCAGAAAGTACCCAGGGGACAGGGATTTCGAGCGCCCGGGAGCAGTTAATGGAAATCAGGCAGCAGTGTATTAACTATTTAATGGATATTCTTTTCCCAGGAAAAATGGGAAGAAGAAACTGGGCAAGTGAAGTCATGTCTTCATCGAATCTGTATACTGGCTCCTTGGGAGGCGCAAAAACTTTTACCCTAAGCAACCAGTCTTACTATGCAGAAACAGAGGAAACAAGCTTTTCCACCCAGGGAACTGTCAGATGTGCAGATGGCAGGGAAATAAGTTTTAATCTTAATCTGGAAATGAGCCGCAGTTTTCAGGAGTATTATGAGGTGACATCAAGCATCACACAGGCGCCCCTATGTGATCCATTGGTGATTAATCTGAACGGAAACATACCGGAACTGTCCGACCAGACCTTTAAGTTTGACATTGACGGGGACGGACAGGAAGATGAGATCAATCGCCTTGGCGCGGGAAGCGGATTTATTGCACTTGACAAAAACGGGGACGGCATTATCAACGATGGCTCTGAGCTTTTTGGTACAAAGTCAGGAAATGGGTTTGCGGACCTGGCGGCCTATGATGAAGACCACAATGGCTTTATAGATGAGGGAGATGCAATCTGGGATAAACTTAAGATCTGGGTTATGGACGAGAATGGAAATCAGCAGCTTTACTCGCTTGCTGAAAAAGGAGTAGGTGCAATCTGTCTTCAAAATGCTTCTACAAATTATTCCATTACAGATGAAAATAACCAGACAAAGGGCGTGATCCGTAATACAGGCGTTTTCCTATATGAAAATGGCAATGTGGGAACCATTCAACATGTGGATTTGGCCCTGCATGAGCAGAAAAAGCAGGAAAATATCCAGAAAAAGCAGAGTAAATATGCCCAGTGGATGTATGCTATGGCGAACTAGCTTATGAAGTTATTGTTCCAATTGATAGCGGCATGAGAGTTAGCAGTGATAGAAATTGTCTTTTATATGGTATGAAAAGGGAGCCTTCCGGCATAAAATAGGCTGGAGGTGTTCTATGAAAAAACTTAGAATTTTTCAAACTGTCAAAATAAAAAGAATCGTACCTGGATTTTCGCCTGGAAATCTTGGTACGGTTTTTTTGTTTTTTATATTAGCAACTTATCTTATTACGTTCTTCTTTGGAAATTTGCAGGAGGGTGATGTAAAGCAGGTATCGTTTGCAGAGATGGGAAAGGAAGATGTATATTCTGTTTTTGTCAGCAATGAAACTTCGTTTGGCAGTGAACGGATACCGCTTGAGGACTATGTGGCAGACAGGCTTGCGAGATGTATGGAAAATACTTATGAATCAGAGGCTTTGAAGGCGCAGGCCATCTTAATACGTTCAAATCTGTTATCAGAAGGAGATGAACAAAATGAAAAGGAAATCAAAGTGGAAGATGTGGATTATGGGAAAATCCCTATTACAGATAAGATATTGGAAGCAGTGACGCAGACAAGAGGAGTATATATTACATATGAAGGTATGCCTGCAAGGGGGGCATATTTTGCCGTCAGCAATGGAAAAACTAGAAGTGGAAAAGAAATGATGCTGGATGAATACCCTTATTTGACCAGCGTATCCTGCGAAAGAGATTTTTTATCGGAAGATTTTAACAGTATGATGGTTTATACGGAAAGAGAGTTTGAAGAAATTTGGGAAAGCTTGAATACTTCGCAAATGCTGGAGGATGAGATTTTGGAAAAGGGAGAAATTACCACCGAAAAGGCACTAGATGAGTTTACTCTTTACAGGGACAGTGCAGATTATGTTTTATATGTAGAAAAAGAAGGCAGATATATAAGTGGAGAACAGTTCCGAAATGCTTTTTACCTTTCATCTGCCAGCTTTCATTTAAATAAAGAAGGAAACCAGGTGATGATTATAGTAAAAGGCACAGGACATGGGCTGGGAATGAGTCAGTTTGGGGCAAATGAAATGGCGAAAGAGGGGAATGACTATATTAATATTTTAAATTATTTTTTTAAGGATGTAACAATTACAAAATTTGAATAAATAAGGAAAAAGGGGCAAAACTATCCATAAGAACAGCTCATGTAAATACATGGTAAACAAGTTCTGGGAGATAACCAAGAATGTGACGTAAAGGCATACCTTCCTATAGGAAAAGATGCCTTGCGTAAACGCTTCGGAATGGAGGAAAAGATGAGAAGAAATAGAAGAAGAGGACTTGGCAGAGAACGGTTTCTTATGATTGCCTCAGCGGTGCTTGTTTTAGGTTCCCTGACAGCTACGGGTTTATGGCTTGGCAGGGATAAAAGCAATCAGGGAGACGGATATGTAGTGGATTTAAGCGCTATTGAAAACAGCAAGACCGCAGGTAAGGCGGAAGAAATAGGCGGCGAAACGAAAGACGTGGAGCAGGAAGTGGTCACGGCGGATGACCTTGATTATGACCCATATTTTCAGGAGACAAATTCTCAGAAGGTCGAAAATCCGGATCAGTCGGAAAGCGCAAGTATGTCTGATGAAGCCGAGCAGCAGCGAGAAGAACAAAGAAGTACAAAGAGCAATGAAGAACAGAAGCAGCAGGGCGATGATGAGAGCAATACAGGTGAAGGCATCGCAGAAACAGAACAAATAATTGAGGAAGAAAATACTACTGCCTTATCTACAGCAATGCAGCCAGCGCTTACTTTCAGCGATTCTGATACGCTGATCTGGCCTGTGGTGGGAAACATACTGGTCAATTATAGTATGGACAAGACAGTTTATTTCCCAACGCTTCAGCAGTATAAATATAATCCGGCCATTATTATTCAGGCAAATGAAGGAGACCTAATCACAGCGGCATCTGCAGGCAAGGTTACTTCCGTATTTCATGATCCGCAGATTGGAAATGGAGTCACCATGGAGTTAGGGGGCGGCTATGAGGCTACCTATGGACAGCTTGCCAATATTCTTGTCTCAGAGGGCAGTTATGTAGCGGCAGGAGATATCATTGCAGAAGTGGCAGCGCCTACCAAGTATTACAGTGTGGAAGGGACTAATGTCTATTTCAAACTGACAAAGGATGGGAATCCTCTGAACCCACTGGCTAAATTGAATTAGAAGGCTGTCGCAAGTTCGTGGGTATTGGCAGGCATGAGGGATTAAAATGATTTATATTATTGGCGGAAAAATAATGACTATGACCGGAGAGATCTGGGAGAAAGGGTATTTGTGTATTGAAAACGGTAAGATAAAGGAATTGGGGCCTATGAAAGATAACGCCCCTTTTCCGCTGCCGGAAGGAGAAAAGACACAGGTTATCAATGCTTTGGGATATGTGGTAATGCCCGGACTGATAGAAGCACACTGCCATATGGGAATTACGGAGGAGAAGAAAGGAATGGAAGGGGATGACTGCAATGAAACGGTGGACCCCATTACCCCCTATCTGCGTTCTATCGATGCAATTAATCCTATGGACGCTGCCTTTGATGATGCACTGCGGGCAGGAATTACCTCCGCAATGATAGGGCCAGGCAGTGCAAATGTGGTGGGAGGCACCTTTTCCTTTGTAAAAACATGTGGAAGAAGTATTGATAAAATGCTGGTGCGTTCACCTGCAGCTATGAAAATTGCCTTTGGGGAGAATCCGAAGGTTAATTATGCAGGGCAGGGGAAATCACCAGCTACTAGAATGGCAATTGCAGCTATGCTCCGGGAAGAACTTTTCAAAGCCCGGCGCTATTATGAGAAAAAATGCGCAGGGATGAAACGGGAAGATGAGGATTTTCGATATGAATGCTGGCTTCCGGTATTTGAAGGGAAAATTCCAATGAAAGCGCATGTGCACCGGGCGGACGATATTCAGACAGCCATCCGTATTGCAAAAGAATTTCAGTTGGATATAACCTTAGACCATTGCAGTGAGGGACATTTGATTGCAGAGCAGATCAAGGAGGCTGGCTTCCCGGCAATTGTGGGGCCGGACTTAGCCAGCAGAAATAAGATAGAGGTCCAGAATATGGCCTTTAAGACCGTAGGAATCTTGAATAAAGAAGGTGTAAAAACAGCAATTACCACAGACCATCCTGTATCTCTGATACAATCTCTGCCAATTTGTGCAGGATTGGCAATAAAAGCAGGTATGATGGAGGAGGAAGCGTTAAAAGCTATCACTATTTATCCGGCGGAGATTTGCCGGGTGGACGAGCGGGTGGGGAGTTTAGAGGTAGGAAAAGATGCGGATATTGCAATTTTTGATGATCTTCCTATCAGAGTTTCAGCAAAGACTATGTGTACAATGATCGCAGGAAAAGTTGTTTATGCGGATGAAAGCTTTTCTTTACCTGCCTGTGGAAAAAATGTATAATGTAATAGCAGTTTATATGATGTAGGGTTATATGCGGAGGTGTAACTTGCACAGGATAAAAAAGATGGCAGCCGCCTTTTTTGTTTTTTTATTGACAGGCTGTGCTGCCATACAGGAAGAAGAAATACCGGATACGGAAAATACAATTACTAGTATGGAGGCGGAGCCCGAGCTTTCTTATGAAGTGCCTGCGAGCTCTGCCAACATTTTTATCAATCAGTTAGGCTACATAAAGGACGGTAAAAAGGTGGCTGTTTTCTGTGGAAAAAAGCTGCCGGAAGAATTTCAGGTGATCAGGAAGGACACCGGAGAGACAGTATTTACCGGTTATTTAGAGAACAAGGGATATGATGAGAGGCTGCAGGAATATAATAGCTATGGAGATTTTTCTGCGTTATGTGAGGCCGGTCTTTATTATATAGAAGCACCCTTGATAGGCCAGTCTTATTCGTTTCAGATTGAGGATGGGCTGTATGAAAATATTTTTAAAGAAGCATGCAAGCAGTATTATTATAACCGATGTGGGATGACATTGACAAAGCAATATGCAAACGGGGTGGCTCATAACGCATGTCATACAGGAAAAGCAGTGCTTATGGAGGATGAATCAGTTAGCCTGGATGTAAGCGGAGGATGGCATCAGGATGAAAAAGGCTCTAAGAATGTAGTCTTGGCGGCGAGAAGTATTGGGGTTATGCTGCTTTCTTATGAGCTATATGGAGATTCCTTTACAGATGAGATTGGCATACCGGAAAGCGGAAATGGTATACCGGATTTGCTGGATGAAATAAAATATGAAGCGGACTGGCTGCTTAAGATGCAGGATGGGGAGACGGGGGCCGTTTATTCTGGTGTGGAGATTTATGAGCAAAACGGCATAGACAAGGTTTGTGTAGAGCCAGCTGATGGGAAATCAACCATGGCTTTTGCCATGGCGCTTGCAAAATTTGGCTATCTTTATCAGGAGTATGATGGGAACTATGCTGCGCAGTGCTTAGCGGCAGCAGAATATGCATGGAAGTATGCTGACTTAAATTTGCAGGAGGAAGCGGAGGCAGAAGAATGGAGATTTGCGGCGGCGGCAGAGCTTTACAGAGCCAAAGGAAGGCAATCTTTTCACAAATACGTGACCGGATATCTTGCCAGGGAAGCCTGCGGAGAAAATGTGAATGATGTGGTTTTTTTAGGCTGCGTCACATATATTTGCACAAAGCAGCCTGTTAAGCTGGAGGTTTGCGAGGAGATTGCCAATACATTGATGCTGCGGGCGGAGAAAATCGCAAGGGAAGCATCGGGAACCCTTTTTTTGGCAGGAACAGAATCTGCCCGGAATGACAATCAGGAACTGCTGCGGAATATGATGTATTTGACAACAGTGGATCATATGATTACAAATAAAGAGTATGACAGTGTGATTGAGAATCACCTCCATTATTTCCTGGGAAGAAATGAAAAGTCAATCAGTTACATTGACAACGTGGGAGAGGGGAATTATAGAACGATCGATGAGAGCATGGGCATTATGAAACAGTTCGAAGCAAACAGTAAGCTGATTTTTATGCTCAGTGAAATTGTAGGGGAACATTACCATTAAATGTCTGTGAGATTATACTGGAAAGAGCATTTTTTGCAAAGTACGGGGCACCATATTCTCTTTAAGATAAAGGCCTATGGTTGTAAGGTTAAAAGTATAGTAAGACTTTTTGTAATTCCATAAGCTGACCAGCAAAAAGCGAAATGGAAAGAAATTGTGCCAAATGGAGGTTAAAGTATGAAGATAGTCGTATTAGCAGGAGGAACCAGCACGGAGAGAGATGTCTCTTTAAGCTCTGGCGTCATGATTTACCGTGCGCTTAAAAGCAAAGGACATAAAGCAATCCTTTTGGATGTGTATTTGGGATATCAATGGGAGGAAGGGAAGCAGGATAATATAGTGAGTATTTTTGAAAAGGAGCGAGACTGGGCAGGAGAGCTTGGAAGCATCAGCGAACAGAAACCGGATATTGATCAGGTGAAGGCGATGCGTCCGGATGGTGACAAAAACTTTTTTGGGCCTAATGTGATTAGACTTTGCCAGGCTTCAGACGCTGTGTTTATGGCCCTTCACGGAGAAAACGGTGAAAATGGGAAAATACAGGCATGTTTTGACCTTATGGGAATTACCTATACCGGTACAGACTATGTGAGCTCAGCACTTGCTATGGACAAAGGAATTTCTAAGGAGCTGTTTGTTTATCATGGGATTCCTACGCCTGCATACATACGCTTTCAAAAAGGTCAGGAGGAAAAGGAAACGATTTCCTTTCCATGTATTGTTAAAGCCTGTTGTGGCGGTTCCAGTGTAGGTGTGAGTATTGCCAGGACGAAGGAGGAATATGAAAGCGCTCTTGCAGAGGCCTTTCGGTATGATGATGAGGTGATTGTGGAGCAGTATATTGACGGACGGGAATTTTCTGTGGGGGTGATGGAGGGAAAGGCTCTGCCGGTGATAGAAATTGCGCCCCTTGAAGGATTTTATAATTATAAGAATAAATATCAGCCAGGCGCAACAGTGGAAACCTGTCCGGCCCAGCTTCCTGTTGAAAAGACAGGAGAAATTCAAAAATATGCGGAGAAGGCTTTTACGGCGCTGCGTCTGAAAAATTATGCAAGGATGGACTTTATGATGAACAGGGATGGAGAAGTGTTTTGCTTAGAGGCAAATACCCTGCCAGGAATGACGCCTACCTCCTTGCTTCCTCAGGAAGCGGCAGCCTTGGGAATGAGCTTTGATGAGCTGTGTGAACGGATACTGAAGGCGGCCGTCCGATAGGTTGCCCAGAGCAAACTCTTTATTAGTGGCAGTACCGCAGGCAAAGCTTGCGGTATGCGGAGGAGATAAGGTTGAAAGAATTGCATTCTTTCAACTGCAAATTTGTGCTTAAGCGCACAAATTCGCACGTTGAGAAAGGAGCATGGTCATAAACATGAAAAATATGACATTGGACAATGTTGCAAAAGCCTGTGGGGGTGCTTTACACCTGCCGGAGGGTGGGCATAGAAAAGAGGACTTTCAGGAAGCCTCCTGCGTGGTGATTGATTCTCGAAAGATAGAGCCGGGAGGCATTTTTATTGCTACAAAAGGTGAGAAAGTGGATGGCCACAGATTTATAGGGCAGGTGACGGAAGGAGGGGCGTTAGGTGTTGTATGTGAAAGAGAAGAAAAAGACTGCCCTGTGCCATATATTCTGGTGAAGGATTCCTTTCAGGCACTAAAGGATATTGCAGAGTTTTACAGAAGACAGCTTTCTGTAAAGGTGGTGGGGGTTACCGGCAGTGTGGGAAAGACCAGCACGAAAGAATTTATAGCCTCTGTGCTTTCAGCCAGGTATCGGGTGCTAAAAACATCAGGGAATTTTAATAATGAGATCGGCCTTCCATTGACGGTCCTTTCTATCAGACAGGAGCATGAGATTGCGGTTCTTGAAATGGGAATCAGCGATTTTGGAGAAATGCATCGTTTAAGCAAAATTGCGAAACCGGATATCTGTGTACTTACAAATATCGGGCAGTCCCATTTGGAAAAGTTGGGAAGCCGGGAGGGTATTTTAAAGGCAAAATCAGAAATTTTTGACTATATGAATTCGGAAGGCTATGTGTTTGTCAATGGGGATGATGACATGCTCCGCCACATAAAAAAGAAAGGAAATCATGAACCGATTCATTTTGGATTAAAGCCTGAAAATGAAATTTTTGCATCAGATGTGTTTGACAAGGGATTGTTTGGTTCTCAGGCGGTCATCCATGCGAATCTTGAAGTTTTCCAGGTGGAGATTCCTCTGCCGGGAATTCATATGGTTTTGAATGCACTGGCGGCAGCTGGTGTGGGAATGCAGTTAGGACTTACGGCGGAGGATGTGAAACAGGGAATTGCCAATGTGGAAGCAGTCAGGGGAAGAAGTAACGTGCTTTCGCTTTCTGACTGCACCCTGATTGATGACTGCTATAATGCAAACCCAGGCTCCATGCAGGCAGCAATTGATTTGCTTTCCATGGCGTCCGGTAGGAAAGTAGCAATTTTAGGGGATATGTTTGAGCTGGGGGAAGGGCAGGAACAGTTGCATGGGGATGTAGGCGCATATGCAGTAAAGAAAAAAATAGATGTATTAATTTGTACAGGGAAACTTTCCGGACATATGTATGAGCAGGCTGTCCATACCAGAGAAGCTGCAGACGCTCAGGAAAAGAAAGAAATTTATCATTTTGCCGAAAGAGATGAAATGATTCAGATATTACCAAAGCTGCTTAAGAAAGGAGATACCATATTGGTGAAAGCATCCCACGGTATGGAATTTGAGAAAGTGGTAGAATTTTTAGTCAAAAGGGATAATTGACTAACCGTTAACAAAGTGTATAATACAAGGTGTATCTATACAGAGCGTATCTATACAAAATATATCACACAAAATGTACCATAAAAAAGTACGAACTCTAAAGAAAAGAAGGAAAATGAAATGAAAATGAAACTCCCGGACAAATTTCGTCCACGTATCATTATGACCATTCTTGGTGTAGTTCTATGCGCCATTGCCGTAGGCTTTTTTAAATGCTCTGCTTTTGGTGTGGATCCTTTTCAGTGCTTTGCTCAGGGAAGTTGGGCAAGGTTCATGGGTGGAATATCCTATGGGACATACTATGCAGGTATCTGTTTTTTGATGTTGATTGTGGATTTGTTTTTGGATAAACACTACATAGGAATTGCTACTTTTATTAATATGTTCCTTACCGGCTATATTGCCGATTTTTCGCGGATTGTTATTGAACGTATGCTCCCGGACCCTTCTATGGCAGTTCGGATGATTATGCTGATTATCGCTGTAGCGCTTATGTGTTTTGCGTCCTCTTTGTATATGACTTCTGATTTGGGCGTTTCCGTTTACGATGCTATCCCCATCATTATTTCTAACCGGAGTAAAAAGCCTTTCCGTTTTTGCCGGATTGGCTGTGACTTAATCTGTGTAATCATTGGAGCATTGTGTGGACTGCTTCCTGGCATCGGAACGCTCATCACGGCCTTCTTCATGGGACCTTTAATAGACTTTTTTAATATTCATTTTTCACGGCCTTTGCTATATGGAAAAGAGAATGTGTCAAAATCATCAAAGTAATGAATATGACAGTAAGAAAGCAGGGAAGAAATTTATTGCTATGATTTCTTCCCTGCTTTTCATATGTGTTTTGATTTATTGGGATAAAGCGTCTGTTTTACAACAAATCTCATCTTTAATCTTAAAATAGGTATCTTCAATTATATTTTGTGTATAAGCGCCGATTTTCTTTTGATCTGCTCGAGGCAAATCTTTTATATAAATAGGCTTGCCATACTCTAAAATTACATTTGTCTTTTTAATTTTTGGAAGATGGTCCTCAAAAATATCACCAGAATTATAAATCGTAATGGGAACAATAGGACACCCTGCTTTGGCGGCAATTTTAAAGCTTCCCTCGTGGAATTCCATAAAAGTATGATTCACCTTGTTTCTGGTACCCTCCGGAAAAATACAGATAGAAATACCGGATTTTACCTTGTCGATTGCAGTTAAAATAATCTTAAGCCCCTGTTTTAAGTCGTTCCGGTCTAAAAACAGACAGTGAAGATTACGCATCCAGTTTACCAGAAGAGGCCATTTGAGCATCTCTCTTTTGGCAATATATCCCGTAGGTCTTGGCACCCGCACATAAGTAATCAAAATATCAAAGTAACTTCTATGATTTCCGATATATAAAACAGGTTCATCCTTCGGTACATTTTCTTCTCCCCTTACAATAATATGCGTTCCGGCAAAAAATAAACACACGCGAAATGCCCACTTTACAATGGCAAGAGAGCTCTTATTTTTCAAATCCATATTATACCTGCCGATAATCCACTCAGCAATCAAAAGAGGAATACTGAAAACTAAAAACAAAATAACAAAGACTGCCACCAAAATAAGTCGAATCATACAAATAACCATACCCTTCCTGCCGAAACTTTCAAACAAAACATTCCTTCCAATTGGAAGGCTGTTAAAGCATTTATAGTATATAGTATGAGACTAATTTTGGCAATAGGTGTTATTTGCACCCAAAGGCAATCCATAACGAACCTCACATGAATATCTGGACTTCATATGGAAACTCTGATAAAATAGCAAAGTAACGAACACCACATAAAACAGGAAGAGGAACACATAAATGGACAAAATTGCGGTTTTAATCCCATGCTATAATGAAGAAAAGACGATTGCCAAGGTAATTAGGGACACCAAGGCGGCCCTGCCGGAAGCAGTTGTTTATGTATATGATAATAATTCCACTGACCAAACCGCAGAGCTTGCCCGGCAGCAGGGAGCGATAGTGCGCTATGAATATATGCAGGGCAAAGGAAATGTAATCCGGCGGATGTTCCGTGAAATAGATGCCCGGTGCTATATCATGGTAGATGGAGATGACACCTATCCTATGGAGTTTGCACCAAAGATGGTGGACAAGGTGCTCTGCCATAATGCGGATATGGTGGTGGGCGACCGTTTGTCTTCCACATATTTTGAAGAAAATAAACGACCTTTCCACAATATAGGAAATTCCATGGTGAAAGCCAGTATTAATCATTTATTTGGCAGCGAAGTAAAAGATATTATGACCGGATTTCGGGCTTTCAGTTATGGATTTGTTAAGACCTTCCCGGTTTTATCAAAAGGCTTTGAGATTGAGACAGAAATGACCATACATGCAGTTTATAATCATATGCAGATTGATAATGTGATTGTGGACTATAGAGACAGGCCGGAGGGAAGTGTATCTAAGCTCAATACCTATGTGGATGGATTTCGCGTACTGGGCACTATTTTCCGGCTCTATCGGGATTATAAACCTTTTGGATTTTTCAGCCTTCTGGCAGTTTTGCTGGCGATAATTGCAATCCTGTTTTTTATCCCGGTGCTTTTAGGATTTCTGGAAACCGGACTGGTGCTTAAGTTCCCTACATTGATTGTCTGCGGTTTTGTCATGATGGCGGCAATTCAATCCTTTTTTGCCGGTCTGATTCTTTCCAATATGGCAACAAAAAGCAGGAGGGATTTTGAATATCGCTTTTCGCAGGTTTGTAAGGAGGAAAGATGCAAGCAGGGGGAGGAACCTTGCAGATGATAAAGACAAAATGCGGATAAAAACCCCAGAAATTCTTTCTAAGAATTTCTGGGGTTTATTATCTGAAAAGAACAAAGACCGGTAAAAGCAGGAACTAGGATTAAGATTAATTGATGCTCTCATTAGCCTTATATTTAGCCACTACCCGCTGGATGCGTTCATTGGGATTCAGCAGGTCGCTAATTGAGGCATCGTGGTTCAAGGTATCAATGATATATGCAATATATTTACTCATATCGCAGTCGATATACCACTCTCGCTCAAGCAATTCTGCAGGCTGGTAAATTAAATTGGTAGTCAGAACCTTATCAATAATACCATTTTCATATGCCTTGTCAAACCGCTCAAAGCCTTTGGTAAACAGGCCGAAGGTAGCGCATATAAATATTTTACGGGCTTTACGCTCCTTTAAGGCTGTTGCAACCTCCAAAACGCTCTCCCCGGAAGAAATCATATCGTCAATGACAACCATATCCTTTCCGGCAACATCGGAACCTAAAAATTCATGGGCAACAATTGGATTGCGGCCATCTACAATACGGGTGTAGTCTCTCCTTTTATAAAACATACCCATATCCAGACCAAGCACATTGGCCATGTATATAGCACGTGTCATACCGCCTTCATCCGGGCTGATTACCATCATATGGCCTACGTCAATGTTAAGGCCTTTTACATGTTTTAGCAGGCCTTTGATAAACTGATAGGTAGGCTGAACGGTTTCAAAACCGTGCAGAGGAATTGCATTTTGTACCCTTGGATCATGGGCATCAAAGGTAATGATATTATCTACGCCCATATGTACCATTTCCTGAAGGGCAAGGGCACAGTCAAGAGATTCTCTGGCAGTTCTTTTATGCTGTCTGCTCTCGTACAGGTATGGCATGATGACGGTGATACGCCTTGCCTTTCCGCCTACGGCAGCAATAATTCGTTTTAAATCCTGATAATGATCATCAGGAGACATGTGATTTTCATGCCCGCACATATAATAAGTCAGGCTGTAATTCGCAACATCTACAAGAAGGTAGAGGTCGCTTCCCCTTACGGATTCTAAAATCATTCCCTTAGCCTCTCCGGAGCCAAAGCGGGGCACCTGGGCTTTTAAGATGTAGGAATCCCGCTGATAGCCGGCAAAGGCAAGGCTTGTCTTGTGCTCGCTCTCGCGGACCGTACGCCATTTTACCAGATAATCATCCACCTTTTGACCAAGAGCTTTACATCCTTCTAAAGGGATAATTCCAAGGGAACCTACAGGTATCGTTTCCAAATTTCTTGTTTCCTCACGCTGAGCCATATGGTACCTCACTTTCTGTTTTGAAGTCGCTTTTTTAGCATTCTAATATCTGTTCCAGTGAATTTACAAATAGTATATTGGTTAGTTACTCGGGAAAAAACCCGGTCTGAGTAACGATTCCGCAAGTCCTCTAAGGATAAGTTGGTTGAAATAATAGTGGATTTTTTGTTTAGATGCCGTTGATTTAACAAGGAGAAAAACACGGAAACGGCAACATTGTTGGTGTATTCAGTTCCAAGGTCATCGATGATGAGCAGATCACAACCATATAAATCTTCATGGAAGCTGACAATATCATCTTTATTTTTATAATCGAACATATTTCTGGATAGAGTTTCAAAGAGTCCGGCGGCGCTGAAGTAAATAACGGAATGTCCGCTTTCGATCAGTTCCCTGGCAATGCAGCCGGATAGAAAAGATTTGCCTGTACCTACTGTACCATAAAAGAATAAATTATGATAGTCTGAATCAAAAGTTTTAATAAAGTTTTTGCATGCCCTTACAGCATTTTGAAAGCGCTGTAAATCATCGCCCTGATAATAGTCATAGGAAAGAGTGCTGAAATTTTCTTTCTCTAGCTGTTCCCGAATGCCGGACTGCTCATATAGAAGGTCGATGATGGCCTGCTTAAAACAGTGGCATTTGGATCCGTCTATATAGCCGGTATCCATACAGTCAGGACAATGAT
Organism: Parablautia muri; assembly: GCF_009917485.1. Lineage (GTDB taxonomy): Bacteria > Bacillota > Clostridia > Lachnospirales > Lachnospiraceae > Suilimivivens > Suilimivivens muri. The sequence goes on from NZ_QZDT01000004.1 coordinate 157,100, forward strand.
AGACAGGCGTAAGATAATCAGCCGGATAGCCCGCTTCCTGAAGAAGCTGCTGCTTCTTGGCGGAAAGAGAGCTTATGGAAGCATGCAAATCTTCCAAGGCATTTTCATCTCCGCTAAGGAGCTTTTTGCCCTGGGATACGGAGATGGAGGCGATGGATTCGCAGAGAGCGCGATAACCCGTTACACGGGCATATACCTCTGCTGTTCGAGCTTCCACAAGATGACGGGCAGATGTTTGTCTGTCCTCATATTCACGCATGATAGTTTCATATTGGGAGTTACTAAGCGCCACAGTTTTTCTCCTTTTATAATAGGGAAAGAGAAGACTTTTTATTAATTGCTTAAAATTTCTTTCTCGAGCTCCTCAAAATCATATTCGCTGTGCATAAATTGGTTAAACTGATCAAGATTCTTATTTCGGGGCTTTGGCGTTATGGCCCTGCTCTTTGCATAAGCCTCATCCAGGGCTTTAATATCAGATTTATGATGAACCTGTTTTTGATGCCAGCTAGATAAGATACTGTCAGCATATTCAAATCGGTGATTGTCCGTGGCCATGACCGTCCGGCTGCAGGCCTCAAGGATAATATCTTTTGTGAAGCCGTATGTTTTATTCCATTTAAGAATATAATCAGCCTCTGCTTTGGTAGGAATGCCTGATTTGCCCAAAGCTTTCATAACATCATAAACGGACTTTTCATATTTTACAGCAAATTTAGCTGCCTGCTTTGGCGTGGTAATGCCCTCCTGGGCCCAGCTGATGGCAACTTTTTCTATGTAACGGAAATCCTTCTTCCCTTTGTCAACGCAGTATTGAATCAAATAGTCTATCAGATCCTCGGAAAAGTTAAGCCTGTCCGCAAAAAAGAGAATCGTTTTAATCTCGGAAGGACTTAAAGGCTTTCCAATATACTGCTCCGCAACAAAGAGAAGCTGAGCCGTTTCTTCCTTATTCTGAAATTCCTTTAGCTGGTCAAGGCTATAGGAAGGCTTACAAAACTCAGATTTTACGTTAAGGGTCTCCTGCCTTGGAGCCTCCTGCTTGGATGGAAGCTGTACAACGGGAGCTAACGCCACCACATCGTTAGCAGAGCGTTTGGAAACATTAAGAAGACGAATCCCTGAAAGGTTCTTAGCTTCATCATATTCCAGAGCAAGGAGACGGTTCTTTTCCCAATATTTAAGAGCCCTTACAACATCCTTTTCCGTGTGGTTAAACTGATCTGCGATATCGGACACACTGGTAGAGAGACCGGCACCCATAACACGGAGCAGATACAAATATATTTTTAACTGTGCATCGTTGGCATCCTTCATATATTCATCAATGAAAAGGTTGGACACAACGGTTATATCGGAACAATTTTCCTGATAAATTTTAAAGCGAGTCATGAGCCACCACCTGACCTCTATCTTATTTATACGAATTGAAAGCAAATTGAATTATAGCATAAGCATTCCAAAATTGAAATAGGAAAAATTTAAGGAAGTAAGTATTTACAAGGCTTTCCGGATTTTGTGGAAAGTGTGGATATTGTGGAAACAAGGTGGAGCTGGGAATTTTTCATGGGAAAATGCTTGTAAAATACGGGTTATTTACATGGAAACAGGTCCAAAAAATATCCACATATTTAAAAACCATTTTTGGAGTTAAATATGTGGAAAATGTGGATAATTATTGTTTTAAAAGATTTTCTCCAATGTTTAAAACATCTCCGGCCCCCATAGTTATCAACAAATCATCTTGTGTACAATATTTTAAAAGAAAATTTTCAATTTCCTCAAAGGAGGGGAAATAGTAACAGGTTTTTCCTAAAGCCTCAATTTCCTTTTTCAGGGTTTTTGAACTGATGCCAAGGTCATCGGTCTCTCTGGCAGGATAAATATCCGTAAGAACCACGCGGTCAGCCAAAGATAGGGCCTTGGCAAATTCCTTCATAAAAGCCTTTGTGCGTGAGAAGGTATGGGGTTGAAATACGCACCAGAGAGTTTTGTGAGCATAATTTTGGGCTGCGCTTAAAGTTGCGGTAATTTCTGTGGGGTGATGTGCATAATCATCTATTATAGTAACGCCCTGAACTTTCCCCTTGTACTCAAAACGCCGGTCGGTGCCATGGAAATGGAATAAAGCCTTTCTGATTGTAGAAAAATCAATGGCAAACAGATCTGCTAAGGCGATGGCAGCCAGAGCATTATCAATATTGTGCCTGCCAGGGACACTTAGGGAAATGTTTTCTCTCATGCCATTTTTTCCAACAACAAGGAAATCAGCGCATCCGTTTTGATAGCTTATCTGCTCCGGATGGTAATCATATTCATCTGTTCCGCCATAGGTTATGATGCGGCAGTTAAGGCCGTCAAGTATTGTGCCTATTTCAGGAATTTCACCGTTGATGATCAGGGTTCCATCTTCGGGTAAAAGAGCCGCAAACCGGTGAAAGGAATTGCGGATATCCGTTATATCCTTGAAAAAATCCAGATGATCCTCCTCTACATTAAGGATAACGCTAATCTTAGGAAAAAAGCTAAGAAAGCTGTTGGTGTACTCACAGGCTTCCGTTACAAAGCAGCTGCCGTGGCCAATACGGATATTACCGCCAATAGCCTTTAAGATACCGCCAATGGAAAGGGTAGGATCCGTCCCAGCCTCTAAAAGAATTTCGGAAATCATTGAGGTGGTAGTCGTTTTTCCATGGGTACCGCTTATGGCGATGGGCAGTTCATAATTTTTCATGATCTGTCCTAAGAGCTGGGCGCGGGTCAATGAGGGAATGCCTTTTTCCTGCATGGCAATATATTCCGGGTTGTCAGGATGAATGGCGCTGGTATAGACCACAAGGTCGATAGAATCGTTTAAATTTTCCGCCCTTTGCCCGTAATAAATGACAGCTCCCCTTTCTGCAAGGCGCTTGGTTAAGGGGGAGGGCTTTGCATCGGAGCCGGATACGGAAAAACCCTGATCCATTAATATTTCAGCAAGGCCGCTCATACTGATGCCGCCTATTCCTATAAAATGTATGGAAATAGGGTGGCTAAAATTTATCTGGTACATGATGAAACCTCCATTTTTCCAGGAACAGCTTCTTTCCTGGGGATTTGACTAATATAGTTTTGACTTAATTATATATAATTACACAATAAAAACCAATGACATTTTCAACAAAATAAGATATGAGAAAAGAAACCGTATACAATATGTTGTAAATTTACAAAAGATAAGGGATGGGAAAAAGGTGATGTATTGTAGAAAATTTACATAAAAGCAATATATTTTAATAAAAATTTTGTAAACAATATTCACTTTTCGGTAAACATATGATATACTATTCATATATTTTATGATTGGTACCTATATCAAAAATGTAAAATTACTTGTTTTGAGGTGATGACATGATAAAAAAAGAAATGATTGCTATGCTTTTAGCAGGCGGTCAGGGAAGCAGGCTGGGCGTGCTGACATCAAAGGTGGCCAAGCCGGCGGTATCCTTTGGAGGAAAGTATCGGATTATTGATTTCCCTCTAAGTAATTGTATCAATTCCGGAATCGATACGGTTGGCGTTCTGACGCAGTATCAGCCCCTGCGGTTGAATACACATATTGGGATCGGTATCCCGTGGGATCTAGACCGGAATATTGGAGGCGTGACTGTTCTCCCGCCTTATGAAAAGATTACCAACAGCGAGTGGTACACGGGTACTGCTAATGCAATTTTCCAGAATCTGGATTACATGGAAAGCTTCAATCCGGAGTATGTTCTGATACTTTCCGGAGATCACATATATAAGATGGATTACGAGATTATGCTGGATTTCCATAAGGAAAAGGGCGCGGAAGCTACAATTGCAGTTATGCCTGTTCCTATGGAGGAGGCGAAGCGGTTCGGCATTATGATTACAGATGAGAACAAGCAGATTACGGATTTTGAGGAAAAGCCTGCAAATCCAAGAAGCAATCTGGCTTCTATGGGTATTTATATATTTAACTGGAAGACCCTTAAGGAGGCTTTGATTGCCAATGCAAATCAGCCGGGCCTGGATTTTGGCAAACATATTATTCCCTATTGCCACAGCAAGGGAGAAGCCCTTTACGCCTATGAATTTAACGGCTATTGGAAGGATGTGGGAACGTTAAGTTCTTACTGGGAAGCAAATATGGAGCTGATTGACATTGTTCCTGAATTTAATTTGTATGAGGAATATTGGAAGATTTACACCAAAAGTGAAATCCTGCCTCCCCAATACATAGCAAGTGACTCTGTGGTGGAGAGAAGTATTGTGGGGGAAGGAGCTGAAATTTACGGTAAAGTATACAATTCCGTAATCGGCTGTGGCGTCATAATTGGAAAAGATACGGTGGTTCGTGATTCTATTATTATGAATCATACGGTAATCGGCGATGGATGTGAATGCTATAAGGCAATCGTAGCAGAGAATGTTACAATTGGAAATGGCGTGAAGCTGGGATTGGGGGATGAAGTGCCTAATGAAGCGGAGCCCCATATTTATAACAACGGTATTGTCACAGTAGGAGAGAAAAGTGTAATACCGGACGGCATCACAGTAGGAAAGAATTCTTGTATATTTGGAGTTACTTCAAAGGAAGATTATCCTGATAATTGTCTTGCAAGCGGAAAAACATTGATTAAGGCAGGTGATGAGCAGTGAGGGCAATTGGTATAATATTAGCAGGCGGAAACAATTACAGGATGAGGGAACTCTCAAAGAAAAGGGCTGTGTGTGCGATGCCTATTGCGGGAAGCTACCGGAGCATTGATTTTGCGCTTAGTAATATGACAAATTCTCATATTCAAAAGGTAGCGGTATTTACCCAGTATAATGCAAGAAGCTTGAATGAACATTTAAATTCATCCAAATGGTGGGATTTTGGACGCAAGCAAGGCGGATTATATGTATTTACCCCGGCGGTTACTGCGGAAAACAGTTACTGGTACAGAGGAACAGCGGACGCTATTGCACAAAACTTGTCCTTCTTAAAAAGTAGCCATGAACCCTACGTGGTGATTACTTCCGGTGATTGTGTATATAAGCTGGATTACAACAAAGTATTGGAATACCATATTACGAAGAAGGCCGACATTACTGTGGTATGCAAGACCATGCCGGCTGAAATGAATGTAGAGCGGTTTGGCACGGTCAGGATGAATGAGGAGAGTCGAATTGAGGAGTTTGAAGAAAAACCGGTAGTGGCCAAATCCAATACAATTTCCTGTGGCATTTATGTGGTCAGAAGACGTCAGCTGATCGAAATGATTGAAAAGTGTGCACAGGAAGATAGGCACGATTTTGTTAAGGATATCCTGATTCGTTATAAGAATATGAAAAGGATTTACGGGTACAAACTTTCAGAGTACTGGCGGAATATAGCAACAGTGGAAGATTACTTCAGTACGAATATGGATTTCCTTAAACCGGAAACGAGAGATTACTTTTTTAAACAATATCCGGATGTTTATTCCAAGGTGGGCGACCTGCCGCCGGCAAAATATAACGTGGGCTCTCAGGTCAGAAACAGCCTGATTTCCAGTGGCTGTATTGTAAACGGAACTGTGGAGGACTCCGTTATTTTCAAAAAGGCCTACATAGGAAACAACTGCTACATTAAAAATTCTATTATTTTAAATGACGTGTATATCGGAGACAATACCCACATTGAAAACTGTATTGTGGAAAGCCGTGATACAATTCGGGCTAACTCCTATCATGCGGGTACTGATGGCATCAAGATTGTACTAGAGAGAAACAACAGATACGTTATGTAATGAATGCGGGCAGGAAGAATTTACGTGCTTCACAAGAAGCTGATTTTGGACATGGCCAGGGCCATAAATGTTAAATAATCAACTAAGGGGGAAGGACAATGCAAATTACTGATGTGCGTGTAAGAAAAATTACGAAAGAGGGCAAGATGCGTGCTATCGTGTCGATTACCATTGATGATGAATTTGTGGTTCATGACATTAAGGTAATAGAAGGAGATAAGGGACTTTTTATAGCAATGCCCAGTAAGAAAGCAACAGATGGCGAATATAGAGATATCGCCCATCCGATCAACTCGTCTACACGGGAAAAAATACAGAGCATCATTCTGGACAGATATCAGAAGGCGCTGCTAGAACCGGACGGGGAAGTATGATAAGACAAAGATGGAGAGGGGTCATCGAAAGGATGGCCTCTTAATTTTATGGTCAACAAGGGATCACGCGAAGCGCGATCGCGTTTCATATGGACATTTTGGTTCTTTTTCAGTATAATTGGGATGATATTTATGGGTTAGGTGAAAATGAGGAATTAATATTATGGAAGTTATATTGCGCAATTTGACGAAAAGATTTCCCAGCCGTGACAGAAAAAAACGTGAGGATGTTATCGCTGTTGATGATTTTAACTTTCAGATTCCGGATGGCAGACTGATTGGACTGCTTGGGCCTTCCGGCTGTGGGAAAAGTACGACACTTAATTTGATAAGCGGTTTGCTCAAGCCTACTAGTGGCAGGATATTTTTTGGGGAGGATGATGTTACAGACTTGCCGCCGGAGAATAGAGGGATTGGGCTGGTGTTTCAAAATTATGCGCTTTATCCTCACTTGACGGTGAGACAGAATATTTTATTTCCTTTGCAGAACTTAAAAGGAAAGGACAAGCTTTCTAAAAGTGAAATGCTAAGCAAGGCAAACGAGGCAGCTAAGCTGGTGCAGATAGATGATTTGATGGACAGGAAACCTGCGGAGCTTTCCGGCGGTCAGCAGCAGAGAGTAGCAATTGCCCGGGCGTTAGTGAAAATGCCTCGGGTACTTCTTCTGGATGAGCCTTTGTCCAATCTTGATGCACGCCTAAGGCTGCAAACGAGGGAGGAAATCAGAAGAATCCAGAGAAAAACGGGGATTACGACTATTTTTGTAACCCATGACCAGGAAGAAGCCATGAGTATTTCTGATATGATCGTTGTCATGAAGGACGGGGTTGTCCAGCAGATCGGAAAGCCTCAGGAGGTGTATGACAATCCGGAAAATATGTTTGTTGCAAGATTTCTTGGGACGCCGCCCATCAATTTGTTCGTGGGGCAGGTGAAGGACAATCAATTGTATATAGGTAAGGATGCGGTGCTGAGGCTTAAAGGCATTGGAAATCAGGAGGTCTTGGTGGGAATCAGACCGGAGGGTTTCATTTTACAGGAGGATGGGCCGCTTTGCTGCACGCTAAGTGGTGTGGAAGTGATGGGGCGTGATACCAGTGTAGTGTCTCAAAATGAGGCCTCATTGAATCAGACCATTCGTGCCATAGTAGGGACAGAGCATTTGGTAATGGAAACAAAGGTCAGGTTTGCCTTAAAGCCTCATAAAGTGTTTCTATTTAACAGGGAAACAGAAAAACGAATTGATTTTGAGGTAGAGGCATGAGGAAAAGAAAACTGACTGACTGGGGTTTAAAGGGATGGCTGTATCTTTTACCGGCAATTCTCTTTCTGGGCTTTTTTATGGTGTACCCACTGCTAGACGTTTTTATCTATTCTTTCGAGGAAGGGTACAATTCCGCTTCACAGACTTATTATGGGGTTGGATGGTATAACTATTCCTATATTTTGCATGATCCTTATTTTTTACAGGCTGTAAAAAATACCTTTATATTGGTTATGATCACGGTGCCGTTATCAACGGGGATTGCGCTGCTTATTTCGGTTGCTTTAAGTTCCATAAAGACTTTGCGCGAGCTGTTTCAGACAATTTATTTTTTACCCTATGTGACAAATACGCTGGCGGTGGGGCTTGTATTTATGATTTTGTTTCAAAAGACGGCATACACAGATGGGCTGGTTAATCTGTTCATCAACTGGTTTGGCGGAAGTAGTGTTGACTTTATTGACGGACCTTACTCTGCCAAAATGTTTGTGCTGTGTTTTTATACCATATGGGTGGTAATGCCGTTTAAGATATTGATTTTGACCAGTGCCCTTTCCTCTGTGAACCAGGTATATTATAATGCGGCAAGGGTTGACGGCACGTCTAAAATCAGGACGTTTATGCGCATTACTTTGCCAATGATTTCACCGATGATTTTTTATCTGGTTATTACAGGATTTATCGGTGCTTTTAAGGCTTATAGCGATGCGGTTGCACTGTTTGGCACCAACTTAAATGCGGCGGAAATGAATACGATTGTAGGGTATGTTTACGATATGCTCTATGGGGACAGTGGGGGATATCCCTCTTATGCCTCGGCAGCGGCGATTATTCTGTTTTCTATTGTGCTGACGATTACGTGTATTAATTTGTTGATGAGTCAAAAGAAGGTTCATTATTAAATTTATGGATCGCTGGCAAGAATGGGGGAATAAAGTGACAGATTACGGTGAAATTGAAAAAAGGGCTAAAACCCGTAAAACAGCTTTGAATACAATAACCTACATCCTATTAGTTTTTTGGGCGGTTATTGTGTTGTTTCCTTTTTACTGGATGATTTTAACGTCCGTAAAAAGTTATAGTGCGTACAATTCGGAATATATTCCGGCTTTTTTTACCCTGTCTCCTACACTGCAAAATTACGCGGATGCTTTTACGGCTGTACCGCTTGGGAGATATTTTGCCAATACGGTTATTTTTACTGTGGTAACCACAGCGATTATGCTTGTGGTGATTACGCTGGCGGCCTTTGCCATTGCCAGGCTTGACTTTAGAGGAAAAAATATTGCCTTTGTGATTTTCCTTTCATTAATGATGATTCCAAATGAATTGGTTATCATAACAAACTTTGTAACGGTTACGAATCTGGATATGCGAAATACCTTTCCGGGACTTATTCTGCCGTCCGTCACCTCTGTTTTTTATATTTATCTACTGAAGGAGAACTTTGAGCAGATTCCGGACAGTTTATATTATGCAGCGAAGGTTGACGGTACATCGGATTTAAAATATCTGTTGAGAGTAATGATACCTATATCCAAGCCTACACTGATTACAATTACGATATTAAAAGTGATTGAATGCTGGAATTCTTATGTGTGGCCGCGTTTGATTACAGATGATGAAAACTATTTTCTTGTTTCAAATGGGATTCAGGAGATTCGGGAAAATGGGTTTGGCCGTGAAAATATCCCGGCAATGATGGCAGCGGTGGTGGTAATTTCCCTTCCGCTTATCATTCTGTTTTTGATATTTCGAAAGAAAGCAATGGCCGGTGTTTCAAGGGGAGGGACAAAAGGATGATGAAAGCAGGAAAAAGGATTTTATCGCTTGTCCTTTTGGTGGTGTCTATGACAGCCGGCCCCTTAGCGCTTACTGGCTGTCATGGTTCGAAGGGCTTAGGCGCTTTTCATATGCCGGAGGAATTTGGTTTATCCGGAAATTATGAAATTACATTTTGGGCAAAAAATGATACCAATAAAACGCAGACAGCCATCTATGAGCAGGCAATTGTTGATTTTGAAAAGCTATATCCCAATATTACTGTAAATCTGCGTTTATATACGGATTATGGTAAGATTTACAATGATGTGATAACAAATATCACAACGAATACAACGCCTAACGTATGTATTACTTATCCGGATCACATTGCAACCTATTTGTCAGGGACGAATCTGGTGGTACCCCTTGACAGCTTATTTGATGATGAGAAATACGGTCTTGGAGGGAGTGAAGTTAGGTTCGCTGCGCCTTCTGCAGAGGAAATTATTCCCCAGTTTCTGGAAGAATGTTTGATAGATGGGCATTATTATGCGCTTCCTTACATGCGATCTTCGGAGGCCTGCTATATTAATAAGACTTATGTGGAGGCTTTAGGCTATACGCTGCCGGATGTGCTCACCTGGGATTTTGTGTGGGAGGTTTCGGAGGCGGCAATGGCGAAGGATGCGGAAGACAATTTTCTGATTAATGGACAGAAGGTACTGATTCCCTTTATCTATAAATCTACGGATAATATGATGATTCAGATGCTAAAGCAAAAGAATGCGGGTTATTCCACTGCTGATGGGGAACTGCTGTTGTTTCAGGATGATACAAAGGAGCTGCTTTACACCATAGCCGAACATGGGAAAAGCGGCGCTTTTTCCACATTTAAGATTTCCAGCTATCCGGCTAATTTTTTAAATACCGGCCAATGCCTGTTTGCAATAGATTCTACAGCTGGCGCCACATGGATGGGAACAAATGCACCTCTTTCCGATATCAGTGAAGATAAGGTTGTGGAATTTGAAACGGAGGTTATGACAATTCCGCAGTTTGATCCACAGCATCCGCAAATGATATCTCAGGGGCCTTCGGTCTGCATTTTTAATAAGGAGGATCCGCAGGAGGTTTTGGCCTCCTGGCTGTTTACCCAGTATCTTCTGTCGAATGATGTGCAGATTGCTTATGCCAGAACGGAAGGGTATGTGCCGGTAACCTCAAAGGCGCAGGAATCGGCAGAATATCAGGACTATTTGTCAAGATGCGGAGAAAACAATACGGATTATTATGATGTCAAAATTAAGGCTACAGAGTTGTTGCTGAATCATATCGATCATACATTTGTGACGCCGGTGTTTAATGGTTCGGCATCTCTTAGGGATGCTGCCGGACAGCTGATTGAAAATACCGTTAAATCTGTCCGGAGAAAGCAGGAAGTGAACGATGCATATATGGATAAGCTTTATGAGGATACTATTTCGCTGTATCGGCTGGATCAGTTAAACAGTGCGTCTTCGCCATCTTCCGGAAAGCGGGATTTAGGAGAGCTGCCCAAAACATCGGTTATATTGTTATCAAGTTTAGCAACAGCCTGGGCGTTGATTCTTACGTATGTTGTTGTGTGCAGAGTAAAAAGAAGAAATATGTGAGAATGTATTGATTTCTTGAAAATATCATGTATAATAAACTCGACAAAATTAACGATCCATTTTAAGGGTTTATAAGGAGGAGAAAATGAAAAAGTTTGTATCTTTATTGCTTGCTCTCATGCTTGTGATTGCTTGTGTGGGATGTGGAGGCAAAAATGAAAGCGTTCCTGCGGAGGAGGCCGTAGCAAATGAGCAGTCCGATGAAGGAACACAGGATGCTGCAGAGCCGGAAGCTGGTGCCAACGAAGAAACGGAAGCGGCTGCTGATGAAGAAACTACAGCACCGGAAACAGAGGCTGATGCTGACACCGCAACTGATGATGTAAAGTCTGAAGGCGTCATGACTTATGAGGAGTATGTTGCTGCAGAGCTTGACACAGAGGTTGTAGTTGAGACTTATGTTCAGGCAAAACAGTCCTGGTGGGAAGATAAGGCCACGGTTTACAGCCAGGATAAGGATGGCGGTTATTTCCTGTATAACATGGCGTGCTCGGAGGAAGATTATGAGAAGTTGGCAGTAGGAACAAAAATTAAAGTTACAGGCTACAAAGCAGAGTGGTCCGGTGAGGTCGAGATCATTGACGCAACCTTTGAGATCGAAGAAGGAAGCTATGTTGCCGAGGCTGAGGATGTAACAGCAATTCTTGGAGCAGATGAGCTGATTGATCATCAAAATAAATTTGTGGCATTTAAGGGTATGACGGTTGAGGCCAGCCAAGATGCAGATGGAAATGATGTGGCTTTCCTGTACAACTGGGACGGTTCCGGACAGGATGGAGATGACCTGTATTTCAATGTTTCCCTTGATGGTTCCACCTATACATTTACAGTAGAATCTTATTTGTGTGACAATACTACAGATGTATATAAGGCGGTTAAAGAGTTGAACATTGGAGACCAAATTGATATGGAAGGCTTTTTATACTGGTATGAGGGCGTTAATCCTCACATTACCTCTGTAATCGTAAAGTAATATAAAAGCAAATAAAAATTTCTAAAATTACACCCTGAAAATCAGAACATAGGTTTATTGTCTGATTTTCAGGGTGTTTTTAGCTCATTCTATATTTTATTTTCAAAAAGAGCGTCCTGAAAATGATGCATGACTTAACAATCAAGAAGTAGGTTTTCTCAAGGGACAGTCGGATAAACTAATCTTGCCTTTCAGGACATTGAGCCCGCAGTCATCCAAATAATCCTGTAAAATTGGAAGGGATTGGGAAGATGTAGGTCCTATAATGATTTCACCGATTAAATCGGCCAGGTGCATATTAAGCTTGCCGCACATTCTGTTCAGGTCAAGAGGGTAATACTTTTTGATTCGTTCTACCGATATATGGTATTTGGGCTCTATCATAAACTCATTTGAAATGAAGGGGGAAACGACCAAGCGATACTCTCTTTCACTTGCAAACGAAGGATGTTTGAAGGCAGCCGACTGCACCCATGCATCATACATTAAGCTTTGAAGCCCCGGTAAATCCTCAAAAAAGCGCTCCTGAGTTTTGACAAGCTGATAAAATGCAGTTACAAGGGGATGCTCTGTAATATCCTCCTGGTAATAAACCTCCTGCAGGGCAATTGCCTTGCCCACCATTTTTTGCATGAGGACTTCCCGGAATCCAATGCAGACACCTCGGCCAAAATGGCCATACCTGTCCCATTGGGCCGCATCATCTCTGTACTTTGAAAAACATGCGGCGTAGGCAGAATAGCGGAATTCTTTTGCCATTTCATGATGAAAAAAATCTTCCATTTGATTGCTTTTTTCATATTCGCCGTCTAATTGCAATTTTGCAGAAACGGCTTTGCAAAGCCCTTTCATGAAAAATCTCATTTCAGAAGCATCATTCATGTTAAGGATATTATTAAGCCTTAATTCAGCACAGCGGACAATTCCGTCAAACGCCGCAAAGTCAGTATAGTGATATAACATAGAAAACCTCCATATGCTAAAAAACAAGAGCAAAGCAATGCATCAATATTTTCGGGGCATCCGGTATTAAAAATATGAAAAGTAACTTGTGATACAATCAAATAAAAAGTATGGTCAATATAGCTAGAAACCTATATTTTTATATGTTATTATAAAAGATATGAAAAAAAATAGAAAGTCAAATTTGCGCTTATACCCCAATTTACGGGCTGCTGACAGAAATGGAGGATTAAGATGAATAATATTGAAAGAAGAGATGCGCAGATGGCGTACATATCAGATGATGCTATTTTTGAGGAACAGAAAAAATGCCGGAAGATTTTGCAGAAATTAAATACGGTAGACTGTTCCGATTTTGATGCAATTGGAAAGCTTGTAAAGGAATTGTTTGGAAAATCGGAGGGAGCCTTTCTCAATCCGCCATTTTACTGCGACTATGGTTCCCATATTGAGGTAGGTAAAAATTTCTTTGCAAATTATAACTGCATGATTATTGACGTGGCGAAGGTAAAAATTGGAGATAACTGCCAGATGGCGCCCAATGTGGCAATCTACACGGCAGGACATCCGGTGCATCCTGCTTCCCGTAATACAGCTTATGAGTATGGGATTGAGGTGACCATTGGCGACAATGTATGGATCGGCGGGAATACAGTGATTGTGCCGGGTGTACACATTGGCAGTAACACAGTAATTGGCGCCGGCAGTGTGGTTACGAAGGACATTCCGGACTGGGTAATAGCGGCAGGTAATCCATGTAAGGTGATTCGTAAGATTACGGAAGATGACAGGAAATTTTATTTTAGGGACCGAGAGTTTGATGCGGAAGCATGGAATCATATTCAACAGATGTGGAAAGCAGAGTAAAAACATTCGGAGAAAGGTGTATGGACAACATGAAGATATAAATATAGGAAGCCCACAGGTAGTTTCCTTCCTGTGGGCATTAATTTCTGGCGGAGTCGGAGGGATTCGAACCCTCGAGCCCCGGAGGGCTAACGCATTTCGAGTGCGCCCCGTTATGACCGCTTCGATACGACTCCATAAGTGCGTGCCAGATGTAAATGGGCACGCTTTTATTATACTTGTTTGTAAATTATAAGTCAATTCGAAAATGCTGTAACAGCTCCGTCATGCCCATTTATAAGTTACCAGGATATACAGTTTACACAAATAAAATACAGATTGGCTGGTGACTTATTTTCTGCTGGGCATCGGCCCTATAAAATGGAAGAAGCAAAATGCTTAAAAAATGCAGGTTGAAAAGGTTGTTTAAAAACATGAAATTATGTATAATAAAAATTACGTAAATAATGCGTTGCACAGCAAAAAGGAGGAATGGTAAGTGAAAAGAGTTGGTATGTTGACAAGCGGCGGCGACTGTCAGGCGCTCAATGCCGCTATGAGGGGTGTGGTAAAATGTCTTGTAAACAGCAAGGAAAAGGTGGAAATTTACGGATTTATTGATGGGTATAAGGGACTTATTTACGGAAATTTCCGTATGTTAGATGGCCGTGATTTCTCTGGTATACTCACAAAGGGTGGCACGATTCTGGGAAGCTCACGTACTCCTTTTAAGACCATTAAGGATCCGGATGAAAATGGTCTGGACAAGGTTGACGCCATGAAACAGAACTATTATAAGCTGCGTCTGGACTGCCTTGTAATTTTAGGCGGAAATGGTACTCATAAGACAGCAAACCTTTTAAGAGAAGAAGGCCTCAACATTATTACGCTGCCGAAAACAATTGATAATGATCTTTGGGGAACAGATATGACCTTTGGTTTCCAGAGTGCGGTAAATATTGCGGTTGATGCAATTGACTGCATTCATACCACAGCAGCATCCCACGGCAGAGTGTTTATTGTGGAAGTAATGGGGCATAAGGTCGGATGGCTTACTTTAAATGCAGGAATGGCAGGAGGAGCAGATATTATCCTCATACCTGAAATTCCATATGATGTGAAAAAAATAATTTCAAAAATCAAAGAACGCAACAACGGTGGAAGCAGATTTACCATTCTGGCGGTTGCAGAGGGCGCTATCTCCAAAGAAGATGCTAAGCTTTCTAAGAAAGAATATAAAGAAAAGATGAAGAATTATAAATTCCCGTCAGTTTCCTATGAGCTTGCACAGCAGATTCAGGAAAAGACAGGGGATGAAGTGAGAGTTACCGTACCTGGACATACACAAAGAGGCGGAAGTCCCTGCCCTTATGACCGGGTTTTTGCAAGTCGTTTAGGAGCAGAGGCAGGATCCCTTATTTTGAAAGGCGAATATGGCTTCATGGTGGGCTACAAGAATCGGGAGGTTGTGAAGGTACCTCTTGAGGAGGTTGCCGGTAAGCTTAAGATGGTTTCCCCGGATGCTTCCATTGTAAAAGAAGCAAAATTGCTGGGAATCAGCTTCGGCGATTAAGAAAGGCGCCTTAGGGCATTGTGAAAGGAAATAAGAGAAATGTCATATACGGCCCTTTACAGGAAATTCCGTCCTGCGACATTTGAAGATGTAAAGGGACAGGAGCATATTGTTACTACACTGAAAAATCAAATAAAGGCGGAACGCACTTCGCATGCGTATCTTTTCTGCGGTACCAGAGGAACTGGCAAAACAACCATTGCCAAGATTTTTGCCCGGGCTGTTAATTGTGAAAATCCAAAGGATGGAAGCCCTTGCGGGGAATGTGCTATCTGTAAAGCCATTGCAGCGGGAGCCAGCATGAATGTAATTGAGATTGATGCGGCTTCCAACAATGGCGTGGATAGTATTCGTGAAATTGTAGATGAAGTGGCATATTCTCCCGCTGAGGGGAAATATAAGGTTTATATTATTGATGAAGTTCATATGCTTTCCATAGGAGCTTTTAACGCCTTGCTCAAAACCCTGGAGGAGCCGCCTTCTTATGTTATTTTTATATTGGCAACTACTGAGGTCCATAAGATACCTGTCACAATTATGTCCAGATGTCAGAGGTATGATTTTAGGCGGATTACCATTGAAACTATATCAGACCGGCTGAAGGAATTGATGGAGATGGAACAGGTTCAAATAGAGGATAAAGCAATTCGCTATATTGCTAAGACAGCAGACGGTTCTATGCGGGATGCCTTAAGTCTTTTGGACCAATGTATTGCCTTTCATTTTGGTCAAAAGCTCACCTATGATAAAGTGCTTCATGTGCTTGGGGCAGTGGATACGGAAGTGTTCAGCAGACTTCTTCGGATAATTTTAAATGGTGATGTGACAGGAGCCATTTCACTTTTGGAAGAAATAATAATGCAGGGCAGGGAATTGACCCAGTTTATATTAGATTTTACATGGTATTTAAGAAACCTGCTTTTGGTGAAGACGGCAGATGGGATGGAAGATGCAATAGATGTTTCCACAGAAAACCTTGTAAGGCTCAAGGAAGAAGCGCAAATGGCAGAGAATGATGTGATTATGCGTTATATTCGGGTACTTTCAGAAATTTCAGGGCAAATTCGTTATGCCTCCCAGAAAAGAATACTGGTAGAGATGGCTATCATTAAATTGTGCAGACCTGGCATGGAGACAGATACAGGCTCGCTGGTGGATCGGATCAGGCAGCTGGAAGAAAATATCAAACGCTGTCTCGCTTGGGGAGACAGCTTATTGAATGAAAAGGGGGTACCGGTTGGTCTTCCGGTGGCGGGATTAGCGGGAAATTATGGTGGCACTGCCGTAACCCCTAAGCCGAAGGTGCAGGTAGAGCTTCCGAAAGCGATTCCTGAGGATGTGAAACAGGCCGTAGGGAGTTGGTCGGCAATTGTGGGAGAGACACCAATGCCCATGAAAGCATACCTGAAGAATGCGTACCCTAGTCTTGCAAAGGATGGAAGTTTGCTTGTGATTGTGCAGGATGGACTGCCTGCTGATTATTTCAGGGAGGATTCGCACAAGGAAGAATTTGAAAACATCCTTGCCAATTTTATGGAAAAAGAAATTAAGGTGACAATACAAGGTCCACAGCCGGGCAGAAATCCGGAGGAGCTTTTTCCGGATTTAACAAAGGTGATAAGCCAGGCGATTCACATGGAAGTGGAAGAATTAGAGGAAGATGCGCAAGACATGTATGAAACGAATCTCCCAATTTGCAGGGGAGTAGAAGGGAGAGTGTGAACACACACCAAATTTGTGCTTACGCCCCAATCTGTGGGTCGTTGGCAAGAATGGAGGATTAATATGGCGAAACGTGGTGGATTCCCGGGCGGAATGCCCGGCAATATGAACAATCTGATGAAGCAGGCACAGAGGATGCAGCGTCAGATGGAGGAAAATCAAAAAGAGCTGGAAACGAAAGAGTTTACCGCCAAAGCTGGCGGCGGTGCGGTTGAAGTGACAGTAACCGGCAAAAAGGAAGTGACAAAAGTCAAACTCTCCGAGGAGGTTGTAGACCCTGAGGACATTGAAATGCTGGAGGATTTGGTGATGGCGGCAACCAATGAGGCCCTTCGAATGGCTGAAGAAGCAAGTGCAGAGGTCATGAGTAAGATGACAGGTGGCCTTGGTCTGGGAGGAGGCCTTCCTTTCTGATGAATTTATATAGCGGACATATCAACAAATTAATAGATGAGTTGTCCGGATTGCCGGGAATCGGTTCTAAGTCAGCGCAAAGGCTGGCTTTTCACTTGATTAATATGCCAAAGGATAAAGTGGAGCGACTTGCAAAAACGATTATGGAAGCCAAAGAAAATGTTTGTTACTGTAAGGAATGCTTTACCTTGACTGATAATGAAGTCTGTCCGGTATGTGCCAATGCCAAGCGGGATCACAGTACGATTATGGTGGTGGAAAATACAAGGGATCTGGCAGCCTATGAAAAAACCGGTAAGTATGAGGGAATATACCACGTGCTGCATGGGGCTATTTCTCCTATGCTGGGTATTGGACCGGGAGATATCCGTCTTAAGGAATTAATCACACGCCTGGAAGGGAATGTTGCGGAAGTGATTATCGCAACTAATTCCAGCTTAGAGGGTGAAACGACAGCCATGTATATCAGCAAGCTGATTAAGCCTACAGGCATTAAGGTGACCAGAATTGCCAGCGGGGTACCTGTTGGCGGAGACCTTGAATATATTGATGAAGTGACGCTTTTGCGGGCCTTAGAAGGCCGGGTGGAAATTTAAGAATTATAGAACTTCGGGTTTTCTCTTACACATGAAAAGATTTTGGGGGTTAAGGATGATTACAAAAAAAGAATTCTTTGGAACAACAAAATCCGGTGAGGAAATTTACCGGTACTGGCTGGAAAATTCCAAAGGTATGCGGGCGGGCATTATCAATTATGGCGCTATTTTAGTGAATTTGTTCGTATCGGATAGGGATGGAAATATTGCTGATGTGGTTTTGGGATATGACACACTGGAGCCTTATTTTAAAAATGGATGCTTCTTTGGGGCAGTAATCGGGCCTAATGCAAACCGTGTTGGAAATGCATCCTTTGAACTGGAAGGACAAAAATATCAATTGCAGGTAAATGATGGCGATAATAACCTGCACAGCCATATGGAACAGGGATATCATAAGAAAGTTTGGAATGTAAACGAAAAGAATGACAGTATCGTTTTTTCTCTTGAGGATAAAGATGGAAGCATGGGCTTCCCGGGCAATAAAAAAATGCAGGTGATTTATTCCCTTACGGAGGATAATGAGCTAAAAATACAATATACAGGGGAAAGCGATAAAAATACCATTATCAACATGACCAATCATACCTATTTTAATTTATCAGGCCATAATGGGGGGAAGATTTGCGAACATATTCTTACCTTGAAGGCATCCGCATATACACCGGTAGGGGCTGGATCCATTCCAACAGGAGAAATCGCATCTGTTGCAGGGACGCCTTTTGATTTTACAAAGGCAAAGAAGATAGGGGAAGAAATTGACGTAGAGAACAAGCAGCTTAAAATAACAGGCGGGTATGATCATAATTGGGTGCTTGACGGACCAGAGGGAGTTTTGAAAGAGTTTGCTATTGTGATGGATCCTGCATCCGGGCGTTTAATGAAGGCGTACACGGATTTGCCAGGCGTACAGTTTTATGCAGGCAATTTTATTACAAAGCAGACTGGTAAGGAAAATGCCGTATATGAAGAACGGAATGGACTGTGTCTGGAAACACAGTATTTTCCTGATACTGTAAATAAACCTGATTTTCCTTCCGCCGTATTTGGGCCGGAGAGGGCGTATAAAAGTACGACTATTTATAAATTTATGTAGAAATTTTATGGCAGGTAATGACTGCTTTTGACGATGCATTACAATCCCGCTTTATGTCCGGCTATGTTAAACTTTAGACAGGCATGGAAGCGATTGAATGAAAGGGGGATTGTAATGCAGCTGCCGACAATGGTAAAGCAGATCGGAAAGATAAAAGGGGACGAACGTGTTTACTTAGAGGACTATGTCTGTACATATTTGAATGAACTTAAGATGGGGAAGGAAGTATTTCCTTTACGAGTTGCACTTTTTGGACATGTCTGCCGCAAAGAAAACCGAAAATTTTATCTGATATTTGGCGCTGCAAGCGTAATAGATGAACTGGAATATGGCAGGAACGAGGAACAGGTAAGAAAAGAATATTTTAAAGAATACGAACTGATTGGCTACGTTAATATATATGGTAATAAACAAAAACTTCCCAGCTCTAAGGAAGGATATTATATTTTTTATGATAAGAATGAGGCTATGCAAAATTATTTGATTTTTTGCTATGAAAAAAACGGGAAGCATGAGGAGACAAAAGCAGATAAAGAAAAAACAACGGAAAAGCTTATTCATATGCACAGAAAGCACTCCTTTTTTTCTATAAGGGACATGATTAAAAGGCTGATCTATGGGAGCTGTATTATTATATTGGCAATAGCAGTGAGTGCGATTAGTGATTATAATAAAATGTATGGATTCGTGGAAATGACCGGCAGGGCGGTAGCTTTGGTAGAGAATGTGAAGGACCATGCTTAAATGGGATGCCCTGATACGAAAGATTTGGAGATGAGCGGATGGCGAACATACGTGACTACTTAAAAGAAAAAGAGAAGCGGCAGAAGACCGAGAAGAAAATCGATTATAAAGAAAAAATCCGCAGTCATAAGCTGGCAATATTTTATCGGATCGTACTTACTGTGGCACTGGTTGTGGCAGCCGTAGCTTTTCTGATCATACAATGGAAAAATAAAGTATATACGCAAAGCACCATTACAAGCTCTTTTCCGGTCATTATTGTGCAGGGAGCAACGGCAAAGGCGCTTGGCGGTAATATACTTTTGTATAGTAAGGATGGGGCCAGCTGTATGGATGCGAAAGGCAATGCGGTGTGGAACCGGACTTATGAAATGCAGACACCGCTGATTTCCATCTGCGATGAGATGACGGCTATTGGAGATTATAATGGGCGTGCCATTTATGTAATGGATAAGAATGGTGAGAGAGGAACTATCAACACCAATCTGCCTATCAGAGATTTTTGCGTATCGGGGAGCGGCGTAGTGGCGGCTGTGCTTGATGATGTGGATATCACTAGAATATATGTATATAACGGAAATGAAAATACGGATGTGCCGATTGTATATGGGAAAGCTACCATGGATAAAAGTGGTTATCCGGTCAGTATTTCTCTGGCACCCAATGGAAATTTGATGGCAGTTTCATATTTATATGTAGATAGCGGAAATATGAAATCATCCGTGGCATTTTATAATTTTGGCGAGGTAGGTAAAAATGAAACGGATAACTATGTCAGCGGATTTGACTATTTAGATACAATTGTTCCGTATGTGCAATTTATGGATAATGATTCTGCTTTTGCAGTCTCTGATGATCGGATTGTATTTTTTTCCGGTGCGGAAAGGCCAGTGAACATTGCATCTGATTTTTTGGAGGATGAAGTACAAAGCATTTACTATAATGAAAATTATGTAGGGCTTGTCTTTCATAACCAGAGCGGAGAGTCGGCTTACCGGCTGGAGGTTTATAATGAATCCGGCGGTAAGGTGCACTCCCAGCTTTTTGATATTGAATATACAGATATTGTTTTTAACAAGGATCAGATTATCATTTACAATGACCTTGACTGCCAAATTTTCGGCATGAATGGAGTAGAAAAATTTGCAGGGAATTTTGAAAAGAATACATCTCTTGTGATTCCGACTTCTTCTGCTTATCGGTACGTGGTAGTGACATCTGATTCTATAGATACGATTGAGCTAAAATAGCAGGAAGGTACAAATGTATTACGTTTCACTGGCAGTGATCATCATTATATTCATATGGAGAATTACAGCCGGATTTCGCAAAGGGCTGGTTCAGGAGATAATTTCGCTCCTTGCTATGGTGGTGGCGGGCGTTTGCGTTGTCCTGATTATAGGAGCAATAGGCAGCTATATGGCTGAGGAAATAAGCGCAGTGGTTGAGATGATTGTAATCCTCTTTGCGGTGTGCGCGGTATACCGGCTGGTTCACGTACTGTTTACATCTTTAGAGTTAATCGCAAAGCTGCCTGTTATCAAGGGGCTGGATAAATTGATGGGGGCTGCAATAGGGTTGATTGAGGCTGGAGTAATTGTTGGAGTTTTGGTATACTTTCTTAAAAATTGGGGATTATCGGTTTTGACATAAACAGCGCAAAACTGACTTAAGCAGGCTAAAAATACCGTGATAATGGGCTCCAAAGCATGTGTCTTTCAAATTTTTTAAATTTTTTAAAAAAATTTTAAAAAATGTGTTGACAAAAAATGGTTCATTTGATATCATTTGAAAGTCGCACATCACAGTAATTAGTAAATGAAAATTGCCGGATAGCGGCAAAGAACCTTGACAAATAAACAGCAATGCAACCCTGAAAATTCAAAGAGGAACATTCAGATGGAAGTAAGAGGGAGAGAAGCCCAAAGTACATTCATCAGAAGGGAATCGTAAGAAAATTCAGAGAAAAGAGGAAGCTGTCAAAAAAGGCA
>NZ_QZDT01000051.1 GCF_009917485.1 Parablautia muri
AGTACCTCTTTCTTGTGATTTTTATTATATCTCATTAGCCACTCCCGTTACAACTTTATTATAGCACTTCAGCTGTTCCTCCAGCGCTTCCGCCGATACCGGCTTTTCCAGAAAGGCAAAGGCATGTACGGTGATCACCGCATCCATGCAGTATTGTCCGAAATTGGTTGTATATATGATCTTTGCGGAATGGTTCCTACTGTAAAGCTCCTGCCCAGTTTCGATTCCATTCCTGTCCTCCATCATAATATCCATGAAGATCAGATGGAAAGTGTCATCCGATTGCAACAGTTCACCACCGGAGGTAAAGTTTGTAATCCGGTATTCTTCTGTGTCTATGTATTTGTCTAAAAGCGGTTTCAGGATGCCTGTGAGGTTATCCCTGTCCACCTGTTCGTCCTCGCAGACCGCTATCTGAAGTATTGGTCATGCCTCCTTTGCTGTTTTATGTTTGAGGGGTAGGTACTGTGATGTTGCTACAATACCCCTATTCATTATACATGGTTTGTTGGCATATAGGAAATCGCAATTCCCAACGTACAGATTTTTCCCCGTAAGACAGATAAAGACTGGAGGAAGCACTTGACAAACCTTCCCTAATCCTTCACAGCCACATATCAAATAACAGCTCCTGCCTCCTTTGGTTGACTTATTTATCACTCATACAGCAATGTGATGCCGTCATAATCGCTTACCTGTATAGAGTCTATATTTTGTTCTACAGTTCTTTTATTATTTATGTAAACAATCCAATGCTTCATCGCATTTTGCCATTCATTGACCGATGTGATAATTCCCTTATCATCCATGCCGATTAATATTCCTTCATTTCTGTCATTGATGGTTTCCACAACATCACACATCGTTGGGGCACTGTCCTTAAGAAGCATCCTGCCAAGATACATAACGCCATTCTCTCCCTGTATTGCTATATCTACCCATACCTCTGCCTTGTTATCCCCTTCAAATATCAATGTGTATTCATCTGGCTTTCTATCTGAGTTCTGAATCGTTCCTGCGATCAAAAAGATTGCAATTACTGCCACAGCCGCCAAAATAAAAACCTTTAATTTTCTCATATCCTTTACTCCTTATATCTGATTTTTTCAACTACGGATTGCTTCTCCAACAGATCACTGCACCTGTTGACAATAAACCATTGCAGAAGCCACAGCACTGCTGCAAGCAATAGGCTTTCCATTACAGGGAAGTAATACACAGCATAATCCGCCTGTTCTTTGAACAAAAGAAACGCTATATATCCCGCAGGATAACCTATCGCCATCCCGATTATGGATGAAACAGCCACAATATAGAAACTTTCAAATTGCAACAGTCTCTCTATCTACCGTAGTGTAAGACCTATTGCCTCCAGTATGCCCAATTCCTTCTTCCTGGACAAAACATTCGTAAATGTCGTATTGATTAAATGAAAGACCACTATCAGGAACAGAATCAATAAAAAACCATAAGAAATAGCTGAAATCATATTTTTCTGTTCCTCAAGCTCCATCTTTAAATCCATATAAGAAACGAGAGTTATATCTTCTCTCCCGCCCAGCACTTCTTGTAATTCTGTTTTAAGATCCTGCCCTCCCTGACTGCCTGCTGATATAACAATTCTCTGTATACGGGTATCCATGCCTAAATGTTCTAACAGGTTCTGGTGGACGATCAGATCGCATCCCGATGCCTTGTATCCCCAGTAAGTGATATTGTTGGAAACAATGGCTAATACGCTTACTGCAAATCCACTTCCGTCCGATTTATTGAAATACAACACATCCCCCGGAGACAGATTGAATATGCCGTCATCAACGGCTATGATATATTCGCCTGTTTCCAGCAGCTTGGAATCAAATGTTCCGGCAGTTATATACTTTTCAACGCCTTCCAAAAATTCACTGTCATGTCCATACAGGATAGAGTCAATATCTCCATATCCTATTCCCAGCTCCATATATTCCTCCGGCAGCTCAATGTGGTTTTCTGCGGATTGTTCTACCCGCCAGATACGGTCATACATGATTGTGTGATAGCTTTCTATTCCCTCATAATTGTTTAATTCATTAAGAAAGTCCGCATCCAGCAGATCTATGCGTTCCCTGCCTCTTGAAACTGTATCGGAAATCTGTATACTGTAATCCCCACCTATCGTCAGGCTCTCTAAATTGATGCTTCCTATGATGCTGCCTGCAACGATAAACAGAATAAATGTTGAGGTCACAGAAAGGATATTAAAGACTAATTTTCTCTTATACCTGGAAATATAGGTATATGCCAGATATTTTATGCTGATTTTATCTGGTGACTTTCCCCCATTTCTGTTTTGATATTTACAGGATTGTAATGATAAGCCCCTGTCACGGATATTTGCATCATTTTTCGCAAGGGGGAACTTGATGCGAACAACACGATAAAATATCCTGTGACCGCAGCCGTCAGAAAAGAGAGTGCCGACATGTCTGTGATAATCTCTGACATACCCTTGTTTATCTTTATTCTTATATTCTGACCAAAATAAATATTGTAGATGTTAAGCACAACTATTACGGCTATAAAAAGGATAAAGGATACTATGACTGCCAGCCCGAAAATATCCATTATTTCAATGCCGAACGCATCCAGATATGCCGTATTATAATTTATATTTTCCTTCCGGATTCCCATAGCAAATGCCAGTTCTTCAACTTGTTTCCTGCTTTCAAAATTTAATTTCAGGCGTATTTTCACATTGTAGAAAATTTTCTTTGATATACTATCCAGAAAGCCTTTTCCAAAAATAACATAGAAATATTACCTGCCCTCAACGATTCTATATCACCCAGAATGTCCACAATCTGAAAATCCTTTTCTATATGGCGAACTTCTCTGGTATCTATGTCCGCTATGTTGAATGACAAACGTGTCTTTACACCCGGTTCAGACCTCAATCCCAATGTTTCCATAACCCACCTGTCCATAACGATTTCATCTTCTCTCTGCGGCATATGTCCTGCATAAAGATGATAAACTTTTTCCAGTTCTTCAAAAGAAACAAGCTGCGGCGAAATATAATTGCTTACAATATGCACATCATCAGCTTTGTATGTGATATAGCTCCCGCATATGTCATGAATCTTCCCTATTCTTTCCAACTGCCATATCCTTACATCCATATATTCAGCATGATATTCCCCCTCTTTTTCCAGAGCCTCCTTTTTTCCAAACTCCTGTAACTATTCCAGTATGTCATCACGCTAAAAACAAGACATACTGCAGTCCCATCAACTGCCCTTATGATTGTGTCTGCCTCTTTTGCAAGCATCTCGTTATGGGTGACAATCAGTAATGTCTGGTCAAACCTTTTACATACATCCAATAATAACCGGAATACCTTGCTTCCTGTCTTACTGTCTAAATTCACTGTCGGTTCATCTGCTAAAACGATTGACGGTTTCATGATCAATGCCCTGGCGATTGCCACACGCTGTTGCTGCCCTCCGGATAGTTCCTCCGGAAAACTGCTTTTTTTAGCAGATAACTCCAGACACTCCAACAATTCATATGCGAATACTTTGCCTAATGATTTCCCGTCAATCCCCAGGAACAGGATGATATTTTCCCATACATTCAAAAAAGGCATTAAATTATAGGATTGAAAAATCAATCCGATATTCCAGCGTCTGAACACAGTCAGGTTCTTTCCTTCATCATAAATGGATGTCCCTTTAATAAAGACCTTTCCTGCATCCGACTTATCCAGACCACAGAGCAGGTTCAACAATGTACTCTTACCCGCACCAGATTGTCCTATGATAGAAACATACTCCCCTTTACATATACTGATATTTACATGATCAACGGCTTTCGTCACTGTTCCGTTATGGCTGTAATACTTTGATAAATCTGTTGTTTTTAAAATTTCCATACCTTTCCTCACACTCCATTTACTATACATTAGGATATCATCCATTTCACAACAAACAGACAACGGGGAAAAAATAATAAACAACGGGCAGCACGCTCCGCGAACTGCCCTTATGTTAAAAAAAGAAGCTGCTTTCGCAGCCTCCTCTTTGTCGTATGTTATTTCATCTGAAATGTTGCCCTTGCCATGCCCCCGCCCTCAGAACGGTTTTCTACAGTGAGCTTTCCTCCGTGTTTTTCACAGCAAATCCGGCTGATATACAATCCAATCCCCAAGTGCTGCAGGTCAGGTTGTTGATCCAGTCTCCCGGTCTGGTGTATGTCTTCCTGCAGTGAAAATCCTTTTCCGTCATCCGCTACTTCCAACGTCAGGCTGTCTTCATCAATGATAAAGCTGACTAAGACATTCTCATTTGCAAACCGCAGAGCGTTGGATATAAGATTTTCTGCCACTTCAAGAACCACCCCAGCATCTGCCTGAAACTCTTTATCAGCATCTGCCGCAATAAATGTCACATTTCTCCCATACTCTGCCTCCAACACTCCGGCCGACATCCGCAACTTAGCTTCCAACTGTTTAAGGCTTGTCCGTTCCCAAACCGCTTCTCTGGACTCCAGCCCGGATAATACCCTCATATTTTCCACAAAACGGTTAATTCTGTCAATCTGTCCCATCCCTTCCCGTAGCATTTCTTCCATCTTCTCCTGGCTTAATACACTCTCTGGCAAAAATTCCAGCATCGTTTCCTGATATCCACGCAGGGTAGCCAGCGGTGTGCGGATATCATGGGCTATGGCTGCACGCAGTATCTTTTCCGCTTCCACCATACGCCACATCTTCCGGTTATTTGACTCCAGTTCTTTACGCATCTTCTCAAATTCTGCACATAATTGTCCCAGTTCATCATGATTCTCATAACTGATATGAAAGTCTAGGTTATTCTCCTCAATCTGCTTGGAAGCTGCCTTTAACTCCTGTAAAGGTTTCTGTATCTTGTTTCGATAAAACAGCAGTACAGCGATCACAATTCCGGGGACAGAGAATATCAGGAACCCATATACGAGAATAAAATCACATAGTTCTAAAAGAAACCTTCCCTGCTCTGATCCAATATATAAATCCGGTCTGACAGACAAATCTCCATCATAATATACGGAATCGTCACTGATTTCCCTCGCAGAATACAACTTCACCCCGAAAGCTGCTGCTCCATAAGCTGTCCCCCACAGAAAAAGACTTACTATAAGGCTGATAAAAATATATAGAATGATAGACTTTCTGATCGACAGGTTTCTCAATTTATCCATTTATAGCCCACTCCCCAAACCGTCTCAATATAATCCCTCTGCGTATGCTCTGCCAGCTTTTTCCGAATCCGCCGGACTAACTCCGTAACACTGCGGCTGTCACCCTCTGCATCGCAGCCGCAGATTCTCTCATAAATCTGCTCTCTATCGAATACCTGCCCCGGATGCATGGATAAAAATTCAATAATAGCATACTCCGTCTTTGTAAGCCCTATTGTCACACCTTCTACTTCTACCTCTCTGGCGGTATAATCTATCATCATTCCATTGTGTGAGCAATATTTTGTATTCCGCTGCCAACGTTCCTCCCGATTCAGATGAGCTATTATTCTTGCCTCCAATTCCTTCAAGCTGAACGGTTTTAGTATATAATCATCCCCACCGGACAACAAACCGTTTACCCTGTCCTGTTCTTCCACTCTTGCCGTGAGAAAAAGAATCGGACAGGATACCTTATTCCGAATCTGTCTGCATACTTCCAGTCCGTCCATATCTGGCATATTGATATCCAGCAGGATCAAGTCCGTTCTATCTTGGCATTTCTCCAATGCATCTTCGCCAGTAGCCGCGATCCGTACATCATAGTTCTTCATAGTAAAATAATTTTCCAGCATTTTTACCAATGCCTTATCATCGTCTACGATCAAAAGTTTATACTGCATGTTTTCCTCTCCTCCCTATATATTTATCGAAGATTTTTTTGCTAAGTATAGACAGTATTCCCGACATACAGATTTTTTCCCCGAAAGACAGAAAAAAGACCGGGGGAAGACACTTGGCAAACCTTTCCCGCCCGGTACACGCCTTCATACAGGAGGCAGCACTCTTTCCCTCGGCAAATTCATTCTCAATTTCAACTCCTTCCTTCAGAGAAGTCATCCCCTCCGTTAAAAACCCGTTCATCTTATCAAAAATCTGATCCTTTTGCATACTACATCCTCCTTTTGTCTCACATTTGCAACCGATTTTAATATGGAAACCTACTAAAATCAATAGTATTGGTGCAAAATGTGAGACAAACTTCTCGACATATTTCGACAGAACGGAGGGATAACTATGCCAAAACCAACAGGAGCGTCAGGAGAAAAGAATCTGGTAAGCAGCCGTCTTATCGAGTTAAGGAAACAGCAGAATCTTTCCCAGCGTGACCTTGCCCATAAGCTGCAGCTTGCCGGATATGACATGGACAAGAACGTGATCACGCGCATTGAGACCAACAAGCGGTATGTGACCGATATTGAACTGCGGGCTTTATCGCAGGTGCTGAGCGTCAGCTATGCGTTTTTGATTGACGGAGAAGATAAATAGCGAAAATCGGGTGTCTAACAATCTCTCCAAATATGCTAATTTAACAAAAAGGACATGGAGAGACCTTACTCCCATATCCTTTTCTACTTTATCGACTTTTTGTAACTGCTTGCCTTTTCCCACTAGTGCGCTGGAATTATTTAATCTTCCATACCTTCTTCAACTATATCAAGAATGTATGATGTGAATTTACCTTCCACACTATCCTCCATGCTTCCAACAGCCCTCAAATTTGGACGCAAGCACAAATTTGTTGATTGAAAAATCTCTGATTTTTCAATCTATCACTTGGGAAATCTTCTTCCAGCTCTACCTTCATACTTTCAAATTCTTGTTGCAGTTCTTCCTTTTCTTCTGCTGTCAAATCGTCCCAATTTTTATTATTCGCATATGTGCAGCCACTCAAGTTGATTGCAATCATACCTAATATAGCCAAAGCAAGAAACTGTTTTTGATTAGTCTCATAGCTATCTCCTTTTTACAAAATACATTTACTAATTCACTCACACAAGTTTTAGCGAAGCCCACATAATCAAATTCAGAAAGCCAACGCCAGCCATACCCTCACTTCAAACCATGCGCTTTCCTCAGATTGGCAAAGCAGTCTTCCGCCCATGCTTTTCACAAGATACTCTGCGATGTACATGCCCATTCCGGAGCCTTCCTTTTCTTTTGCATTCTGCCCCCTGAAATATTTCTGTGTAAGGAATATTTCATCTTTCTTTTTTACGCCTTTCCCAAAGTCCTTTATGCTGATGCACAGAAATTCACCCTCAAAACCGCAGCGGACTTCTATCTCCGTATCGGCATATTTGTAACTGTTGGAGATGATATTGTCCGCCACCTGTAAAAACCGTACCCTGTCAGCCATAACAAGACACTCCGGTATCACAAGCTCCTTTATCCGTTTTCTGAAATCTGCCTGCCGCAATGCTTCTTCTATGGCAGAACTTTCCGTCACTTCCGGTCTTATCTGAAGTCTTTCCAGCTCATTCAGCATCGTTGTGTGAAGATTGCCGATCATCCCACTAATCTGGTTCGTCTTCTGGGCAATCGTCTCAAACTCCCGGCGCAGTTCCGCTGAATCTGTCGTCAGGGACTGATACTCGGCAATCGACTGAATAGAAGCCACCGGGTTTTTTATATCATGGCTGATAGAAGCGATCACTTCACGCCGCTGCTTATCTGCCTCCTGCTCCATCTTCCTCGCATAGAGCAGTTCTTCCCGCATAATGTCGAAGCTCTCCGAAAAAGCACCAAAAGCCCCACTATCGATTCTGCCCACCGGAATGTCCAAATTCCCTTTTGCTATCTGGCTGGCAAAATCATTCATCTTTTTTACCGCTCCGAACACATGCTTCTTTAAATATAAAAACGCAAGGATATCTTTCAAAAACAATACAGCAAGAAACGATATTGCCCAAACTTCAATTTTTCTTTTTAAATCTTCATCTTCGCTATTGATAAAGATAATCCTGCCCTGAATTTTACCATCCACCAGAATATCTGCACTGTAATCTTTATGGATAAAATCATACACATAATCCGTATCCAGCCCCTGTCTGGATGCCACCACCGTCCTGCCATCGGCATCAGTTACAAGATAGTCCGTCTCATACCCCTGCATCATACTGACCGCCTGCTCCGCATTCGGCCAGTATTTCCTGACAGTAAATATAATGTCATTTGCCTCGGTATTCTTTATTTTATTCTGCGGTCTGGCTGCCAAAATATAGCACAATGAGACGCAGGCAGCCAGATACAAACTGACGGTGATCACAATAAAGCGCTTCACTTAATTCTCCTTTGCCAAACGGAACATATAGCCTTTCCCATATTCTGTAATAATATAGACCGGGCTGGAAGGGTTATCCTCAACTTTCTCACGCAGCTTCCTTATGTGGACATTCAGTGTCCCGTCCCCCACATAAGCCTCCTGCCACACTTCCTTAAAAAGTTCCTCTTTCTCAACCAGACGGTTCCTGTTGCGGATAAGATAAAGCAATAGTTTCATCTCCATCCTTTTCAGCAAAACAGGCTCCCCTTTTTTAAATAAAGTTTCCTCTTTCATGTTCACCTGACATTCCCCGAAAGAAATAATCCTGTCATCCCCGGCAGAATACCTTCGCAGCACAGCCCTTACTTTTGCCAGAAGAATGGGCAGGGAATAGGGCTTGCAGATAAAATCATCGCCGCCCACATTCAACCCTAACAGAATATTTTCTTCTTCCGTCTGGCAGCTTACAAAGATAATTGGAACCTGTGTCTCCTCCCGTATCTGCCTGCACAGGTTGTACCCGCACCCATCCCCAAGGTTAATGTCCAGCAGGATCATACGGGTGGTATTATCCTTTATAAATTCAAGGTATTCCTCCACACCCGATACCGCCGCCGCATTTATCCCTGAAAGATTCAAATACTTGCAGGTATTTTCCGCTAACGGCGCCTCATCCTCTATCATCAGACAATCATATACCAATTTATCCGCTTCCTTCCTTTTACTACGCTACTCTGCCTTTATGAGACTGCAAGGGACAATCTTCCTGACTTTCCATGCCGAAAGAAACGCTGTCAGGCATCCTGCCGCCTCCATGCACAGGATGAGCGCAGCAATCCACGCCGCAGGGAAACGGAAAGAAATCCGGTAAACTCCCATCCCGTGAAAAAGCTCTGCCATCACAGCATTGGAACCAAAATACAGGAATATGCTCCCTAACAGGCTGCCTCCTGCGATATACAGCATAAGTGTCACCACTGTCTGGGAAATGATCTGTCCATTGGAATATCCCAGCGCCTTCATTATCCCAAAATCCCTTTTTCGTGTCAATAAAATGGAATTTGTTACAAAATATCCCATAATGATAATGAGCAGGAACATGACCGCCATAATAAAGAACACCACGCCGGACACACTGTTTATGATCGGGGCAAGCTGGGAATAAAATACTTGTTCGAAACCTCCCACATAGGAAAGCCGGTCTAAAAAACGTTTCTTTAGGTTTCGGCAGTATTCCTCTGCATCAATTCCTTCCTCCAGATAAACATGCACTGTCTGCCACTGTGCTGCGGAATCAACCAGCCTGAGCCCTTCCATGGTAAGGTAAATATCCATTCCTCCTGTATAGGTTCCCTGCGTAAGACCAACAATCAGGAATGCCCCTTCCCCTGCGTCTTCCTGAAAGGGCTGCTCTTGAAAGGGCTGCTCTTGAAAGGGCCGCTCTTGAAAGAGCCGCTCTTGAAAGAGCGTAGATACTTCTACCGTATCACCGACATCCTTCCCAAGCGCCTGCGCCAGATTCCCTGAAATAGCAGCTTCATTTTCATGTTTCGGATATCGCCCTGCATAGATCGAGGGATTTTCCAATTCCTCATAATCGCTGTACACACCTAACGCCGCATATACCCCATTATCACACAAAATCCTTGAACTTCCCGGCTCAACAGCCATCATGACCTTACGAACGCCCTCTCCCTCCAGTTCCTTAGCTATCTGCGCTGTGTGCTCTGGTCTGTCTGGCTGGACATTTACAGAATAAATTTCTGCACCCGTTATCTGCAGCAGCCCTCCTTTATCATTGACCAGCCTTGCATACAGGATTACTGCAAACCCGGCAACGCACATAAGGACAGATACGACAATGCCTGTCAGTATGCTCCTTGCCCTTTCAAAACTTATCATCTTAATAATAACGGACAGGTTTACCGAGAAAGGTGTTTTTTCTATGTCCATCCTGCTTTTTCTGCCAGGAATCATTTTGTCCCTTTCCTGAATGGCTTCCACAGGTCTTAATCTGAATATTCCTTTTGACAAAAACACCGTTACCGCCACAGTTACCAGTAATATAATCAAAAGATTTTTCCCTGCTTCAAACCCCAAAAATACAGCGTTCCATACAAAACCGATATCTGTTGCTATACTCTTTATTACTATCGGCATAATGCACTGTGAGATTCCCACACCGGTCATGCCACCAAGCAATCCAAGAAACAGGAACTGTAACGTATAGGACATTACAATCTGACCACCCCTGTAACCCACTGCTTTCAATGTCCCAAGCTCCTTGAAATCCTTATCCAAAGTATTCCGCATATGGAACCCGATCACCATAAAGCAGGCTGCAATTCCTATAAAGGAAGCTGCATTTATGACTGCCACATAAATACTTAAATTATTACTCCGGCTGGTTTCGGCATATTCGATATCCGATGTATTATAAAAGATATCCCCGTCAGATTTTCCGGCTACAAATTCCGTAAATCGGTTTGCCAGCCCACTTACATCCCCTTCCGTCTTCATCATCACTATTTCCGCATCACAATCTATCCCTGCTTTTTCCCGCAAAGAACAGAAAGCCACTTTGGGCAGATCGAAAGCAATATTTGACCTGCTTCCAAAGAGCACATCTTCCGTAAACCCAGCAATGATATAAGATTCCTGCCATTCCCTGGATGAAATGTGAAACACATCACCAAGCCCAAAGCCAAAAAATGTCTTGCACACATAAGGTACATAGATTCCATTTTCCGGCACCTGTTCCAAGCGCTCCACTATTTGAAGGCAAGAAAGCGTCCCCTGCCTGTCAGCATCCCGGAACATCCAGCTCCCATTGATCGGCTCCCCGCCTCCTGCCTGAATGTCCATACTCCGAAGCAACAGGGCATCCGCTGTTTCCATCGTAAGGATATCTTCATCCGCCTCCCGGAAGTTCTCAATCTCCTCCCCATATTCTTCGCAAAACCCATAGGGCAGAACTGCCGCAAAATCAGCGCTGTTCGTCTCCTCTGCCTTATCCTGATACAGCCTCCTAAATCCCTCCGTCATCTGGCTGCCGGTATAGGACAGAAACATCGCTGCCATGAGCAGAAGGAAAAACGCAATTGATGTTTTACCACTCTTTTTTAAGTTTGATCTTATCAGTAAAAACATATCTACCACCCCATTTCTTCCAGAAAATGGAGCAGCTTCTCTTTTCTTTCTTCAAAGCCCGGCTCATTTTCACCCTGATAAGCTCCTAAAGAGCACTCCCCGTTTATCCTCCCGTCCCGCAGATACAGGATACGGTTTCCACGCAATGCTGATTTCAGGTCATGGGTTACCATGATAGTCGTCTGCCCTTTCCGGTTAAACCCTGTCAGAAGATCTAAGACAGCTTTACCAGAAGTGGAATCAAGCGCCCCCGTAGGTTCATCTGCAAATACTATTTCCGGATTGTTGATCAGTGCCCTTACGATGCCTGCCCTTCCCATCTGACCTCCCGAAATCTGCGAAGGATATTTTCCCCACTCCTTTTCCGTAAGCCCTACTTCCGCAAACAGTTTCCTTCCCCGCTCTGCCACCTGCTTTTTGTTCTTCTCTACAAGCAGCCCACTCACCAGCACATTGTCCATGAGGCTCATGCTGCCAATCAAGCAGACCTGCTGGAAAACAAATCCACAGTTTTTCTTCCGGAACTGTGCCAGCTGCTTTTCTGAATATTTTGAAAAATTGGTATCCTTAAAATAAACCTCCCCCATGCTTGCCCTGTCCATTCCTGACAGGATATGGAGCAATGTGGACTTTCCAGAACCGGAAGCTCCCATAAAAACAGTAAAGTCTTTGTAATATATCTGGATATCCATGTTTTTGATCACATGCTGAGGTACTTCCCCATTCGTATAGCTCTTACACAATTTGCTTGTGCTGATTACAGCATCTGCGTTCCTTTCCATATATGCCATCCCTTCCTTAATTGCTTTCAGCCGAAATTCAAATTTGTTATTTGCTATATCATATCACCCAGAATCTTAACTGTCTTTAACCGGAATCTTAACAATCCTTAACTGCCTGCATTCTTTATGAACATTATACATGATTTATTTTTTTTAGAAAAAGATTTTCCTGATATACAGATTTTTCCCCCCGAAAGACAGATAAAAGACAAGGGAAAGCACTTGACAAGCCTTCTCCTGTCTTATTTGTTTTGCTAATCATACTTCCACTTTTATCCTTTCATAGCCACAATCCCTTTCAGGTCAGACCATACCTGGCCTGTCCTCTCTATCACAAGTTTTCCATCCTGCAGGGTTATGGATACCCTGGCTTCTCCTCTAATTTCCTGTGCTCCACGTCTTAAATACGCTTTCACTTTCTCTCCATATGCTGCTGTCAAGCACAGACTAGCAGAATTATTTTTTGCACAAAAGACAAGACTGCCGGAAATATGATATTCCAACAGCCTTTTCCACTTACTTCTCTTTACTTTTTAACAGAAGAATATACTGGAAGATTATGTGGAAAAGAACGGTTACGCCAACCTCTCCCACTACACTGATGACGGTTGGAGCGGGGCGAAGATGTATAATCACCGCCACAGGACGGCGAGGTACAAGAAAGACATCTACACCAAAGTCAGAGGACGCTGGATTGCCCCCGAAGATGATTACAACTGTTCCAACTACAACTTAGGCAGACAGAAATTATGGCATATAACCCGTTCATCGTGATTGATGGTGTCGGTTATAAGACCAAATATGAGCCATTCCAAGGATTGCCGAGATTATTGTGTTTGGAAAAAGGGTTGCATATAGACCTATATTTGAAAATGATTATGCCTCATTTAATGAGTTACAGTTTGTTCATTTGTATGAAGAATATAAAAATAATCCAGATAGATTAGATGGGATGCTACTATATGATGATGGAATCGTCAAAGGGGTAATAAACGGACAGCCTATAGGTAATAAGACAATTGAGATTACGGATTTTTATGTTGAACCTTTTTTGTGGGACAGGGAATAGGAACACTTTTGATAGAATATCTGATTCAGCAAGTAAGAAAAAAAGGAGTGCATAAAATAGTATTATGGGTTATAAAAGATAACGTGAAAGCTAGAAAGTTTTATGAAACTAATGGATTTGTCAATAGTGGAAAAACATGTATAATAGAAGGTACTACAAAAGAGGATTGTCGCTATGAGTATGTTCTTGAATAAGAGGATATATGTTTAGTGCCAAATTCCAGTTTGTCGGACGATTACCTAATAGGAATGGAGTAAAAAAGGAGCGTGATTGTATGAAAAAGATATTATTAATACTATCAATCATCTTTATCCTTCTGACATTTGTTGGTGCTATCTATGTTCTAACATCCAACGGAACAGCAAATCCTGGATATGCCGTAATTCCTATGGTGATTGCTTTGACTTGTTTGTCAGGTTATAGAACATACAAGAATAAAGAGAAGTAAGCTAATTTCAGTTTGTCGAAACAACCATTACCACAATCACAACTGAATAAGTAATATAACACAGCGTCAGAGCGTACAGAAACCAGTCTATGCGCTCTATTTTTATGTAAAGGAGCAGAGAATATGGCAGAAACCAAAAACGAGCAACAGCCCCACAGTTTCAAACGGAAGTTGGGTAACACCACTTACACCGTCAAAGTGCATTTCAGTAAAGACACTGATAAACCTTTAAGGACAGAAATGCTGGATGAAACTACCTTTCTTTGATGCGGGGTCTGTTCCGCCTCTATGCTTCTATATACAAGAGCCAGAGGATACTCCAAATCGTACAGTGCCTGTTTCTTTGCCTGGATTTCAGATTCTACTGTGTTTCCAACGTTGTCAAAATTCTCCGTTTCGCCTTTGAGTATCTTGTTAAGCCGTTGCATCATCTGCGACATATGGCTCATCATTCCGTTGACTCGGATTCACAGGCTATTCGCATTTACTTTTGCACATCTATTGCAAGGTGTTTCCCAAGTACCTCTGCAATCAGACTTTTATTGAGGCTGACGGTTATTGTTCGATGATGAAAAATGTTCTCCAGCACTAACTTTCATAATATTATTATAATTCTCACTCGGATAAACGTAATCATCCGGCTTCATTGTTGTTTCATAGGTATCTCGAGCAAGATCATCTGCCAGCTCATCTATCTGCTGTTCTACCAGTTCCACTGCTTCTTTATGAGGATTGACAGCAGCTGCTAATGCCTCTATGCTGCCTGAGACTCTGCCAATTGCCATTTTGCACACCTCCCTCCATCATACATTGTCTTCCAAAATATCCAGCACCTCTTTCATGGAAACCCCCAATTCATGCTGGTTATCATTCTTTATGATAAGAAGATCGTCCTTTATCTTCGGATCATCCAAATTAGACGGAATATTAAAATTACATTCCGCAAGGTACTCGTCCCAATGCGCCAGCTTCCATGCATCGCGCTCCGAATTTCTTCGGATCATGCGTTCATGTACAACTTCCGGGGATGTCTCCACCCAGACAACTACAAGATTGGCATTTTTCTCACTTAGTTTATCTTTCAAATTCAAGATATACTCCATATTCCTGATTTCTCTGGTAAAGGGAGCATTTATGAGTACAATATCTTCATAGTCCAAAGCTTCCAGTGCCAACGCCACGATACAGTCATATTCCGGATTCCTAATGTGCTGTTCAAAGAAATCGCTGCTGCGGTCAAACGGCTGCCTAGCCACTGCAAATATATGCTTTGACAGCGTAATAAGAGTATCCTTATCCAAATACACTACATGCTTCAACCGATTTGCCAGCAGTTTTGAAATATATGTTTTGCCGCTTGCCGGCGGCGAAGTAACCAAAATTAGTTTCTTCTGCATATGCTTCCACCTTTCTTTTTACATTGAAATACGCATAATTTCCTGCCATTATCCTGCACGCTTATTATTCTCGTATCATATTAGAGATGATTATATCCGTTTATTCGCGGACTTGTCGTTAAGAATGATTCACAGTAAATAAATAAAATATCCCAAATATCCAAGCAGCAGCAAGCCACCCTCCACACGGTTCAGACTCCTTCCATTGAAAGAGAATATCCACAGCAGCACTCCCGCTGCCACAGCCACAATGGAATCCACTATAAATTTACTCTCGAAAACTACCGGCGTAATCAACGCAGATGTTCCTACTACAAAAAGGATGTTGAAGATATTGCTTCCTACAATATTTCCGATTGCAATATCCGCATTGCCTTTTCTCGCTGCTGAAACTGATGTAAACAATTCCGGCAGGGATGTTCCCAGCGCCACAATCGTAAGCCCTATAAACCTCTCACTCAGACCTACAATCCTTGCTATCGCTGTTGCTGCATCCACAGTGACATTGCTGCCGATTACAATAAGCGCAAGACCAACAACCGTGAACAAAAACAGCATTGCCATACTCTTTTCTATTTTATCCCTTCTTCTTCCTGAGATTCCTCCCTCATCGTCCTCTGAATTCTTGTCAGCTCCTTTTTTTGCCATCTTGAAAAGATAAAAAAGATACAACAGAAAAACAACCCACAATCCGGCTCCTTCCAGTCTAGCAATTTCATTTCCCGCATATCCCATCCAGAGAAGGATCAGCGTTATCACAATCATAAAGGGCATTTCATATTTTATAGTCGAAGATGCAACTGGAACTACCTTATTTGTCAAAAATGCCGTAAGACCTAAGATGACAAGAATATTCAAAATATTACTTCCCACAACATTTCCAATGGTAATGCCCGCATTCCCTTTAAGCGCCGCCGAGATGCTTACCGCAGCCTCAGGAGCGCTTGTTCCCATAGCTACAATGGTAAGCCCGACCACAAGCTGCGGAATCCCAAACCTCGAAGCAATTCCTGACGAACCGTCCACAAAGAAATCCGCGCCCTTGATAAGCATCGTAAACCCTACGGTCAATAAAAATATCTGTAAGACAGTCTCCATGTCTGCAACCTCCAATCTTTTCACTTAACCATTTCGGCATAATCTTTACAAGACCTTTGCCGCTTTTCCCAACATCTGCATACGCTCATCATACCCCAATTTTTTAGTATCCATGCTTGTCTTTTCTGCCACAAGAACTGTGTGGGCTTATGAATGGTCTGTATAACCCAACACACCTGAGTTTGCATTGCCCCTGCCCCAAACAATAAATATCTTCGTTCCGACTCCGGGCTTACTCACCAGATTCACATCTGCATCTGTCAGATTACAGATATGTTTTACAATCGCAAGTCCAAGTCCCGTGCCCCCAAGTTCCTTCGACCTACTTTTATCCACCCGGTAAAAGCGTTCAAAAATTCTCTCCTGATGCTCCAGCGGAATGCCGATACCGGTATCCTCTACCGAAAAGATAATCTGCATTCCCTCTTTTTGCACTTTTACAGTCACTCTGCCGTTCGGTTTGTTATATCGGATGGCGTTTTCAATCAAATTGTAGGTAAGCTCCTGTGCAAGTTCCTTTCCGATATGGACATCTGCCCGGTCATCTCCTTCATACATTACATCAATACCATTTTTCGATGCTCCAAAAGAGAGCATTTCCACACTTTCTTTTGTAATTTGTGCCAAATTTACCACATCAAGAATATCTTTTGCATTTCCTGCATCTAATTGTGAGAGCTTAATAATGTCATTGATCAGGGTAAGCAGCCTTGCTGCGCTTTTACGGATTTCTCCTGAAAAGCGCTTAATCTCTTTTTCATTTACAAGTCCTGCTTCCATCAGCTCTGCGTAGCCTGATATCGCCGCAAGAGGTGTTTTTAATTCGTGGCTTACATTGGCGGTAAATTCCTGTCTTATATTTGCTGCAGATAGGATTTCCTCGTGCTGTAAGCGGATTCTTCTTGTAAACGGGATTAGCTCCGGATAACTTTTTCCCTCATCAATATGTTCCATATCCCCTGCCATTTCATCAATCGGTTTCACAATGGCAGAAGTAAGGTAGTGCGACACCATCATACAGATGATCACAAGCAGCAGTGCCGTTGTCAACACCATTGGAAGGGCAGACAAAAGAACAGCCACAACGCTGTGCGCCTCCTTGCCTACTCTGAGTATCTGCCCGTTATCCAGTTTTTTTGCATAATAAAATACGCTCTCCGACAGGGTACCTGACTTTCTTATTCCCATACCGACTTCGGAAGATAGCGCCTCCACAATTTCCGGCCTGTCCAGATGGTTTGCAAGCGACTGCCCGTCTACCGTGGAATCAAACAAAACCTTACCGTCTGCATCTATCAATGTAATTCTTAAATTGTCTATTTTTCGCTCATAGGAGCCTTCATTGATCAATATGTTTGCCACAACCGCCAGGTCAGAAAAAACTTGTTTTTTTAACTGTGAATAGAACACCGCAGTCATAAAAATCGTGGTAATCACAACAGAAAAAAGTGCAATACC
The DNA here is from genome assembly GCF_009917485.1 of Parablautia muri. Taxonomy (GTDB): domain Bacteria; phylum Bacillota; class Clostridia; order Lachnospirales; family Lachnospiraceae; genus Suilimivivens; species Suilimivivens muri. The sequence goes on from NZ_QZDT01000051.1 coordinate 17,705, forward strand.
GGTGAACCGTCTGTTTATTTTTTGCCTCATTCCAGCTTATACCCCACATTCCTCACAGTAATAATCAAGCAGCCCGCTTCTTTCAGCTTTTTACGGAGTGTTTTGATATGCATGTCAACGGTTCTGCTTTCTCCTGCAAAATCCGTCCCCCATACAGTTTCCATGATTATTTCCCTTGTCAGTACAATACCAAGATTGGAAAGAAACAGCCGGAGCAGCTCATATTCCTTGAATGTCAGTTCCACGTTTTCCCCATCCACAAGGCAGAGCCGTCTGTCCTGATCCAGATATATATTTTTATATTTTAAGACCACGTCATCGCTCATCGGTTTGATGCGCCGCATAATCGCCTTGATGCGTGACATAAGTTCCATCACGCCAAATGGTTTTGTAATGTAGTCATCAGCCCCCAGATCGAGTCCCCTGACGGTATCTATTTCTGAATCTTTCGCTGTCACAAGTATAATAGGCATTTCTTTTGTATCATTATTTGCGCGGAGCCTTTTCAGTACAGACAGTCCATCCTCCCCTGGCAGCATGACATCGAGAAGCAATAAATCCGGCTTCATTTCCTGCATTCCCCTGTCAAATGCTTCCGCATCATCAAACGCACGCACATCATATCCGTTTCCCTTTATGGCATAACTTTCTATTTCCTGAATATTTTTATCATCTTCCAAAATATAGATTAACGGCATAAGCACTAACTCCTTTTGTGAAATTTATTAAATCATGCCCACTTATACAAAACCATGCCTGAACACAATTCTAATTCAAGTTTCCTCAAGTTTTTTCTAACGAATATTTTTCTGTATATCTTTCAAGCAGCTCCTTATACAACTCGTTCCTCTCTTTAATATTCCGTGCATACTGATGCAATGCGTGCTGGTCTGTTTCGGATGCCATCTGCTCCTCCGCTATATTGGAACAATGCTTCGCAATACGCTCCAGAGAAGTTACCATATCTGTAAGTGCCATGCCGAGTTCCACAGAGCACTTCCCCTTTTCCAGTCTCTTGCTATGGTTTTTTCGGATATCTTTTTTTACCCGGCTGATCACATCGGCAAGCGGATTAATACAAAACACCATCTCTTTGTCCCCGTGTATAAAACCGGAAACCGTACATTCCACGATCTCGAGGGTCGCCCCATAGATCAGCCTTGCTTCGGCAGTGGCTTTCCTTGAAAATTTTTCTTTGCTTTTATACAGCTTCTTTTGTGCGAATGCGATGCCCTTTGTATAATCGGATATCCTTTCAAAATCCGTAATGCACCTGCTAAATTTATTGATGGTTTTACTGTCCCATTCAGAGAGCGGCTTTGTGGAAAGTTTTGTCAGATAGGACGATAACTCATCTTCCCTGACATCCACCTCCTGCTCAATTTCCATAATCGTCCGCACTGCATTTTCATCATATTTTTCCTGTATTAATACACATAAACTCATTGCCTTTAAGATAAGCTGCGCCATATCACACGCCGCATTTTTACATTGTGCAACTGCAAACGCAGGCCTTTCCAAAAACCTTTCGTCCAGTACTTTTCCTGACGTTTCCAGTGTTTCATCCTCTGACTGAGGAATGGTAAAATATGCGAGTTTTACCAGCAGCTCAGAAGCCGGAAGCAGCACGATCGTTGAGGCAATATTAAACAAGCTATGTATCACTGCAATGACTGCACCATTTGCCGTATCCGACAAAAAAGCAAACTGTACAAAATGATTCATGGCATAAAATACTGCCATAAACACAAATGTACCTATCAGGTTAAAATAAAGATGTACCAAAGATGCCCTTTTTGCATTCCTGTTTGCCCCGACACCGGAAAGCAACGCTGTGACACAGGTTCCTATATTTTGCCCCATGATCACCGGAAGCGCAGCTCCCACCGTTACGCTTCCGGTGGCACACATCGCCTGCAAAATACCGACAGAAGCAGAAGAACTCTGAATCACTGCAGTCAAAACTGCTCCGACTATCATACCTAAAACGGGATTTTCAAACGCCGTAAAAAGCGAGGTAAATTCCGGTACATTTGCTAGCGGCTTTACAGCACTACTCATGATTTCCATTCCAAACATAAGCACTGCAAACCCAATCAGAATTGTTCCCACATCATTCTTTTTCGTATTTTTGATAAACATCACCAGTATTACACCGATGAGTGCCAATACCGGGGAAAAAGACGAGGGTTTCAGAAGTTTTACAAAGAAATTCCCACTTTCAATACCGGAAAGGCTCAGAATCCACGAGGTAACTGTCGTACCGATATTTGCACCCATAATCACGCCGACTGCCTGTGACAGCTTCATAATACCAGAATTTACAAACCCCACTACCATAACCGTTGTAGCGGAAGAAGATTGAATCACCGCTGTCACACCTGCCCCAAGCAGGACAGCTTTCACAGGATTATTAGTCATACGCTCCAGTACTTGCTCCAGCCTGCCGCCTGCCATCTTGGACAAGGCATCTCCCATCGTTTTCATTCCGTATAAAAATAATGCCAACCCGCCAATCATTGTCAGCAATCCAAAGAAATCCATATGACTATAATCCTCCCAAGAATTTTCCTATAATCAAATGGTATCTGATCTATGTAAAATCTAAAAGATGATCTATGTAAAATCTGTGTAAAATTTAAAATTAAGCTGAGATTAGAACTTAAATTTCATTCTAATATAAACCATTATATTGGGGCAGTGGATAATCCATTTCATAATTTGGGCACAAATCAATAAAGGCTTTCGCCGATGAAGTAAGGAATTTTTCTTTATGATAGACGATATGGAACTTTCGTTTGAAAGCCAAAAGAATCCCAGTCTTTTTGTCAGAAAATACTGCTGGCCGTTCACTGCCTTTTCCTCCTTCCGGTGCGTGGTTACTCTGCCCTTATCAGAGACGGGAGAGTTCTTCTATCTTTGAGAGACGTCTTTTATATTCATTGACAGATAAGGTAAGCTCCATGACCTGCTTTTTTAATGCAGAGATCTCGGCTTCATCCTGCTGGAGCTGCCCGGCCTGTTTCATGCAGAGCTTCCAGTTCCCTGGCATCAGGAATATTTTCCGGGATACATGCAGTCTCTCTTTTCTTATGTTTTCCTCTTGTGCCTGTGGGGACGATCTGGCCCGTTTCCTCATCGTTCTTACCGATCAGCCTTCTCTTTGATCGCGGCTGTTTCTTTTCCTTGTCCCAGTAAGATTCTGATTCATAAACATAGGTGATTCCTGTCTGTTTGTTGAGTTTTTTAATGATAGATGCCATTTTTGTACCTCATAGTGATAAATCGATTATCATAATACCACTATTATAATGTCAATATAATAGTGGTATATATTTAAAAAAATCCCACTACTATATAAAAAACTGTGGCCTGATCGATTATCAAAGCCACAGTACATATATATTCAATTATATTTCCCCCCCTGTGAAAAGTAACTTCTTCTTTACTGGCTATAGAAAATAATTTTCTTCCTTATTGTACTCTGCTTCATATTTTTGATATAATAACCACGATATAAACTATAGTTCCAAAACACTTGTCTCCGTAAAAAGTAAGTGCTCTGGAGCTTTCTCTTTCTCTATGATAATGTCATTATATCGGTTCATTCCGTGACAATCAATCAGATTAATTTGTGGACAGAATAAATGGGCAGCAACAATACTAGTGTCAAGCTGCTTGATTTTCGGTTTTCTGGTAAAAAACAGCCCCGTCCTTATCCAATTTTGCCATTTTCGACATGTCGAAAATATGCAACAATAATTTTTTCATAGGACTAAATCAGCGGAAACCCTTGATTTTACTGGCTACTTGCTAACTTGACACTATATTGCCATACGCCCCCACCCTCTCATTCGGATACTCTGCCTCTCCTCTAAGCGGCTTCGCTCCACGTCTTAAATATGCCTTCACCTTCTCCCCATATGGTGCTGTTAAATAAAGACTAACAATTTTTTACACCTTATTTATCTTTCTTTATTTCCTCTTTATAAACTATATCTAACTGCGATTTTCCGTATACATAGATAGCTTCAATCCACTCATTCACCGCTTCCCTGGTAAGGCCCTCCAATTTTCCGGTATGTTTTGCATCTTCGCAACGAGCCCTGTTTTCTTCCTCGTTCCGTTCTCTGTTTTCCTGCATCTTTTCAAGCTGTTCACATAATCTGTTTTCCTCCTGTCTCAACGCTCTCACTCTATTTATGTAAGTTCTTCTCTCCATCTGCCCCATTTTGTACTGCTCATAAAGATACTGCTTTTCTCTTTTTAAGGAATCCTGTTTCCGCTCCAGCGTCTTGCACATCTTTTTCATCTCTTTTACCGAAAGGAACCTTAACTGCCTGTCATCTGCCGCCCCACAAGCCGCATCCGGTTTCCGGCATTTTTCTCCTGGGATCCCTTGCTTCCATTTCTGATTAAGACATTCCAAAACAGCCGCCTCCAGTTCCAGCTCGCTTAACCGTTCACTGATACATCTGCTTTTTTCCTCTTTCCTGGCAAATGCCTTCATTTTCACTGGGTTGCCAAGTTTTGGCGATGCTTGTTCAGCAACAACCGAAGCAGAATGCATACCCGCCTCTGTTATCAGGGTTTCCCCGGAAGGATCCGCTTCATATGCTGCCTTCTTGCAGGTAAAGTATGGTATCCTTGTACAGTTGATCCGTATCAGGCTTCTTTTACAATTCCCGCACCGCAGCTTTCCCTGCAATACACTCTCCCCTTTCCGGTTATGCCTTTTCCCTTTCTGGTGTTCCTTGTTCTTTATTACTTCTGATGCCCGCAAAAACTCCTGCTCTGTAATGATTGCCTCATGCATGTCCGGGACACATATCTGTTCTGTATCCGGCACCTGGCGGAAATGGCTGCCCCCAACCAACGTTACTCTGGTTTTCCCATTTACAACAGTCCCAAGATAAACTTTATTCTGAAGGATTTTCCGAACCCTCCCGCAATCCCAATATCCTTCTCCATCCATGATATGGTACTGCTCCTTCTCCTGGTTCTTATATCGCCCTGGTGTCGGTATTTTTTCTTTGTTCAGTCTTTTTGCAATCTCACCAGTCCCACATCCCTCACCGGCCAGCCCAAAAATCCGCCTGACATATTGTGCCGCCACTTTATCCACTGCCAGGACTTTCTTATTATCGGAAAACTGATAACCGAATGGCGCCCTGGGCCCGATAAAGTCCCCTCTCTTTCTTCTTACCAGCAATGAGGAACGCATTTTTTCAGACAAGTCCCTGCTATACATATCATAGAGAAGGCTCTTGAACGCAACCTCAATCCCTCCGGTAGTTCCTATGTGGTCATGACTGTCATATCCATCATTGACCGCAATAAACCGGACTCCCATAAAAGGAAAAATCTGTTCTAAGTAATCCCCCACTTCCAAATAATTTCTCCCAAATCTGGAAATGTCTTTCACAATGATGCAGCATATTTTCCCTTCCCTAACCAATGCCAGCATCTCTTTCACTGCCGGTCTTTCAAAAGCTGACGTTAGATAACGATACTTTTGAAAACACTGGAAAATCAAGGTTTTTCGAGCGACGGACAAGCAGGGTATTGTACTAAAAACTGAATACGACGCAGAAGCGGCGTTTCTTACTCTCTACATGGGAGAACAGGAACGCCGCTTTTTTCATGCCCTTTGTTACGCAGTAGGGGCAGAAAAAGCCTTGCTACAAGCGGCTTTCCGGGCGCGTATCTGGCGCGGCAAGGGAAATATACCTTATCCCCCAAAACCGCGCTTCTACTGCGTAACAAATCCAAAGCAAAGGAGCTATGAACTATGGCAGTTTTCAGAGTGGAACGGAACAAGGGCTACACCGTAATGAGCAACCACCACCTACGCAACAAGGAGCTTTCCCTAAAGGCAAAGGGGCTGTTGTCGCAAATGCTGTCACTCCCCGAAGATTGGGACTACACCTTGAAAGGCTTATCCCTTATCAACCGGGAAAAGATAGACGCTATCCGCGAAGCCATTAAGGAGCTTGAACGCGCCGGGTATATCGTCCGTTCAAGGGAGCGCGACGAGAAAGGACGCTTGCGGGGCGCGGACTATGTGATATTCGAGCAGCCGCAGCCGCCTACGCCGGATTTACCTACATTGGAAAATCCAACATTGGATAATCCAACGCAGGAAAAACCAACATTGGAAAAACCTACGTTGGAAAATCCAACGCAATTAAATAAAGATATACAAAGAACTGACTTACCAAAAAAAGAAAAAATAATTACTGATGAACAAAGTACCCATTCCATTCCTATCCTTTCCCCTAACCCCTCTCCTTGCAGAGAAGCGGCTACGCCGCCGGAACGGAAAGGAACGGAAGCGGCAGCACAGAGCGCAGTTGATATATACCGGGAAATCATCAAGGACAATATCGACTACCACATTCTCAAACAGGACATGAAGTTTGACAGTGACAGGCTTGACGAGATTGTAGACCTCATGCTTGAAACCGTATGCACCGCCAGAAAGCGGGTACGGATTGCGGGGGACGACTACCCGGCAGAGCTTGTGAAATCTAAGTTTATGAAACTGGACGGCGAGCATATCCGCTTTGTGCTTGACTGTATGCGGGAGAACACAACGAAAATCCGCAACATCAAGCAATATCTGAAAGCAGCCCTTTTCAACGCCCCGTCCACAATCGGCAATTATTACACTTCCCTTGTCGCCCATGACATGGCAAGCGGCGCACTGTCACCGAAGAAGCCGCAGTACGGCGACCCGGACTATTATTCATGCAACGAGGGCGAAAGCCTGTAACCACCCACAACCACAAAAGGAGGATTTTATTATGGCACAGAAAATGACAGGAGCATTGGTATTTGACGAGCGCACCGACCGTTACGACATCCGCTTTGACTTAAACAGCTACTATGGCGGGCTGCATTGTGGAGAATGTTTTGACGTATTCGTGCGGGGCAAGTGGAAGCCGACCCGGATTGAGTACGGCGACAACTGGTATCTTGTGGGTATCAGAGCCGAGGACTTGAACGGGCTGCGGGTGCGTATCTGACCGCCGCCCCGTAAAGAAACGCGAAAGGAGGACGCGAGGAATTGCAGGACGAAGTAAACGAAAAGACCATAGCCCTTTACATCAAGACCGGGAAGCTGACCGCCCAGACGCTCCAAAAGGCAATGAAAGCCATACTGTCAAAGGGCAAAAAGCAGCTTGCAAAACCGCCACAGGGCAAGCAGAGCTTAAAGCAGCTTATGAAGCAGAACGCGGGCGTTTCCAACATTGAGATTACCGAGGGCAATATCAAAGCCTTTGAGAGTACGGCAAAAAAGTACGGTATCGACTTTGCGCTGAAAAAGGACACGACGGAAAGCCCGCCCCGCTATCTGGTTTTCTTCAAGGGGCGGGACGCGGACGTGCTGACCGCCGCCTTTAAGGAATTTTCCGCAAAAAAGCTGACACAGGAGAAAAAGCCCTCAATCCGAAAGCTGCTCTCTACCCTCAAAGAAGCTGCACAGGGCAAGAACGCGGAACGGGCGAAAGTCAAGAACAAGGACAGGGAGGTATCGCTATGAAGCCGGAAATCAAGAAGCTGCTTATCCTCAATCTCCCGTATCTGCTCTTTGTCTGGCTCTTTGATAAAGTGGGCGCGGCTGTCCGGCTCTCCCCCGGTGCGGACGCAAGCGCAAAGCTGCTACATCTTGGGGACGGTTTTACCGCCGCCTTTTCCAGTATCGCGCCGAGCTTCCACCCGGCAGATTTACTTATCGGCATTGCGGGGGCGGTCATTGTCCGGCTGATTATCTACACCAAAGGCAAGAACGCGAAGAAATACCGCCGCGGGACAGAATACGGTTCGGCGCGTTGGGGAACCGCCGACGACATAAAGCCGTACACCGACCCGGTATTTGAGAACAATATCCCCCTAACGCAGACGGAACGGCTCACCATGAACAGCCGCCCGAAGCAGCCGAAATACGCAAGAAACAAAAATATCCTTGTAATCGGCGGTTCCGGCAGCGGCAAGACCCGGTTCTTTGTGAAACCGTCGCTTATGCAGTGCAGCTCAAAAGATTTTCCAACGTCGTATATCGTCACTGACCCAAAAGGAACATTGATTTTGGAAACCGGGAAAATGTTACAGCGGTACAAATACCGTATCAAAGTGCTAAATACGATTAACTTCAAAAAATCCATGAAATACAATCCCTTTGCCTATCTGCGGAGCGAAAAGGACATTTTGAAGTTAGTCAATACCATTATCGCCAACACAAAAGGCGACGGGGAGAAATCCGGCGAGGATTTTTGGGTGAAAGCGGAAAAGCTCTACTACACCGCGCTAATCGGCTATATCTGGTATGAAGCCCCGGAGGACGAGAAAAACTTCACGACGCTGCTTGAAATGATAAATGCGTCGGAAGCCCGCGAGGACGACGAGGACTTCCAGAACCCGGTTGACCTCATGTTTGAACGTCTGGAAGAAAAAGACCCGGAACATTTTGCAGTCAAGCAGTACAAAAAATACAAACTTGCGGCGGGCAAGACCGCAAAAAGCATACTTATCTCATGCGGCGCAAGGTTAGCCCCATTCGACATTAAGGAGCTGCGGGAGCTTATGGAAACCGACGAAATGGAACTTGACACCATAGGCGACAGAAAGACCGCCCTTTTCGTGATTATCAGCGACACCGACGACACCTTTAACTTTGTCGTGAGTATTCTCTACACACAGCTATTCAACCTCTTGTGCGACAAGGCAGATGATGAATACGGCGGGCGGCTTCCCGTCCATGTACGGTGCTTACTTGATGAATTTGCGAATATCGGGCAGATACCGAAGTTTGAAAAGCTCATTGCAACGATACGGAGCCGGGAAATATCCGCGTCAATCATCTTGCAGAGCCAGTCACAGCTAAAGGCAATCTACAAGGACAACGCCGATACCATAGTCGGCAACTGCGACACCACGCTTTTCTTGGGCGGCAAGGAAAAAACGACGCTCAAAGAAATATCGGAGATTTTAGGCAAGGAAACGATAGACAGCTTCAACACGTCCGAAACCAGAGGGCGGGAGCTTTCGCATGGGCTGAACTATCAGAAATTGGGAAAGCAGCTTATGACGGAAGATGAAATCGCAGTCATGGACGGAGGGAAATGTATCTTGCAGCTACGCGGGGTGCGCCCGTTCTTTTCGGACAAATTCGACATAACGAAGCACCCGAAATACAAGTACCTGTCCGACGCAGACCCGAAGAACGCCTTTGACATGGAAAAGCACCTTAAACGCCGCCCCGCCATTGTCAAGCCCGACGAGGTTTTTGACTATTACGAGATTGACGCGGCAGATTTACAGGAGGGCGCAGACCATGAGGAAACGTAGCGCAGAGGAAAAACAAAAGCAGCTTGAACGGTTTTTAATGAATGTTGCGGAAGCCGCCGACGCTGCATTATGGGAGTATTGGCGGGAAAAGGAAGCGGAACACCGCCGTTTTGCAACGGAGTATGTCACGCGCCGGGGGCTTATCCCGCAACAGTGACAGCATGGCAGACCGCCGGGGGACAGGGGAAGCTACACTTCCCCTACGCTGCCTTGCGGCAGCTACCCCTTTGTGAACTTGCAGGAAGCGAACACCTTGCTACGCAAGCTATTCACTTCCCGCAAGTCTGAAAAAAACGTCCGGCAGCACAGCG
>NZ_QZDT01000052.1 GCF_009917485.1 Parablautia muri
GAATACTTCTGACTTTTGTCTTCTTAAACATAAAAAGACCTCCCTATAGATTATTTGGTGATACTGCATCACCAGTTCTCCAAGAATAACTATAAGGAGATTTATAGTGAAATCCAATATGTGTGCTGCCACAATATGTTGTGGTAGCTCTGAAGGTGGAAAATACCATTTCCGGTGGCTCTGAAGCGGGAAACTGGTGGCTCCCAAGGGGGATAATATTCACTCTATATCATTCCAAAAATCAATTTTAGACATCTTTACTTCACCACATTCTCTCATATACTTTCCCAAAATTGCATATCACCTATATACATAGCCAGTATACCAGAAAATCCCGCCTTATAAAAGACGGGATTCCCTATTTAAATTATATACACTTCAACAATGAGGTCTTTCCATTGCCTTTCTCACAGATAATCACCATTTGCCCTGCGAAAAGCCAGTGCCTGAGCGTAATCTATCGTGAAATCGAAGTATAGATTACTTCCCCTCCCTACTGCATATAGCCACCTGGGCATCCTTCTCATAGTAATTGCAATGAAGACTAATAAAAAAATCTGCATTGGAGTCATTTGCAACAGAAGTACGATCTGCAAGGCTCATATTTTCATCGGAGCTTCTGGTCAGAATAACTTCTATATTGTCATTCTCCAGAATAGCTTTCAGTTTCAGCGCAACCGAAAGGTTAATATCCTTTTCTACTGCTTTGCCGCTGACAGTACCTCCGTCACTTCCTACATGTCCTGCATCCACGACAACACAAAACCCTGGGGCATTATTCTCTGTTGAAGCAACAGGGGCAACATCGTTGCCTGCGTTTCTATCTGTGTATATATCCGTGTATTTATTTACCTTTTCATCTTCTTTTGTAAATCTCTCGTATATGTAAAAACATCCGTAAACCATAAATATCATCATTATAATTGGTATCAGTATGACGTTCGTCCCCAGCAGATACGCAATCATAACCACTTAATCTTTCTCTTCCTGAGTTTTTTCCTCTTTCCGTATTGTTTCCTGTTCATTGCCGCATTTGTTCCTCAATCCGGAATAAATCAATGGCTTTTTGGCAAAGCGATTTCCTCACCACTTTCTTTTGATAACACATAAATATTGCCTGTATCACAGGTAACGGACATTGCAGGTATATGACTGATCAATTCCTTATTATTCCCGTCCTTGCCGCAGGAATACAAGCCTCCGCCGTCCGTCCTGGAAACATAATAGATTGACTGCTCATCCATACAGAAATCATATGCAACTATATTTTCATAAGTGTAAGTTTCATTACTGGAAACGTCATATCTTGTTAAAACCCCCTGTTCATTTTTGTAAAAGATGCTTTCCCCATCGAATGAAATATTTCCGTTTGCAGGAATGTCGAGCTTTACAGTTTTTCTGGTATACCGGTTTACTTTTGTTATGCCATTATTGCCAATGAAAAACAGGTTATCGTCATTCAGGAAAAAGGCGTGGTGAAAATCCAGGAACTTCCATTTATCCCCCGTTTCATAGTCAATGCCCAAAAGAGAACGCCCGGAATTAGTCATCTGCTCAAAGATTGTTTTTTCCTCAAAGGTATTCAGATTCAACTCTACAACCGACACTTTCGTTATATTACTGTTATAGTTTCCCACCCGGTTGACATAGCTTTCCATAACCGATGTGGTGTAATACAGATATGGCGGACACACATAATACGCACATATTTCTTCTTCATCAGAAAATACCCCAAACATAGGGGAACGTGCTAAAGGATATGTTTTCCCCGTGGAAGTATTTTTGAGAGAATAATCAAAATTCCCTGCATCCCGTATGATTTCATATCCCATACAGTCATAGCCTGCCGATGAATTATAGACAACGCTTCCCGTTTTTCCACGGCCTGCACATCCCGTCACTGCCAATGCCAAGCCAAACATGACAACGAAAGCCGCCCCACGCTTCTTTTGCCCTGATCTCATCAGCCATCTGTTAGAATTGCGCCGTAAAATCCAGACAACAGCCAAAGTACACAAAAGCACGGATACAAAGAGCAGGGTCAACAGCGTAACCGTGCCAACCTCCGCAAAAATAATTTTCTCATCACCCGTCAGGGCATCGCTCATAACAATGTCCCCTGCAAAAAAGTCTGTTCCAAGCAGAAACGGCAGCGGCAGCGGCAGACGGTAAATGCTGGTTTTCGATAAGCCTATATAGGGAATAATCACGGACACCGCACCTGAAAGCAGGGTGACCGCATACTTTTTTGCCAAAACGGAAATGAACATCAGTAGTATCGTAAGAAACACACCGCCAAACATCCGGAGCAGCCCTATCCATACATATCCCTCCAACAGCGACATACTCTTGCTGCTGTCCGCAAAGTAACGGATACTCTGAATCGGATAATCCCCATCCGGCAGTCCGTATTTGAATCTGTAAAACCCGTATTCAATAAGCGAAATGCAAAGCGACAGGAAAAGAACAACCGTGGTAGTAATGAGCAGCTTATACAGGGCGCTTTTTCGCCCCTCCCTTGCAGTCAGGATCAGGGTGTCCATCTGGCAGCTGTACTCAGAACAGAAAACAGGCGTAACAATCAGCAAAATGCCAAGGAAGAGAATGAAATTAAGCGTACCTTTGCCAAGAAGCCCCATCCATCCATTTGTCTGTAGGAAACAGCGGTTCCCCACATTTTCGCAGATATAGAGATACTGCTGATAGATGACTTCAAATCCATTTTGACGCTCCAGAACCTTCTCTATTTCCCGGCTCTCTTTTTTGTATTCACTTTCACTGATCTTCCCGTCATAGTAATTCTCCAAAAGGCTGTTCTGCCTCTCCTTCGCTTTTGCAATCCGCTCCGCCTCCTGCTCCAGATAAAGAGAAGATTCCTCGGTGCAGTATCCGTTTACCTTTTCCAGATACCATTCATATTCATTTTTATACTGCTCCATCGCTATGTCTACAGGGTTGTCGGACAAGACAGTCCAGACCGTGCCAAAGAGCAGGACAAGGGCAATATAGAACAGCCCCCTTTGACAGAGCATGATCTTTTTTACTTCGTACATAAATCCAGACATTTTATCCTCCTTTCCCGGCAATAGGAGTTCCTTTTAGAAAGCATCATCATTGCCGTTATGGAAACCACCCCTACGGTTATGGCAAAAATAATTGCTGCCTGGAAACTCTGTACCGGATATCCTGCAAAACCAATAAACTCGGTCTTGCCAAATAGTATGCGGTTAGCAAGCAGCGAATATGGGTTTATAATCTTGAGCCAGGCATTGCTGAAACAGCTCTGCGATGCACCTGTAATAATGAAACACAGGGCTGCTCCAAAATCAGCGACAAACGGAACAAGAGCATTACGCCCAAACAAGGAAATCAATAGAAACACCATGCTCATCGTCCATACGCCGACTGCCCTTATCACTGCGGACAGAATCGCGTATTGCCACAAATTACAGTTTACCGCAGCCGTGCTGAAATTGCTGACAGCATACAGCGGAAGATTTCCTCCTTCCGCCGTTCCGAAGAAATACACAAAGCCAATATAATCCACAACAGAAAACCATATGGCCACACTCGTCACAAACAAAGAAACCGCAGTAATTTTAGCAAATGTGGTCTTTTTACCACCGCCCGGATTTGTCAGCAGCAGCATATCCATCTGTGTTTCCTTTTCGCAGACAAAGGTACTGACAACCCCGTACAGACAAAGAAGCAAAACCAATATGCCCGAAAAATCATAGTTCAGATAATAGTTATACATTTCCTCATAGGCAAAGGCTTTTATGCCCCGCCCGGAATAAAGGTGATAGATCACACTGTTTTTACGTGCTTCATAAGTCTGCCCCCGTTCTTTGTAAACATCGGCATTTTCTTTTGCTCTCTCTGCCACTTGAAGCGCATAAGTCCGATAATGATAGAAATATTCCATAGGCTCCACATAGTATTTTTCCAGGATATTCCGGTCACTGTATATATTTCCCGTCATCATATCCGGATTGTCTTTGGCTGTACTTGCTGTCATATCAGCCGTAGCGTCTGCTAACGGCTGATATATGGAAAGAAGATGATTGATTTTTTCAGCAGTAATCTCCCCTCTGTAATCCTCATAAAGCTGCCAATACACACTGTTCCAACTGCGGCTGTCATTTCCGTCCGCCAGGTAGGAATACGAGTGGAATTCGCTGTTTATCTTGAACAGGTTCACTACACTGAACAATATGAGTACAACAAGTATTGACCGCTTGCAGAATAATTTGTAAAATTCATATTTGATTAAGCGTGTCATGTTATCTCTCCCTTAACTCATTGCCCACGGAGGGTCTTGCGACTCTCGCGGCATTCGCCAAATGGACATGCAAGCATGTCCGCTTGGCTCATTGCCCACGGAAGTAATACAGAAATACATCTTCCAGGTTAGGGGAAACCTTTACTGCGTCTGAAGCAGGCAGCATATCGCTTACGATTCTTACTAAAAAGCGTTCCCCCTTCTGTTTCATATTGCTGACATAATATTGGTTTCCAAGTCTGGCAGCGTCTTCCCCGTTTACTGTCACCTCCCACACTTTCCCATAGATATTCTGTTCTAATGTGTCGATAGTTCCCTGGGTTATTAAGGAGCCTTCCTTTAAGATCATAATCTCCTTTGCGATACACTCCACATCGGAAACGATATGGGTGGCCAGCAAAATTGTCCGCCCCTGCGCGAATTTTGAGATCAGGTTGCGGAAACGGATACGTTCACTGGGATCAAGCCCTGCTGTCGGCTCATCCAAAATAAGAATTTCAGGATCGCCCAGCATCGCCTGGACAATGCCGACCCTCTGCCGCATACCACCGGAAAGGGCACCTATCTTTTTCTCTTTAGCATCTGAAAGATTGACAATGCCCAGAAGCTCCAAAACCCGTTTTTTTCCCTGCTTATCAGGGATTCCTTTCAGCGCACACATATACAGCAGAAAATCCATCACTGTAAAATCCCGGTAGAAGATAGGATATTGCGGCATATATCCGATTTTTGACAGGAAGTCCTTACCCAAAGTTCCTGCATCCTGTCCGTCAATCAAAACCGTTCCGCTATCGCTTCCCAAAATACCCACAAATATATTGATCAGTGTCGTCTTTCCCGCACCGTTAGCGCCCAAAAGCCCATAGACACCCTCCGTAAGTTCCGTGGTAAAATCCTTTAAGGCATATATGCCTTTGGCATACTTGCCCAAGGCACCCCTGCCCTTATACTGCTTTGAAACATTTCGTAATGATATTTTCATCAGGAATTACCCCACAAAGCCAAAGGTTGTTATCAAGGTGCTTACCTCGTCAATACCCCGTCCAAGCACAACGATACAGGTGCCGGATTCATCCAAAATCAAAATCTGTGGAACACGCAGAAAATAGGTACTGTTGCTGTCCTGAACGGTTTCCGTATGGATACTTTTTCCCGATGCCGTATCATAAATGTTGATTGTAACACTGCTTTCCTCCAAAATAGCAGTAGCCACATATTTTCCCTGCCCGGAGCAGTAAACACCATCTTTTCCCTCACTGCGGCTTGAGAACGACATCGTATTTTCTGTATTGGATATGGTATCAAGCATCAGCAGGGTTCCATTATTTTTGTCAAAGCTCTGGGGCATAATAAGCAGGTTTCCGCCCTTTTGCACTTCTTCCGTATCTATCTTGTAATCCCCCGTTTTGGTAATCGTGAGATTTGCGCTGTCTGTGGATACTGTACCATAAACACTGACTCCATCCCCGCCAATGGAGGTATCTGTAGCCATGCCTACATAGACTAATGTGTTGTTCCCCGTAAAGGTAAGGCTGTCCATGGTTGCAATCTGCATATTACCTGCCGTGCCTTCTTCGGAATAGTTCAGAATGGTACGAACCTTCCGGGAAGAAATATCATAAAGGTAAAGCCCCTGAAGACCGCCGAAAGCAACCTGTTTTCCGTCCTGCGAAACAGCGATCCCTGTGATCTGTACAATAAAATCGTCACTTAATAATCCACTAAAGGAAACGGTATCCTGAACAGCAAAGTCCTTATTCAGTATGTATCCATTGATACCATCGCTTTCTGATGCAGCAAATGAACCGTTGCCGCCGCCAGCCTTTCCCTGGCCCACAACAAAGTAGCCGTCTGTAAAGGTCTGTACGCATAAATCTTCCATGGAAATATCCGCACTCCCGATTGTTTCGCCTGTCCCCATATCATAAAGATAAAGTTTATCCGCCGCAACGATAATCCGGTTTCCACCGGCATAATAGCAGCCGCTGACCTTTCCTGAAAAAGCGGAATCCTTAACCGTGCTGACCGACATAATATTTTTATCTGTACCGTTATCCTGCAGATCGATCACGTTCATTTCGCTGCTTTCATTTCCGGTATTTTCCGATGAATCATCTTCTACGGATTGCGGCTCAATGTTTATGATTCCATTTTCAGAGCTGTTTCCATTCTCCTGTCTGTTCCCGCAGGCCGACAGATTAAGCGCCAAAGCAAGCATAAGTATCATACATATCCATTTTGTTTTCATTTCTAGTCCTCCTTGTATAATAAAATTGAACCTGTTTTACTTGTAACTGAATTTTCGTCCGCTGCAACGGCTGTCGCATAAAAAGTATTGAAGCCATCCAGCTTATCGGTATCTATGGTTGCCTCAATAATCCACACATTTCCTTTGCTTAATGTGACATCACAGGAAACCACTCCATCAAAAGATATAGGCTTATGGTTTAAGAAAAATGATATGCCGTATCTTGCGCCTGGCGTTCCACAAAGGGTGTAGCGCACGGTAAGCGTATCTTTCCCGGTAAGGTTGATATTGTCATACACCACCTCGCCATCATGGGTCATCGTCCAATAAACACTGTTATCCAGAGTATCCATCGTAACGCCATCCCATCCTGCTTTCACAAGCTCATTCTCAATAAAAGAGGAAGTAACTTTTTCCTCTGAAATGCTGACATCACGAAAAGCAGTTATACTTTCTCCATAAATACTGTCACTTTCCGGAGCATCCTCATTAAAATGCAGTTTCAGCACTCTTTCAAAGCTTTGATGATACCAGCCATAGCTTGAGGTTTCTTTCATATCAGGCTGGAAATCGGGCCTGGTGACGCTCACAACTGTCATATTCAGGGTATCGCCTTTTTTCCCTGTGTCCGGTGTGAACACAAAAGAAAATTTCTCCTCATGCTTTTCTGATGTCCGGAAGCAGTGGAGATACTCGTATTCTGCCCCCGTGTCGTTCACCTTGTAGGCTTGCGGCTTTCCGTCCAAAAAAAGCAGGAAGCCAATGCTGTCCAATTTTCCTTCTGACACAAACTGATAGTCCAGGACAAATTCTCCGCCATGATACTCATACGGCAAAACACTCTGGTCATCCGCTCTGGCGGGACTGGCTTCCCCATGGCTGAGAAACCCTAAATCTCCGTCCTCCTGCGCCCCGGCGAATGGGTCTTCTTCTACATTTTGCGGCGGGGCATTCTCGTCCGCAATGTTATAATTCCCGCAGGCCGCCACAGCAAAGGGCAAAACAAAAATCATAGCTAATGATAAGAATCGCTTTCGCATCGTCTATCCTCCTACTTGTTTTTGATTCGACTTTCATTATAAAAACCAAAAGTCAAAATGTGGTCAAGGAATAGAAAAAAGTTTATGGAGAAACAGCTTAGTTTTTTACATAAAAAGAGCCAACAAACTGTGATTTCTCACAAGCCTGCTGGTTCTACGTCTTATGTGTCTTACTCTTATATATTTATGTTGGTCGATAAATTTGAATTTATCTTTTTATATAGATTAAATCCGTCATACCATTATACGATTGTGTTTTGAGCAGCTTCAACTTAATTTCATGGTCAGCCTTTTCGAAAAGCCGAATGCCCGAACCCAAAATCGTTGGAATCACAGTAATATAATAACAGTCAATGACATCCTTTTTTACTAACTGCTGGATTAGGTTTGCACCACCACATATCCAAATACCTTTTCCATTTTCTTCTCGTAGTTTTTTTACCAGCTCAACGGGGCTTTCATTGGTAAAATGAATTTTATCGGAAGATATTTTGGGGTTGTGTGTTACAACATAGGTTGTAAAATCATGATAGACCCATTCATCCGGTGAAAGTTCAGTGACAATTTGACAATAGGTGTTCCAGCCCATTATTATAGTATCAATATCATTCACAAATTTCGAATATGAGTCAATGTTATCATCATCGTTGCCCTGTCCGGCCAGCCAACTCACGCTACCTTTACTGTCTGCAATATATCCGTCAAGGCTCATTGCTATAAACAGACTAACTTTTTTCATAAATTCTCCTTTCGAATCATAAAATGGATTTTATCTATGGATATACATTTTTGTCATATCAGGCTCATTATCCCCTTGAACCATACACAAAAATTCCCAGCCATATCTTTCGTAAAAACTTGTATGTTCTGTAATCAAATAAATAGGAGTAATTCCTTTGGACTTCATATCCTTCACAACAGTATTAAGTAATTGTCCCGCAATTCCTTGACAACGATATTCCTTTTCTGTATATACCGCACATACATTTGGCGCAAGGTCTTTCCTATCATGAAAATCATTTTCAATCACACCAAGACCGCCTACAATGCTCCCGCTGTCTAAACAAAGATACCAACCATATTCTGTTTCATTATTGAGATAGGCTTTCATACATTCAAGATAAGCTTCTTGTGGTACTTCCCATTTATCATGAAACCATGCCGCTGCGTCTTCTATTAATTCGGGTTTTTGTCTTAAATTAACATAAGTATATTCTTTCATATTTTTCACCATACCATTCCAAGGCACAAACAAGTTGTGAATGTTCTATCAAATTCTTTCACTCTTACCTCCACAAATTCCTTTCAAATCCCGATTTATCTATTTTGCAACAAATCTATAAATCGCATAAATTACCCATATAATCCAAGAAAATGTCCACGCATCAAACACAATACTTATTGTTAAATATCCGATAGCTATTATGATTGCCATTACCCAATTCATTATTTTTTTCTTATCCATTTTAATTTCTCCAAAATAAACCTTGATTTGCCTCTTTGTCAATCACTTTTTTGCTCCAAATCTTTTAATAAATAAAAAGATCAATTCATTTTGTGGACTGCAAGTTTAATTGTTACACAAGCTCCACCAGAAGCAATATTTGAAAGTTCTAAACTTCCGCCGTGTTTCTGGCTAAGGACACGGCTTGTAGCCAATCCCAGGCCCATATGCTCTCCCGTTTTATCCTCAGAATAAAGAAAGGTGTTCTTTTTACGGAGCATTGCCCTTGAAAAACCTTTGCCATCGTCTGATATGGTTATCATAAGCATACCATCGGTAAGGGAGTACCCAAAATTCACCTTGCTTTTGGCATATCGAATGGCATTAGAAAAGATATTCTCGACAATACGGTAAAAGATCTGCTCGTCTAATTTCACCTGACATTCGGATATGGCAGAATGGTATGCAATCTCCAAGCTATGTTGTTCTGCAAGGAACGAAAGACTTTCCGTAGTTCTTCTTAAAAAGTCCGGTAACTGAACTACGGAATACTTTGTTTCCGTTTCTTCAATGGCATTCAGGTCACGGATATAATCTGTATAATGTTCAAGCCGTTTTGCCGTTACCGCAAGATTAGACAGTGTATGCCGTAATTCTTCGTCATTCAGATTTCCATCTGCCAGGCATTGCTGCATATATTCCACATATCCTTCAACAATCGAAATGGGATTTCTTAAGTCATGTGCCACTGACGCCTGCAGGATTCTGCGCTGCTCAATCATGTTCCATAGCTGACGGTTATTATCATAGAGCGCCTGCCGCATTTCTTCAAAAGCGGTGCAGAGCCTTCCTAATTCATCATTCCTGTTATAATCAACCGTAAAATCAAGGTCTTGCTCCCGGATATGTTTTGTTGCATCGGCAAGAACCTGAATGGGCGGTGACAGTTCTTTCCTGTAAAACCACCATGCGCACAGCATGATACCTGTAATGGAATAGACAAAAGGAAACAACATCATAGAAATGCCTGCCATTCTGTATACGAACTTTTGCTTTGGGCGAAGCGTTGAGAAGCCAGACTCAATTTTCTCTATTATGAATTCCGTATTCTCCAAAGTTACATCCACTCCGGTAGGAACAAGCATACCCACCTGGGCAGGTTCGTCAAGGATAACCCTCTGCCCTCCCTCTAATATCCTCCCGTCCGCTGTGACCGTCCGGGTATTCAGCCAAACTTCCTGAGAATCGGGAAGTATCACTTTTTGTATACGGTAGCATCCATAAATTGTCAGGACAGATGCCGCAAAAACAAGAAACATTGTAGCAGCTACCGCACAGATAAAAGCTCTTTTCATTGATCCGGGTTTCCTCATTTTTTCCATCTGTAACCCATCCCCCAGACTGTTTCGATATATTCCCTGCCCGTAGCTTCCTTCAGTTTATTCCTGATCTTTCGGATATGCTCTTTTATAACTCCACTATCTCCTTCGGCATTCATCCCCCACACGGCTTCATAAATCCGCTCCCTGTCGAATATCTGATTGGCGTTACGCATCAGAAACTCCACAATATCAAACTCACGGTTTGACAGGTTCAGCGGCTTTTCCCCATAAAAAATGGTACGTTCCGCAAGATTTACAATCAAGCCCTGAGAAGAAACGATTTTAGGCGTACACTTGCTTCGTTCATCCCTTCGCAGGTGAGCCGCCACTCTTGCGGTCAACTCTTTCAGGCTGAACGGCTTGGTTATGTAATCATCACCGCCAACCTGCAGGCCGTTTATTTTGTCCTGTTCCGTAATCCGGGCTGTCAGAAACAAAATGGGGCAGACGACATTCTGACGGATCATTTTACATAACTCCAATCCGTCTATTTCCGGCATATTGATGTCAAGCAGAATCAAATCCGGATAGACATTCAGCATGGATATTGTCTGCTCCGCATTTTCCGCTACTAAAGTCTCATATCCACACTTCTGTAAGTGACTTGACAATAACTCTGTCAGCATTTTTTCATCATCAACAATGAGTATTTTGTATGCCATAGTAACCTCCTCTCCCAGAATATGATACGATCAAAAAGTCAAAAAGTGGTCAATTTCTTGCTTTTCAGAGCGTTCTCAACCGCTTTTTTTATGACAGTGCTTGAATTTGTTGCGCCTGATATTGCGTCTACATCTATTTTCTGTTCATCAATTATACTGTCAGTGATAACTTCTGCGGTCTTTCCACGTTCATGCCTGTGCTCCAAAATGTTAATATTTGTGATTTCTCCATTTTGCACGGTAACTTCCGCTTTGGCATATATAAAATCCACGTCATATTCACCAACATAAACTCCGTCAGGAATATCAGAAATATTTATATCTTCAAAGGTGAAAAGACTTCATCCTCCGGCTCAAAA
Organism: Parablautia muri; assembly: GCF_009917485.1. Taxonomy (GTDB): domain Bacteria; phylum Bacillota; class Clostridia; order Lachnospirales; family Lachnospiraceae; genus Suilimivivens; species Suilimivivens muri. The sequence goes on from NZ_QZDT01000052.1 coordinate 11,418, forward strand.
TATTCCAACAGTGAAAGATACAATTCCTCTGGACTGTCTGGCAGGCAATCGTTATAACTACAAATATCCTGCTCTGTATGGTTCGTGTACTCCACCTGCACCCGCCATGACGGACTGCCCTCCGGCTCCTTTGGGAGCTGTACTTCAAATCCTTCCTCCAAATCTTCCATGAAAAAGCCTTCTTCCCCCTCAAGAAACGGGTCATAATCTTCCTCATCAGGGTTCAGGCAATAATCCTGCTCCCACATAAAAATCTCCAGTGTATGCACGATATACCGCAGCAGCTTCGCCATCTGACCGCCCTCCAACGTGACAGACTGCTCCCTGCCCTCTGCTTGAAAATCCGTCATTGTAAGGACACGGCTTTTCCGGTCAATGGTAAAACGGCAGTCAGCCATTTCCATATCGCCGTACCCATCGTAAACCTCCGTATGCACTTCAAAAGACAATGTATTGATGACAAGCTGCTTTTTCATGGCATTGCGCTCCGCATGGGGAAAGCATACATTATAAATCTCCCTGGCCGTGTCCGCCACTTCCGGGCAGTCATCTTTCATTTTGGCTTTCAGCCATTTCTTCTCGCCCTCTGAAAGCCGATGCATCGGGAAATTCATCAGCCTGTTTATATCCATTGCCGCCGCTTTCTCCGCAGCACTTAAACGGGAACAGGCTTTGCAGATATAGGCTGCGTGACCTTTCCCGGAAAACTTCTCATTTGCCTTGTATTCGCCGCATATTTTACAGTAATGCCCATGCGGGCGGTTTTTCTTCTTTGACATCGCAGATTCCTCCGTTCCTGCACTATTATACAGTGAACCGTCAAAACTTCAAAGATAGCTGTGGGTTATTTTAGAAATTCTTTATGCCGGATATGCTGCCCCGGTTGGCGCATACAATTGTCATGAATAAAAAACAGGCTCCCCCTGCCCGTGTGGAAACCGGGTAAGGAAAACCTGTTCTTTCTTTGCTTTATTCTGCTTCCGTCAATTCAAGCTGTTCAAATTCTTCATCTGCCATATCCCGCAGTTTTCCGATCACCCTGCCGGACAGCTCCAGCATATCCGTATCCTCCAGATACGGCAAAGCCCGCTCAATATCCTCTATGACCTCGCTCCTGCTTTCCAAAGTGAAAGCCTTGCTTTCACTTGCAAATACGCAGATTAAATTGCTTTCTTCCACGGTAAACCTTGTATCCATATCCTTACATCTCCCTCTGCTTATTTTTTATGTTTTCTTCCTGCTCCCTGCCCTGTCCTGCCACCTGCGCCTTTTTCTCCGCAAGGCAGGCTTTTAAGGACGGTTTTGCGGCTGGCGGCATGCCCTGTGCCTTTTTGTTTTCCTCTTTCTGCGCTTTCTCCCCTGCGCCGTTATTCAGCACATTATCCACCATGTTGTAATTCTGTTCTTCCATTTCCTCGTTCTTGGCAAGGGGCTTGTACTCCGCCAGCTTTCCAAGAAACTCCATAGCCCGCTTTCTCTCCTCCGGTTCCGTTCCGTCCGCAGCTATGTCGGCAAACCACAATGCCATGTCACGGGTATCTCTCTGTTTCAAGGCTTCCGCAATCTCTGATACATTCTCCGTCATGCTCTGGTTATTGTCATGGTAGAGGGCTGTGTCATAACCGTAGATAAAACGGTCAATCTCCACCGCAAGCTATTCTGCAGGTGTCAGATCGGGCATACGCTTCTCCCATACCTTTGCTTCCATTTCCTCGCCTAGATGTCCGTCTATCTCCATTTCCGGCAGCTTCGCCACAAGCTCCGCAATCATTCCCATCGCCTGGGGATTCCCCTTTATGTCAGGGATATACTCTAAAATGTCAAGGTCAATCCTGTTCCCGGACAAAATATCCATCCCCACATCCTCGAATACTTCCGTTCCCGGCGTATGGATATTTATACCGATTGCGGGGATTCCGTTCATGCGCTCCGGCGGTATCTGTTTCCAGATTGCCACAGCTTCCTCCACGGTAGGGATATTCTCATAAAACTCGCCCAGATTGTGGAACTCGCCACATTCCGCAACGGTCAGCGTCACTTCCGGTTCTGCCGGCTCCTGGGGTAAAGTTACAGACGCTTTCTCCCTGGCTTCACGCACTCCCTCCAAATAGTCCTCCACCTGCGGGAGATAGGTTTCAAGCGTTCCCGTCCGCTGTGCGGTGATCGGGTTAATATCCACTTTCACACCACCGATATGGAACGCATCCCCATTGAATGTATCAAACATGACATCTTCACGCTCACTTGTGGAAAGCTCCACCACGTCAAGGTCAGAGCCTTCCTGTTCCAATCCCCGGCAGCGGCTCCCCACTACTGCCACGTCCACAATCTCCGCATCAATGCCGGATTCGTCCAACTGCGCCTGCACATGGCATTTTACAGTTTCTTCAATCTCTGCCGGGTTCATTTCACTGATCTCATGGAACAGCTCATTGGTCTTTGCCTTAAAATTTTCCACCACAGTTCCCTGTGCCTGCGGTTCGATTGCGTTTGCCGCTTCCACTTTTTCCATCAATCCATCATAATCAATCGGTATCAGCTCATCGTTATCACGGATATTTCCCCTTGTGCCGTTGTCAAAAGGATTTTCTTTCAAATCCGTCAGAATGACGTCAAGGGCTTCTCTGATACTGACATCCGGATTATCATATACGCCCCGTCTATCTCCTTATAATCAACTCCCATAATGGAATAATCATAGCCCCCGTCAACCTCCTGAATACTGATGAAGCGGTCTGCTACCTGGAAAGCAAGCTCTGTTTCCTGTTCCCCTTTTAAGGATTTCTTCATCTGCGCAAGCACCTGGTCTTTTTCATCTCCACGGTCAATGATCTCGTCCTCATCCTCCAAATCCTCAAATGCCGGCTCCGACTTCTGGACATCATGTCCAGAAATGTCCTGTGCTTCCTCCTGTCGTGCTTCCGGCTCTGTTTCTCCCTTTTCCCGTTCTTCCACGCCTTCCAGTTCCCGCATGAAATCAGGAAGCCCGGTAAAGCCGAATGAATCTACAAAGTGTGCGCTGTTCTTCCCGTCCTCATGCAGCACTACAATATCGCTGACAGAAAGGGAATGCCCCTTATAATCTGCCGGGTGGTCTATATTGAATTTCTCATAGACCGCTTCCAGTGTTGCGCTCTGCGTCCGCCCTTGCAGCCCGGAAAGTTCGCCCACATAAACCAGGTTGTAATTCTCAGGCTTAATGGCATCGAGATTGTCTTTTATAATTCCCCTGCGTTTTAAAGATTCCGTGCCGGCAAACTGGAACTGCCGCATTTCGGGAATATCTTTTAACTGATAAATGCCATACTTATCAGAATCCCCATATAAAAGCTGTGCTTCCATACTTGCCCGGCCTTCCGCAAGTTCCTCCTGCAACGCCCGCAGGCTCTTTTCATTCTCCCAATCCGCTTTTTCAATGCCGAAGATACCCCCATATTCTGTAACCTGCTCCCTGCCCTGTATCAAGGTTTCTGAACCGTCCTCATGGAGCAGGTATACGGGCAGGTCATGGTCAAAAAGTTCCAATGCCCTCTCTTGCGTCAGCGGCAGCATTTCGCCCCATGTATAGCCGTATTCCTCCATCTCCCATAAGCCGATCATCGGGTCAGGGAGTGCGTCAATCTCTGCCTGTGCGTCAATGACCGCAAGGGCGGCTCCCTGGCTGCCTTCCGCTTCCTCATAATAGATATGCTCCGCAAGCTCCCTTGTCTTTTCCATGTCATTCAGCTTAAAGGCATAATTCACGATAAGGTTGCGCTCATCATCGGAAAAAGCGGTCCTAGCAAACTCTAACCGGTTGATGATACCCTCCGCCTGTTTTGCCGGGGAAAGGTGGCGCATCATGGTTATCTCTTTTTTTACCAGGTCAATCTCAAAGTCATTAAACTGCGGCATACCGGAATTTCTGCCGCCGCCCACAATAACAGGGATATAGTCGGCCCCACAGCTTTTCAGACAGTCACGGATATTTTGCGTGTTCTTATCTTCCAGCTTTGTAAGCGCAGCCATGATCTCCTGCACTCCCTCCGGTGTCTTATTGGTAATGCGCTCCACCTCAAAACCGTGCGAATGTGTAATTTTCAAAATCACATCGTCCGCACCGATAGGCTCTTTTGCCCTCTCGTTCAGTTCCATTTCCGCCTTTATGTCAATGACTTCGTTTGTGTCGGTATTATACCGGACATCCAAATGGTATTTCCCGAACTCTTTTGTATCCTGGTTGGCGATCTCCGTCGTCCATGCGCCCCTGGTCTCCAGGTATGCGGCAGCGCTCAGCCTGTCATTATCATTCATGGCGGACAGGGCTTCCACAAGCTCCGCCGCATCCATACCCCGGACATTCACAAGGCTGTACTCGGACAGATCGCTGTTCTGTATCAGCAAAAGGCTCTCTTTCTCCTGTCCATTTATGGACATATCCTGCATCAGTTCCCGGTCACGCCGCAATTCCTGAAGCTGCCCCTCAATCCCCGTGATAAGCTCCGATGCCGTCCTACGGATTGTGTCAAGGGAAGATTTCAATTCTTTCATGTCACGTCCTGATGACCACCCGGCAATATACCCAAAAGAATACTCCGATGTATCTATGCCGAAGTGCTGGCATACCGTGTAGGCGATGCTCTCGGCTTCAAATGTTAATGTATCCATTTGAAGCCTTATACCCATGTTTTTATAATGTTGATTTTTAATATTATTTCCCATAAATCCTCACTTTCTTGTACAAAAGATGAGCATTATCAGATACGCTATTCTCAGGTTTTCCCCTCGAATGGGAAGCCGGAAAGGAGCGCATTTGATATGCAAATAAACTATTTAGATGCTGTTTCATCAGTCCTCAATATGATGAGGCAGCCGCCAGACAGCGCATGTAAAAATATAGACATGCACAGAACCTGTTACACCACGTTCTTCAAACACCTGATGGATAAGGGCATTCCTTTTTCAATGGATGCCGCGCTGGACTGGCTTGAGATTAAGAAACAGGAAATTTCCTATGAGACGTGTTCCCAATATAGAAATGCTCTGTTCCGCCTTGAGCATTACCTGCTCTTTGGAGATATCGAAAGTCCTTTTTGCCGCTCAGAAGACAGTTTTTTCTGCTGGAGCGGGATGTCGGAATCTTTTTTCCGCCTGGCATATGAACTGGAGGAATACTATGCGGCAAACCAGAACCCCAGCTATTACCATACGTATTCCGTTGCCACAAAAGAGTTTTTCAGGCTTGCGACTTCCCTTGGAATTACAGAGCCGGAAGCAGTCACCATAGATACTCTTATCGAATACTGGAATACTTACTGCAAATCCTGCGGCTCTCCCGTCAGACGCCAGAACGCCGTATGCGCTATGACGGCTCTTATGAAATACCTTCACCTCCAGGGTGATGTGCCGGAGTGTTATCAGCTGGTTCTTTTTGGCGGAAACGCTGAAATACTGCCTGGCATGAGGCTTTCCAAAACAGGCGCCGCATTCCATCCCAGTGTATCCCTTGAACATAAAGCGGAAGATTATCTTGACGCTTTGAACGATTGGAAATACATGGAATCATTAAAAGCTGTTTACCGCAATGATTTCACGTGGTATTTTATGTTTTTGGAACTTAACCGCCTGGAGCATTCGGCAGAAACTGTAACCCTATGGACAAATATGCTTCCGGATCAGGCCAAAGGCAGCAATCCTGTATCAGCCCGCCGTTCACACACGATCAGAATGTTTGAAAAGTATCTCCAGGGAACAATGGAATCTAATATGTCTGCTGACGCAGAGCGTGCGTCCGATCATCTGCCGCCATGGAGCAAAAGCATCCTTGATGGTTTTATAGAGAGCCGCAGGCGGGATGGGATGGCTGATAGTACACTTACTATGTGCAGAGTTGCCGGATGCAGTTTCTTCAAATATCTTGAAGATAATGGGATAGATCATCCGGCGTCCATAACACCTGATGCAGTGAAAGCATTCCGTAACCATGATGTCCACTCGACCCCGGAAAGCAAAAATGCATATAGGGCAAAGCTCCGCCAGCTTCTGCGTTACATGGCTGGCCCGGATCTGGTTCCGCCAACCCTTGTTTTTGCAGTATCCGCAAGCTGCGCTCCCCGTTGCGGCATCGTTGATGTCCTGAGCGATGATATGGTTGGGAAAATATATGAATACCGTGAGAAAGCATCCACTCCCATAGAACTCAGGGACACAGCTATGGTTATGCTCGGGCTTCGGATGGGCATCAGGGGAGCAGACATCCTAAAGCTTCAGGTAAATGACTTTGACTGGAAAAACAAAACGGTTTCCTTCGTCCAGCAGAAAACAGGAAAAGCAATCACGCTTCCAGTCCCAACAGATGTAGGTAATTCTGTATATAAATACATCATGAATGGACATCCGGAATCGGCTGCCGCAGGCAGCGGATATATATTTATCCGCCATCAGGCGCCATATATTCCGCTTAAAGTCACAACGGCGTGCCGTGGGGCTTTAAAAAGAATACTTGCCAAATATGGATTTGAACTATCCGCTGGCCAGGGCTTCCATATGACACGGAAGACATTTGCCACAAGAATGCTCATGTATGGTAAAGAAGCAAGCAACCGAAAACAAGATATAGACCGCCAGCACCACACTATTCCGAACCAAAGACCAAAAGACAAGCATTGTGGAAATGTGCATAACTGGCTATGGAATCATGGATAACTCTGTTTGCAGCACATGGAAAAGCTAAAGAGCAGCTTTCCCATGTGCTGCAAACAGAGTTATCCACAATTCCATAAAATAGCCAGTTATACACATTTCCACGAATGCCGACTACAACGGAATTCCTCTCATTCTTCTCTTTTTTACTTTCATGCTTTATAGTGTTTTCTGATTAGAGAAAATTGGGTGAAAGTTTAGTCTAACGATTGACAAAATCAGATTAGCGGTTTATAATATAATTCTTGTTATATAACACAAATTATTAATCAGGAGGAAAAGCTATGCCGCCAAAACCTAAAATCACAAAAAATATGGTTATTGACGCTGCCTTTGAGGTTGCCCGTGAAGCAGGTGGGGAAAACATCAATGCAAGGACTGTTGCCAAAAAGCTTAATTGTTCAACACAGCCTGTTATGTACCACTTTGCAACGATTGAGGAATTAAAAAAAGCTGTCTATGCAAAATTGGACTGGTATCATACAGAATATTTGATGAAGATTAAAGAAACACAGAAAGGGGCTATGCTTGGAATCGGAATAAACTATATTCGATTTGCGGTTGAAGAACCAAACTTATTCCGCTTTCTATTTCAATCGGGTTTTGCAGTTGAGAACAATCTGCTTGAAATGATTGACTCACCAGAACTTGTACCTGTTATTTCTGCAATGCAGAAAGCAATAGGCATGAATATTGAGCAGACAAAAAAGGTTTTTTTATCAATTTCTCTATTTGCCCATGGATATGCAAGTATCATAGCCAACAATTCATTAGAGTATGATGAAGAACTCATAAAATCTCATTTAGAACGGGCTTACAGAGGGGCAATATTAGCCGCACAGGAGGAAACGAAATGAAAAATCAGCAAATTATGAGTAATAACAAAAAAAGTGTTGTTCTCACACTCATAGGTATAACAGTAATGATACTGTTGACTTTAACGAAAGTTGTTCCGTCCTCGACAATAGCAGGATATTCCGTATTTGTGGGGGTAGCGTTTTTCTTTATAGTGGAAGCTGTCAACAAAACGCGAGGTGCCGAATCGGGTTTGCGTTTCAATACGATTGCGGCGGATTTCAAAAAGTCGGGTGTGCTTCTTTTGGTGTTGCTACCGAGTGTGAGTGGTATTGCAGCGCTTGTTGTAGGAGATATGATTTTCGGCGGAGAATTTGTTGCCCATGTAATGGGACGGACGAGTTCTATACTGTCTTTTGATAAGACAGCATTATTGATAGGTCAAGTTATCATTGCAGCATTTGGAGAAGAAATTGCGTATCGAGGTTTCTTCTTTGGAAAATCCTCAAAAATATTTCCGATTTGGGTTAGTGCAGTGGTATCATCCGCTGTTTTTGCTGCTGGACATATTGCTACAGGAAACATAGGGATTGTAGCTTATGACATTGCCGGCGTATTCATTGACAGCTTGATTTTCTCGGTGATTTATCAAAAATCCGAGAATTGCGTTATCAGCGCCTTTTCACACATTCTCGGAAACGCAATATCCCTTGTTGCCGTGTTTGTATTCTTTTTATAAAAAATAAGAGAGGTAGATGATATGGTAAGCGCGATTTTAGAATGAATACACTGCCCTGTCTGCGGAAATAAAACAAGATTACAGATACGAACAGATACAGAATTGAAAAACTTTCCTCTCTACTGCCCAAAATGCAAACAGGAAAGTCTGATTGACGCAAAGAATTTGCAGATAACAGTTATTAAAGGGTTTGAAGAAAAACACAGAACTGATTAACAAAGCGACAAATCGAAATTTTAAAGGAGGAATGAAGTATGGTTAGTGATTTTTTAGGAGCAGCATTTCCGTGGATTTTAATTGGTTTATTTGTAGCTATCAGTTGTTCTCTTATGAGCAAAAAAGAGAAATAAATTCCAGTTTACCGAACAGAACAACATGTCATCAAAGAGCCAGACGCACAGACGCAGAGCCGACAGACTTGTGAAAAATCACAGCTTGTCGGCTATTTTCTTGAAAATAAAATGCTAAAAGTATGCGGGAAGATAATCATGGGAAAGCAATCTAAAACGCTGCCCCTTGAATTATAAAATATAACCGTAAACCATGCACCCCCTATGTGGGAGAAAGGAGGGAAGCAGCTATGCCTTGCACAGAAGCATACAAGGAACACATCATGTATACGTTCAACGGCTTTTGCAAGACCGTCATACGCTATGCAGCACTCAACGCATGGCGTGACAGGAGCAGACGGCGGCAAAAAGAAATATCCCTTGAATACCTCACAGAAGAAAAGTTTTACCCTTTAGGCACAACAGACGAATACTTTGAAGCACCCTATGAAGAACACCCTATAACGATATGCGGTCAAACAGTTATCCTCACGAATGGGGAACTTGCCGCCGCCCTGTTATCCCTGCCGGAGAGAAACCGGGAAAGCATATTCCTTTACTTTTTCGGGGATTACACACAACAGGAAATCGGGGAAATATACGGACGCTGCCGGAGTACAACCGGGTATCAAATCCGCAGGACGTTAAAACTCCTGCAAAGGAAAATGGAGGTGCTTTCGCATGGGGAATCCGGACCTTTTGCCCTATGAAACGATTGTCCGGGCAACCAGCGGCGAGCCGGAAGCCGTGGACGAGGTTTTACGGCATTACAGCAAGCGTATCCGAATCGCCGCCATTGAAAACGGGCATATCGACAGGGATACCGAGGACAGCATAAAACAGCGGCTTGTCGCTTCCCTGTTCAAGTTCCGCTTTGATGAACAGCCATACCGAAAAACTGAATAACCGCCGCTACATAGAACGGCACACCAAGACAGGAAATCAAGAAAAGGTTTCCTGTTTTTTTGCGCCCATTTTTGGCATTTTGGAAAATCGCCAGCATTATACCGTGCAAAGGAGATAGAAAGAAATTTCCGCAAATCACCATCGTTTTTGCCTTTTTTGGTTTTGTAGGTATTAGTTGCAATGGAATCAAAATATCCCAATATTTTCATAACTGGCAAAGGCAACAAAGAGAGAACCATGCCATTGACCGCTAAAGCAGCTGAACATCTCAGGGAATATATTCGTGTATACCACAATAATTCTTCCAAAGAATCCTATTTATTTTCCACAACAATAAAAGGCGTAACAGACAGGATGTCTATAGGGAATGTCCAGTGGATTATTAAAAAGTATGCTGCCCAGGTCAATGAAGCAGGGATCAACCTTCCGTCTTCGGTTTACTGCCACATGTTCCCCCGCACAAGAGCCACAAATCTTTACCAGGATGGAATCGCCATTGAGCTTGTTTCTGCAGTGTTAGGGCATGCCAGGACTGAAACAACTAAAAACTACTATGCAAAACCATCTGTTGAACAGCTTCGGGAAACAATGGAATCTGTTCCAACACCTGCATCTGATGAGGCGCCAATGTGGGAGGGCAACGAAGATGAAATGGCAAGGTTTTGTGGATTGCGCTAACGAATAATGCCCATCTTTTATCAGTAAAATGCCCTATTTCTCAGCATTCTTTAAAATGATTAACATTTTGGAATGCTGAGTATAAGGCTTCCACCTCTTTGGTATTCCTGTCCTTTGCGGGCGCAAGAATATCCTTGTTGACCTCCTTATCATGCAGCATGGAATGTGCGGTTTCATGCACCATCGTTTTTAAAGTCTGGCTCTCGCTCATGCCCTCCTGCACTGCAATCCGCTTTTCTGCCGGGCTGAAGAAGCCTTTGGAATCTCCGGGAATATCCTCAAAGCTGATTGGAACCGGCGCAATAAAGGTGACTGCCTTAACAAAGTCCCCATAGCCCTCCACTGTGGACAGAAGCTCTTTTGCCTCCAGCTCCGGGATTGGCTCCCCCGATGTCTGCTTTACATCAAAGACGGACACAGCACGGAAAGCAGGGATTTTAACCTCGACTTCCTCCGTCTGCGGCATACCGTCCTTATCCAGCATGACCTCCCCGGTCACAGGGTCTAACTTATCCCGTTCCTCTTTGATCTTATAAGGGGCAGGGGCAAGGATACGGATTCCCCTCTCCCCCTTGTTTACATGGCGGTTGAAATTCCTCTGCCATGCCTGGTACCCTGCAACTAAACTGGCGTCAGGGCGTTGTAGGGCTATCAGGAGCGTGTTGTTGACGCTGTAATTATGGAATTTTGACATGGTGGAGAGGTAGTTTTTGTATTTCTCGCTCTCAAAAAGTTCTTTTAACCCCTCCTCCAGCTTGTCAGTGATCTCCTTTACTTTCTGTTTTTCTGTTTTTGCATCTGCCATATCTGATTTTCCTTTCTTTGCACCAAAAAAGACAATCTGTTATGACTGTCTTTCTTCCTGAAAACAGAAAAAGCAGCGAATTGTTTTATATAACGCAAAAACAAATTCACTGCTTTACTACTTGTGTTATTAAGTTGCTCTAATTATGCTAATATTGGCTCTCTTTTTCTAATGACAGCCTCCACTTCCTCTATGGTCTTTTCAACAATCCTTGCTATTTGTTCTGATGAATAACCATCTCTGTGCATATTCATAATCACGCCAGTTATAGCATTATCTGTTGCATTTTCTCTGATCCCCTGTGAAAGATTACACATAGCGCTCATATCCTTTCTCAATTTTTCATCTACCGGAATACTGTACTCAGTTTTAATAATCCCTAATTTCTCATCAACGGTCAATTCCGCCGAAAGCAACGTACTCAGCAAACGGTGTAGCTCATACTTTTCATCATGCTCCGGAAGTTCATTTGATATACCTATCAGGACAATATTCAGCAGGTCAAGCCCGCCTTTCCACGGATAGGAACCGAGCAGATCGTCTTTCGCAAGATGCACATAAGCCACACTGCTTTCGTCCATGCCCATACACACCCAAATCGAAAATACACGCCTGATGTCGTTATAGTTTGTCTTGACAAAATCCCGTTCCTTCTGTGAGGAAACAAGGCGGCTCACATAGAAAACTGCCCTGTTTAAGATATGGTAGCCTGACGGTTCATCTTTCTGTGCTTCCACGTTTACGATGACCTGTGAAATACCGTCTTTCATGCGCACATAAAAGATAATGTCAAACCTTACAAGCCCCTCGTTTATCTCCGCATTTTCCGTATTCATCCCGACAATGCGCTGCCCGTTTTCCGAACTATCCTTAGATAGTTTGCTGTCGTTAGACGGTATTTTTTCAATATTGGTCAGCCCCGGCTCTACCGGAACCACGCTGATAAATGGCTCTCCCTCAATATAAGACACCACATCTTTCGGGTTCATTCCCCGGAACTCATCAACCGTCTTTACCAGGATATGCGCCAGAATGATCTTATTTCCCAACAGGCGTTTTGCCTTATCATCATACTGTGCGTCCTGGTCTGTTGCGCTGACCGCATTCTTTATTTCCGTATCCATCAGCCATAAACCTCCTTTTTGTATGATGGAAACGCAAAAGCCATTCCCAAAAGGTATATGACCTCAATGCCATTATACCCCGAAATCCCGGCTAAATCAATCGGAACTTTATAATTGCCATCCCGGACAATAATTGAAATTTGATTAGTTTTATGATTGTTACAGCGTTTCCTCCTTCCTTTTCGCTTTATCAGTATCTGCCCGGTCTTCCCCGGACACTTGCGCTTTGTATGCTGCCAACTTTTCTTTTAGCGATGCCCTCTGCGCAGGCTTGTCAGCCATTGCCGCAGCAGCTCTCAGCCCTCCACTGCCCATTGTATAATCATGCCTTGCGTTTTCTACCGGGTGCGGTATCGGTGCATTGGCGGCTCTTTCGCCTGTTTCCGGTCTTTCGGAAGTCTTTTCTTCCTGTGCTGACTTCTGGACATCATGTACATAAGCATAGGTTTTATCACTTTTTATCTTTATTTGTTGTTATCCTCTTGAAGTGCTGATTTTACAAGGATTGTCCAATATTATTCACTCCTTTATTGCTTATCATATTTTGTCTTTATCCATGTGCTGATTATTGAAATTAGGGGTAGTAATTGGGGTATTTGTGGGGTAATGAAAAGGGCGGTCACAATGCCGCCCCTCTGCTATAAAACTATTTTCAGATTGTCCATTTCCTTTTGCTTGGTGTTCGGTAAAACGTGGCTGTACAAATCCATTGTCATTGCAAGGCTGCTATGCCCTAAGATTGTTTTTAAGGTCTGCGGACTGCCGCCCTGTTCTATGTACCGTGTTGCAAATGTATCCCTCAAAGCGTGTACTGTAAAATCCTCTATCGGCTTGCCTTTTTCCTCCAACCGGGCAAGTACGCTTCTGATTGCCTTATTTACGATGCTATTATCTACCATTTTGCCAAACACTGATACAAATACCCTGTTTTCTTCCCGGTCTATTGAAATGACTATGCTCTGCTTTTTCCTCTGCCTTGTCAGTATGCCCTTTATCGTGTCATTTAAGGGAATATCCCTTTTCCCTGCTTCACTTTTCGGCGTGCCTGTTGTCCAGGAATTGTCCTCGTTAAACGTGGCGGTTTTGGTAACATGAATCACATTCTGCTTGTAATCTATGTCACTCCATGTCAAGGCGGCGGCTTCTGCTTTTGTCAAGCAAAAACTAAAAAATAATATCTTATTTTTCAATAGAAAAGACACCACAGAATCAGCTCCATGATGCCCAAATTGAAAGTATGTAAGTCTTCAAATTGTTAAAATCTAATCAAACCTCATTTCTTCTATAATTTTTGCTCCTTCTTTAATAATATCAGCATAATGTTCACTTTCCCCCATCTCTTTCTGTAATATATTACAGAGTCCTTTAGATATTGAAATCTCCTTACCTGAAAATCTTGTGCGGACATATTCATTCAGATCCCCAAAACTAAGAATCTGATTTTCAGCTATGCCAGTTGCAAATATTAGATAAAAAGTAAATGTTGCCTTCATATTTGTTCCATATGGATTAAAAACAATCCCTTTTTCAATATTGTCTTTATGTTCATTTACAAATCTTTTTAGTCCTCTTATTGTTAATGCCGAAATATTTAAAACCTTGTTCAAGTGTTTTTTTTATTGTTTCAGTCAATTCTTCTGTACTCTCATCATTGAATGGCAAATCAGCATCATAAATTCCACTTAAAAAATATAGCATTTTACATGTTATTGAAGTATCATTAATATTATTAGGACACATAAATTGCAATCCATTAAACATACCTACTTGTTGAAATCCTTTTTGAAGTTCCTGCCCTAAAGCATTTTGGGAAATAAATTTAAACCCAATTTTTTTTGCATCCAAATTTATCGTTAAAAACATCGCATTGTAAGAGCATTCCTGCATAATACAATCACATATCCTTACATTATAAATTGCAATACCGAACAAACTTACTAATATATTAACCGTTCCATCACCTGCCACATAAGCAAACAAACTGTGACTTCCCAGATCAGACATTTGATTTATCAAATTATATATATCTTCACTTCCAATTATGCGAACCGGGTCAATGCCTTTTCCGGTAGTAATAAACTCTATTATTGACTCAAAAGCATTCAATCTATCTGCTACATTGTTATTAAGACAATACCATTCAAATGCAATTTTAGCCGCCAACCTGTGAATTTTCTGGCTAAAGAAACCCCCGATATCTATTGATACTCTTTTTTCAATTTCAATTTGGTTTATATCCGTTTCAGCTATCTTTCCATAATCAATACCTTTCATTTCTTTTATTCTGTTCATTGGTCCAATGAGGCTTTTTCCATCAATACTACGCATAATCTTCTTGTTAAACAAATCTGTATCAGCGTTCATTTTCGTAGTATATTCTGTGCCATCCACAATGACATTAGCAGAATACCTTGCATATTGATTTCCTTTACTTGATTTAATATCAAGTTCATTTGTTATAAACGCCAGTTTTGAAATCACTTCGTCTTCAAACATATCACTAAATTTATTATTATGGGCAACCCTGCACGCATTTGGGTTTATAATTTTACCATTAGTAAGGGCATCTGGAATTATATCCGACTTTGACAAATCAGTTTCTGTTCCACAATAAATACATCTTCGTACCATACACTACCGCTCCCTCAAATTATTTTTTCTATTTTATCACAGTAAACAGGGAGATTCTACCATATTTAAAAGACACCACAGAACCAGCTCCATGATGTCTTTCCCACATTATTTCCTACATTACTTCATTCCAGCGCAATTCTCCCCCGCTGCTTCAGGGAAGAACCAGTCATCCATCTTCCAGACAATCTCTATCCTCTCTTCGCTGTAGACCAGCACCCTGACAATCACGACAGCCAGTCTGCCTTTATCAAAAGTTTCAAGCGATACCAGCACGCCCAGCTCCGCCTCCATCTCTTCCATATGAAGCACCTGTTCCTTGATCTGGACAATCTCATCTTTCAACTCCGGTATCTTTCTTTCTATTTCCAGGATCCGGCTGGCGGTGGTTTCATACTCTTTACAGTACTTATCTTTCGTGATATTCCCGGAGCGGTAATCCTCATAAAGCCTGAGCTTCCTTGAAGAAAGTCTCTTTCCTTCCGCTTCCAGCTTCCTTATTTCTTCCTCAATGACTACCGTCCTTTCCCACTCCTTTTTCTTTCTGGACACCTCCGCCGACACCATGCCCGCCATGGTGCGGACGCAGGACAATACAGTATTTTCCAGCCGCTCTTTGTCCACATGGATCGTCCTGCATCCTGCAATGCCGGAAGTTGCCGCCTCCCCGCACCGGTAGGCAGCTTATGACGGAAGATGAAATCGCAGTCATGGACGGAGGGAAATGTATCTTGCAGCTACGTGGGGTGCACCCGTTCTTTTCGGACAAATTCGACATAACGAAGCACCCGAAATACAAGTACCTGTCCAACGCAGAGCCGAAGAACGCCTTTGACATGGAAAAGCACCTTAAACGCCGCCCCGCCATTGTCAAGCCCGATGAGGTTTTTGACTATTACAAGATTGACGCAGCAGACTTACAGGAGGACGCAGACCATGAGGAAACGTAGCGCAGAGGAAAAACAAAAGCAGCTTGAACGGTTTTTAATGAATGTTGCGGAAGCCGCCGATGCTGCATTATGGGAGTATTGGCGGGAAAAGGAAGCGGAACACCGCCGCTTTGCAACGGAGTATGTCACGCGCCGGGGGCTTATCCCGCAACAATGACAGTATGGCAGACCGCCGGGAGACAGGGGAAGCTACACTTCCCCTACGCTGCCTTGCGCCAGCTATCCCTTTGTGAACTTGTGGGAAGCGAACACCTTGCTACGCAAGCTATTCACTTCCCGCAAGTCTGAAAAAAACGTCCGGCAGCACAGCG
>NZ_QZDT01000053.1 GCF_009917485.1 Parablautia muri
TTACTCTGAGGTATTTTTTTATCAACCACCCTTCTTGGAATTCCCTATATTTGAATTATACAGGAAGCTCCTGACTTTTTATAATCTGCCTGATTGCGTCAAAAACATAAGGCTTCAGTTCCTCAATCCCCACAGGATCTCCGTACAAAATGGAGCTGTAACATGTGGCGCTTACAAATTCCACAATCATAAATAATAGTACCTCCGGATTTTTAAAGGTCTTAGGCGAATTTTCCAACATCTTATAAATATTGTAAAAATTTACATCCGAGTTATCCCCCCAGCTGATCAATTCATTCTTAAAAATTCCCCAGCTCAAATTCTTAGATATAAAATGGAGCAGCGATTTGTCCGCATTAAACTGCCCCAAAATATGGTCCACAAGGAAAATAATTCTATCC
Organism: Parablautia muri; assembly: GCF_009917485.1. Classification (GTDB taxonomy): domain Bacteria; phylum Bacillota; class Clostridia; order Lachnospirales; family Lachnospiraceae; genus Suilimivivens; species Suilimivivens muri. The sequence goes on from NZ_QZDT01000053.1 coordinate 402, forward strand.
TCCAATTCAGTCAGGCCAGTCTTTGCAAGGGCTTCATCCGCAGCAGAAAAAATAAGCGCAGCCTTATGGGCAATCAATTTATTCCGTATATCATACTTATCCTTAAAATAAAGATAAAAAGTCCCCTTAGCCACTCCCGCGGTTTCCACAATATTATTTATAGTCGTCTTGTGAATCCCTTGACTCGTAAACAACTCAAATGCTGTATTCAAAAGCGCTTCACGCTTCTTTTTCTTATTCAAATCAATTTTCCCCATTCCATTCCTCCCTAATTTACCACTTCACGCTAACCTCCATGATTCCGCTTTGCGGAATCCCAAATCAGAATGAAAAATGCCGTATCTTAGGCATTTTTCCGGGTGAAACTTAGAAGTTCTTAGCGAAACAGCCTCTGCTGTGAGCTTTAAAACTTCTTTTCACGCTAGCTCCATTATAAAATAAAGTAATAAAATGTCAAAACATTTAACTTTCTTTATACCGCAGCTGTTTATTTTATATTTTTTTAATACTTTAGCTATTGACCAAAAGTCATTTTTGTATATAATAATAAATAAAAATGACTAAAAGTCATAAATTTAAAAAAGGAGTGTGAGTTATGGAGAAATTTGGAAGAAAAGTAGTGCAGCTTAGAATACCCATTTTAATTTTAGGCCTGCTTCTTCTAATCCCCTCATTCATCGGGTACGTAAGCACCAAAGTCAACTATGATATCCTTTCCTACCTGCCAAAAGATATTGAAACAATGGTCGGTCAGGACATCCTGGTAGATGAATTTGGTACAGGAGCCTTTTCCATGTTTGTAGTGCAGGGGATGGAGCCAAAAGAAACTGCCCGGCTCAAGCAGAAAATCGAGCAGGTAGCCCATGTAGAAAAGGTCATCTGGTACGATTCCGTTATGGACCTTTCCATCCCCATGGAATTGATGCCAAATGAAATTTATGAAGCCTTTAACAGTGGAGATGCTACCATGATGGCAATTATATTTGACGAAACTACATCCGCTGACGGCACTATGCAGGCCATAGAGGATATCAGAAAAGTAGCAGATAAAAATTGCTTTTTAAGTGGAATGTCGGCTGTGGTGACAGATACCAAAAATCTATCGGAAAGAGAAGCGCCCATTTACGTGTGCATTGCAATCCTGCTTTCCTGTCTGGTTTTATCCCTTACCATGGATTCCTTTCTCATCCCATTTTTGTTTTTATTCAGTATTGGGATGGCCATTGTTTATAACCTTGGCAGCAATGTTTTCATGGGGCAGATTTCTTATATTACCAAAGCTTTAAGCGCCGTGCTCCAGCTTGGTGTCACCATGGATTATTCCATCTTCCTGTGGCACAGTTACCAGGAAAGCAGAGGGAATATATCGGATAAAAAAGAAGCTATGGCAAAGGCCATTGGCGAGACCATTACCTCAGTGGTAAGCAGCTCCATGACCACAGTAGCAGGTTTTATCGCCTTATGCTTCATGAGCTTTACATTGGGAATGGATTTGGGAATTGTAATGGCAAAAGGAGTGGTATTCGGTGTAATCACATGCGTTACCATCCTACCCTCCATGATTTTAGTCTTTGACAAAGCCTTAGAAAAAACCAGGCACAAAGCCCTGCTGCCTGACATGAACGGAATAGGCGCCTTTATCACAAAACATTACAAAATATTTATGATCTTATTTGTGGCTATTTTATTTCCGGCCATTTTAGGCTACCGGAATACGAAGGTCTACTATAATCTGGATGAAACCCTTCCCAAAGACCTTCCCAGTATCGTAGCAAACCACAAGTTGAACGAATCCTTTGATATGAACGCAACCCATATGATCCTTATAAGCGCAGACCTTCCGGCCAAGGATGTACGGCACATGACAGATGAAATGAAAGAGATAGATGGTGTCAATTGGGTGCTTGGGTTAAATGCCCTTAAAAGTGATTTTATTCCGGAACAACTGATACCTTCCGATATGACAGATTCACTTATAAATGATAACTGGCAGCTTCTGCTCATTGGCTCCCAATATAAGGTTGCCTCTGATGAAGTCAATGCCCAATGCGAATCTTTAAGCGCAATCTGTAAAAAGTATGATAAAGCCGGAATGCTGGTAGGCGAAGCGCCCTGTACAAAGGATTTGATTGAAATCACAGATAAAGACTTTAACACCGTCAGTATTGTATCTATCGGCGTAATTTTTATCATCATTTTGCTGGTATTCCGCTCCCTTTCCCTGCCAGTTATTCTGGTATCCGTTATAGAGACGGCAATTTTTGTCAATATGGGAATTCCTTATTATACAGGAACAGAAATTCCTTTTATAGCATCTGTGGTAATCGGCACCATACAACTGGGTGCAACCGTAGACTACGCTATTTTAATGACCACCAGATATAGAAAGGAGCGATACGCCGGAACCCCAAAAGGAAAAGCCGTTGCAGATGCTTGTCAGAGCAGTGTGAAATCCATCATGGTCAGCGCATTATCCTTTTTTGCTGCAACTTTTGGCGTGGGGTTATATTCCAACATTGATATGATCAGTTCTCTTTGTACCCTCATGGCCCGCGGGGCACTGATCAGTATGGCGGCAGTTATTCTTGTATTGCCTTCCATGTTTATGGTATTTGATAAAATTATTATCCGAAACACAAAAACCAAAAGCAAACTTGTAAGCGCAGTATCCCAGGCATAAGCCAATTTGTGGGGACCGGTAAGATATAGAGGATATTGTAAAAAATGATTTTTTCACATGACAAATTTGTGCCTGCGCCCAAATTTATGAGGCGGTGGCAAAAATGGAGGATATTATATGATAAGTAAAAACAAAAAAAGAACACTATGTTTGATTTTAAGCGCATCCATGGTTTTAGGGCTTGCAGGCTGTGGTAAAGAGGAAGCAGCCTCATCCGTAATCACAGATGATAATCAGGAAGCCGTTTTGGAGCAGGTATTAAACGCACAGGTAAGCCCAACTCACAGCAGCGAAGCAGGAAAAGAGGAAACTGTCTATGTACTTGCTGATGCAACGGGCACCATAAATCAGGTGATTGTCAGTGACTGGCTAAAAAACAGCGATGGAGGACACAGTCTCATGGACTGCTCTGACCTGAAAGATATTCGAAACGTCAAAGGGTACGAAACCTACGAAACAGATGAAAACGGCAATATCGTCTGGAATGCGCAAGGCTCCGATATTTACTATCAGGGGACCACCGATAAAGAGGTTCCTATTAAAGTACAAATCTCTTATAAACTAGATGGCAGGGAAATAACACCGGAGGAGCTTGCAGGAAAAAGCGGCAAAGTGACAATCCGCATGGATTATGTAAATAATGAAACAAAAAAAGTAGAAATAGGCGGAAAGGAGCAGGAAATAAAGGTACCTTTTGTTATGATATCCGGCATGATACTGCCCCAGGATACTTTCTCCAACATTGAAGTGGCCAACGCCAGACTTCTTTCTGAAGGCAACAACTCTGTTGTAGTTGGCGTAGCTTTTCCTGGACTTAAGGAAAGCATTGATGCGGAAAATTTGAAGGATAAACTGGAGGATAAAAAAGATGGTGAGAAATTGGATGATTTAGAGGTCCCCGATTATCTTGAAATTACGGCAGACGCAACAAATTTTGAGTTGGGAATGACCATGACCGTAGCTATGAGCGACATTCTCTCCGATATTGAGCTGACAGATTCCTTTGACCTTTCCGGCCTCAATGATTCCATGGATGATTTACAGGATGCCACAAACCAGTTAAAAGATGGTACTATGGAACTAAAAGACGGCACATTAAAGTTAAAGGATGGCAGCGAAGAACTGCTCTCCGGAACTCAAAGGCTTTGGGACGGCACCATAGAATTAAAGGATGGCACCCAGGAGTTGGCAGATAAATCAGGGGATTTAAATGACGGAGCACAAAAGCTGGATGAAGGTGCTTTGGCCCTTTATGAAGGAACTACTTCTCTAAAGGATGGCGTGCAAAGATTGACCTTTGGAACAAATGAGCTACAGGATGGCGGCCATAAGCTGGCGGCAGGAACCGAAAGTCTGGCAAGTGGCGCAAAGAGCCTGAATGATGGCGCTCACCTTGTAAAGGACGGCGTAAATCAGGTGGCCGGACAAATGAATGTCTTAAGGGCTGGTATTGGTACACCGGTCACATCGTCCGATACAATTGACCCGAATAATCCCACTACCCTGTTACAGGTTTCTTATCTATTGAATCAGTCGCTTAAAACTGCAAGTATGGCCAGTGATAATCTGATGCTTGAATCTTACAAAGGTATTTTGGCAAATTTGCAGCAGCGGACTGCACAGGCACAGAATGAATTAAATACTGCACAGGCAAATCTGGAAGCGTCCCAAAGCCGGGCGGCTCAGGTACAAAGCCAGTTGGCAAGCGCCTGTCAGGCAGATACCCAGGAAGTTGAAGTTGTAACGAATACCCGCATAGAAGAAGAAGATCATGTGGTAACCATTGATGCACCTGTCACTATGACAACAAAAGTTATAACTGAAAGCATAACAGAAACAACAACTGAAGACGGTGAAATTATAGTTGAACGTTCCATTGATGATGAGCCGGATATTTCTACGGAATCATATACCGAATCTTACTCAAAAACCGTCACCGTTCCAAAAGAAATCGTGGATACGGAAACAGTAACTGTACAATCAATCGATGTAGATAATTTACAACGGCAAATAGATGCATATCAGTCCGTCCTTGAGGAAACTGTCGTATATCAGGCCCAAGTAGAAGCCTGTTCCATGCAGGTTGAAGCTCTTAGTCAAGAACTTAGCAACACTGAACAGGAACTCTTGGCAGCGCAGCAAGCGCTGATTGCAAAATGGGGCCCCTCCATCACCTATGCTGCAATCCTGGATCAGAAGCTTGCCGAAATCTCCGGCCAATTAAATTCCCAGGAAAGTGCAGGCGGAATGGCCGCACTGGTAAAAGGCGCCGGGGATTTAGCAGATGGTACACAAACCGCACTGGCTGGGGCAACAGAATTAAACAATGGGGCTAATGAATTAAAAAAGGGAATCGATACCTTAAGGGATGGTGCCGGAGAACTGGCAGATGGGACAAATAGCTTAAACGATGGCGCTGCCACCTTAAAAAACGGTACGGGAGAATTAAAGGATGGTACTGAGAAATTATTGGATGGTGTCACCACCTTAAACGATGGCGCCGGAGACCTAAAGAATGGCGCCGAAGAATTAAAAGATGGTGTACTTACTTTAGATGAAGGAGTTGGAGACCTGGATGAAGGAGCGCTAGCCCTGGTGGATGGTATGTTTGAATTTGACGAGGAAGGAATCAGCAAATTAACAGACCTGTTCGGGGATGATGTACAGGATGTGATTGACCGGTTAGAGGCGGTATCAAAGGCCGGCAAGGAATACAACACCTTCACAAAGCTGCCCCAAAATATGGATGGCAGTGTAAAATTTATCATCAAAACAGATGCTGTTCAATAGCTGCTTAATCGCTTATATGGAAAACGATATCTAAGCATCTTTATTCCCGCCAGCAACGAACCAAATATCTATGAGATGCAAAGCATCTCATAGATATTTGGCAACTGCCGCGAGAGTCAAATACCCCGCCGCTTTGCGGCGTACACTCTGCGGCGCAGCAAGCCTGATATCCCGCCAGCTTGCTGCGGTTTTTTGACTTAAGACGGATTAGGGCTTAATGAATGAAGTTCATCCTATCAAACGGCTCCTTTTCCGGGATTCCATACTTTTCCTTCCCAAGCGCAATACTCTTCATCAAAAAAGTCATATTTCTAGCCAAGGTACGCATCATCTGCAGTCCTTCCGTATCCTGCTGGGCTTCTCCCGGCTCCGCACCATGAATGCCATTCCAATATTGTCCCGATGCAATCGGCATTCCTGCAATACCAAAAAACTTATTCAGCTCATCATAGGTCGCTGTAAGCCCGCCACGCCTTGCCGCTGCCACTGCCGCGCCTACCTTCATGGTTTTGTCAAAATGCGTACTGTAAAAAAGTCTTGTCAGGAAAGCAACCAAAGTGGCATTAGCAGATGCATAATAAACCGGGCTCCCTACCACAAGGCCATCACATTCCTCAAATTTGCCGGCTGCTTCATTTACCAGATCATTAAATACACATTTTCCGGTTTCCGCACATTTCCTACAGCCGATACAGCCTCTGATATCTTTACTTCCGATATGTAGAATTTCTGTCTCAATCCCATCTTCCCTGAATACCTTTTCCATTTCATGTAGCGCGACATAAGTATTCCCTGCTGTCCTGGGGCTTCCATTCACCATCAATACCTTCATAGTTAATCCTCCATTCTTCTGCTTCACAATGGCTTAAGTCAGATCAGTAAGCCATCTTTATATTAGTATAACATACCCGATCTATCTATGCAAAAGTTCCGGATTTCATTTCTGTTTCAAAACCCTTTGAGCATTATATATGATATTCCCCAACCCGCCGTCTGCACGTTCCCCCGCTCCGTCAGGTTTCTTAGCCATCAGCAAACCTTCAAAGTCCATAAACTCAAACGGCACTTCATCAGATTTTCCATTAAGGATATCCTCACACACCTGAATAACACCATTAAGAATTTCCTTCCCAATTAACTTTGGTCCATGGGAAAGGTACACCTTGTCATATTCCCCTTCATGCTTCTTTAATTCCAAAAGCACTTCTTTATATTCCTCCACAGTAGATGCCTCATCAGCCCACAGGAAAACAGAAGGGTTACACCCGTCCCCAAATAAAATCGTTCTCTCCGTTACATTTAACACACAGGTCATCCCCTGTGTATGTCCAGGCACAGCCACTGCCCTTAATACAATCCCGCCCAAATCAAACTCCTGTCCATCTTCCAGTGGAAGATATTCCTTCGTCCGCATCGGACTGAAATCCGCTTCTGTCATTTCTTCCGGCAGCCCTCCCAGACAAAAGGAAACATAATCTTTTTTCTGCTCCATTGTAGCGTGGTTTTTAACCAGCTTCCAATCCTTCTTATTTAAATACACTTTATCAAATCCGGCATCTCCTCCCGCATGGTCACAATGTCCATGCGTTAAAATAACGCTCACCGGAAGCTTCGTAAGAGACCCAACGAACGCTTTTAAATCCCCGGATCCTGTACCGGTGTCAATTAAAGCTGCTTCCCTTTCCCCCTCTACCAGAAAGGAATGCACCCCAGTAATATCCGTTATTCCTGTAGTTGAAGGACTTACCTTTTCTGTTGTAAAAAATTCCATGTACCATCACCCTCTCTTTCCTGTTCACACAATGTAAATACCAAATACCTAACGCTTCGCCTATCGACTGATTGAATGAATCATAACAGGGGCATATCCGCCTAACAGCCGGGATGTGTCTTCTATCCTATCTATGTATACCGCTTATAATAAAGTGTATAATATCTTCGACCCTCTTTCTAGCAATTCTGACAATATATACCTTTTCGGTTTTCTTTTTTGTTTGTTCTTAAAAAAATTTTCTAGCCATTTGCACTGAAACAAGATAAAAGTATCATATAACCGTGATTTTTAATCTCATACGCCCGTTACTCTATCCCCAAAATGCAGATAGTAACCATTCAGCCTTGCTGACTGTTACTTGCAAAGTCCATTTAAAATCGCCTTCGGCAATGGGATTTTGCACTCCCTAATCATATTTTCACGGTCTGTGCAGTAAATGCACAGTTCTGGCTGAATCGTTACTATAAATACAAAATCTTCTGATAATCAAATAGACTTTATATTTCAGTTATGGTATACTTTCTTTACTAAAAAATCTAATGCCACAATAAGAAAAATGGAGGATTCATATGACAGATAGCCAAAAGATTGATCTACTTTTAGCAGAAATGCAAAGCATGAATACTAAAATACAATCCATGGATTCCAGAATGCAAACCATGGATTCCAGAATACAAACCATGGATTCCAGAATACAAGCCATGGATTCCAGAATACAAACCGCGGATTCTAAAATACAATCTATGGATACCAAAATGCAAACCATGGATTCCAGAATTGAAAATTTTGAATCCCAATTGAAGCAGACTGAACGCGCCTTAAAAAATGAAATACGGAAGGAATACGGATTGGTTCTTGACGAAGTCGAAAGAGTACATAAAATATTAGATAAACATAAATCAGATAAAACGATACACACCGCATAATCACAGCTATATGCAATTCCGTTTCATCTCTGGTTATTGTTCCGTCTAATTTTTTTCTATATTTCCTTCCGCCAGCCGCAGTGCAAAGGCAATGGGCATAATCAATATCCCACAAAAAAAATTACTGATTCCATGAACACAGTCCCAGGGAAGCCCTGCCATAATCCAAGCTATCGTTTCCTTTAAATTCAAACCATACAATATAGCCTGCACCGGCGCATACAATGTTCCAAATAAAAAACCATGAATCGCACACACAATCATATATACAAATACCTGAATTTTTGAGGACATTTTCTTTGGAAGGAGCATTACAATCCCCCAAAGAATCGTCCACAAGTATAAATAGGGAATCCACCATGCGGCAAACCCACAAAAGATACCATTTAAAATGATATAAATATAAATTGGATACAGAGCCTTTTTTCTGTAAACAATGGTATATGCAATGGTAAGCACACCCAGCAGGTGGACATTCGGAATTAGCTCCATAACCATCTTTGATACATACATAACGGCCCCAAGCATCCCAAACACGGCAATTTCCCTGATCGTAAGTTTCATGCCTCTATCCTCACATGGCTTATTCCATCTTAAAGGAGTAGCTGTTTCCCTCCTCGATTGCCGTAGCATCAACCCCTGCTGTGGCATATTCGCCATTTATATAAAAGGCCCAGTACACTCCGTCTTTGTCGTAATCAGCGGTTACGCCGTTAACTGTCTTGACATAAAGGCCATATTCGCTTTCATCTCCGGAAATCAGCCCAATTTCCACCAGCGCTTCTCCCACTGTTTCCTGATCCGTATGAATCTCAAATTTTGTTTCGACTCCTTCCTGGTCTGTCACGGTTAGTGCAAACTGCTTGCTGCCTTCTCCCAGTACACTGCCATCTTCCCAGACGGTCTGTCCCTCATCTGCCGCAGCATCTTCGCCTCCGGCCTTTCCCATTCCATTACAGCCGGTTGCAGTCATTGCAATTGACATAATCAACACCGTATAAAGAATAAATAATCCCCATTTTTTGTTCCAATTTACTTTCATAATTTTCTCTCCTTTGTTTTTATTTCCAAACTTCCCAACATGCCGCCTTTACGGCGCAAACATCGTGCGAAGAATGATTAGCAGAGCATTTTCTTTTACGCTTTACATCACTATAGCCGCTACCAGCGGAATCGTAGCCACAGACAAAATCGTAGTGAGCGCAACACCCTTTGATGCCATCTCATAGTCCCCATCATACTGCTGCGCTAACATAGCCGTCATGCTTCCCACTGGCGTGGCAAGCATCACCATGCACACGCCACAGATAATCTCATTGCTTACAAACCTCCGTATCAATAGTACACCAAGCACCGGAACAATTACCAGCTTAATCAGTGAAAACAAAAGCAGCCTTCCATCTGCAAACAATTTCTTTAAATCAATTGTGGCCAGTGACGCACCTATGATCATCATACTCAAAGGCGCTGTCAGATTACTTAAATTCGTCACGGTTGTCTTCACAAAATCGGGAAGCGGAATATTGAAGAAGTAGATAATCATTGATACCAGGCAGGCCACTACGCCTACATTAAGCACCTTTCCAAGCAGCGCATATTTTTCTACGGTTTTTTCCTGTAATTTCTTTTCTGTAGATATGGCGGATATCCCATAAGTATAAATTAGCACATTATAAGGAATCATAAAAAGCGAAGCATACAGCAGTGCGCCGTTTCCGTACAAAGCACTGATAACCGGAAATCCCATAAATCCAATATTTGAAAAAACGGTCATTGCCCGATAGGTACCCTGGCTCCTTTTTTCAACTTGCAGCAGCAATGGCAGAAAAAGCGCAAGCACCAACAAAGCTGCATACATAACAACTACAATCATGAGCGTCTGTACCAGCTCGCTTCCCTGCATTTTTTCTTCTCCCATGCATCCGGTCAGTACCAGCGCCGGATTTGCAATATTTACTACTATTGCAGACAACTTTTTGCTCACTTCATCTGTTATCACTGATTTTTTATAGCAAAAATAGCCGATTGCCATTAAAATAAAAAGTACCAACATCTGCTGTAAAAGCAACATAAAAATGACCTCCTTTTCGGGCTTTCAGGCATGCCGTTACCGGCAGTGGAAACCACCACATGATTAAGAAATCACCTTGCCATAGCACATGACAGAGGCATTGATTTTTCCTTTCTTACTTATGTTCTGCTGCCCCAAATACTCAAATTTTCCATATCCCCTTGCACTTATTATATCCCCTTTTTTCAAAAGCTGGCTGTTGTTTTCACAAAGCCGACCTCCTGCAAACACCTTTTTCTGCCTGAAAAGCTCTACGGCCTCGCTTCGCGAAAGCTTATATACCTTTGCCAGCACACCGTCTGCTCGTTCCGAAGAAATCTGTATTCTAACCTCCTGCCTGTCCAGTTCCGGCAGTCCGGGCATTTCCTTTGTTCTGTTACCTTTAACGGAAGTATGCTTGATTTTAGTTAAATTCTCTATCATAAAATCGGCCATCCCTTCCAGGCAGAAAATATAGCCAATATTCTCTTTCAGCCAAATATCTCCAAGCGTATTTCTTTCAATTCCAAGGTTCATAAGCGCACCGAGAAAGTCCCTATGTGTCAATGCGTCCGCAAACTTAGCCGCCAATGGCTTTACCTTAATACAGGCAATTGGAAATTCTTCCTCATAGCCAAGCTCCTCCACTTTGCCAAAACGAACCATAGCCCGCTCGCAAAATTCACTCCCTCCCCAAACCTTGTAGGAGACATAGGACAGCTCCTTTTCCATCTCATAAAAACAGGCCAAATCAGCCAAAGATAAAAAGCCTGTAAAAGTATATTGATTGTTTTGATAGCATTTACGGGCAAGTTCCCGAAAACGCTTTTTTAGTAATTCATCTGTTTCCATATACATCCTTTACTATTGCAGCTCGCCACGCGCCTTGAAACAGCGGCCCAATTTACACCTTCCCATGGAACCTGTTCTCACGGACCTTGCAGTAAGTGCAGAGTTCTAAGCTAAACCTGTTACTATTCACGGCCTGGGAGCCGCTCATAGTAACATTCGGAGCGATATTCCAAGTTTCGCTTCTCAAAAATCGCCCCTCATACCTGAATCACGTTCTCACGGAATGCACAGTAAATGCGCATTCCTGACCCGTGAAAAGTAACCTAAACCTTCCTAAAAACAATAAATGAAGCTGCTTTTTGTTACTTAATGACATACAATATGATAGAATATATTATCGCCGCTTAAAAATCCAACCTATCTTGCCAACATTATAATCGGGAAGAAAGAGGAAACAATAAATCTTTCACCCCAAAAAGTTTATGGATGCAGCAGCACAGGCATCAACATCGGCACAGGCAAAAACAGCGCAGAAATGAGGAAAACTATGAATTTTTCAGACGCTATAAAAAGTATAATAAAGCCTCACCATGAAGATCAGTTTACTCCCCTTTTTACCAGGTGGGGTAAAAACATAGACACGGCTAAGGTACTCCCCGAATATCCACGCCCCCAGATGCGGCGGGATAGCTTTATTTCACTTAATGGATATTGGGATTACGCTATCACCGTTCAAGCTTCTGTCCCCTCTAAATTTGATGGAAAGATTCTGGTTCCCTTTTCTCCGGAAGCTCCCCTCTCTGGTGTAAACAGGCAGCTTAAACCTGAAGAATTTCTCTGGTATCGCACCCTGCTTCCCGACCTATGCCAAAAAAACATCCCGGGCATGCGCCTGCTTCTTCACTTTGGAGCGGTAGATTATGAGGCGGAGGTTTTCTTAAATGGCAAATTGGCCGTTGCCCATCAGGGTGGTTACCTTCCCTTTTACGCCGACATCACTGATTTACTAATTAGCTCCGGCAATAAACTGCTCCTAAAGGTTAAGGATACCACAGGTCTTAACAGCGAGGCAAGAGGGAAACAAACACTTTCCCGCGGCGGCATCTTTTATACCGCCCAAAGCGGCATCTGGCAGAGCATTTGGCTGGAGCAGGTACCTGCCTCCCACATAGAAAGCCTATGGTTTGAAGCAAACTATGATGCCCGCAGAATAACTGCTCATATTTCTGCTCAAATTGCCGGTGAAGCTCCCTCCTTCACCCTGTCCCTTCTGTGTAAAGGACAGGAGATCCTCTGCAAAACCTACTCCGAAGATGTTTCCGCCGCAGCCTCCCGAACCATCTCAAAAAATGGAAGGGAAAAAGCCCTTGCCGCCTCTTTTTCCTTTACCATACCGGAAGAACATTTTCACAGCTGGAGCCCTGAGGACCCCTTTCTGTATGATGTGAAGCTAACCTTCTGTCATGATACAGTGCACAGTTACTTTGCCATGCGCCATTTTTCCATAGAAAAATTAAAAAAAGGACTGCCCGTGTTTTGCCTGAATCATAAACCTTACTTTTTGATGGGCGTTTTAGATCAGGGCTACTGGCCGGATGGGCTTTACACTGCTCCTGCAGACGAAGCTCTTATTTATGACATCACTGTCATGAAATCCCTTGGTTTTAATATGCTGCGCAAACATATTAAAGTAGAGTGCGCCAGATGGTACTATCATTGCGACCGCCTTGGTATGATTGTCTGCCAGGATATGGTAAACGGCGGAAGCCGATATCACATGCCGGTCATCAGCTATCTTCCCACCCTGTTTCCCGGTCTGGCAGCCCGTCTGAAGGACTCCCATTATGCCATGCTCTCGCGAAAGGATATAAAGGCCAGAAAACAGTGGGAGCAGGAATCCTTAGAGACCATTGCACACCTGAAATTCTTTTCCTCCATCGCCATGTGGGTACCTTTTAATGAAGGGTGGGGCCAATTTGATACCGCGCGTATTACTGACCTGATTCGGGAAGCGGATCCCCATCGCCTGATCGACTCCGCCAGCGGCTGGTTTGACCAAAACTGCGGCGACTTTGTCAGTGTGCACAATTATTTCCGTCCCCTTACTGTTCCTGTAAAAAAATGGGCCAACCGGGCCTTCTTCTTATCTGAGTATGGCGGCTACGCCTGCCATATAAAAGGCCATTCCAGCGTAAAGAGAATTTTTGGCTATAAGCGCTATGATTCTCTTACGGACTTTAAAAAAGCTTACTCTAATTTGATCGAAAAGTCCCTGCTGCCTCTAAAAGAGCAAGGCCTTTGCGGCGCTGTATACACCCAGCTTTCCGATGTGGAGGAGGAAGTGAACGGGCTCTTAACCTATGACCGGGAAATCAATAAACTTTTGTAGCATTGCTCGTGCATTTCATATATACAGGCAGAAACATTTTTTTCAAGATTCAGCCGTTTCCGTCTTCATCATGCTTTGCAGCCTGCGCCGTACATGAATATAAGCCGGAATCAGAAAGACATCCGCAAGCACCCACGCAAGAGGGCTTGCAAAGCAAGCTCCTGTAAACCCCAGCTTAGGCACCAGCACCAGACCCGTCAGGGTTCTTGCCGCCATCTCAAACACCCCCGCCAATATAGCAAAAGTGCTGAACCCCATTCCCTGTATCATAAAGCGGATAATATTTACCAGTGCCAGCGGGATGAAAAATGAACTGTTAATAATCAGAAGCCTTCTTGCATTTGCCAAAATCTCCTTTTCACCGCCGTCTACAAACAAAGCCGCCAAATCCGCCCCGAAGAAATACATCACCACCAGAGCAATCAGGGAATACCCTGCCCCAAGCAAAATACAAGACTTCAAACCGCTATCGAGCCGTTCCAGCTTCTTCGCCCCCACGTTTTGTCCGCCGTAGGTTGCCATGGTAGAGCCCATTGCGTCAAAAGGACAGCTGAAAAACAGACTTACCTTACTGCCTGCCGTCACTGTTGCAACCGCCAGGGAGCCCAGCGTATTTACAGACGTCTGTAAAATCACGCCGCCAATCGCCGTAATGGAATATTGCAAGCCCATAGGCACCCCCATACTGCAAAGTATCTTCATATGGTCATAATTGATTCTCCATTCCTCTCTTGTAATATGCAGAATCTCAAATTTCCTCATCATATAATATAGGCATAAAAGCCCTGAAATCAGCTGTGATACCACTGTGGCAACGCCAGCTCCCGCCACCCCCATCTTAAACACAACTATGCACAAAACATCCAGCCCGATATTCAGTCCTGAGGAAAGCAGCAAAAATGCCAGAGGCGTCTTAGAATCCCCCATAGAGCGGATAATACCGGATAAAATATTGTACAGATATGTAGCGGGAATGCCGAAAAAGATAATCAGGATATACGCGTAGGCGTTCTCAAATATATCTTCAGGCGTATGCATCCAGGTAAGAATATTCCGGCAAAGCATCGTCACGAAAACCGTCATAACCAGTGCAAATACAGCCGAAAGCCATGCGCTGTTCGCCACAAACTCCCGCATGGCGCGGTAATCCTTTGCACCAAATTTCTGCGCCACCGGAATAGCGAACCCGCTGCACACACCGCTGCAAAAGCCGATCACCATAAAATTAACAGAACCGGTAGCGCCAACCCCCGCTAACGCCCTGACCCCCAAAAACTGCCCCACGATAACCGTGTCAACCACACTGTAAAACTGCTGGCACAGAAAACCGAGCAAAAGCGGTATGGAAAACTCCAATATCAATTTCATAGGAGAGCCTACCGTCATATCTCTTGTTGAATTTTTCGCCATTTTCCTATCCTCCTTAAAAGCAGACTCTTTCGCCTCATACCCTGGCCGGAGTATGTCCGGAAACCATTCCACATCCTCACGCCCTGCTTCGCTCAAAATTTACATTTCAAAACTTACGGAACTGATTTCCTGGTGCATATCGGCCTCCCGGCAAACCAAATAAGAGTATAATCATATTCTCTTAAAAAGGATAGTACCATTTTAAACAAAAATAACAAAAATCTCTTTCAAGGAAAAGTACTTTTTACTATATCAATCGTTATCACAACAAACACTATCACGTCTCGTAAGACAACTAAGGCCGCCTATTGACAAAAGGCTCATAGATTCTTGCTGGCAAACACTCGGCGGATGTGAAACCGCAGAAATCAAATTTCCAGCACACACTGTCCATGAAGTTTGATTTCCGCACTGCAAAATAGACATTTACTGGCTGTCAAAACAAGCGGATGCATTACACATCCGCCTGTTCTTCATGCTCCTATGAATCTTTTATTTCTTACATTGCAAAGGGATTCTCTGACTTATACAGCATTCCCTTAGGCCTGTTAAACCCAATTTCTTCCACATCCACGCCAATATACTTAAACACCTCGAACAAGACCTTACCATAGTGTCCGAAAGCAACTGCGCCATGGTGAGGGTAATTGCCTTCAATCAACACATGACGGTAAAATCTTCCCATCTCAGGAATCGCAAACACACCAATGCCGCCAAAGGATTTGGTTGCCACCGGCAGAACCTCTCCGTGTGCAATATATGCGCGCAGCTTGCAGTCAGACGTAGACTGTAAACGGTAGAATGTAATGTCTCCGGGAACAATATCGCCTTCCAGCGTTCCGTTGGTAACCTCCACCGGAAGTGACCTTGCCATGATCATCTGATTCTTCATGCTGCAGGCAGACAGCTTTTTGGAACAGGTATTTCCACAATGGAATCCCATAAAGGTATCCTTGTGCGTATAATCAAATTTACCCTTGATTGCCTCATCATACATATCATCCGGTACAGTGTTGTTGATATCAAGTAAAGTGACAATATCATTGCTCACTGCCGTTCCGATAAACTCGCTTAAAGCGCCGTAAATATCTACTTCACAGGAAACCGGGATTCCCATACCTGTAAGACGGCTGTTTACATAGCAGGGCACGAAACCAAACTGTGTCTGGAATGCAGGCCAGCATTTTCCTGCAATTGCAACATATTCACGATACCCCTTATGTGCCTCCACCCAGTCAAGAAGCGTTAACTCATACTGGGCCAGCTTGCTTAAGATTTCGGGCTTCTTATTGCCCTCGCCCAGTTCTTCTTCCATTTCCTTAATCTTTGCGGGAATCCGCTCATCCCCTTCATGTTTATTGAAAGCTTCGAATAAATCCAGTTCGGAGTTTTCTTCAATCTCCACACCCAGATCATAAAGAGGCTTGATTGGTGCGTTACATGCGAGGAAATTAAGGGGCCTTGGACCAAAGCTGATAATCTTAAGGCTCTTTAACCCCACGATAGCCCTGGCAATGGGCACGAACTCATGAATCATGTCCGCACATTCCTGTGCAGTTCCTACCGGGTACTCCGGAATATATGCTTTTACGCTACGCAGCTTCAAATTGTAGCTTGCATTTAACATACCGCAGTAAGCATCCCCGCGTCCGCCCACCAGGTCATTTTGGGATTCCTCGGAAGCGGCAACAAACATGGCCGGTCCGTCAAAATGCTTTGCAAGCAGCGTCTCGGAAATTTCAGGGCCAAAGTTTCCAAGATACACGCAGAGTGCATTACAGCCCTCTTTCTTGATGTCCTCTAAGGCCTGCACCATGTGGATTTCGCTTTCTACAATGCAAACCGGACATTCATAAATGTCAGCCCCATCATATTTAGCCCTGTAGGCCTCCACCAATGCTTTTCTCCTGTTAACGGACAGGGTTTCGGGGAAACAGTCGCGGCTCACCGCAACGATTCCGATTTTCACTTTTGGTAAGTTGTTCATTTCGTAATCCTCCTTTTTTATACGATAGTCTCATCAAAACAGGTATTAACACACAGATTTTTCCCAGTAAGCCCCATAGGACTTCCCTGCGGCAGTCCTCCTTCTGGATGTCCCAAAAGCCACTTGTTCTTGGCTGTCATATGGCCGTCCTCTCCCCCGGCATGTTCTTTTTCCAAATCGAAGTTCGTACCCTTAGGGAGTACAATCGTCACCTTAAATCCGGCCCCGTCAACACCGCAGGGCGCATAGTGAAGCGTGGTTGCATATAATTCCACCGCCGTCCCCTTAGGTAGCAAAAAGGCTTCGGCCTTTGCCGTATCATAAGTAAAATCCTCTGTAATATCCTGCTGGGAGCCTAAAATCAAAATTGCATCTGTGGCCGCCACATTGACCTCGGAGCTTCTGTGATACTCAAGGGCATTGAGCATGGCATTATGGCCGTTGCAGTACCCAACTTGAACAGGCAGCTCCCCAAAGATTTTCACCCTCAGCTCCTCCGCCACAGGAAGCGCCTCAAGGACTTTAAATCCCGGAACATATTCCACACCCTCCGGCAGCGGCGTCTTCTCCTCCATGGTCTTTACAAGAGAGGAAAAATCAATGTCCTTTATTACCTTTCCATATTTCCCAAACCGTTTGTCTGTTACCTTGTAAATCTCCATATTTCACCTCATTTCCACAAGGAAGACTTTGTCTGCCTTCGCTTTATTTCGATAACCTGGCCTGCAAAGCATAACATTTGCTATACACAAATAATTTATGGCTGCAGTAGCACTGGTCTGCTTATTTTATTATCTCAAATAATGGTTTGCAGGCAGGATAAATTTCTTTAAACTGCTGATATCTTGCTTCGTATTTCTCCACCAGCTCCGGATCCGGCTCTACGGTATTAATAATTTTAACAATCTTTGCCGCGGCCTCCTCCACGTTCCCATACTCTCCGCAAGCTACTGCCGCCAGCATAGCGCCGCCTAAGGCCGGCCCTTCTTCACTTTCAATCACATCCACCTTTAAATTCATGATATTTGCAATCATCTTTTTCCAAAGAGCGCTCTTGGCTCCGCCGCCGCAAATCTTGGTCCGTTCCAGATGAATTCCAAGAGATCTGGCAACCTCCAAAGAATCACGCAGTGCAAAAGCCACGCCCTCTAACACCGCCTGGGTCATATCTGTCCTGGTGGTATCCATGGTCATTCCGATGAAGGTTCCCCTTGCATTGGGATTGTTGTGAGGGGAACGCTCCCCCATCAGATAGGGCAGAAAATATACATGGTTTTCACCTAAACCTGCAATTTTCTCCTGCTCCTTACCATACTCCTTAGTTCCAATAACATCTTCCATCCACCACTTATTACAGGATGCCGCGCTTAACATACAGCCCATCAAATGATAATACCCGTCCGCATGGGCAAAGGCATGAAGGGCATTGTACTTATCCACTCCAAATTTTTTGGAAGAAATAAAAATGGTTCCGCTGGTACCAAGGGAAATATTACACATGCCGTCCCCAACAGTGCCGGTTCCCACTGCTGCTGCCGCATTATCGCCTGCGCCTGCCGCCACCTTCACATGCTCTGCAAGCCCAAGCTCCTGCGCAATTTCTTTTTTCACTGTGCCCACACACTCATAGCTTTCAAAAAGCCTTGGCAGCATTTCTTCTCGGATGCCGCAAATATCGCACATTTCCTTAGACCATTTACGATTCTTCACGTCAAGAAGCAGCATACCCGAAGCATCGGAAAAGTCCGTACAGTGCACGCCTGTAAGCTTGTAGGCAACGTAATCCTTAGGCAGCATAATCTTAGAAATTCTCGCAAAGTTTTCCGGCTCCTTATTTTTTACCCACAAAATCTTAGGCGCCGTAAAGCCCGTAAAGGAAATATTAGCCGTATACTCCGAGAGCTTTTCTTTTCCTATGACATTGTTCAGATAATCGCATTCCTCAAAGGTTCTGCCATCATTCCACAAAAGAGCCGGACGGATCACCTCATCCTTCTCATCCAAAATAACAAGCCCATGCATCTGTCCGCCAAAGCTGATTCCGGCAACCTTCTCTTTGTCCACTCCATCGATCAGCTCTTTCATTCCCTCCATGGTCTTAGCAAACCAGTCCTCAGGCTTTTGCTCCGACCAGCCCGGATTGGGGAAAAAGATAGGATACTCCTTAGATACAATTTTTTGTATCTTCCCTTCCCCGTCCATAAGCAGCAGCTTCACTGCACTGGTTCCCAAATCAATACCTATATACAGCATCATAACCCTCCTTATTATATTTTGCAGGATTTCCGGACCTCCTGCATCTGCTTTTACGGTTGATTTTCACTCGTCTACGCGGAATCCAAGAAGCCTTCCGAATCATGTACATGTAGCAGGTGCATAGTCCAAGCGTGATAAGTAATAGCATTCATCGGCACTCTATTATACCTCGTAAGTCTGTCCCGCCTGTCAAAAATCTTCCCGTTAAGCCAATATCCCCGCTGCAATCAGATGCAATCGTTCCCGAAAACCTGTTTCTTAACATATGAACTTTAAATCTTTCAAGTTAACTGAAATATTCTTTCTACCATTCCCCTTTAAAGTAACACAAATTCCCACTGGTTACGATCTCCAATTTGGAATAAAACTTTTTCTTTTCCTGATACACTCCGTAACACATTTCCTCAAACAAAAGCTTCATCCCCAAATAAGCCTGTCTACTCAGTTCCTGATAAACCACCGCATCAATCACGCTGTCTGCAACCTCCTGTTCAATCTCCTTAAACAAATCAAATCCCACCAGTTTGATGTCTTCCCTGCCCCTCTCCCGAAGGGCTCTCGCCACTATATCAAGTTGATAGGTCAGGTCAAAAATCCCGTTAAGCTCCGGCTCTCTTTCTATACAGCCGCAAATTTCCCGGTAAACCGCCTCTTTTTCCGACAAATCATGAACCACTGGAAGAATCTGACAGCCGGCATATTCTTTTATCTTTTCCAAAAAACCTTTTAACCTTGCCTGAATGTCCTGGTTATTGTGGTACTCTCCGGTCACTGGTATAAAAATCTTTCCCTTTTCCGGCAACATCTTCCCCAAAAGCTCCGCCGCCAGAAGACCGCTCCGGTAATAATCTACACCTACATAATAATTACTACTCTGATCATCTTCTTTTTCAAAATCACGGCTTAATAGAACAACCCTACATCCCTGATTTCTTAACCTGCATAAAATTTTCTCTATGACCTGCTTATGGGAAAATGCCAATACAAAGCACCTGACTCCCTGCTCTAACATCTTTTCCACATCTTCCATCTGCTGCCAGGGCTTCTCCACATCAAACTCCGAAAGAATAACGTTTAGTCCATCGTCCCCAAATTCTTTTACCGCCCTGTCGATTCCCTTCCGCACTTTTGGCGAAAAATAATTCGCACTTTTGGAGCGGAAACCTGAATAACCTATGGTATACTGTCTGTTCAGCGCAAGATTCCTGGCGTTTTTATTCTCAACGTAATGGTATTTCTCCAGGGCCTCCATTACAAGTTCGCGCGTTCTTTCGCTGACGTTTCCTTTTCCCTTTAAGACCTTATATATGGTGGTTCTGGAAATACCGATTTCCGCAGAAATTCCCTCTAAAGTCATCCGTGTGATTTTTTCCATCAAACACTCTCTTTCATGATGTAATGATTGTGACTTCCTTATGGAGTTAAAGCATTTATAGTCTGTTAAAAAATGAAAACATACCATATGTCAAACCGCAAAGATTAAAACCACGCGTCAAGCTGATGGGGCGGTAAATCATTTGTTTACACGTGTTAAATTTATGGTAACATGATTATATAACCTTGTCAATCGAAAGCTCTAAATCACACCTGTTATGTATAAAGTTTTAAATTACATCCGTTATGTCCTTTAACTGGTGTAATATCACCAGCGCCCCATTTTCTATTCTTTCCGCTATAGCCGCACTCTCCCCTGCCTTTAACGCCTCTCCAAGAGACATAATCACCTGATTGGCCATATTCTTATCAAGCTCTTTTCCACATAGCTCCGAAACATGGGGAACCCTGTTATATATTTCAATTGTCCAGTTAAAAGCATCCATACACTGTTTTTGGAATGCCGGCGTATCCGGCTTAGCTTCACCTCCAAGCTCCCTGCACAGGTTTTCCATATTTGGAATCAGCTTATCCAAAAACTGATTCAAAACCTGCAATGCTTCTAATTCCTGCTTTAGTTCTTCGTTCATTTACCTTATCTCCCTTCGTAAAAATATATATTACTTTCTATGTTCATTATATCATGAATCAGAGATTCATGACTGCCATTCGCCGTTCGTTGAATATGCAGGCTTATTCTCCTCACTAACGCTCATGATATCATCCAAACTCGCAAACACGCCCCCATCTCATCAAATCAACATTTTTCTTCCAACATGCTTTATGTTCCACTCATTTCCATGATACATAAAGAACAGCGTCAGCAAGTTTTCCCCTAAATATCCGATGTACCTGTCAGCTCTTTCATTTCCTTTGGGCGTACTCAATTCTTCCGTCCGCTCCAGTATAGGAAACAGCCATTTACAATAATCCTTTAAAATTTCCCGTTTAGCCACCACAATATTATAATTATATAAATAAGGCTGCCTCAAAATCTCCTCAAACCGCCCTGCATACCCAGGTTCCAATTCCTTTAGTGCCCGCAGCATAGCCTCCCAGTCCGACTCTGCTATGTATCTGCTGTGATGTTCTCGTATATCCGGCTCATGAACAGTTGGATAAGGCAATACCACATCCACATTCTCATTTTTCATATGCAGCAAGTCATCATCCGTAAGTTCCAAAAACCTTCTGTAATGAAACAGCCCCAAATATGGCGCACCCTTTTCTTCCTGCAGCTTATTTTTCCAAATCCAGTAAAGAGCCGTAAGCTCACAGTAATTGACATTCTTGGCCGATATATTTTCTCCCAAGTCATCGGCCGTCTCTGCTATCCGCTTATCTGCAAGCGCTGCACCTACCTGGATAGGCCGCACCCAATCCGGAATTCTGTAATTATTTTTTAACGGCTTATCCCTATGAAATTTTGCCATATAGACTTCCGCAATATCATTTCTTAACGCCGGAAATCTTCCTATACTTCTAAAATATTTGCCCATCAATGCGGATTCTTTTTCAGAATCAAGACAAACAATATTTTGGAAACCCTTACCCTTAAGCATTGTCTCAATGCTCCCCTGTACATCCTCCGGTGTTGCAATCAAAATGCACACATTTTTGTCCGTAAAACAATCAACCTCTGCAACCGGCAATCCGCAAAGGCAGCTTGCATTGCCAGATAGACTGCTTACCATAAATCCTGACACCTCATATTCCGGACATACTTTTTTAACCGCCAGGCATGCGCCCAGTGCGATACTCTTGGCGCCGAAAATTACAATCTGTTTCATCCCTCTTAGCATGCCTTATGGCATGTCCTCCTTATCCAATTCTGTCTTCTTCTATCATTTCCAATATTTGGGCGGCACGATCTCGCCACGTATGCCGCTGCGCTTTTTGATACCCATGCTCCGCAATCATTTTTCTTTTGTCTTCGTGTACAAGCAAGTCCCTTATCCTGTCAGGCAATCCTTTCAAATTGTCCAAATCAAATAAGATAATATCTTCTCCATCCACAAAATTTTTATCTAAATAGGAGGTCCTGTCCGTCACAACCACTGACTTTTGTAGCATTGTATTGGCAATTCGTTCCGTAAAACCATCTTTATGCCACCGCATAACGTTCAGAGATATCTTTGCCCTGGCATATATTTCAAGCGCATCCCTTCCAAATACTGCCGGATGATGTATCAGAGCCGGGTGTTCCCACATAGAGCAGTCCTTCCATGTATCACCAAAAACATGTACCCTAATTCCTGCATCTAATAAGCGCCTAATTACCTTATTCCGGTAGTGATTTGCAAGCTCAGTGATAATCCACCGCTCTCTGTAAAACAGTTCTATCAATTCCTTTTTTGTATATGTAACCCCATAATGCGCCAACGCTTTTTTAAATGCCTGCTCAGGCGTTTCTTCCAAATGCTGCCGCATGTACAGAACATACCAGTTAAGCAAGCGCCCTCTCTCCTTATCGGCATTCCTTATAAGCTTTAAATGTTCCACAAGCCCTTCCCCGTAGCTTCCAAGAAAAACAACTTCATAGTCTCTTTGTTTTTCCCCGCAAGAAATATGTTCCCCTGCCGGAGGTAAAAACCTTGCCGGATGGTCAAAATATTCTTCTATAAACTTCGCATAATTTCCATCCGGTGTCAATGCACATAATTGCCGGGGTTTCTTTTCCAGATAATCTCTGAGCCATATCGGATGGTCAAATAAAAAATTATACTTAGGCGCTGGTATATCGTCATGTATTAATGTACCCGTTTTCCATTTTACCCCAAACATATTCGTCTGCATACCAATCACTGCCTTAAACCTGCGTTTTGCATAAGGGATAAGTTCTTCAGGCGATTGTCTTGTTAAATCAAAATATTCAACCTTCTGCCCCAACTCCTCAAGTGCGAATCCCAATTCCGCACTAAATGTATCAAGTATATTATAACACAAATCACAGCCTGTATATATCAATATAGGCTGTGTACAGTCATATATGTCATAAAACTCCTCATTTCCTGCAACCATTCCCTCTAAATATCGCATCGCATCTTC
Organism: Parablautia muri; assembly: GCF_009917485.1. Classification (GTDB taxonomy): domain Bacteria; phylum Bacillota; class Clostridia; order Lachnospirales; family Lachnospiraceae; genus Suilimivivens; species Suilimivivens muri. Next base: position 23,878 of record NZ_QZDT01000053.1, read on the forward strand.
TTTTCTTGCACTGGCCGAAAGAATTCCCAAGGCCGCATCCTGAAAACAGCCCATATCGGCCAGTTCCGATCTGTATCTGCTTACTAAATAGCAATCTGCCTTCAGTCCTTCTTCTATCAAACCATCTTCTCCGCCTTCAAGAGAAGCTCCTACCAATGAATCAGTTTGCAAGTTTATCCATAACTTTCCACCTGCATTTTCTTCTCTGAGAAATTCCATCCCATCTGCCTGATTCATCAAAAGAACTTTATATTCCCGGGCAATCCGGATAAGTAGCTCATAGTTCTGCTTTGCCATAAGCCTGTAATTAATTCCCCCCACAGAGCATAGGGCTTTTTCCCAAACCCATATATCCCCCTGTACCAGTCTTTCATCCAGCAGTATCTCCTCAAATGAGAGTTCTTCTGTCCGGATATCCTTTTGGCTGATACAGATTGCTCCTGCTGACTCCTTTTTGTCATCCATATTTATACCCCCTGCATACCAATTTTTTGATATACTTATCACAAAATAAATATACCAAAAATATTGAAAAAAAGGAATCAAAATATCGGTTTCGTCATATTACATAACCCGGTGTCCTTGGAAATTGATTTCTATTCCCGAGAAATTTATACTATTGAGATAATGTATTGTATATGATACAATTTTTCTATGGAATATCATACCCAAAATAGAAAGGGCAATACCAAGCATAAATATAAAAGATAAATTAATTTATTTCGCATAAACGGAGAATACATAAATTATGACATCTTTGCAAAACAATCTGCTTGCACTAAATTCAAACAGACAGCTAAAAATCAATATCAGCAAAACTAAAAAGACTGCGGAAAAACTATCCTCCGGTTATCGGATCAACCGCGCTGCGGATGATGCTGCTGGTCTGGCCATTTCTGAAAAAATGCGCCGCCGTATCCGCGGCCTGCATCAGACAGTTGAAAATATACAGGAGGGTGTCGGTTATGTCCAGACAGCAGACGGCGCTTTAAATGAAGTACATGATATGCTTCAGCGTATCAATGAGCTGGCTGTAAAATCCGCTAATGGAACAAGCTCTATTGAGGACAGAGAATATATCGACCAGGAGGCGCAAGCTTTAAAAAGTGAACTGGATCGTATTTTCAAAACTACATCCTTTAATGAACGCCTCATATGGGAGCCAAGCGACAAAGTGCTGATTGGAACCGAGCCCAAGCAGGCGCTTGAATTTACCCAAAACACCAAAACCAACGATATCACCAATGCAAACTGCGGCGTCTTAGCATGTAACGGGTACACCATCAACGCAGATAAAGACGGCGTAACCATTGTCTGGATAGGATATGACGGAAATAATTACAAAACCGAAAATATAGACTGGGATACTTTAAAGGCCCAGAATTACCGTTTTGAAATGAGTGATTATTTTGGCGCGAAAAATCCGGGAAATCTTCTTTATGACAACAATGGGAATCCCGTTTTCACATGCCCCATTTCTTTTTCTCCACAGGAAAGCGCCACTATAGATGATATCATAACCTGCATAAACGGTCAGGTTATGTCAGGCTATGCCAGCGTATCTATGAGCGGAGGCTTTGAAGATAACAGCGGCAATACCATAAAACCTGGATTCTCGGAGTTAACATGACGAGGTTGGTACCTTCACTCCGAGAGCCTCATATATTTTTGCCTGCT
>NZ_QZDT01000054.1 GCF_009917485.1 Parablautia muri
TTCTCTTTCTCTATGCTGATGTCATTATATCGGTTAATTCTGTGACAATCAATCAGATTTATTTGAAGCCAGAATAAATGGGCAGCAACACTATTTGAAATTGGCGTACCCGTTGCGAATGTGATACCCTTCCCTCCGGTCAGCTCAGGGACGTGTTGTCAAGTGTGTTTTTAAACTTTTATAATCGTAAACTCTTAATTTAACCGATTGCTCTGCTTTGATTGGCTTCCATAGACTATCAGAAATTCCATTCTTGTAAAGCCTGCTAACGCACCGTAAAACGGCTTCGGACTTGACCAGAATTCCATTTCTGATGCAGGACAATCAAGCCAATCAATGGCGGTTTCCGCGTCCGGAACACCGGTTTCCAAAATTCCGGAATGGAGGTTTCTTGAAGCAAGAATATTCATTTGAGTTTAGTAATTAATTATTAAGCCAAATAAAATTAGTATTTTCATCATATACAGCATTATAAATTATTTCTGCTAGCTGTTCTTCGCTTGCTGTTTTATTATTTTCCCCAATAATTCTACCTTCTGCATTATTATGTATGTCCATATTTTTATGTTCTAATTTAGTATGCCCATCTACCTCCAAACCCGTAATATCCTTATCCTCGTGAGCCGTTGCAAACATTTCTGCTTTCTCACTTCCGATTAATATAACCATTTCTGCATTCCACATACCATGTCTAAATGCATCACTCCTATCACCAAGCCCATTATAACCAAACTTTTTTTCTGTCTGTGTAGTTGCAATATTTTTGGCTGTATTTACTTTTAATGCATCAAGTGGATATCTAATGACTAATTTTTTTTCTGTATCCGTTAGAGAATTCCAAATATTACTTACACCACTATCTCTTCTCATAGAAACCTGTCTTACTATAAGCGTTTCTATTTCTTCATTTCCCTTTTCTGGATTTTTCGATTTAATTTCAATAATAATCTTTATCAGTTCACCAAAATCATCATTTACTTGTATTGCTAAAGCATTATTTGCTGCCATAGCCTCAATATTAAATCCGATTATCATCCATATGCATATTACAAATGTCAACAGTCTTATTTTCTTTTTCATTGTATTCCTCTCTATACTTGTCGAATTATTTCTATTATGTTAATTTCCTTAACTTTTTGCAAAGGCATCAGTGATGATACAATTGCTGTAAATATAGTAATTCCAATAATTGTAATTATCATTTCAACAGGTAATCTCCATACGGTATTAAAATACTTAGCAACTAGATGACTATAAAGATAATAATGTAAAGGTACACCAATTGCTATTCCTAACGCCCCACCTCCACATGCATATAATAGAGCCTCCAGTATTACTATCTTTTTACATTGTTTTGTCGTCCCACCTACAGCACAAATCATCCCATACTTTTTCATATTATTCCAAACACTTATGCTCATACAATTTATAATATTAAAGATAGTTACCGCTATGATAGTTCCACAAAATCCATATACAAAGACTGCCATTGTTAAAAATTGGTTTTTGCTTTCTTCTTTTTTTTGTCGGTAATCAAATATACTAAATTTTTCTGGTATAATTTTAGTCATTAATTCCCATACTTCCTCATTTCCCTTACTAAATCTTATATCCAGTATGGAATAATCCATATTTCCTACTACCTGTTGAAACAATGCTTCTGCAAGCAGGCATCTCACACTGTCAGCCGAATCATATGGAAAATTCCTTAATACTCCTCCTACTACACACGCTATTGTATTGCCTCCATTACCTTTAATCAGTACCTCATCTCCTACTTCTAAACCACTTTCTTCATCAACTAATATTTCTTCTCCTTCTAATAACCTGCCTATATTTAATTTCCCAGAAATTATTTTGCTTTCTATCCATTCAAATTGCTGTTTGTCATATGATACAAGCAACGTAGAAAATACATTTCCATTTTTTTCCAATTCTGCATTGTTTACTTTACGTCCAACAACACTTTCTACACCACTTATTTCTTCTATTTTCCACTTTACTTCATCATGAATATAGTACTTACCTTCTTTATTATAAATAGAGGCATCCGGATTATATGGCTTTGTAAAATATGAACCTTCATAAATAAAGTTAATCATAACAGAAAAAGCAAAAATCAAAACAATATTCATTGCAAAAGAAGCTATCATAAGCCCAAGTGATTTTCTATTGCTTCCTGTCTGTCTAAGGCTAATTAGTAATTCTACTGGAATTTTTATCGTCCTTCTTTTTTTTCGGCATTTTATATCTTTCTGATAAGTTTCTTCATTTATCGCTGTTAATGGCGGAATACTGCATACATATCTTACCGGACTCACTGTCGCTATCATAACTGCTGCCAAACCAGTAAATATTCCAATCACAATCCCTGCTATACTGACTTGAAACACAAAAATATTTTCAAACATATCTTTATTAAGAAGTCGTAGCAATAATAAACAGCACCATGTCAAAACCACCCCGCTCCCAATCCCTGCGGGTATACTATGACACCATAGTATTTTTCCTTCTTTCTGCACACATCTTCTTAATTGTTTTGAATCTGCTCCTATACACCTAAGTAAGCCATATAATTGCTTTTTCTCATGAACACTTATATTCAAGCAATTTGTAATCATCAGAATACTTACAAGAAATACAAGACAAAATAAAATACCCGCTATCAAATATAAATTAGCGGCTAAGACAGATTTCCCCTTTCCCATAACTGCCAACAATATTTCATTTAACTGTATTCTGTTTTCTTCCAAATGATACTCTTCTATAAGTTTACATTTTACTTCATCGATTTCTTCCACATTTTGACATGTAATATAATAATCCCCACAACTATTTCCCAGTATCCTTCCGCCTTCTACAGACAACAAAAGACCATACACATCTCTTGCTGTAAGGGAAGAAAAGGTATCGCATACCCCTACAATGTCCAGGTTATACGTCTTTCCTTCCAACCTAACTGGCAGGACATCTCCTACCTTCAAAGCATAATCCTTCTTAACCTTTTTATCAATAACAACCTCTTCTCCGGTCTTTGCATATTGTCCTTCTAAAAGTCTGACATCAAACTGCTGTATGATATCCGCATCTCCGCATAGTATCCTGCACTCTTTCTCTTTCAATTCTCCTGTTGGTAACTCAACCAACCAGCCTGCATGACTTATTCCTTCTATTTTTTCTATATCAGTAATTTCAAAAGAAAGATTTTCCACTTTCATATGATAGTTTCCATAGATGTTCTTGACGGCCTGTATTTCAACATCTATTCCAATATCCGCCAAACTAAATACCGTTGTAATCATGCAAATAGCCGCCGCAATACATGCCACTGTAATAGTTGTTTTCTTTTTATGCATACGATAATATTTATATATGATTTCTAAATAATTATTCTTCCACTTATCTTCTTTCACTAACACAACCATCCTTTACATACAGTATTCTATCTGCTACTTTGGCAATATCATGATTATGAGTAATTAGCAAAACTGTTCTGCCATATTCTTTTGATATTTCCCACAATATTTTAATAACCTCCTGACTATTTTTGCTATCCAAATTGCCTGTCGGTTCATCTGCTAATATCAATTTCGGCTCTGTTGCCAATGCCCTGCCTATCGCCACTCTTTGCTGCTGCCCGCCCGATAACTGTGATGGAAAATGCTGTTTCCTTTTCTCCAGTCCCAATTTATTTATAATACTATCTATTTTCTTTCTATCCGGCTTATTATGCCCTAATGAAATGGGAAAAATTATATTTTCCTCAACGGTTAATTCCTGAATCAAATTAAAGGATTGAAAAATAAAACCTATGTTTTCTCTTCTAAATACTGCTTGCTGATCCAGTGTCATCTCTCTTTGTTCTATCCCATCAATTACTATTTTTCCGTTGGTCGGTCTGTCTAACATCCCTACAATATTAAGTAAAGTACTTTTTCCAGAACCCGATTCACCTATAATAGCAATAAATTCCCCTTTGTGTACTGAAAAACTTACATGATTCAGTGCCTTTACCTCACTATCCCCCGAACCATATATTTTATCGACATTCTCCATTTCCAAAATATAATTATCCGCCATAGCAACTTTCCTCCCCAAACAAATACTTTTTGTCTATATCAGTTAAAGAAATATATATTTTTAATGCTTGTTCCGTTAAAAACTTTTGCAATTTGCAATTACATTCTGCCGGTATATTTATATTTTTCATTAACAAAAGATTATCATGCATACATCCTCCAGAGCATATAGACTGACATATACAATATTTACATTTTTCCGGAATTTTATATAATTGATTATATATCACATCATGTTCAAATACATTAGTGGAAACATCCCCCATGCAAAACTCCTTATCACCCACAAATCGATGACATGGATATATATATCCATCAATATCTATAGATATTGCTTTAAAACCTGCTGCACAATAAACATTTCTCTTCTTTCCTTCATGAATTTCTCTTAAAATACTATATAGATTATGTCTTGCAATACACTCTTTATATTTATGCTCTAATAATAATTTTTCAAACTCTTCGCAATATAAAAAATAATTTTCGATTATTTTTTCAAAATCATTTTCCTTTAACATATTATTTGCTGGTGCCAAATGTACATATGCAAATCCTTCCTCCAACAAATGTGTAACATTTTCACTAACATTCAAACCAGCAGGTGTAATTGTACCCCTTGCTCCTACAACCATCTTATCTTGTAAGGCTTTTGCACCTTCAAGTATTCTAGAATACGCACCTCTTCTATGAATATCAAACCGATTTGCATTAGTTACACTTTCTATTCCATCTATACTAACCTGCACTAAAAAATTATTTTCTCTTAAAAACTGTACTATTTCATCGTCCGTAATTGTTCCATTAGTTGTTATGCTATAATGAGTTTTTTTATTATATAATATATCTTTTTCTTTACAATACCCCACCGAACGCTTTATTACTTCAAAATTTATTAAAGGTTCTCCTCCAAAAAAAAGAATTACAATATCTTTTGTGTTTCTAGAATGTTCATACAAAAAGTCTATAGCTCTTTTTGCAACTTCAAAACTCATTATACCTATATTTTTATATTCTCCGCCATCTCCAAAACAGTACTCACATCTTAAATTACATTTCTGTGTTACTAATAATGTCATGTCACATATATCTAATTTTTCTATCTCTATTTTTCGTATTCTATCTCCTCTTTCATAAATCAGTTTCATTTCTTCTAATTTATCAATCATTTCCTGTATATCTACTTTTATATCATACCTATTAACTCTTTTCCACATTTCTTCTTCAGTCGCTGGCTTATTTAATAGCACATCCTTGATTAAGAAATTTATCTTAAAAATTTTATTTGTTTCAGCAATATATACATAATTTTCTTTTTCGTTTTCTAATAACATATACGTATTATATATGATCATATTTTCCCCTCTATTTTCTCTATAGCATCATCAATAACTTTCTTATCAAAATAACTGAATATTTTACTACATGCATCACACATATCTACATATTGGCAATTGTCAACCAAACCAGGATTCATATCTCTAATAGTATTAATCAACACTTGTAAACCATTTTTCTTAATATAATTAGTATATATATTATTTTTAGCATTTACCAAAATTGTTTCAAATGAATCCACATAAACATTTCCCACACTTCTTATACTACTCATTACACAAGCACTTCCACATGGATATACTGTACCATTGGGTTCAATAAGTAACATATTGCTTTCATTGCATTTTCCTCTAATTGTATCACTCAAATAGAACAATTCTTTTGGTATTTTTACTGCATCTCCAATTGGATACGCTCTATATTGGCAAAATAAAATATTAGCCATTTCATCATCAAAATGTTCTAAAACATGCCGATTACCGATTCCATTTTTTAAAATTGTACAACCTATCAAAACTTTAATATCTAACATCTGGGAAATTCTAAAAATTCTTCGATAATTTTCAGTAGATATATGCTTCATATGGAAATCATCCAAACTAACCTTTATACTTCTTACACCATAGTGTTTGAGTTTTTCTAATTTTTCAAATGTACCATCCTTATCAGTTGCCCAAAAAGCATTAGTTGTAAATGTTGTTTGCATTCCTAATGAAAAAGCCAACTTGCATAATTCTAAAATTTCTTCATAATAGATAAATGGTTCACCACCAGTAATTCCTATAAGTTTAATTCCATTATAAGCAGAATCTCGTATTACCTTTTTTGCTACTTCCAAATCCATTTTTTCATTTCTGTTTGGTCCACATTTCAAACCACATATTTCACAAGTTCCCGTACATTTATATGTATACAGCAGCCCTACAGCATTATATTCTATCATCTGTTTTCCTCCCAATATTTGCAAAGTTTTCTAAATAAATCGGGTTCATTTACTTTAATCTTCAGGTATAATCTAAGACTAATATCAAATAATATTTTATTTTTTTCACACCACTCTTCAGCAGGTATATTAATATCCGAATTGTATACTAAATTTTCACACGGACAACCTTCCCCGCAATATAATTGGCAATAACAATTCTGACATTGTGCAACCTTTTGTTTCTCGAAAGGTTTAGAAAATACTGTGAAATCATGTTGCCTAACATTTCCCAACAAAAAATCATTCTCCCCAACTAAACGATAACACGAATATGCGTCTCCATTACTTGCGAATGCTGCAATCTTTTCCTTCCAAACGAAACAATTAATTGCATAGTTTCTAGTATGTAAATTTTGCATATAATCAAATATGTTGCCATAAATATTCTTACTTCCAGAAATCAAGTGCTGATACATTAAATCACTCAATATTTCAGTTTGGAATTTGAGTTCTTTATAATCTTTTTCTTGATATATTTCATTTTTGTCAAATACTATATTTGAGTAAACTTTATCTACTCCCATTTCCCATAAAGCAGTAACTGCTTCTTCTAAAAAAGGAATATCTTCTCTTCGTAATGTTATTTGACAATTTAAATTACTAATATGAGCCAACAGTTTTTTTGTGTTTTTTGCAACTAGATCCATACTTCCCTTCCCTGATGCAAACGCTCTATTTTTATTGTGAATTTTTGAAATCCCATCTAAACTTACACTTACTAAAAAATCATTTTTAATAAACATTTCTATAATACTATTATTTAATATTGTTCCGTTAGTAGTAATCATATATTTAACATTTCCGTTAATACTTTGCTTTTTTGAATTTATGTATTGTACAACAAATTCAATTACTTCTAAATTTAAGAGTGGTTCTCCCCCAAAAAAGCTTACAACGATATTCTGCTTTTTCTCTTCAATATTTTTTAACCAATAATCAACACACCTACGTGCAGTATCAATTGACATCATTTCTTGTTGGAGTCCATAACTTCCCCCTTTTCCGAAACAATACGAACATTTCAAATTACATTTTTGAGCGACATTTAGGAACAATGTATTAAGTGAGTGCACATTTTTCCCACCTATTTTTTGATATGTCCTTAGTAGTAAATTTTGTTCTGATAATATACCATTATTCATTGCTACAAGTAGCCCTTTTTCTGCATTTTCTATTTCTTCCACTGTAAACTTTTCTGTTAATTTTTCATTTCTATTTAAAAGTATTTCATATAATATTTCGCTAATTTCAAAAATATTTCCTGTACCACCATCAAATGCAAAGTATCTATGATTTATTTTTTCTAATTTGAATGTACTATTTACTTTCATTTTTCCCTCCAATCAGAAAAATCGGGTGATATTATTATAAAACTAATATCACCCGATTTTACGTACACTAATGGATAAACGGCTGACAAATACCTTCGATTGATCCACAAGAGTCTGAATGTCCGCAGAAGATAAATCCATCATTGTCCTTAACTTCTTTGTCCTCTACGTTTACCTGAACAAACATCTTATCCATAACCTTGTCCTCCTTCCTTTAATGATTATATTATCTCCTCAACAAGGAATGATAATATCAAATATGATCTTTTCTATTAATTATTCTGTACTCATTGCGACTTTTCTATATTTTATATACCCTCCTATTAAAGAAATTCCAACCATTGAGCATGCAACGGCGATAGGCGTTGATATATACACAATTGATGCCTTCTTTAAAATACAATATAGTACATAATAAATTAATGCTATTTTTTTAGCTCTTGTTCCGTATTCTTTCTTTTCTTCATACTCCAATCTATGCACAACACTGTCTATAGGAGATAAGAATATAATTATAAGCAAATTGATTGTTTGAATTAAAATTCCTACATTATCATCACATTGTAATATTTTAATTCCCATCAATGCGATAAACAGAGTAATGAAAGAAAGAAAATAGCATCTTATGGGAGTATCCGCATGATACCCACCTGCATATTTTCTTAATGCACTAAAGCAAAATAAAAAAAATATACTTTGCCATACTATACCCAACAGATACCCCGCCATTATTGTAACTATGGTGCTTATAGATATAACTATACTTCTTCTAATACCATAATTTATGATTTCCTCTCGCTCTTCTTCTGACAGTTGCTCAATCTGAATACTCATCTTTAAAACTTCCTTAATTTTTTTACCGCCTTAGGTATCTCTGGTTGATAATTAATAAATGGACATGTTGTATTTGCTTCAGAAATCGCTGCCCTGATTGCAATTTTCTCAATTATCTTTTTTAATCTGTTATGCTTTTTCATTTTGTATCCCTCACTTGTATAATGATTCATTTGTTTTTTTGATAATATCATATTTTCATATCTTAATTTTCCAAATGGCGAAATTCATATATATTAGGGCGAAATTTGTACAAAAAAAGCCTCTCCATTGAAATAGGTCTGGTAAACCTAAACGATGTGAGGCAATAATATGTAAGTGTCTGTTAAATTTTCTATTTCTACAATAAAGCATATAATATAATTTTTACATCAAAAATATTATCTTTGTCTGATATCTGCATATCCCCCTTGTAAGTATCAACCACGTTCTTGACATTTTGCAATCCGATTCCATGAATCCGCTTCTCTTTCTTTGTGGTAATATAAATTTCTCCTTTTCTTTTTATTGCATTATCATAACTATTTCTGACACGAATAAAAAGCATACCCCGTTCATAATTTAAAAATAGTTCCAACCATCTTTCCTTTGACTGCTCAGCTGACTCTATCGCATTCTCCAATAGATTCCCGACAATGACATTTAAATCAAAGGAACGAATTGCCAATTCCTTTGGGATATTTATCTCGTAATTAACATGATTAAGAACTGTCTTTGCTCTGTTCAGCATATAATTCATCAGACTGTCTACTTCCTGATTTCCACTGCTGATATACTCATGTGGATTTTCAAGATATGCCTGCATATCACAAATATAGTCCATTACTTTATCATCATTTTGATGCCTCGCTAAAATCATTAATTCATTTAAATGGTGCTTCATATCATGCTTTAGTATTCTTACTTTTTCTTCCGTTTGTGTCATAATATTTAATTGATTGGCATAGCTAGCAATCTGTCGTTCAAATAATGCTCTTTCCTCTAACTTTAAATAAGCATCAACTAAAACACCATATAAATAAAATATTAATAGATTAATAAGCAAAATCCCAACACTTACAGAAATTAGTATCATTCTGCTATTCAGGTTGTTCATAACCAATATTAGTAAAATCATTATACTAATAGCAGGGATAGCAATTAATATGTTTCCGTGAAATGGTATAAAATCCTTACTTTTATTCTTCACCAAAAATCTCTCTACAACAAATTCACAAATAAGTATTAAAAAAGTAGTAATGTATACTGTCATTCCATTTGCTTCTTCACCTACCATGTAATTACCAAAGGAATATACTGCTATAATGTCACAAAACATATTGATTCCATATATCAAAAGAGTAACCAATACTTTTTTCTTCTCTACCCCCACATATAATCGTGTAATAAAATAAATCAATAATAAATTAGTTATGATGTTTAATACGGGAAAGTGAAAAAACGAATGAACTAATACTGTCAGTGAAAAGAAAACAAAATAACATATCCTCTCCTTTCCCTTTTCTTCAATATTTATTTCAAAAAATATTGACATGAATCTTTTGAGAATGAATGTTCTAAATAAGTTAGTGCTTAAAACCGTAATCATTTCTGCCACATTATTTTTCCTCCCATTTATATTTCATAATCTGTTCCCTTACTAATTTTCGATATGGAATACTAATACTCAATAAATTATCTCCCTGCATTCTGATTGCTTCATAGGAACACTCTACCATATAATCTAAATTTATAATATAAGACTGATGAATCATGATAAAATTATGTGGTAATTCTGAAGCTATTTCTTTCAGTTTTCCATTAAACTGTCTTTCGCCCTCTCTTGTAACAATATTAATCTTCTTATTCTGGCTATAGAAAAATATAATTTCTCGAAAAGAAATCTTGTAAAAATAACCTTTCGAATAATACTCAAATTTTTGATTTTTCAATTCGTAAAAATGAATGCTCTTTAAAAATACATTTTCTACAGTTTCTGTCTTTAATGGTTTAATTAAAAAGCCTATCGGTTGCACCTCAAAAAGCCGCATTGCATAACTGCTTTTAGATGAAATATATATGATAATTAATTCTAAATTTTTCATTTTCTCTCGTATAAAATTACCTACCTGAATTCCGTCTGTGGTAATTAAGTCTATGTCCAAAAACAGCATATCTAAAGTATTTTCCCTTTTTAAAAAATCACAAAGACTTTCTCCGGAAAACCATACACTTGTTTCTAGCCCTACCCCATGCTTTTTTCCCAATTTATAAATCATATCTTCCAGTTCTGCACAGACTTCTTTTCCATCATCACATATCCCTATATGAAACACATCATATCCTCCCCCAATTTTTGTTTTATACTCAAACTTCGCACTTGAATAAGTGTTTATGCACCTTGAACATTCAATAATTACTGGCATTAAAATAGCATGAAACCATCTGGTTTGGTATAATTGAGTTGTTCAAAACAATTAAAACACCACAGGCTCATGCCTCAAGTAGATATGGGGATTGCTCCCCATACCCCTCATTAGAACCGTACATGCACTATTAACGCATACGACTCAACCCAATATTCTTTCATTGCAAGGTGTGCCCCTTCCCTCCACCGTTATTAACGGTTTCTTTGGTACTATGAGCACTTCAGACTTCCTATTATCCATTTAATTTCCTCTCTTGTTCCCTTAATTGTACATCATACCCTATGCCAGGGGGATAATAAGACCCCAACTGTTCTGTATTATATATTTCTCATCAACCTCTCCAAGCTCTCGGACTGGGGGATGCCCCTGTCCCTCACCATAGCGGTTACAGAGATGTTGTCTGCTACGAACGCAAACGCATCGACCATTTCCGACCTCATACTAATTTGCAAGCTCTATCACTTCACTTTCGTTTCGGCTCTGTTGCCTCTGTCCTATGCTTAAATCTGATGTTGCCACTTCGACTCCAAGGACTTGGTACGGGCGGTTGATTAAACCTTTCCCGACAGGATTTTCCTGCTATATAATCAGCTATGCTGATTTCTCAGCTCGCACTATGAATAAAAGTATAACACAAAACAACCAAAATGATAAACAAATTTCTAAATCTATCCGAAGATTTTTTACTATTTTTTACTAGATTTCATGTTTCATCTGTATTAAAAACGGCTAATGCGTATAAAAAGAAGGGAACTCCTGCAGTGGAAATCTTTCAGTACCTGTTTCTTTTGATTTTTTCAAACAGAGGCATATAAGAACCTTATTTCATGAAGAAATACTCTGGCTTTTGCCAAGGATACTGTATACCGCTTTATGAAAATGGTCCAGATCAACTGGATCCGTTTTACAACCATTCTTGCAGGCAGAATCATCAGAGAGGCAATCCTTCCGCTGGATTCACAAGACCGCGCCAACGTATTGATCATCGATAATTCTATGTTTGAACGCAACCGTTCAAAAAAAACGGAACTTCTTGCAAAAGTATATGACCATGCCAGACACACTTATAAATTTAGTTTCCGTATGCTCACGCTTGGATGGTCTGACGGAAGTACTTTCCTTCCGATTAACAGTGTGCTTCTTCCACCTGAAAATAAGAAAAACTGGATCAATCAAGCAGAGCCTGTCGAAAAAAGAACCGTTGGTTATAAACGGCGTGCACTTTCTATGCAGAAAGGAACACATGCCATGCTGGAACTCCTGTCATCTGCTAAAAAAGCAGCCATTCCTGCAAAATATGTCCTTTTTGACAGCTGGTTTTCCTCTCCAAGCGCCCTACATTCCGTTAAGGAAACTGGGTATGATGTCATCGGAATGATAAAGAAAACCCCGAAAATGTTCTTCCGTTATAATGGGGAAGTCTAATGCTGGAACATAGACTGGATGTCCCTGCTCACACTCTCTCCCACAAGCAGACCACCATCTGCCTATTCTACCTCGCCCCTTTGTCATTTTGCCTTGCCTGATGCACCCTGCCTGCTTCTCTTTCTTTTATAGCCCTCTCTTTTTGCCTAAGCCTGTCTCTGACGCTCTTAGTATCCACCACTTTTTCTCCATAAGTTTTCTCGTACTCCGCACAAGCTGCTTCATAATTCTGATTCTCTCTTTTTGCCACATCAAGTTCCTTATAGAATGCCTGCATAGAATCAAAATGATGTTCTTTCACAATAGAAGAAAGCCTCTTTTTCATATTGAAAATCTGATTATCAAAGCTGTCGATCTCCTGCTGTAACTCCCTGCGCCTGCCGCCTTTGAAGATGCCCGTACATTCAGACAATTCTTTTTTCAGCATATCCCTCTGTTTTTCACGCCCGAATATTGCCTTGTTCTGGTCTTTCAGCCTGCCCTCAATCTCTTTCAGCCGGGGATATTTACTTGCCAGTACGGACGGTTTTGGCTGCGGCGGTCTTTCTGCTGGCTGCTCTTTTTCAACCAGAACAGGTTTTCGCTCCGCCTTTACCTGTTTAATAATGCTTTCTTTCTCTTTGGAAGCAGTCATTGAATATTCTGTATTCTTTTTCATATCGAGTTTTCGATGCGGATCTATGGGAAATGGTATCTCCTTTCTTTCCGGCTGAAATCCTGGATCATCTCCTGCATGGATACGGCTGTCCGTTTCTTTTGATGTTTCCTTTATGGCACTGACACCATTTCCGATCACTTTCTCCACTATATCAATCACCTTCTGCATGGCTTTCATAATCAGGAGTTCTAACAACAAAATCGCTGCCCTGACAATCTCCCCGAACAGCTCCGGCCTTTGTCCGTTCTGCTCCACGGATTCTTTTACTTTATCCGTTATCTCCGTCTTTTTAAGCTCCACAATCTCCGCTTCTGATACGCCGCTTACAATCGCACGGTCAACGGTTCTGTTCCACTCCATGCGTATTTCATTGTCCGATTTGATTTCCTCCGCTTTCGGATTATTTTTGCCAACCTTCTTTGTCGCAAGGTACGGACCGTTTTTATCAAAAATACTTAACCTGTCCCTATCATCAAGCACCATCTGGTTGATTAAATCCGTATAAAACACTTTTACCCCATCTAAAAAAGATTCTTGCTTAAAGCGTTCATCTTTGACAGTGAAAATTTTGCGTTCATACACCTCACCTTTTTTAATGATTTTACAGCCTTGACGGATATTCCCATCTCCGTCAAGAATCTCTTTCTTTGTCCTCACATGACGCCCCTGCTCATTGTAGAACATATTCCGAGTGGCAATTTTCTCTGTCGGCTGTTCCAGCCGCTTTCTCTCCGCAAATACCATATGGATATGCAGATTCGTTTTACGTTTATTGTGGTGGAGCGCAGCAAAGCACTCCACGCCGTACTTTTCCTTAAATTCGTCTGCCATCTTTTTCAAAAGATAGTCATGCTCATAGTTGATAAAACTCTCCGGAAGTGCAATCATCAGCTCCCTTGCCTCAATGCACTTCCCATTCGTGCCGCTTTTTTCAAATTCCTCCTGATTACATTTGGCAAGCTCCCGCCAGAATGCCCTGTCCGGCTCCGTTGTATAGACTTCATAGAGATGCTCCTGCTTGGCGTGGCTTGAAATATAAGTGATGCGCCCTGATAAGTCATGCAGCTTTGCCATTTCTATAAATGAATTTCTTTTCATAAACGCTTTTCCTTTCTTTTGGCGGATAACCTGCCACCGCATTTTTTGTGAGCAGCCATTATAGGACGGCTGTCTGTGAACCGATGCCCGTATCCGGGCAGTCTACGGCTGTCGCTTTCTGACAGCCGCAGGGGGCTTTGTTTTGTGAAGTCCCCTCTGCAATGCTGCACATCTGTCCTGAAATGTAGCCGTAAGCAGCAGCGCCATCTATGCGCCCGTCCTCTGGGCGGCATGGATAAATACAGTCCGGTTTTTTCGGACTGTATAAATTCACACTTGCGTGAATTTGCCCCCGGCAGGGCGAAATCCCCGGAGCATAAACCGAAGGTTTGTGCGTAGGGTGTATTTCGCTCTCAAACGCCGAGGGCTTAGGGGAGAGCTTGCGCCCTCCCCGGAAATTAGTTGCTGACACTCTCTGAACCACTCCGAAGCAGTCCGTGGAACAGATTCTTTACAGGCATAAAAAAGCCGCCTGCCTGAAAACTGGTATTCCAGTCTCAAAACAGACGGCTACATTTGCACCCTTATTTGCAGCCTTCCGGCTGCTTTCTGCCCTTATTTTGCGGGCTTGAATGCCCGCCCTTTATTATGCAGCCTTTAATGGCTGCCCCTTGTCCTTGTTTTGTAGCCTTTCGGCTACCTTTTGTTAGTCTTTTTTCAAAATACGGCTACATTTATACTTTGATATAAAAAATCCGCAAAAATAAGGCTACAGTAAACCTAATTACCGTAGCCCTGCCCTATAAATATATTAAAATGCGTCAAAATCAATCAAATCATTGTCCGGCGGCTCTGTGGCATTCTCTGATACAGCTTCTTCCTGCATATTCCCCGCATTCCGTATCGTTGCTTTCGTAGCAGCGGGAGAAACTGTGCCGCCCGTCACATTTCCACTGTCTGCGCCGTTTAATGATTCCTGCCCGCACACCATGCCGCCCTGCGCCGCCTGATAAGCCCCCATAGGAACGGATAAAGGAAAAAGCTGCATCTGTGCCATATACATACCAAAAAGCGCCGGGAGATTGGACATTACTTTCTTTTCAACCGCTTCCACGATACGCTCTGCAAAAGCATCCTCTTTCTCCCGTGTTTCCAGATAGGGATCATACTCTGCCGCCATGCGCCTGTTATAATAATCATTGACCGCCTCTATCACAAATTTATTCTGCGACTTGAACATCTGCCGTATCTTTGGGGAGTGCAGAAGCTCCCACGCCCTGCATTCGTCCCCTTTTTCCATGTTAAAGCGGATATTATGGTTTTTGTTTTTCATTCAAATGCGCCCCTTATCCGGCTGATGCCATTGCTTTCTGCCTGCGGAGTTTCATATAACAGAAATATTCGTAGCCTTTGGCGTTTGCCCGTATATCATGGTTAAAAGTAACATTATCGCTGTCATAACTGCCCACAAGCTCCACAACCTTCGCCCCACCGCCCATGACATACAGTTTCATAAGATTAGGATTGTAACCATGCGCTTTCAGTTCTGCAAATATCTTATCCACATAGGATTTTGCCGCTTCCTCCATGAGCTGCTGGTATTCCCCGCCCACTTTTGTATCGCCGCAGCGCAGATAATTCTCAATAATTTCCATCGGAAGTTCCTCCGCTTTTCTGTCTAAGATGTGGTCACGGATCACCTTAAAACACTCGCCCACGCCAAGCCGCACTGTCCACGATTTGCTTTCGCTTGCCTTGCCATTATTGAGTATCATCACGTTCATCGTCCCATTCCCAATATCAGCTACCATGTGCATACCCTTAAAATCCGGCAGGCTCTCCGCTATCGCTGCATAGCACTGTGGCATGACCGTACAGTCCACAATGTCAATCAAATAACGCCTGCCCGCATACTTATAATCTACATGACGGTTCTGCATCATATACTCCCGGAACGAATCCCGCTGTGTCTGAACCCATTTTAACGGAAGTCCCACCGCAAGATGAATCTTTGCCGTTGACAGCCCTCTTGCGTTCAGTTCCTTTGCTATGGCGGCAAGGGTAATGATATAATTATCGTCATCCATGCTCTTTTCCGCCACAAAATCCTTATGCCCCTCGCCTATGGTGTAATAGCTGCCTTCATATTCCAAATAATTCCTTGTAAAAATAGGCGGCTGGTCGCTCCTGCTCACGGAAGTCGGGAAACAGCACCTTGCCGTCTTATAGTTCCCATAGCCTGCATCCACGCCTAAAATAATTGTCCCGTTCATGTTGTAATCCCTGATCTTTGTCATATAAAAATCCTCTCTTTCATGGTTTGTTTTTAATAAAATTATCTGCCATACTTGCGTTTCACTTCTTCTTTCGTCGGAAGGCTGCCGTCTACGATAACTTTATTTTCCCCGGCTGTTATGGCTGCAACCTGCTCCGTGCTGTCTGTAAGCAGAAGTCCATCCGCTGACTGCCTCGCTTCCTCTATCTGTTTCTGCCTGTCTGCGGCATTTGCACCCTCAATCAGCTGCCGGATTTCCGGTCTGTGCTTCTTGCGGTATGCTTTTTGGTACTCCCTGCTGTACTGGCGGCGTTTCCGTTTCTTTTCTTCCTCTGCAATTTCTTCCTCCGAAAGTTCCTGCGCCGGAAGATCCACCTTCCCGATATAATTTAAGAAAATCTCAATCTCCTGCACACGGTCTCCATCCATTTTCTCTATTTTGTGTACCAGAACCTTGTCCACAAATTCATTGACGATGGCAGGCGTAAGTTCCTGAATGTCAGTGTATTTATGCACAAGCAACAAAAATTCTTCCGTCCTGTCCGTATCTTCTTCAAACTGCATGAGTTTTTCCTGAATTTCTCTCATGGAAATCTCAATCTCCTGCTGTTCCTTTTCATAATCGGAAGAAAGCATTTCGTATCGCCTGTCCGGCAGCTTTCCCATTGCGTTGTCCTCATACACCTTTTTAATCAGCAGGTCAAGGTCTGCAAAGCGTTTCTCTTTTTTCACAAGGTCTGATTTCAGCTTTTTTACCTCGCCTTTGTCCCTGACCTGTGATGCGCTCCGCATACTTTTTATAAATGCCGCCTCGTCCATGCGGACGCTTTTTAAGGCATACTGTATTGTTTCAAGGATAAGTTGCTTTACCGTGTCCTCTTTGATGGAGTGGGAACAGCACACCTTTCTGTTCTGCTTTCTGGCACTGTTATATGTCCCACAGTTAAAGCCTGCGGATGTGTGTTGGACTTCCCCGTTCGGAATCCCACGCCAGTCCCTGCCTGCCCTCGTTGTTCCCCTGCGGTAGTGCATTTTTCCACCACAGTCTGCACAATAGAGCTTTCCGGTCAGCATACTCCCTTCCCCGCTGGTATCAAACCTTCGAACAGTTTTTCTTAATTCCTGCACCATATACCAAGTCCTGCGGTCTATAATCGGTTCATGGGTATCCTGAAAAACAAGAATCTCGTCACTGCTGTTTTTGACTGCTTTCTTGTCCTTATAGGATTCCTTGTGGCTGCGGAAATTTACGGTATCTCCCATATATTCCGGTCTTTCCAGTATCCGTGCAACCGATCCGCCCGTCCAGTTATAAGGAGTTTCAAAATTACACATAGTTTTATAATTCCCCCTGTTTCTGGTCGCCTGATAATATGATGGTTTCTCAATCTTTTCTTCCGTAAGCTGCTTGGCAATCTGGAACGGTCCCATGCCATCCACTGTCAGCCTGAAAATCTTCCGCACAACCTCCGCAGCTTCATCATCGACAATCCAAAGATTTTTGTCATCAGGGCTTTTTACATAGCCATATGGCGGATTGCTCGTAATCGGTTTTCCCTCTTTCCCCTTTGCCCGCAAAACTGCGGTGATCTTCCTGCTGCAGTCACGAAGATACCATTCGTTCATGATATTCAAAAAAGGGGCGAATTCACTGCTGGTGTTGTTGGTACTGTCAACACCGTTGGAAACAGCAATAAAACGGACACCCTTCTCCCGGAAGAATACCTCGGTGTAGAATCCCACCTGAAGGTAATCCCTCCCCACACGGCTCATATCTTTTACTATGACTGTGCTGACGTCGCCGTTTTCAATCCGGCTTAACATCTGCTTCCATCCCGGTCTTTCAAAACTGCCGCCGGAAAATCCGTCATCCGTAAAATGCACCGTGTTCGTGTACCCGTTATTTTTTGCGTAGTCTTCCAGCATTTTCTTCTGGTTGACTATGCTGTTGCTGTCCCCCGCAAGATCATCGTCCCTTGAGAGTCGCTCATAAAGAGCTGTTATTCTGTTGTCACCAGCCGTCCTGTTGTTCATTCCGAACTCCTTTCCGGCGGCTGGCTCATCTGTGGTGAATCCATCTTAACATAACTTTCCGTGCCTGTCACCATTTCATTCAAAATTAAGCGGGGAATTTTTTCATCCAGCGTGTCTGCGTATCCCGAACCCGTATATACCCTGACCTTGAAAAGCGTCCCTCCGATTCTTCTGTAAAAAAATCCAGCCTCATGCGGGCTGGTTTCCATCATCCTGTCATTATCCGTTTTTACTGTTTCCATGCATCCTCCCTTGCGCATCCGGCTCACTGCCGTTATAATGTTTCTTATGCTTCCGTTATTTGTAACCATATTTTTGTGTTATCCGTATCCCATATTCCCATTCTCCTTTCTTGTAACCAATTTTTAAATAAAAAGAATTACATCTTTCACTAATGGGAGAAAAACGGCTATAAAAACGGAAGTGTTTTTGAAAAAACTGCTACAAAATTTTATTTTTTTGCAAAGGACTGACTATAAATGCCGAAATACGCTGAGTTCCAGACATTCAGGGAACAAAACTTAATAACCGAAGCTGACGGGGATATGCTCCACCGTGAAGCCCGTGCGCTTGCCCTCCGGCGTATCGAGGAAAGCGCACGGACAGAGGAGGATTTCAGGGAAGTCATTAAATGGTGGGATAAACTGGATGCTAACAGGGAACGCAGGGAAAGGGATCATGAAAAAGGACGCTCCGTTGTCCCTCTGGAATGGGGCACAGACGAACCATATCTTTCTGACAGGCCTTCCTATGACACGGTTTTAAGAAGGCTCATGCTTGCAGGCGATTTCATTGACCTCATATTTGACTGCCCGGAAACGCTACATGAACTTGTCACGGATGCGGATTTATCAAGAATATTAAAAGACCTGAAACCGCATCTCAAAAATATGCTCTATTATCTGTTCCTGCATGATTACTCTGCTGCGGAGTATGCGGAGAACATCGGACAGTCAGACCGGAATATCCGTGGCATTCGGGAGACTGCACTGAAAAAGATACGGAAACTTTATGGCGGCATACTCGCATACAGACAAGAGAACAGCCTTCCGATGACGATTGATGAAAAATATTTCTTAAACAATGGCGTGCGGAAGAAAAAGGACAGCAGACAGCTTGACCGATAACAGGTAACTGCTTATAATATAGGAAGTATTACATCAGATGATGCAATGAGCGCAAGAGAGGAAAGAGGGAGCTTGCTCACTCTTGACGAACGGCGAATGCCGATCATGAACGAAGTTCATGATATGATAGATTGATGGATTGGAGCAGATTTTCTATGAAGAATTTATTTGAACATACCAGCGCACCGTGGATTCGGTACAGCAACTACGAATATAAAACAGATAATAATGACAATCTTTACATAACCGTTTCCAAAGATGCCAAGCCGGAAATGTACCGCCCCATGCAGAAAGCAGGACAACTCGTTATGGATGCCGTAAATGTCGGACTTGCCGCCATGCACAAAGTCCCGGAAGAAGAACTGAAAGAATCTGTCCTCGGTTTTGTGCGGAAGTACGGTTTCCTCGGCTTTATGACCGCCCTGCCGACAACAGCGGATTTTATCACCTATGAATCCGTGTATCTTCCCAAGAACCACTTTATAAAGGAAGAATCCCTCTCCACTGAGGATTACCTTTCTTATTTCTATCCTTTTAATAAGCCGGATTTCAGAAAAAAAGGCGTGGAATCGGGATGGTCTGTGACTGACCGTGAGGGCATTGCAATCGCAATGGCTATGGGGAATGCGCCGCAGGCTGTGACGATGGGATTCCAGAAGGAATATGCCGAAAAGTACGACTGGATTGTGAAAGAGTTTACTGACCTTGCGTTTACGTTTATGACAAGTTTCCTTTATTACCTCGATTATGATTCGCTTGACGAAGATACCCGCAGCCTGTACCGTCAGGGCATTTCCGCTTTCGGCGGTATTGCCCCAACTTACCGGATCGCACTTGAAAAGGATGCGCCCGTCATTGTATGGGACTTCCATTCCCTACTTATCATGGTTCAGATGTGTTTCTCCTTCATGCTCACGGATAAGGACAGCGATATGCGGATGTGCAAGCACTGTAAAAAAGCTTTTATTGCAAGCAGAAAAGGAAATGAGTTTTGCAGTCCGCAATGTAAAAACCAATATAATGTATACAAATCAAGAGAAAAGAAAAAGGGGAACAAAAACGATGATTGAAAACAGGAATGTAAATATCATAACCGATGCTGACGGTAAAAAGCTGGCCTTGATTAACGATATACGTTTCAAGGGCAAACGGCAGATTGACTGGGATGATGTAAAACAATATCTTGAGGGATATGTCGGTGACTATTACGAAATTGAAGAAAGTGCAGAACGTATTTATATCGGAAATGAACTTCCGGAAGAATACACGGAATCAGAGAGCCGTAAAAGCCTTATGGGGGCTAATGCGAAAGCTAAGGCAAATGCCGCCACTGCAATACCGGAGCTGATCCAGATAGCATCCAATCCGGCTTATGAGGAAAACCGCAAGGAAAAACACAATAAAAATGCCAAATTCGGCTGGTACAGGTATGATGTCCGTTTTGCCCTCCCGGTCTATGAAGAAAACGTACTCGTCAGATACAATATTTTCCATGCCCGGCTTCTAATCAACCACGCTGAAAACGGCAAAAAATATCTGTATGACATTTTGGCAGTAAAAAAAGAAACGAGCAAGCCGTAACAAGATGTACGGTGAAAACCCATTTC
The DNA here is from genome assembly GCF_009917485.1 of Parablautia muri. GTDB lineage: Bacteria > Bacillota > Clostridia > Lachnospirales > Lachnospiraceae > Suilimivivens > Suilimivivens muri. The sequence goes on from NZ_QZDT01000054.1 coordinate 21,137, forward strand.
TTATTGTCAATAATAAGCTATTTTTCCCGTCCTGTCAATCCCCGATTTTGATTTTTTCAAAATGCCGCCATTGGCATTTCTAATGCAATGGGGGAACTTTGTTCCCCCTTAACTACCCCATAGCAGGAAGCGCAGAAGATGTCAAGACCGCCGCAGGCGAGGCAGAGCCGATGTCTTGACATCTTCTGCGCTTCCTGCTACCACCTGCGGGATTTCCACAAAATTAAAGAGAATAAATCAAGTCATGCAGCACTATTTCCTCCGCCCTGCTCCTGATGCTGTTTGTTTTTTGAATCCAAAGCAGCCAGTCATCGGATTTTAGCTGCTCCGTCACACCCTCGTTTTTTGCCATCTGTCTTACAAGCCTGTCCATCATTTCATTACATTCCTCGTCAATCTCTGCAAGATGCTTCCATAAGGTTTCCGACAAAAGCATATAAGAATAAATGCCCCTGTGGTTTTCTTCCAAAAACCGCTTTCTCATTCTCCCATACTTCCCGATCTGATATTCTATTGTATCCGAAAGTTTGAGATCAGGGATTAGATAATCGCCTTCCCAATGATATGTAATCTCCATATACAACCGCCTTTCTTTGTGCTAAACTGTTTACAGATACGAATAAAAAGAGCTATCACCCACTTTCTTTACCACAACATCTGCAAGTTTCCATTCACCACAAATGAGCCAGCCGCATATGTTGTATTTTAGCAGATGCCCCATTTCCGCTAAAATACTGCGTTTGCCGAAAATGTTTACATCTACAGTTCACAACATATCACATCATCAAAATGCGTCCACGCACTTACAATGTTATCTCTACCATATCTATCAGCCGTAAATTTTACCATCTCTTTAAATATCTCATTTTTTTCTTCATATGAGCCACTAAATTCTTTTGGTATTTGAATACACCAAGTGCTTAATGCATTGTAATTTTTCTTCCAATGTTCAGCTGTTGGACTTTCTTTTACAGCTTTTTCAACAAACTCTTTATCAGTCAATCCATCATTTCTTTCAAATAGATTTTGATTTAATTTTGTCATATCTTTATCTATAAGACTCTCTTTTTCAGGGTCAGTATTTTGGTTCAAGTGACTATCGTGTGCTATCATATGGCCCACTTCATTTAATTTATTATTTTGTAAATTCAATTATATCAGTCCTTTCTTTATAAAATTATCACTTCCTTTCCTTTTCTCTCTTATCTAAATTATATCATTTTCGCATTTCAAATAGCAAGGCTTCAAAGTTGAAGGTTAGCTTGTTAGCCTTCACGAAGGCAACAAGCAAGGGTGTTCCCCCTTGACCCCCTTTTTTCCAAAAAATCACAGTTCATATAAAATGAAAAAAGCGAAAGCTCTACGCTCTCGCCTCATTGATAAAAGTTTCATTTTTGACTGAATATCTATCTTTATATCCACAATTACGATTTATATTTTTAAGTAATGTCTTATAATTGATTGCATCAATTTCAGATGCAAAAATAGCCTTTAAAGTTTCGTTTTCATAAACAGAATATCTCAACATTTTTGATTTCCCCCTTTCAAATTTTCCATTCTATTTCTATATTTCCAGTTTCATCTAAAAAGATTTTATTGACTACAATTTTCAATAATGCTTGTTTCTGTTCTTCGTCTAATTCATTATAGATTACATTTTTTACATTTACGAGTTCTGGATTTATTTGTTGTAAAATCTTCAAAACACGATATTCGATTTTATCACTTGGAGAAACATCAATTTGCATTTTGTAATTTACATCAGCAAGTTGTTTTTGTCTTTCTTCAATTCCTGAAAGTAATGGTTTATTTGTTATTGGGTCTTCTGCTAATAAAGAAACAATGTTATTTATTTCATTTGAAAGTTTATCAATTTGAGATTGATATTCTTCTTTCTTTTGTTTCCATTTTTCCTGATTTTCCATAAAATTATCAAGATACTTTTGCATTTCAATTCCGACTTTTTCCTGAACCATTTTTACTCTAATACCTCGAAAACTAACATCACAGACACCTCTTAATTCGCTTCTACCAATGCAACTCATACTTCCATATTTACCTTTGATTTTGATTGCCCTACCACATTTTTTGCATTTTACTAATCCAGACAATTCACCGAATTTCCCTTTTGAAGTGTTATCTCTACTTAAAGCAACATTCTCACTTAATCGTTCTTGACACATTAAGAATGTTCTACTATCAATTACACCTTCCCAATTTGTGATAAATACTTTCCATTCGTCTTTATCATTCATAGAACTTTTTCTTTGAGATTGGTCTGTTTTGTTTAAAACTTGACAAGCATTTATTCCGTTCCAGTCCTCTTTATCATTGAGAAACTCAACACCTAAAGCCTTATAATAGTTGTAAAGTCTTTCATCAGCCTTAACATAAATTGGATTGCTTAAAATGATTTTTATTGCTCTTGCAGACTTAACTATTCCTTTTTCTTCGTGAAGATACCTAACAATTTTATGTAGACTGGAATTGCTATCATATGCATACTTTTGATATATAAGTTTTACGATTTCCATATCTTCAGTCGGTTTTAAGGTGCTTATCTTATTTTTTGTTTTTCCCAGTTTAAATCCATATGGTGTATTTCCACCTAACCATCTTCCATCAGTTTCGGCTCTTGCATAGTAGGAATCTTGAACTCTTATTTGGATATTCTCTCTTTCCATTTGAGCGAAATTGATTAAAATGCCCATAAGCAGCCTACCCATAGGAGAAGCCGTATCAAATGCGTCCTTGACTGAATAGAACGCACAATTATGTTTTTCCATAAAATCGTAAAGATTATAGAAATCTACGATATTCCGACTTATTCTATCCAACTTGTAAACGATTACCTTTTCAATGTTTTCCCTTTCGATTTCACTTATCAGCTTCTGCAGTTCAGGTCTATCCGTATTTTTTCCAGAATATCCCCTATCCTTAAAGATTACCACATTAGCATTTTTATCTTCCCTTGCTATCTGGTTCTTGCAGTCTTGGATTTGAGTTTCAATAGATAAGCTGTCCTTTTTATCAATAGATTGTCTTGCATATATAGCGATTGCCATTTTAAAGCCCCCTTTATTATGTTATCTGATATAAGTATTATAACAGAAAAGTTGACTTTTGGCAATATAGGTTATCCGGCAGTACGGGGTGCTTGTGCCGGGGATTGCAAGACCGAGGGCGGGCGGCGGCTATGAAATCATAG
>NZ_QZDT01000055.1 GCF_009917485.1 Parablautia muri
ACACTTGGCGTACCATTGCAGTAAAGGTTAAACGCCATCCTGACTACTTTTAAGCTCCCGCTGGTCTGCCAGCCTTCGTGCAGGCACTCCGTTTTTACACAGCCTGTCTTAAAGTTATAAATGCTGTTGATATTTCTTCTTGTGTCATCGCTGATACCAAGACAATAGACAAGTGCCTTGTGGTATACGTCTTGATATCTGACCTCTTTCAATTTTTCGTAGTAGAATTTTTCATGTGCATCGCTGATAAAAATAATCGCTTTCTCTGCTCCTAACGCTGTACTACTCATACTTTCTTCCTCCATTCTTTGATGATTGACCATAACAAAAAAGGACACTTCTCTAAAATTTTCTTTTAGAAAAATGTCCTTGTTGGTACAAATATTAGAATGTATCCGCACAACGATAAACGTACATGGAAGTATTATTCCGTATTATTCGTTTAAAATTTGTTGCACTTTTGTTGCAGTAGCGTGACCGTAGGTGCTTCAAACCCGCATAAACACTGGCTTTATTTGTCGAGCGACTTCATCGTCGGGAAAGGCAAATGAGTTACTTCATTATTCTTCATAACCGCTTATTTCCGCTTTTCTCTAACAATTCATCACTTCATTATGATGTATTATTCTACCTGTAAAATTCCAAATTTGTTGTAAATTTGTTGTAAACCACACAATTTGTTGTACTCACTTATCCGCTTCGGACTCTTTCCTAAAATACATCAAGATTGCGTGATAAATTTTGTATTGCTTCCTGTTTCTTCATATCAGTAACTTCGGCATATATGTCCATCGTTGTTTCAATATTGGCGTGTCCCATAACTGCCTGTATCACTTTCACATTTGTTTCCTTCTCGCAGAACCTTGTACAAAAGGTATGCCTTAAATGGTGGCATGAGAAGTGAGGTATTATGACTGGCTGCCTTTTCTCTTTTTTAGCATTTAACACTTCCTCTGCATTGTACGATTCGTATATCCGCTTGATTGCCCTGTTTACAGCTTGCGGATTATGAAGATTGCCAAAGCGGTTACTGAAAATAAAGCCTGTCATTCCGTCAACCACCGTAGTATTAAACCCTTCTTCCTTCTGCTCGCTGTATTCCTCCTGGAACGCTTCATATACTGCGTCCATCATGGGGATAGTACGGATACCCGCTTCTGTTTTCGGGAGGGATACTCCAAACTCACATTTTGTAGTATCATTTCGTCTAGGATAATAGGTAACACTATGATTTATACTGATTATCCTCTTTTCAAAATCTATATCCTCCCACCTCAACCCGATTACTTCACCAATTCTGCACCCTGTTCCTAATAATACTGTGAAAAAAGGTGTCCAATGGCAATGTACCGGACTTTTGGCTGTGTAGTCCATAAAGGCTCTCTGCTGTTCCAGTGTAAGGGCATGGCGTACACCATGATTTTTTCCCGGCTTCTTCTTGATTTGAGCCATCACTCCATCGCTCGGATTGTTTCTGATGATGTCATCCCGTACTGCAAGTTGAAATGTTGGGTGGAGAACGGTATGTATTGTTTCAAGAGTGTTAATCTGCATACCTCTGTCATTTAGCAGATGATAATAAAAATACAGCACATCTGAATACTTTATCGCTCCAATCTTTCGTTTCCCAAACTCACTCCTCACAAATCGGTCATACATATAGATGTAATTTGTGTAGGTTGTCCGCCTTAACTCTGTCTTGGTTGTAATATACCTGTCAAAAACAAAATTCAAATCGGCGTTTCCTGCTGCATATACATCCAGACCATCAAGCTGGTCTTTCATCAGCCGCTTTTCTTTTTCCCTAAGCTCTATTATATCATTTGCATATATATACCGTCTTTTCCCATAAGGATCAGTATAAGTATACATATATGATTTATCCTTGCGCTGGATTTCCCCTTTCCGTAAAGCTCTCCCTCTATGGTCTTTTCTTGCTTTTGCCATCTCTGCTCCTTTCTTACAAAAGGAAAGAGATATTTCGTACTGCTACTTTCTTTCTTCCATTGAGTATTGGATTTCAACACCCTTTTGTAGCACTTGCGTTATGGTCATGTCATGTCTGGCAGCATAGTCTTTCAGCTTCTCGTACTCTGCATCGTCAACTCGAAGGCTTAACGATCTCAGCTTAGGCGAATCGGTCTTTGGACGTCCCGTTCTTGGCATTTACTATGCACCTCCTTCATAACTAATACCATTATAATTCCCGTTCTACAAAAAGTCAAGAACTTTTTGTAGAACAATTATTTATCACGAAACCCTCTTTGCCTTAATTATTCACTTACTCTAAAAGACTCCAAATATTGCTCAAAAATATCACAGTTTACCAATACTAATTTATCTACCTTATAGATTGCGTTTGCCTGTTTTGCAAGCTCCTGAAATTTTGTCAAACCCATGCTGTAAATTTCTGCACCTTCCTTATATCTGACAAATTTCTTTCTGTCTACTTTTTTTACCATAAATTCCTCCAATCATTGCACAGCTTTATCTGCTAATAAATAGGCAGAATAACGCTTCTCCCCATTTATTAGCAGATAAAAACTGCAATACAGGTGGCGGCTCATTACGCCGCCCACATCGGTCTTGCACCGTCATTTCATTGACCGGACTGCGGCTTTCCCGCAGCCCGGAAGTATCATTATCACAGATATGCTTCATCGCCCCATGTAACTGCTACATATTTTGCCCGATCTCACTCGCTCCTTACCTTTGCTTCAATGTCCCGCTTCGACATTTCCTCACGTTTCACCCTGTTATAAATCAGGGCAGGTACGTCATGGCGCATCTGCTTAGTGGCTCTGCATATCCTCACGTCCTGTATGCAACACAATATTCAGTTGTCAAGGTACATCTGCATTCAGTCCTGTCATCTTTCTGAAAGGGAAGAAAACTGGCAGGCTGTTATGCTATTTCAAAATCCAATATTTTGGTAATCAGTTTTGTTTCCAGCCGCCTGCGGAGCGTTTCATCTACGCAGTAATGCGGCTGTCCATATTCGTCATATAATTTCCTGACAGACAGGCTTGCTATGTAACCTTCATAATGCTTTAATACCGCATTAATCGCCTCCACATCGCCTTCTGTTGCTGCCTTAATCGTATGGAAAGGCAACAAACCATTTTCTCTTTTACATTTTCTTTTCATCTGTACTTCCCTCCATAATTTGTTTCAGCATTTCCAGCGAGCGTTTTCTGTGTTCATGAATGGTACTGCGGACAAGATTCATTTCTCTGGCAATATCCGCATCACTCATCTCCATGAAATAAGAAAGCAGTATCACATTACGCTTTTTTTCTGTGAGCGATTGCAGCGCTTCTGCTATCAGGGCATCTTTAACCTCAATATCATAGCCAAGTACCTGAAAGTAATGATTTTCCACTTTATACTCATCCATAATAGAAAGTTGATTCAGCTCCTTTTCCGGCAGTTCCGACAACATAACTTCGTTCTTTTGCCGATAGCCCATGTGCCTGATGTAATCTACCTTTTCGCCCTTTAATGCCATTTTGCATATCCGGTCAAACTGATGTCTGATTGTTTGTTCATAACGGGATGAAGATTGCTCCATAAGAGTTCACCTCCTTCCCGTTCCAACTGGATAAGAGCAAAATCGTATTTTCCCTTTCGCTCTTTATCCCGTATGGCTGTATTCCCATGTTCGGGTAAGGTGAAAAACTTTTTAAAAAGTTTTCATATATATAAAAAACGCCTGCGTGGGACATTACCCATCAGGCGTTTCCTTTATCAAATATTTTGTTTTACTAATATCTATATGCACTGCTTATTAATGAACTACGACTTATATTTTATTTAGGATCTTCCTTAAATCCCTTTTACTACATGGCTTCTCACTTTCTAGCATAATTTTTTTGTAATGAATAATGTTTAAAATATTGTTTTATGCATAAAAAACTAAATAATATAATTAAAATACTAACTATTCCTGATAATATAGAAAGTAAAATAGAATTATGATATAATCCTGTTGTTTTATATTGCGAAATAATATTAAGAGAGTATATTGGTAATAACTCTAATACCTTTTGAAATGGTGGTAATATATCTGTAAAATCAAAAAATATTGGGGCAATAATTATAATCAAAGAACTGAAAAGCACTGAAAATGTATTTTTCCCATAACAAGAGCATACACATATAATCATTGAAATTGCCCATGTTGCTAGCATTCCCTCAACAAACATAACTATTGCTAATTCCCCTACGCTAAAAAAACTTTCCGAACTAGCAAAAACTCCGATTGATTGAATACTGACTTTTGCCCCTTCAAAACCATATAAGGTCATATACATTAAAAAATTTATAACGTAAAATGCGCAATATATTATAAGTGAAATAGTATTCACCATAAATATTCTTATTAAAACAGATTTTTTTCTCGCCATTTTAGTAGAATAAACAATTTCTGCAATTTTATTTTCCTTTTCACAAATAAAAATTTTATAAAAAATAACAATTAAATATATAATAATAAAAATGGAAAATGTATTAGAAAAATTAATAATAAACTTTTGCCAACCTCTACAATATCCGAAAATAATTTCTCGATTATTTATATTTTTTAAGCCGCTTATATTACTATATTTCATCATATAAAGTTCTTTTTGATCTTCAGATAAATGGCCAATACTTTGTTTCTCTTTTTCTAGAAACTGTTCTATTCTAATTATAGTCTGCTCATTTACTTTTCCTTTGAACTGATTTTCTGCCTGTTTTCGTATTTCATTAGCCGCCTTTCCGTTCAACGCTTCAATTCCGCTATTATCGCCATTCAGTATATATGTATCATAGTATAGATAACTCGAAAAAAAATTGTATATCATGCCCAAAAACAAAATAAGCACTCCTACAAGTACTATTTTTCTTGGAGAAAGTTTTTTTATTTCATACATAAACATATTCATCATTTTCCTCCCACAAAATATAAATATAAGTCTTCTAAAGTTCCGCAGACGCTTGTCGCTGAAGGTACTGGTTGAGCTTCATTTATGATTCTCACAATTTGCTGTCCTTCATTGTTTACCTTCGTATTACAAACTATTGAATTTCTTAATGTATTTGCATTTAATTCATTCTTATTACATTCCCATACTTTACCTCTTATATTAGTAAATGCTTGTTCTATTTGCCCAATATCTTCTATTGTTCCTGAATCCATAATAAGTAATCTGTTCGAAAGGTACTCAATATCTGATAAAATATGCGTTGAAATCAAAACAATCTTATCTATAGCTATATCACTGATTATACTTCTAAAGCGCACCCTTTCTTTGGGATCTAATCCAGCTGTTGGTTCATCTAATATCAAAATCTGTGGTTCTCCTAATAAAGCTTGTGCTATCCCTAATCTCTTTCTCATTCCTCCTGATAGCTCATTAAAATATTTGCTATTGCATTTTTGCAGATTGACCAAATTAAGAACATGATTTACCTGCTTATCTATATGGCTTTTTTTTATCCCCTTTAACAGTGCAATATATTTTAAAAAATCCAATATGCAAAATTCTTTATAACACCCGAAATCCTGTGGCATATATCCAATCAAGGCTCTATATTCATCCCCCATAGCAAAAATATTTTTACCATTATAAGTTATGCATCCACTATCTGGGATTTCCAAACTACTAATCATACTCATAAGTGTAGTTTTTCCAGCACCATTAGCCCCCAAAAGACCATATATTCCTCTTTCAAGATACAAATTTGCATTCTTAACTGCTACGGTTTTATTATACATTTTTCTGACATTACTTACCTTTAATTCCATCCTATCACGCTCCTGCATATTCTATTATTTTGCAGCTACAATTTGATAAATTATCAAAATAGCCTTTTACATCCTCATAAACTAAATTATCTATAATTTGCAAAATATATGGAATATTCTTAATATCAATTATTGGCATATTATATAAAAAATTTTTATATATCTCATCAAGAATGTACCATTTATTTAACCCTATTTTTTCAATTTCAGAAAATTGCTTTTTCAAATTATTTTTCCCTCTCATAATACTTTTTTTTGACAAAACAAAGTTTCTTATAACCCAATCTATATCTATACAATTTTCAAATGTTATAGTTAAATACATGATTTCTTTTGTTATTACTTTACACCCTATTGTGATTTTTTTTTCTTTCATAAAGTCTTTTAAAATTACTTCAAACAATTGTTGTAATATAATATTTTTTATGTCCTTATGCCACTCGACCAATAGGCAAAATATTTTTTTATTCAATTTTTGATTGTCTTTTATCACCAGCTTTTGATTTTTCAAACAACTTAATTTAGGTTCAACAAGAATTTTCGTTTTATTCTGCACCTTTTCTTTGCCAAAAATATTTTTACAAATCCCAAAAATTTTCTCATTATCTATATTGGAAAATATTATTAACCCAACTTCTACACAATTCAAATACTCATTAATAAATTTCAAAAAATTTGTTATATCAATTTTTTCTATATTTTCTTTTCTCCCAATTGGTAAATCTAATTTTCCCTCACTTAAAAGCTTAATTTTGCTTTTATTTTCTTCATTACGAATCTTGTTTTTTTTCATTTCTGTTAAAACTATTTCTTGTGCTTTCTTGATTATTCTAAATTGTAATTTAATCTATTTCCATAATACGCCATTTTTACTCCCAATTCGTCAAATGGCGAAATTCATATATAATATAGCGAAATTCATATAAAAAAGTGATGCGGACACTCCACACCACTTTTTAACTGTTTCATTATAATACATTGCTATTTCAACAATAAAGTATATAAAATAATTTTTACATCAAAAATATTATCACTATCTAATATTTGCATTTCTCCCTTATAATTATCCACCACCTTTTTCACATTCTGTAACCCTATGCCATGTCCTACCGTTTTCTTTTTAGTAGTTAAATAGGTATTTCCTCGTCTTTGCACCACATTATCAAAGCTATTTCTAATTCGAATGAACAGTATTCCCTGTTCGTAGCTCAGCGAAACCTCTATCCATTTTTCCTCAGAATCTTTAGCTGCATCTATTGCATTTTCTAATAAGTTTCCAACTATAATATTTAAATCAAAAGAATTAATATCTAATTCCTTTGGAACATTTATCTTGTAATCAACTCTTTCAAGAATCCGCTCTGCTTTATTCAGCATATAATTTACCAAACTATCAATCTCTTTATTCCCGCTACTGATGTATTCATTGGGATTGCTAAAATAGGTATATATATTTTGGATATAATGCATCACTTCGCTATCCTCATTTTGATTCGCCATAATTGACAATTCATTTAAATGATGCTTCATGTCATGCCGCAATGCCATCAGTTTTTCTTCCGACTGCATCATAACATTTAACTGATTTGAATAGCTTGCAAGCTGCCGCTCAAATATTGCATTTTCCTCTAGTTTCACATATGCACTCAACAATACATCATACAAATAAAATATGAGCAGATTCATAAACAGTATTCCGGTTCCCACAGAAACCAAAAGAATTCTATGGTTTAAATTATTCATAATCATAATCAGCAAAAGCACTATGCTTATAATTGGAATTGCAATTAATATGCTCAAATATGGAGGAATAAAATCTGCTTTTCTATTTTTTACCAGAAATTTTTCAATAAAAAACTCACAAACCGCAATTAAAAAAACAGTTATGTATACTGTCATTTCATTTTGATTTTTTCCTATCATATAATCATTGCAGGAATACACTGCAATGATATCACAAATCATATTGATTCCATAAATCAAAAAAGTAACTAATATTTTTTTCTTCTGTTTTCCCTCATATATCTGAGTAATTAAATATATCAGTAGCAGGTTTGTCATTATATTTGCAGGTGGGAAGTGAAATATTAGATAAACAATACTTGTAAAAAGAAAAAATAAGCAGTAAACCCCCTTTTCTTTCTTTTTATTTTCGATATCTATCTGAAAATATACAGACATAAATTTTCTAATTATAAAAGTCCTAAACAAATTGGTACTCAGTGTTATGACTATTCCATCCATATCATTTCTCCTCCCATTTATTTTGCATAATCCGCTCTCTAACCGATTTCCGATATGGCTGACTAATATTCAACAAAATTCCACCCCGCATTTTTACTAATTCGTAAGAACCCTCTATCATATAATCTAAATTTATTATATATGATTGATGTATCATTATAAAATTATGTGGTAGTGTTGAAGTAATCGCTTTTAATTTTCCATTAAATTGTTCCTCCCCGCCATTTGTTATTATATTTATTTTTTTGTTTTGGCTATAGAAATATATAATTTCTTTATAAGGAATTTTATAGAAAGTTCCTTTTGAATAATATTCAAATTTTTGATTTTTCATTTCATATAATCGAATACTTTTGTCTAATATCTTTTCTACTTCTTCTACCTCTAATGGCTTAATTAAAAAACCTAATGGCTGCACTTGAAATAGTTGCATAGCATAACTGCTTTTAGATGAAATATATATAATAGTCGTTTCCAAGTTCTTCAATTCCTCTCTAATAAACTTCCCCACCTGTATTCCATCTGTAGTAATTAATTCGATATCAAGAAAAAGCATATCTATACATTCCTTATCTTTCAAAATATCATTACATAAACTTTCTCCCGTATACCAAACATAAACCTCTAAATCTATATTCTTTTTCTTTCCATATTTATAACACCATTCTTCTAATTGCGTACACATTTCCTTTTCATCATCACATATTCCTATATAAAACACATCGTTTCCTCCAATAATTTTTGTTTTATATTCTACCGTTTTGTTTACCATTTTTCAATCTCGCTCTCCTTAGTTGTTTTATATTTTCCATAATAGATATTTTAAATATATATATCAAGCATTTTCTCTTAGCAATAAGTATTTAAAAACGATTATTGCTTTTTCAAAAAGCATAAAATATTTATTAAGCAAGGAGGAAAATATGCTATGTATGAAGATTTTATTAGGGAACGCATTAATACTCTGCGTATGCAACATAATCTTTCTGAATATCAATTAAGCTTAGATTTAGGACATTCGCAAGGATATATTCAGTCCATTACATCTGGCAGAACCTTACCCTCTATGTCTGCATTTTTAGACATTTGTGAATACTTTAAAATCACACCATTGGAATTTTTTGATCCTGCAATAAATAACCCTCCATTACTCAGAACCATTATGAACGATGTAAAAACATTATCTGAAAATGATTTATTACTCTTATCTTTGGTTTTAAAACGCATAACTTCTCCCCAAGCAGATAATTGATATATAAGTGTGAATCCATAGCCTGAATTTTGGGCGCACTACCCCCTTGGTGGAAAAAGTCTTTTTTAAAAACTTATCCGACTTGTGCAACACATTGCTGCTGTATGAGTTTTAAGGTTTCCGGGTCAGCTCCCTGCTCTCTCAGGAACTGAAGGGTATTGTCAAGAGTAAGAACAACTGGTTTTTGTTTTGGTGGATTGATGGTGGCTTCGTAGTCATCCGGATGGAAATCCTCGTTATCTGACAGCATATGATAAATGCTGGTAAGCATCATCCTTGCAATAGCAATGATCGCTTTTTTCTTGCCGCGTCGCTTGGAGAGACGCTGATATTTGATCGCAAAATAAGGTTCTTTCTTGCTTTTTACAGCGGCAAGGGCGCACTGGATGAGCAGTGGCTTGAGATATTGTCCTGCTTTGGAGCACCTGGTAGATTTTTTCTTGTTGGCACTCTCGTTATTCGCAGGGGTAAGTCCAGCCCAGGAACACAGATGCCTGTCAGATTCAAAGATGGACATATCAGCGCCGATTTCTGAAAGGATGAACAATGCGGACAGTTCTGTGATCCCGGTAACCGTTGCGATCCGCTTGACCTGAACGTCATACTGACGGCTTCGGAGGAAAAGCTCCGCTTCAATCTCATCAATGGATTTGTTGATGAAATCCATGTGGGCTTTGGCATGGGTCATCTTGAATTTCTGCTCTTCCAGGATGTGGTACCCGTGGATGGTGTCCATGACTTCGTCTTTGGAAGCCTTAACCCTGCGGTCGATCAGGGAACGGCATTTTTCTTCATCGAAGGGTTCACCGGAAAGCAGGTAGTCCATGATGCGTGTGGCGGAAAGCCCGAAAGGGTCTGTCAGGGCACAATCGATTCGGATGCGGGAAATGGTCATGCTGTTCTGATAACGGTTCTTCTCTGCCGTGCGCATATAAGAAAGTTTCAGGCGGTAACGGGACAGCTCACGCAAAGCCCGGATGTCTGCGGGAGGGATAAAAGAAGCTTTGACAATGTCGAAGCGGAACAGGTTGGCAATCCATTTTGCATCACGTTTGTCCGTTTTCTTGCCTTTGATTGCTTTGACATATTTGGGATGTGTGAGGATGACATGCATGTGAGGTTCAAGGATATTAAAAACAGGGATCCAGTATTTACCTGTAGATTCCATACAGACATCGCGGCAGTCCTGTGCGAGAAGCCAGTCGCGCAGGGCGGAGATATCTGAATTAGTAGTGTTAAAGACCTTAGTTTTGTAAGAGGCCGTCAAAGTGACAGGATCAGAGGTACAGACAGCGGCAACGACTGATTTTTTATGTACATCCAGACCGGCGCATTTGGGGCGGATCACTTCAAACTGTTGTGTATCCATAAAGTCCCTCCTTTCACATAGGGGTGAGAGCATAAAAAGAGGACAGCAGCATTGACTGTCACCCAAGCGAAAAGACTTATCTCAGAACCTAAGGGTTCTGCCATCTTAAATGATAAGTGTACGGACTCGAGGTCTCAATTGTTTGTGCTTGAAAAGGATGACGGCACAAATAAGTTTTCGGGATAAGATGGTCTTTCGCCACTCACCACGCCGTGCTCTGTAGTGTACTGATATCCTCATGGATAGTATAGCACGAGAAAGGGATAAACGAAACTGTAAACTGGCTGGATTCATGCATTGTTTGTGCCGGAAGGCAGGTACGACGTAAGGAGGGCATGCCGCCCGGCATGTCTGGAAGTTTGACACACCCTCAGGGAGTGTCATCAGTAGAATAGCAAGCACTGCCCATGTCCGGACACATGGGCGAAATTCCCCATACTTCCCTACCGTCCGTATGATGAAATTTCCATAGGGAAGTATCCCTAACCCTCTTTGGTTTTCTCTGCATTTTTCTCCGCAAGTCCTTGACCTTCCCACGCAGATTTGCTACAATAACATATGGATAATTCTATCCAAAACAACTGAACAGACACGAAACCAGACTGTTGTAAACCGGACAAGTTACAGCAGTTTTTTTATGCCCAAATTTAGAAAGGACGATGTAAAAATGGCAAACAGGACACGCACCAACCGGAATGAATTTCACTTGAACGACAAGGAGCAGTACATCCTTGACGAGAAGTTTAAGCTGTCCGGCATGAAAAGCAAATCGGCTTTTATCCGGAAGCTGATTCTATACGGATATGTCTATGACGTGGATTACAGTTTTTTACGGGAATACAATACGGAGTTAGGGCGAATCAGCTCCAGCTTAAACCAGATTGCGAAAAGAATTAACAGCACCAACCACGTCTATCAGGAAGATATGGACGAAGTAAAGGAGTTGATGAAACAGGTATGGCAATCACAAAAATCCATGCTATCACAGCAACCGTTGATAAAGCGGTAGCCTACATATGCAACCCGGACAAGACAGACGGAAGCATCTATATTTCTTCCTACGCCTGTGCGCCGGAAACCGCAGCGATTGACTTCAAATATACCTTAGACCACTGCCGGGAAAACAGCCCCAATAAAGCCTATCATCTGATACAGGCTTTTGCTCCCGGTGAGGTCAGCTTTGACGAAGCGCACCAGATCGGGAAGGAACTTGCGGACAAGGTTTTAGAGGGGAAATATTCTTATGTTGTCACCACACATATTGATAAAGGTCACGTCCACAACCATATCATTTTCTGTGCCGCTGACAACATAGAACATGACAAATACCACGACTGTAAGCAGAGCTATTACCGCATCCGAAAATTAAGTGACGAGCTCTGCAGCGAGCATAATCTTTCTGTCATTATCCCCGGTGGGGAGCGTGGGAAAAAATACAACGAATGGCAGGCAGACAAGAACAGCACCGCATGGAAAACAGAGATAAGGAAAGACATCAACGCCGCCATAAAATCATCCTCAACTTACGAAGAATTTCTGCTCCTGATGCGGGCAAAAGGCTATGAGATAAAAGGAGAAACTTTTGGGGAAGACACCCTCAAATTTATCTCCTTCCGTCCACTCGGCAAAGACCGTTTTGTGCGTGGCAGCATCAAGTCACTCGGAAAGGAATACACGAAGGAGCGCATCAAAGAACGGATTGAACTGAAACGGGAACGGAAAGCAGTTATCCCGAAAAGGGATTACGCAAATAAGAGATTGATTGATACCTCCGATGAGAAATTCCAGAACAGTCCGGGGCTGCAGAGATGGGCGGCGGTGGAGAATTTAAAGATTGCGGCACAAGCATATAGTGAAGCAGGCTCTATAAAAGAATTGGAACAGAAAATCGCCACCACAGCCGCCACCGGGAAGGAAGCAAAGCAGACTGTCCGCAAGCTGGAGAACCGCATCAAAGACCTTGCGGAAATCATCAAATATGCGGAGCAGTACAAGGCAAATAAAGCGTATCATACCGCCTATAAGAAGTCCAAAAACCCAGACGCTTATTTCCGTAAGCATGAGAGCCAGATCATCCTTTATGGCGGCGCAAGGCGTATGCTGGAACAGGCGGGCATCCCCTTAAAAGGCTTGAACATCGACAAGCTGAAAGCGGAGTATCAGGAGCTGACCGCACAGAAAAAAGAACTGACCGCCACATACAAAAACTGTGAAAAAGAACTGAAATCGCTGAACCGGAAACTGGAGAACCTGAACCAGTATTTATGGCGCACAGAGCCGCCAAAAAGCGCACAGGAACAGCCAGACCGGGATAATAACCCTTCCCGGTAATTCCCTGTCTGAAAAAGGCTTTAAAAGCGAAAAGAGCATCGTGGAAATGTGCATAACTCCCCATTCCGTCATGGACAACACCATTCACAGCATATGGAAAAGCAAAGGGCAGCTTTCCCACATCCTGCAAACAGTGTTGCCCACAGCTCCATAAGAAGGGGAGTTATACACATTACGCACAATGCCGACTGCGGCGGAATCCCACCCATTCCTTCCTACCTTATTATATAAATCTGAAAAAATCCTTGCAGACAAGACCATATTCCTGTAATATAGTCTATAAATCTGCAAAAAAATAGGAGTGCCGAAGCACCCCCCATTTCCTAAACCCTCTTGCAAAATTCGCAGTGTTGGTTTATAATCATCTTAGAAGCCGAAGGATATTGCACGTCCGACGGTTGTTCAATCGGAAACTTATAAAGCGTAAAAAATTACGGATTACAAGGCTATCCTCTATGGCAGTAGAAGATAGCCTTTTCCGTTACTTGCGGTTGTGTTTATTGTCTATGTATGTCAAGGCTGCAAAAATCACCAGCACCAACGTAAGCACTTCTAACGTATTCATACCGACCTCCTTTCCGTTTCCAGAAAGGACAACCGCAGACTATCCCTACCTGCTCTAATCTGACTAAGAGAATTATAGCACGTTCTGTCGAATAATGCTATAAAAGATTTGCGTCAATCACTCCGCCGCTTCCAATGCCACCTCTGCAAATTCCGCATCGCTCATGGCTTCCAGTTTCCCTAAGACCTGTCCGGCAAGCTCCACCATATCACTGTCCTGTATGTGGGGGATCACGTTCTTTATGTCGGCAATCATACCCTTCCTCTCCTGTCCCTCAAACACACACATCAAATTGATTTCTTCCACTGTAAATTTATCCATAGCTTATATCTCCCTTTCTGATTTTTTCTCTGTCCCCTTTTCCGGGGTTTCTTTCTCTGACTTATCCCTCTGGCGGGTGACCGCCTTTTTCTCAGCCAGCTTTTCCTTTATGGAAATTCTGCCTGTTTGCTTCTCTTTTTCCTCTTTCGGCTTCTCATTGTTCAGGACGTTATCAATCATGTTATAGTTACATTCTTCCAGTTCCTCAACCTTTGCAAGCGGCTTGTATTCCGCCAGCTTATCTATCAGCTCCTTCACCTTCCTTGCGGTCTGTATGCCCTCACTGTCATTAAGCTCCGTCCCTTTCCCGAAAATATCCGTCATGCCTTCCCGGATACTGTCTGAAATGAGCGCATTGAGGAAATCATTCAGATACCCGGTATTCCCGTTCCTGATGTCCTCTGTGATGTTCGCTATCTGCGCTTCCCTGTCCTCCACTGTCTGATTGTACTGAACAGTGTCGTAGTTATAGGAAAGCTGGTCTATCTCCGCAGCAAGGAAAGCCGCCTGCCACTTTTCCAGAGAACCCCTCACCTCTATATCCGGCAGTTTGTCGATCAGCTCCGCAATGACCTCCACCGCCTTCGGATTGTCCGTAATATCCGGCACATAGTCCAGAATCTCCAAATCCGCAACTCCGCCCGAAACAATATCTATCTGTATGTCCTCATAGCTTTCTGTCCCCTCTGTATGGATATTGATGCCGATGCTTGGGATACCGTTCATCCTCTCCGGCGGTATCTGGTTGAAAATAGCGATTGCTTCCGGGACGTCTGCTATCCCCTCATGGTACTCTCCGAAATTGTGAAATTCCCCGCACTCTGCCACTGTAAGAGTGACAACCGTCTGTTTTTCCTCCTGTGCCTGCTCTGCGGCTTTCTCCTGCAGGGCGGCTCGTTTTTCCTCAAGATAGGCTTCCACACTCGGAAGATACTGCCCAAGCGTCCCAGTCTTGCCCACTGTAATTGGATTGATGTCTACCTTAACGCCGCCGATTGTAAAACCGTCCTCGTTGAAGGCATTGAACAGGTCATCTTCGCTTTCCCTTCCCCGGTACTCCACCACCACGTCAAGGTCAGAAGCAGCTTCCTCCAAACCTCTGCACCGGCTTCCGGATACCGCTACATCAACAAGCTCTATATTTATCCCATACTCGTCAATTTTGGACTGCAAATAAGCGTAGACACTCAACTCTATATCCTCCTGTGTCTGCCCGTTGATTCCATGAAATAATTCCTCTGTTTTGGCTTTAAAGTCTGCCACCGTCTTACGTTCTTCCGCTTCCTTCCGGATACGGTTTTCAATTCCATGTTTTGCTTCCTGCTCCGCTTTCTCCACCAGTTCGTCATAATCAATCGGTATCAGTTCATCATAAGTGTGAATATTTCCCTCCAGCTCACTCTTGTGCATAGGCTCTTTCAAATCCGTCACAATCTCGTCAAGTGCCTGTCTGATTGTTATGTCCGGATTGTCATATACGCCCCCGTCCAGTTCCCGGTAGTTCATATCATAAATCGTGTAATCATACCCCTCAGTGGCTTCCTGAATACTGATATAACGGTCTGCCAGACGGAAGGCAAGCTCTGTTTCTTCTCTGCCCATTGTCTGGCTTTTGGTGTCTATGTACGGATTTTCCCACTCCGTAAACAGTACATCTTCCACGATATGCTTCTGGTTGGCTGTTGGCATGAGATGTTCCATTTTCCCCTGTTCATAGAGGGTATCAAACCTGTCCATATAGAGGGAAATATCGTCAAGACCGCTGCTCTTTAGCTGGTACTCAAACCGCTGTTTCACAAAATCCTTTATTTCCTCCGGCGACATTTCCCGATGAACCCGTACCTTGTCAAAGCCGACCTCTTGATTTAAAGTCTGCAAATCCTCCATGAAGCGGCTGCTTTCCACCACCGCCTTGCTGTGCGTAAAATCCAGTGACAGACAGTTTTCATGGTTTCTGACGTGGATCAGGTCAAATTCGCTGCCATTGACATGAAAGCCGAAAGTTGCCCTCGCCATATCCGGCTTATCCTCTGTTTCCCTTCCCAGGTACTCTGTGAATTTCGCCATTGCTTCCGGAAGGCTCTCAAAACGCTCCAGCCTGCTTTTTTCCGGGCTGTTCTCTGCCCATGTGGATAAATCCTCAATGACATAATAGGAAACTTTGTCATTGTCCGGCTCTGCCATTGTATTTTCTGCCGGGATTTCTGTAGTTTCCTCCCTGACCGCATCTTTTTCTGTGCTGATTTCCGCCGATACCGAAAGCTCCTTTGTAAACTCCGGTATCTCCCTGTAACCAACGGAATCCACATAATGGCTTGTGTTCTCCCCGTCCTGATGCAGCACCACCACGTCACTCACAGAAATGGAATGTCCAGTAAAGTCTGCCGGGTGGTCTATATTGAATTTCGTATAAATATCTTCAAGGCTCATGCCCTCCGTAAGCTCCCCGGTATAGACAAGGGTGTAATTCTCTCTGGAAACTTGGATACCTTCTTTTTCGAGGTAATCCATATCCATAAAGCGAATATCCCTTGTTTCCGCTGAATCTTTAAGCTGATAGATACCATACCTTCCCTCATTGCCATATAAAAGCTGTGCTTCCCGGTTAGGCTCGCTGTCCTTCAATTCCTGCTTCATGGACTGGTATTCCTTATAAGCGTTCCAATCGCCTTTTTCCACGCCGAACAGTCCGTCATGCTCCTGCAATGCCGCCCTGTCCTCTACAAGCGTTTCTGAACCGTCTGCATGGAGCTGGTACACCGATACGTCTTCCCCAAACAGTTCCGATGCCATATCCTTTGTCAGAGGGAGCATTTCATCCAATGAATATCCGTATTCGTGCATTTCCGACAGCCCCACCATTCCGTCCGGGAGAGCGTCAATTTCTTCCTGCGCCACCCTGATCGTTTCCCAAAGCAAGGCTGAATCGTCTTTCTGCTCCGCAATGGAATGTGCAAGGGAAGTGGTCTTATACATATCATCCAGCTTATACGCATGGTTCATAATCAAATTGCGCTCATCGCTGTCATATACCGACCTGTGAAATTCCATGCGGTTAATGAGCTGCTCCGCCTGTACCGTTGCCGGAAGCTCCGAAGCAATATAAAGCTCCTTTTCCGTCATATCCATGTCATAATCAAAGAACTGCGGATACCCGTCATTCAAACCGCCGCTTCTCATAATCGGCACAAACTCAAAACCCTTTTCACGCAGATAATCCAAAGCATTTCCCTCCTGCCCGTCCACTTCACGCATCAGTATGTCGTACAGGGCATTCTGCACTTCCGACTGCATATTTGTGATTTTAATGGTTTCATATTTCCCGCTGTCCGGTGTGGAGAATCTCACAATTACATCGCCATATTCAATCGGAATGTTGGCTTTTTCCATGTCATTTATGGCATTTTCTCCCTGCAATGCCTTATAATCGGTTATCTCATGGGTATCCGTATCATAGGCATAGTCTAAATGGTATTCCCCTATTTCCTCGCTCCGTTCATTGGCAAGCAGCGCTACCCATGCCCCGGCTCTTTCAAGGTAGGCTTCCGCATTCTGCCTGTCATCGTCTTTCATGGCAGACAGTAGATTAAATATTTCCGTCCTCTCCATGCCCTTAACATTCAAAAGGTCATATTCGGAACGGTCTGTATTCGACACAAGCAGGATAATGTCCTCCTGTGACTGTTCTGCAGCACGTTCCTTTTCAATCTCCAGAAGCTGCGCTTCAATCCCCTTTATCAGTTCCGAGGAAGTCCGGCGTATGGTGTCGAGGGATGATTTCAGCTCCGGCATCTCTTTTCCGCTGCTCCACCCGGCGATATACCCAAAGGAATAATCAGACGTGTCAATCCCGAAATGCTGGCATACGGTGTAGGCAACGCTTTCGGCTTCCACCTCTTTCGTTTCCCGGTCTTTATAGACTGCTTTCTCCGTATCCTGCTCCGCTTCCCTTGTATGGAGCTTTGCGTGTGCCACTTCATGGACTCCGGTCTTTGCGGTCTGCGCTTCGCTCATGCCCTCCTTAATGGCGATAGGGCGGCTTAAATCAATAAAATATCCTTTCCTGTCACCCTCCATTTCCTCATATCGGATTGGGACAGGGGAAACCCTCTCCAATGCTTCCATAAAATCCTGATAACGCTCCACATTTCCATGCAGTTCATTCACGCCAAGTCCGGGAAGCTCTTTCCCGTCCGTCTGCGAATAGTCGAACACTGTCACAACACGAAAGGCAGGTATCTTTATCTCCACTTCCTCCATGACGGGCATCCCGTCCCGGTCAAGCACAGGCTCATTCGTTACCGGATCAATCTTCTCCTGTTCCTCTTTGATTTTATAAGGCGCAGGCGCAAGGATACGGATACCCCTCTCGCCCTTATTTACATGGCGTTCAAAATTCCTCTGCCATGCCTTGTAGCCGGCAACGTATGTCGCATCCGGGCATTGCATCTCTATGAGCTGGATATTGTTTGCGCTGTAATTGTGGAATTTTGACATGGTGTTCAGGTAGCTTTTATATTTCTCCCCTTCAAACAGCTCCTTCAAGCCTTCCTCCAGCCTGTCCGTTATTTCTTTTACTTTCTGTTTTTCAGTTCTTGCATCTGCCATATGGTTATCTCTCCTTTTCCTCCATAAAAACAGAGGGCAGATAAGTTTCCCTGTCTGCCCCCTCTTTGGATATTTTTATTCGCTGATAGTTTTATAAACATTCCTCTTTGCTTTTTGCCTTATCCGGCTCCGGTGCTTTTTTCTGCTGTCCCACCTTCTCCTTCATCTGCGACAGCTTATCCTTTACGGACACCCGCCCTCCTTTCTCCGCTTCCTTCCCGGCATCCAGACGGGCAGAGAGCCGATCCAGCTTTTCAAACGCCTGATCCGCCCCGTCAATCTTCTTCCGCAGGTTCTCCACTGCCTTTTTTACAGGCGTGTTGACTGCCCTTGTCAGACCGACACCCGGCTTTTCGTCCGATACCTCTTTCGTTCCTTTCCCGGCTAACAGCCTGCCTACGTTGGAAACGCTGTTCCCGATCTGCTTTAACTCGTCCCCGATGCTGTCAATCTGGTTGGCTGTCTTTTCACAGTCCGTCATCACGTCAACCAGACACTCCCGGTAGCCGGAAAGCATGGACTTCATGCCGGAGATTCCTTTCTGGAGAACCTTGCACATCTCCGCCTTGCCTTTTTCCTTAAAAGCGTTGACCGCCTGTGTTGCTGTTTCCACAAGACGGTTTCTTACCGCTGTCAGACGTTCCGACAGGCTTGTGACTTTCTCCTGAAGGTTGGATATTTTCTCCATAATGTTCTCCGTAACGGGCTTCGGCTGTTTCTCCTGCATCTGAGAAAGCTGCTCCCGGACACCCTGTAATTCATCCACCATTGCGGCAAGCTGTACCTGCATACCCTCCACATACCAGAAAACCCCCATAAAATCCTGTGACTGCTCTTTCATGTTCTGCTGGTTCAGCAGCTCTATAAGCTGCTTTAATGCGTCATTTTCCTCCATGACCTGTTTTGCGTTCTGTCCTGCTGTTTCCATTTTACCCTCCTTATAAACTTTCCTCTTTTCCTTTACCTTTTGAAATATCCGGCTTTTCCGGCATTTTCTGCCCATATGCCTTCTCACGCATCTCGGCAAGTTTCTCTTTTACGGAAATGCGCCCTCTCGGACTGTCGGCTAACATCCTCTCTTTCCCATGCTCCGCCACCTTCTCCGATACTGCCCGGTTCACCTGCGGTCTGAAAGGCGCATCCGCCACCGCTTCCGCATCACGCCCCATTTCTTCTGTATCAAGTTCCTCCTGTTCCCCGTCATTTTCCGACTCATCGTCCATATCAATCCCATCGCCGCCCTTTTCGTCCATGTTCAACAGGGCATTTAGCTCTGTCAGGCGTTCCAGCTTCTCCGCAAGTTCCTCTTCCTGTGCGAATGGCTTTGTGACCTCCACCTTTGCGGTTTCAAGCTGATGCTCCACGTTCTCCAGCTTCTGCGCCACCGTTTCCATTTTCCCGGTCATGCCCTCTAAGGCGTTGCTTAACCTCTGCAAATTTCCCAACGGATCAGTGCCGATTTCCACCTCATGGCTGATGCTGCCCTTTAAATTCACCGTAAACTTGGAAAAGAACGAATCAAAAGAAACACTCATCTTAAAACCCTGATACTCCCCGATTGTGACTGCCATATTCGGCTGTTTTGCGCTCCGGCACATATCAATCAGTGCTGCCCCGGCTTCCTTTTTGTCCGTATATACCCGGTTGCCGATTTTTATGGAGAAAGTGTCCTTGTCCGGGAATTTATTCTGTGCGTAGGTCTGAATGTCGGCACGATACCCTGCAAGGCGTTCCTTCATGGAAGCAATCTGCACAGGGTAATGCTTCACGATATTGTCCTCTAAGCGGTACTTCTGGCTGGTGTGGTTCGCCTTTAACAGCTTTAGCTTGGACACCTGAATATCTAAATCATGAGGTAAGCACAGTCTGTCATCTACTTCGACAGTACCATACTCCCTCCAAAACCGTACGTACACCTCTCGATGTATACGGCTCGCCATAAGTTCAACTTATCGTTTTTCATCACAGGAATGAATTTGTTCGTGGCACTTAGGGCATACTGCAAGTGTTTTTCTCCTACGCTTTAGCATAAGTCTTTCCCACTCACTGTTACCTTTGAGACTTTTAAACTTCTTAACTTGATGAATTTCCAACTCTGTACAATAACCACCGCACAATTCACACGTTTTGGTTTTCAATTTTCTTGCAAGGCTGTTTGGTCTGTCGTATCTTTTATACTGTGGTAATAATTCCACCTGCCCAGCAACAGAGCTGTCTCTTTTACCATAGCCTTGATTATAAAATACAGAAGTTTTCAAACCCTGCTTTGTTTCATAACTAACAGTAAAATCTCCATTCTTTACATATTTCTTTTTAATTTTGGAGACTTTTGTCTTGTACTTGAACGCAAAAGTTTTCATCATGCTGTATTTCATTGCCCTGCCAAATTTTCCTATTACATAGGCATTATCAGCAATACAATAATAATTAAATAAGCCTCTTACCTTTGCATTGTAGTCACTTAAAATCTCAATATCGCTTTTGTTCAGAACTTTGCCACTATGCATGGCTTTCCATTTCTCGTTACCATCTTCATCAGTTGCAATTTTAATTGCTTCATATTCAAGCAGTTTCTTAACCCAATTTTCTTTCGGCACATATAATTTGACCACACCACTAAATGGTCTTGATTTTACACCGTCCTTTCTTCTTTTTATACCATCATTTCTTGATACTTTAATCTTATATCCAAGAAAATCTGCACATTTGCTGGTATGAGTAATTTTTGTCTTTTCGTCCGAAAGTGTTAAATTTAACTCTTCCGCAAGGAATTTCTTAACTTCTGCTTTTATCATTTCTGCATCTTCCTTGCTTCCAATCACTCCAATCAGAAAATCATCACAATATCTTGTATACTGTATCTTCTTGAAGTTTTCGTCTCGTGCTTCATAACGTGGCAGTTTTGTATAAATTGCCCTTAAATCTCTAATTTCTTTTGCACGACGAGTACGTTCTTCTTCACTGATTTTATTCCAGTCTTTGGCATATTTCTTTTTCAAGCGTTTTGCCCTGCCCCTTACACTTTCATATTCATAGGACACTTTACGTCTGTTACAGTCTCCAACATCAAACTTATCCTTTAATTCCTGCATAAACTCATCCAATTCATTCAGATAAATGTTTGCAAGTATCGGACTACAGCCCGAACCCTGTGGAATACCGAAATAAGTTTTATTAAATGTCCACTGTTCCATATATCCTGCTTTTAAGAATTTACATATCAGATTTAGAAATGCTTCATCTTCTATACGCTTTCTCAAAATACGGATAAGCACTGCATGGTCAAAACTGTCGAAACACGCTTTTATATCGCCCTCAACAAACCATTTAGCTCCTGTAAAAGTTTTCCTAATCTGTATCAGTGCTGTATGACAGCTTTTGTTTGGTCTGAAACCATGTGATTTAACAGAAAAACTTCCCTCATAGATACTTTCCAGTATCATTCTGACTACTTCCTGCACCAGTTTATCATCAGCGGAAGAAATACCAAGCGGTCTTTTCTTATTGCCTGTTTTCTTCTTGATATACTCACGTCTTGCAGGTTTTGGCTGATAACTTTGGTTTCGCATACTCTCTATAATTCTGTTAATTCGAGCCATGCTGATACCGTCAATGGTCATGCCATCTACTCCCGGTGTCATACTACCTTTGTTGGCATAAATATTTTGATATGCCAGCAGATAAAACTCCGGATTGTATAAGTTCCTGTATAACCTTTGGTACTTATACGATTTCTCCTGCGATTTCTCGCTTAAGCTTTTCAATACGTTAATTGGATTTCTCAATGCCTCTCGCACCTTCCTTTCTTTGTATTTTCCAAACCTACTGCTTCCCTTCGCCATGTGGGCGGCTTTCCCGCATCTGATTTTACAGCTTTCCCTGTTGATTCAGGTTCCTCGGACTACTACGGAAGCTCTGTTACCATGCCCTTTCGGGTTTAGGTAATCTCCGTTTAGCCTAATTAAAACATTAGCTTTTCGTATTGTCGGAGTACGACTTTCGCCATTTACACACTACTCATGGTTGCTTTATCTTGAGTATTACGCAGTTATACAAAATGGAAATATAACTGCCAAGATACTGCACGTTTCAATTCCGTTCGTGCAGGGGCAAAGGCTATACCCAAGCTCTGGCTATCGTTAAAGCAATCCAGCTTTTACCCTCATATACGAATTTTCATTCTCACAGCAAAACAACTTATTAGGAATTTTAATCGTTACTCTGCTGTCTGCCTGTATACAGACAACAACATGCTACACTCCCTGTTTTGTTTCCAAAATCAGATAAGTTGTAGAATGATAGGTTGTGAATTTCTCCACGTTAATACTTTTACCTACTCCTTGCTAAAGGGAGTATTTTAACTAGACCGCACCGCCAACAAAGTGGCGGTTTACGGACGCACCATCTTTTCCTTGATATACGGGTTGCCAGTTGCCAGAGCCTTTACTTCCGCATAGGTGAGAGCCGCTTCGTCTATGTCCTCACAGCTTCTGACCGGGGATTTGCTCGTCATAATCTGCCCGATGAATTTCTGCTTGTTTTCGATGAGCTGCCATGAGTAGCTGTCGAATGTCCCTTCCGTCACATACCGGAAAATCTTTACCTTGTCATTCATGTTGCCCTGCCTTAAAATCCGACCTTCCTGCTGTTCAATGTCGGACGGACGCCAGGGCACATCGAGGTGGTGTAGCGCAATCAACCTGTCCTGTACGTTTGTCCCGGCTCCCATTTTTGCGGTTGAGCCTAACAAAAAACGAACCTGCCCGCTTCTTACTTTTGCGAACAGCTCCGCTTTCCTTGTTTCCGTATTGGCGTTATGGATAAATGCTATTTCATTTTCCGGCACTCCCTTCGCCATAAGTTTATCCCTGATGTCCTCATATACGTTGAATGTCCCATCTCCCTTCGGTGTGGATAAATCGCAGAAGATAAGCTGCGCCGATTTCTGCTCTTTGGTCTGTTCCCAAATCTCAAACGCCTTTTCCACACAGGTTGTGGCTTTGGAGTTTTCTTCATCCGGGAGCATATCATTGATGAGCCGCTGGTCTAATGCTAACTTTCTTCCGTCATTTGTGATTTTGAGCATATTGTCGATGTTCGGCTGCACTTTTCTGTCCCTGACCGCTTCCGCCCTGTCCGCAAGGGACTGTACCATGTCCTGCTGGTACTCGCTCGGCTTTAACACGATATTTTCATAATCCGCTTCCGGCACAGGCAGCTTTAACATATCCGGTGTCTGAATGTCTGCGCTCTCCTTAAATAACGCAATCAGTTCCGGTAAATTAAAGAACTTGGCAAACCTTGTTTTTGCCCGGTATCCAGTCCCCTCCGGCGCAAGCTCTATCGCTGTCTGTGTTTCCCCAAAGGATGCCGCCCAACTGTCAAAATGACCTAACCCCAAACGCTGTAAGGTATTGTACTGGAGATAGCGCATATTGGTGTAAAGCTCCGTCATGCTATTTGTGTTAATAACTTCATGAGCTGTCACAGATTCGACCTCACCTGCTGTCGTGAAATCACCCATTTTCCTGTCACACAATCAATTGTATATACAACTATTTATTTCCAGTCTATAGCAGCTCTCTGAACTGCATTTTCCATGTTTCTATCTTATATTGTCTGACTCTTTCGAACCATGCCTCTCTTATCTGCGCCGGAAATTGTTCCAACATCCATGTACAATTCATGCAGGAAAGCCGCCCAGATCATTCCGGACGGCCTGTTTTTCCTGTTCCCCTATGAAATTGTCCCCATTCCCCGCACACTTCGCCAAACA
>NZ_QZDT01000056.1 GCF_009917485.1 Parablautia muri
AGCAGGCAAAAATATATGAGGCTCTCGGAGTGAAGGTACCAACCTCGTCATGTTAACTCCGAGAATCCAGGTTGTAAAATGTTTTTTCTGTAATACTATTCTTGAATCGTATAACAATAGGGGTGAGTGCATATATACCAATTAACATATATAAATACCACATATGATACATTGGCGACCCTTTCAGTATATCTTTCAGCAAAGAAATTATTTCCTTCTCCTCACCCCAAAAACAAAAGGGCAATCTATATAAAATGTATAATAGACTGAAAATAACCGTTGGCACGCCTACTTTGGCAAAAGTTTTAGCGTAAAATTTTTTATACTCCGCATTTTTACTATTGCTGATAATCAATGCACCAGACAACATAATAAAGCAAGGTACTGCAAATCTCGATATTGAATTATAAAAACAAATAAAAAAGGATGCCTGAATATCTTTTATATTCGTATTGTATTCAGTTATTTGATTAACGGCACTTGAAAACCATGAATCACTTACATGGATCATGATGACTGCAAAAGTACTTAAAATTCTTAAAAGGTCATAATTATTCTCGCGTTTCATAAACATACCTCAATTAACTATATTTTCAGATTATTCCATCTGTCGTAATGATATTTTCATGATACTACAAAATCTCAATTATACAAGAAAAATATTGATAGATTTGTACATAAGTGAAAGTATAGTATTTCAGAAAGGTTTTTTTGGGAGAAGTATGAGATATATTTACAGAGAGCATAAAAATGCCAATAGGATTTACCTATTGGCAAAAAAGTTATATTTCTTTGGTTATCCGTTTGCAGGAGAACAGTTCAATATTGGCGTGGTGTTCTATTTAAAATCGAAGGTTGAAACATTTTTTTACTGATTCTGTGCAAGGGATGCGGCACGCATAGCAGCCCGCTTGCGCATGGTAGGATCCAGAATTTTTTTGCGGATTCGCAGAGATTTGGGTGTAACCTCCAAAAGCTCGTCCGTATCAATAAATTCAAGCGCCTGCTCTAAGCTCAGTATCTTGGGAGGGGTCAGGCGCAGGGCCTCGTCTGCGCTGGAAGAACGTGTGTTGGTAAGTTGTTTCTTTTTGCAGACATTCAGCTCAATATCTTCGCCCTTTCCGCTTTGACCAACAATCATGCCGGAATAAACCTTTTCGCCGGGACCAATAAAAAGAGTGCCTCTCTCCTGGGCATTATAAAGACCATAGGTAATGGCCTCCCCCGCTTCGAATGCGATTAAAGAGCCCTGCTTGCGGTATTGGATATCGCCTTTATAAGGACCGTAACCGTCAAAAACGCTGTTCATGATACCGTTCCCCTTGGTGTCCGTCATAAATTCTCCCCGGTAGCCAATTAAGCCTCTGGAAGGAATAGAAAACTCAAGACGGGTGTAGCCGCCGGAGGAGGCTGCCCCCATGTTCTGTAATTCTCCCTTTCGCTGGCTGAGCTTTTCGATGACAGAGCCGGAAAATTCCTCAGGCACATCAATGTAGCAAAGCTCCATAGGCTCTAATTTTTTACCGTTTTCATCTGTTTTATAAAGAACCTCCGCCTTGCTAACCGCAAACTCATAACCTTCCCTTCGCATATTTTCAATGAGAACAGAAAGGTGTAATTCCCCCCGGCCCGATACTTTAAAGGCCTCGGTAGTCCCGGTTTCCTCCACTCTCAAAGATACGTCCGTATTGAGCTCTTTAAACAGACGCTCTCTTATATGGCGGCTGGTGACATACTTGCCTTCCTGTCCGGCTAAGGGAGAGTCGTTGATCATAAAATGCATGGCAATGGTAGGTTCTGAAATTTTCTGGAATGGAATCGGAACAGGGTTTTCAGGGGAACAGAGGGTGTCTCCAATATGAATATCAGAAATACCGGAGATAGCCACAATAGAACCAATCTCTGCTTTTGAAACTTCTACCTTATTTAAACCATCAAATTCATAAAGCTTGCTGACTTTTACTTTTCTTGACTTATCAGGGTCATGGTGGTTTACAATCACAACCTCCTGATTGACTTTGACCGTACCGTTGTCAACCTTGCCAACACCAATCCTGCCTACATATTCATTGTAATCTATGGTGCTGATAAGGACCTGTGTTCCGGCGTCAGGATCACCCTCGGGAGCCGGGATGTAGTCGACAATGGTGTCAAAGAGCGGCATCATGCTGACACCGGGCTCTTTTATATCAAGGGTGGCAGTCCCTGTTTTGGCGGAGGCAAATACAAAGGGACAGTCAAACTGGCTTTCGTCCGCATCCAAATCAAGAAATAATTCCAGCACTTCGTCTACCACTTCCTCGGCCCGGGCCTCCGGTCTGTCAATTTTGTTTACACATACAATGACGGGAAGTTTTAATTCCAGCGCCTTTTTCAGCACGAATTTGGTCTGGGGCATGGCCCCTTCAAAGGCATCTACCACAAGGACAACGCCGTTAACCATTTTTAGGACACGCTCCACTTCTCCGCCAAAATCCGCATGACCGGGGGTGTCAATAATATTGATTTTCGTTCCTTTGTAGGTCACGGCAGTATTTTTGGAAAGAATGGTGATGCCGCGTTCCCGCTCAAGGTCATTGGAATCCATGACACGCTCCGCAACCTCCTGACCTGCGCGGAATACACCGCTTTGTTTAAGAAGCTCGTCTACAAGGGTGGTTTTGCCGTGGTCAACGTGGGCAATGATCGCTAAATTTCTTATATCTTCTCTCTGCTTCTTCATAATTTTATGCCTCCTGCATATTGCAAGCACGGCTTGCGATTGTTACAATTTCAAACTGTTTTAGTATAGCACTAACTCTTATGGCTTGTAAATACAAAATCTAACGGTATTACCGCGAAATCGCGCGATAACTAAAAGTTCTAATATGTGCATTTTTCTATATAATTAGTAGTATATGACAGGAAAAAATTCTTAAAGGGTAAGAAGGGAGAACAAAGATGACAGATAAGGTAATTGAAAACAACCAGGTGGTGATTATGGGAGAAATCGTCAGTGATTTTGTTTTTAGTCATGAGATTTTTGGGGAAGGCTTTTATATGGTGGATGTAAATGTGCCCAGATTAAGCGATTCCAGCGATGTTATCCCACTGATGGTTTCAGAACGGCTGATTGATGTGCAGGAGGATTATAAAGGCCTTAACATTATGGTTCAAGGCCAGTTTCGCTCCTATAATCGTCATGAAGAACGTAAAAACCGGCTGGTACTTTCCGTTTTTGCAAGAGAAATTGAGTTTGTGGATGAAACACCGGAGAGCTCGAAGACGAACCAGATATATTTAGATGGTTACATATGCAAGGAGCCTATTTATCGAAAAACGCCTCTTGGAAGGGAAATCGCCGACTTGCTGCTGGCCGTGAACAGACCTTATGG
The DNA here is from genome assembly GCF_009917485.1 of Parablautia muri. Lineage (GTDB taxonomy): Bacteria > Bacillota > Clostridia > Lachnospirales > Lachnospiraceae > Suilimivivens > Suilimivivens muri. The sequence continues at coordinate 3,375 of NZ_QZDT01000056.1, forward strand.
GAAAAGTGATTACATACCGTGCATCTGCTGGGGGCGGAATGCCAGGTTTGCAAGCAATTTTTCGGTGGGAACCAGATGTGAAATATGGGGCAGGATTCAGAGCAGGGAATACATGAAAAGGATTTCCGATGAGGATGCGGAAAAGAGAATTGCTTATGAAGTATCTGTAAGTAAGTTGGAGCTTGTAGAGGAATAAAAACCTAAAAAGTGGGACATAGTCTGCCAATATTGATTTTGATGCATTTCTATGATATTATAAAAACGGAATTTAATTAATAGAGTGATTCGTGAAGCGAGAGAGAATTGCTATTCATACGAGGTGCATTTATGGAACAGGGATTGGTATATATATACAGCGGAGATGGACACGGGAAATCGCCGGCTGCTTTGGGAAGGGCAGTGATGACAGCATCTTTGGGTAAGCGTGTTGTGATCATCCAGTTTCTTAAGGGAAAGGGACTTGCAGACTCAGCGCTTTTAAGCAGGCTTGAACCTGAAATTAAGATTTTTAGCTTTGCAAAGATGAACAAGGGATTTGATGAACTAAACCAGGAAGAAAGAGAGGATGAAATTGTCAATATAAAAAATGGAATGCACTTTGCAAAGAAGGTTTTAGCTACAGGGGAATGTGATCTCCTGATTTTGGATGAAGTGCTTGGCTTGATTAACCATGGAATCATAACAGTGGATGATTTAGGGAGGCTTCTTCAGATGAGAAATGAAGGTATGGATGTAATTTTGACCGGAAATTCTCTGAACGATGAAGCCTGCAAGCTGGCAGATGAGGTTTCAAGAATCGAAAGTTACCAGGTGGGATAGGGAGCCGCATCTTTTGCATGATGTTCAGCATAAAATCATAGCATCTGCGCGTTGACAGTGTGACCGCGTGGTGCTATGATATTTTTATACAATTTTATAGGGCATAGAGATAGAGGTTGCGTATTTTATGAGTAGTTTTTTGGATGTGGCAGGCACAGAGGAAGGGAAACGAAAGGAAAAAACGCCGAAAGAATATGTATCCTGCGGACAGATTCTTGGGCATACAGTAAAGAACTGTATGACTGTCATCAGAAATGATGGGGCGCTATCCGATAAAAGATATTCAGGATGAGTCGGTGCGCAGGGGTGCATCGATTTTTTCTTACAAAATCGGGATAGAAGCTTAATTAAAGGAGGAAAAGATATGGCAATTTTTACAGGTGCAGGTGTTGCGATTGTTACGCCTTTTAAGGCGAACGGAGAAGTGAACTATGAGAAATTTGCAGGGCTGATTGAAGACCAGATTGCAGGGGGGACAGATGCAATCATTGTGTGCGGAACCACCGGTGAATCATCCACTTTGACCCATGAGGAGCATTTGGATGTGATTAAATATTGTGTGGAGAAAGTGGCGGGACGTATTCCGGTGGTGGCAGGAACCGGCTCAAATTGCACGGAAACTGCAGTGTATCTTTCCACAGAGGCAGAAAAATACGGCGTGGATGGGCTTCTTTTGGTTTCTCCTTACTATAATAAAGCTACCCAGAACGGACTTTATAGGCATTATAAAACAATTGCGGATTCCGTAAAGATTCCCTGCATCCTTTATAATGTACCCAGCCGCACAGGCTGCAATATTGCGCCTGAAACGGTGGTAAGGCTATGTACGGATGTGGAGAATATTGTAGGGGTTAAGGAAGCCAGCGGCAATATCAGCCAGATCGTTAAGCTGATGGCATTAGCCGATGGCAAAGTAGATTTGTACTCTGGCAATGATGATCAGATTGTACCAATTCTTGCATTAGGTGGGAAAGGCGTTATTTCAGTTCTTTCCAATGTGGCGCCTAAGCAGACCCATGATATCTGTGCCAGGTTCTTTGGAGGAGATGTGGCAGGAAGCTGTCAGGAACAACTTCGGGTGATCCCGCTTTGTAATGCGCTGTTCTGCGAGGTAAATCCGATTCCGGTAAAGAAGGCGTTAAACCTTATGGGAAAAGAAGCCGGTACGCTGCGGATGCCGCTTACGGAGATGGAAGAAGAAAATGCGGCTAAGCTGGAAAAGGCAATGAAGGATTACGGTATTTTGTAAAAAACGTCCGAATTGGAATCAATAAAATGGAAGGAAAACTTTTATGACAAACGTAATAATACATGGATGTAATGGAAAAATGGGCCAGACTATTTTAGAGCTGCTCAAAGAGGAGGAAGAAATCAAAGTGGCAGCAGGCGTAGATGCCTTTGACGAAGGGAAAAATCCGTTCCCGGTATTTTCTGATATCCGGACATGTGACGTAAGTGCGGATGTGGTCATTGATTTCAGTGTGGCGCCAGCGGTGGATGGTCTGCTTCAATACTGCGTCAGGGAGCATATACCCTGTGTCCTTTGCACTACGGGACTGAGCAGTGAGCAGCTCAAGAAGGTGGAAGAAGCTTCAAAGGAGACGGCCATTTTAAAATCTGCCAATATGTCCCTTGGAATTAATATGCTAATGAAGCTCTTAAAGGATGCAACAGCTATTTTGGCGCCTGCAGGATTTGATATTGAAATTGTGGAAAAGCATCATAAGCTTAAGGTGGATGCGCCAAGCGGCACAGCCCTTGCCCTGGGGGATTCTGTAAGCGAAGTCCTTGGCGGGGAATATGAATACGTGTATGACAGAAGTGGAAGAAGAAAGCAGCGTCCCAAAAAAGAAATCGGGTTTTCTGCAGTCAGAGGCGGTACCATTGTGGGTGACCACGATGTGATTTTTGCCGGGGCAGATGAGGTTATCACTTTTTCCCACAGAGCATATTCTAAGGCCGTTTTCGCCAAAGGCGCTATTCAGGCGGCAAAGTTTCTCAAAGGAAGGCCGGCAGGCTTATATGATATGAGTGATGTAATCGGCTGCTGATGGTACTTTGAAGGATATGTTTTTTAGAAAGCCGGGAATCTGAAAAGCAGTTTCCCGGCTTTTGATAATCAATAAGCAGGTTTTACCTTCTGGCAGTGGTGTTGCCAGCGGCAGTATTGCTATTGTCGGCATTATTGCCGGTTGTGTTATTGTCTGTGTTGTTATCATTGTTTCCGTTGCCGGTTAAATCGTCCGTAAGGTCGGATACACCATTGGCTACATCATCCACTACATCGCTTACCGCATCACCGGCATCTTCTAAAAGGGAATCATTGTCATCTTTACCATTTCCGGCAGTGGCACTGTTTACATTGCTGTTATTATTTCCATCCTGGTCGTTTGTGGTATCGCCAGAACCGTTTCCGGCGCCTACATTGCTATCAGATGTGTTGTCATCGCCGGAACCATTGTCCCCTGTCAGGGTATCATTGCCTGAATCTGCATTCTGGCTGGCATTGTCATTGCCGCCGGATCCGTTGCCACGATTGCCGCCGGTTGTGTTATCATTTCCAGCGTTATTGTTTTCGGTGGTGTTGGTATTTCCAGCCATATCATCTGTGTTTTTATTTTTGTCAGTTCCACAGGCAGTTAAAACACAGAGCATTGCAATGACAAGAGATACCGCAATCATTTTTCTCATTTTTTTCATAATTTGCCTCCTATCATATTACCATCATTTCTGCGCCGCTTTTTGCGCATAATTGAGTTTGCGGATGCAGCGCGGACACAAACTCTATCTTCCATTTAAAAAGCCCAATTGTGAACTGCATGATTGTCAGTTCTCCTGCTATTATGTGCAGAAAAGGAGAAAATATGCTTTATTTTTAAAAGTTAATCCGGAGAAATTTCTCAAAAGAATAAAAATATGTTATATTGAAAAAATAAAGATTGATGCGGCACTGCAAGCTGCGCTTGCGGCATACAGGTGGGCGGCAGTTTCGCAAGTATAGATCGCGATATGCGGAGGGTGTAGGGATGAAATTCAGGCCATGTATTGATATCCATAACGGAAAGGTAAAACAGATTGTGGGCGGAAGCCTTCAGGATCAAGGGAATAAAGCGTTGGAAAATTTTGTGTCTTTACAGGACGCAGCCTTTTTTGCACGGTTATATGAGGAAAAAGGGTTAAAGGGCGGACATATAATTTTGTTAAACCCTCCCGGCAGTGAGTACTACGAAAAAACCAGGGAGCAGGCCATGAAAGCGCTGAAAGCATATCCGGGCGGACTTCAGGTAGGCGGTGGTATTACACCGGATAGGGCGGAAGACTTTTTAGCGGCAGGCGCTAGTCACGTGATTGTAACCTCCTATATATTCAGAGATGGAAAGCTGCATTATGACCGTCTGCGCGAGATGGTGGCAGCAGTGGGAAAAGAACGGCTTGTACTGGATTTAAGCTGTCGCAGGATGGGGTGGTGCCTGGAAAAAGAATACGACCCGAACAAAGGATGCTCCCCAGAAAACAATAACTTCCAAGAAAGCAGTCAGGATTATTATATTGTTACCGACAGATGGCAGAATTATACGAATATGAAATTAAATGCGGATACATTGGAAGAACTTTCCGATTGCTGTGGGGAATTTTTAATTCATGCGGTGGATGTGGAGGGAAAAGCACAGGGGATTGAGCAGGAGCTTGTGGCTCTGCTTGGAAAGGAATGTCAGATTCCTACCACTTATGCCGGAGGGGTACATAATTTTGAGGACCTTGAAAAATTAAAAACCTTGGGCAGAGGAAGGATAGACGTAACCATTGGAAGCGCGCTTGATTTGTTCGGGGGAAAGCTGAAGCTTGAAGATGTTCTTGCTTACATAAAATAGAAAATAACGAATGCCGTCATGGTTTACGAATGCTTGCCGCAATAAAAAATAACCTATCCCCCTAAGAGATAGGTTATTTCCTTAATCCGATAAAACAATATTGCAAATTCCAAATAAAATGCAGCTTTTTAAATGCAATCTTTACATTTATATTAAGAAAAGGCACATCGTGTTACTGATTAATGTGTTATAAATAGTATGTTCTAATTATAACTTTGTTACGTTTACGGCCTGAGGTCCTTTTTCACCATTCACTACTTCAAATTCAACAGAAGCGCCTTCTTCAAGAGACTTGAAGCCTTCCATGTTAAGTCCTGAGTAGTGTACGAATACATCATTTCCTGATTCATCAGAGATGAAGCCGTATCCCTTTTGGTTGTTAAACCACTTTACTGTACCTTTGTTCATTGTAGATACCTCCGAAAATAAAAATAATAGTACATGTTACGAATGCTGTAACACTACCAGAATATCACAGATATTTTGAAAAGTAAAGGAAATTATACTATTTTCACATGGTATTTTAATATTTTTTTTACAAAGTTTTAATTTCCTGTTTCGCTCTATCATCATCCCAATCGATAAACCCATGGTAATAAAGTTGTGTTAATTGGCTTCCTGTGTTAAAATGGGTGCAATGACTGGAGGTGATGGCAGATTATGGGGGAATCATCTAAAAGAAAGAATCAATATACATTGATTATGGTGCTGGAAAAAAGTGACGGCACAGTAAAAAAACATACGGTTGGCCAAAGAGGAATGAAAGTGGCCGTTGCTATCTTATTTTTGTTGGCGGTGGGAATTATCTGCAAATTTATCCTTGATTCCATTGCAATCAAGGATGCAAGAAATGAAATTATAAATCAGACGATAACGATTAATGACTTGACAGATGAAAATGAGGCGCTCAGTGCTTTAAATGCAACATTGACAGATAAAATGGCTGTTCTGGGGGAAACCGTTAGTCAGAAGGCGGAGGCAGAGGATGCCATATCTCAGAAAATTATGGAAAACACGTTGCCAAAGGGATTTCCTTTAAGTGGTCCGGCGCCTATGGAGGAGGCGAAGGGGGAGCCTATGGTGGTTCTCACTGCTGCGAATGGAACGAATGTGGTTACGTCAGGAACCGGTGTAGTAGTCAGTGTGGAAACAGATGAAATGTATGGAACCAAAATTGTGATTGACCACGGTAATGGCTGCCGGTCTATCTACCGGAATGCAGGAACGGCATTGGTGAAGGATGGGCAGCAGATTGGAAAAGGATATATTTTATTTACCGTGGGAAAAGAGAATCAGAAGCTTGGTTATCAGATTATGCAAAATGGTCAGTTTGTTGACCCGATGTTGTTTCTAAACATGGACGGATAATCCATAAGGATTATCCGTTGCTATCACCCGGGTTATCTAGTCTGTCAAATACCAGTCCGTATCCGTCATTGCCATAGTTTAAGGAACGGTTGACACGGCTGATGGTTGCGGTAGATGCACCGGTCTTATCTGCTATTTCAAGGTATGTTTTGCGGTCTTTTAACATAGACGCTACTTCATAGCGTTGAGAAAGAGAGAGGAGTTCATTGACTGTGCAGAGATCTTCAAAAAAGTTATAGCACTCTTCCTTGCTTTTCAGGCACAAAATAGCTTCAAATAAATGATCGACAGCATCTGTTTGTATTTTCTTATTCATTATGTAATGCCTCCCGATTAAATAATCAATAAGCTGGATTTTGAAACATGGCAGCATTTGATATTCATACAGTAGGATTTTAACATATTAACGTCCTAGAGTAAAGTGATTTAAAAGGGGAATCGGAGAATTTTAGCAACAGTTCGCTGCTTTTTATGGGTCAGAAATGCGCATAGGTTGTGCATTTTGTGAGAATATGTAAATTTAGCCGAAAGGAAAATTTTTAAGGACTGACCGAAGGATATCTGATAAACAAATGGGAAAGAGAAGGTGGAGGAACCGTTAAATGAAAGTTCGGAACAAAGGAAAAAGACTTGGCAGTTATTTAAAGGATTACGTGGTTTTTGACCTTGAAACCACAGGGATTAACCCGGAAAGGGATGTTATTATTGAGATATCGGCTGTGAAAGTTTGTGGGCATAAGATAACAGGGCAATATTCCACTTTGGTAAATCCGGGCAGGCATATACCTGCAGGGGCAACAGCGGTCAATGGTATCACGGATGCTATGGTATCGGAAGCGCCAGATATCAGAACGGCTGTTGCCGGATTTATGGAATTTATTGGGGATGGCGTGCTGGTAGGGCATAATATACATACCTTCGATACCAATTTTGTATATGACGCTGTGTGGGAGACGCTTGGCAGAGAATTCCAAAATGACTATGTAGATACACTTTTTATGGCAAGAAGGTGTCTTCCGCAGCTTTCCCATCATAAATTGACGGATTTGGCGGAGCACTTTCAGATAGAAACAAAAGGAGCTCACCGGGCTTTAAATGATTGTATGATGAACCAGAAGTGTTATGAGGAGATGGGAAAAATCTTAGAGCAGAAGAAGAAAGAAAGCGGGGGAGGCGAAGCGGACGGAGCAGGAGAGGAGCTTACCTGTCCTGTTTGCGGAGGGATTTTAATCAAAAGAAAGGGAAAGTATGGATATTTCTACGGCTGCGAAGGATTTCCCAGGTGCAGGTTTACACAGAATCTTTCCGGTGGAGCATTCCGTAGATAATCAGTCTGTCAATAATAGGTCAAATTGTACGGAATGAATCAAAAGATGGCAGGTAAAGAAATTGAAAGGTGCAAAGCTTCCTTAACAAATTGCATGGCTTTGCACCTTTTACGTGTTTGATGGTACATATTTGATATCACGGACATCTTATCCTTTATTTTTAGTCGTTGCATCCTTAAAGCTGTCAATCATTTTTTCGATTAAAAGTCGTTTCACATAGACATCATAGCTGAGGATGGAGATGAAGGAAAAAAGCTGGAGGATTTCCCGGTCTTTTTCAGGGGCATCCTGAAAGGTTTTCTGGGAAGTGGAAAACTTTTTAATGATGTTTTCTTTCAGGTCGGCCACTTCATCTGCCTCTAAGCTGAAAACTTCCTCATAAATATATCCTAAATCCGGCGCTCCGTTGGCAGCATGGAAATAGCGCTCCGTTAGGGGCTTTAGAAGACTTTGGATATCTCCTATGGAGAGGATTCCTTTGTAATAATAAATAAATATGAGAAGCAGTATATGCTCCTTGCTGTACTTTTTCCTGACAGGGGGCGGAAGAAGGTCATTTTTTGCATAGTTATTGATCATGGTTTTGGTCAATATTTTGTCTTCATCCGGATTCCTGGTGGTACTGCGCAGTTTGCTTTCCATAAAGGTAGTTACCTGATCCATATAAAGATCAATGTTGGGGATATCCTCTAACTTAATGTGATGTATTCGTTTTAAGCTTTCCAGAATACTGTTTAATAAATCTTCTCTATCTATTGTCATATGGCCTGCCTCACTTCACTTTTTCATACGGCATCAGGTTCTGCGCGGCAGCCCCCGCATGAAATCTGCTGCTTCGTACGATAAACAATAAAAAATAATTGAGCTTTGATATCTATTATATAGTATTTAAAACTACATGACAAGTTTCAGTTGATGAAATGTTACTTTTGCTGATATAAAAATTTATATAAAATTTTGAAGATATTTGAAGACAATGGAAAGACAGATTCGTTATAGTAAGTGAAAGTAAGAAACAGAAAGCGAGGTGGAGAGAATAAGTACTGTGGTAAAAGAAGCCGACTGCACGGAAAGCAGGCTGGCTGAGTTGATTAACGCGTATGACAAGCTTGTTTTTTCCATCTGCTATAAATTAACTGGTGATTACTTTGCGGCTGAGGACCTGACGCAGGAAACCTTTTTATCAGTGTTCCAGAGATATGGTACTTTTGATGGAGACAATGAGAAGGCCTGGATATGCAGGATTGCCACCAATAAGAGTATTGACTATCTGCGCAGCGCAAGCCGCCGGAGCGTTCCGGTGGAGGATACCTTTTTTGAATTGGCCGTGGAGGAGAGGGGGTCTCCGGAGGAAATTTGTATGGAGGAGGAGATAAAGGATGAACTGGCAAAAAGCTGTGACGAATTAAAACCACCTTATAATCAGGTGGCCAGGGCGTATTATCTTGATGAACTTAGTCCAAGAGAGATTGCGGTAAAACAGGGAAAAAGTTTAAAGACGATTCAAACCCAGATTTATCGGGCAAAACAAATGCTTAAAAAGGTATATGGAAAGGGGGAACCGGTATGAAGGAATATCCAACAGACGAGGAGTTAGAGCTCTTGATAAGTCAGTTAGAGAAGCAGGAGCTTTATGCGCCAAGGCACTTAAAGGAAGAAATTCTAAAACAGGCATTTCCTGAACAAACCGTGGAGGCATTGCCTAAGTCCGGGGGTGGAGAGCGAGCGGTTCAACTTTTTACGTATCGTCTTAAAATTATAGCGGGGATGGCAGCGGCGATTTTCATGTTAGCAGTGCTTCCTTCGCTAGGTTGGGAAAGCAGATACGAAACGGGCTGGGAGAGAGAAGACCAAAACGGACAGAAAATGGAAATTGCCCGGGAGATGAGGGATAAGCAGGATGATATGGAAAAGGATGAGAATACGGATTTAAGTGTAAATTTAAATTATATACTCAATGAGAACATGCGAAAGACAAGTGAAAGAATGAATTCTTTTGTTGGACAGATTAATTTTTTTAAATAGAAGATGGAGGATTTATATGAAAACAACGAAGAAAAACAGATTTTTTACCTTTATCTGGTCCTGTATGCCAGGGGCAGGAGAGATGTATATGGGCTTTATGAACAGAGGTGTGAGCATGATGCTCTTGTTTATAATGACGATTGTTGTCAGCATATGGATTGCGCAGGCAGCAATCATGGCGTTATGTGTGGTGGAGTGGTTCTTTAGCTTCTTTTATGTAAACCATCTTGCCAGTCTGAGCGATGAAGAATTTGCAAAAGTGGAGGATAAAAGCATTTTGGGGCTGGCTGGGTTGCAGATGTCGGAGGCAGAGGGGCTTGTGCATAAGTATAATAAAGTGATTGCCTGCATTTTAATCTTTTTGGGCGGTTGCTTTTTGTGGAACACATTTGCCGAAATTGTATCATGGATACTTCCGGAACAGTTCAAGATCATTTCGCGCACTATGAGAGTGATTGGGAACTGTCTTCCGAGTATAGCAATCGGTTTCGGCATTATTTTTCTGGGGATTAAGATGCTGGAAGGGAAAAAAGTGGAGATTGTTTCAAGCGGCCAGTTAAAAGAGGATAAAACAGTAAAGGAAGATATAACATTCAAAGAATCCGTGGCATCAGAAGGTGCACAGGAAGATGTGAATGGGGAAAAGTTTGAGAATTTTAGTAAGACAGATGAGGTAAAAGGGCCAAATGCGTCAGGCGGGATGCAGGACAGCGAGGAGAAACAGGAAGAAAAACGGGAGGGCATGTGATGGAGAGACAGACGATTAGAATACACAGAGTAGGATCTATCACTTTCGGACTGGTACTGATTGTAACAGGTGTATTATTCCTTTTCCATCTGTTCCTTCCCAGGCTGGACTACAGAATAATCTATCGGTTTTGGCCGCTGATTTTAATTTTTCTGGGCGTTGAAGTGCTTTTTAGCAACAGGCAGAAATCTTATGAGGTGTGGGGAGCGCAGGGCCAGATTGTGGAACAGAATAAGGTGATTTATGATGTGCCGGCGATATTGCTCATAATCGTACTTACTGTATTTTCTATGTTTATGGGAATGATAGACTGGGCGTGGATGCATTCTGTTCATATTTTTTATTGACCATAGGGATGTGATGATTATGTGGCAATGAAGGGAGTCATTGAGGGTATAAATGATAAAAACGGAAAGAATAAAGGCAAGCAAGGGAAAGGGGAAGAATGCACGGAAATCAATTTTCAAATCTGCTGTGTGCAAGATAAAATAAAGCCACGCTCAGACGGCAAAATATTACCTTCACTGACGCGCTTTTGCTCTATAAAAACGCAACAGACGCTAAGCTCGTGTAGAACCTCGCTAAGCGCTGGCGTTTTTATAAGGTCAGTTCAAGTAATATTTTGCCGTCTGAGCTGGTGGTTTGCTTTGCCAGCACACAGCAACTTTGAAAATTAATTTCCGTGGGCAGAATGTGATATGGATTGACATATTTGCTCAAGCCAGATACAATAATCTCAATAGCAAACCGACAGTTGAAGGAAATGGACTATGGATAAAGACAAAAGAAAATTAGCAGAAAAAGAATTGAAACGTAAAGTTTCCTTTGAAAAATTAAGTTCTGAAATGCAGCAAAAGGGATATAAAATAGAGAATATGATTATCAATATTCGACAAGCAAATTATTTAGGTCCTTTGAGCATGTTGCCATTGATGGCTTTTATATTATGGGTCAACTATAATGTGAATGGTTTTAATTTGGAGGGGATCTCTTTGAAATTTGACGTAGCAGCATTTCTACTTATGCCGTGCCTGATCATACTGCATGAATTAATACATGGAATTACCTGGGGGACTTTTGCAAAAAATCATTTTCATTCAATTGATTTTGGATTCGTATGGAGTAGTTTTACTCCATACTGCACTTGCTCGGAACCGTTGAGAAAGTGGCAATATCTGTTAGGAACTGCTATGCCTACATTAGTCTTAGGAGCTGGAGCTGCAGTGGCTGCGGTGATAACAAATCAATTATTGCTATTTTTCCTGGCAGAATTCATGCTTCTATCAGGTGGGGGAGATTTTCTCATTATACTAAAAATCTTGTTACATCGCACTGATAAGAAAGAAAGTGTGTATTGCGACCATCCTTACGAATGTGGTTTTGTTGTTTTTGAGAAATAGGTACGAATCCTGCAAATTCCCATTTTGCGGCTATGGAAGCTTTGAATGAATTATATTCTACAAAACTTTCCTGAAAAACAATTCCATAGGTTGGTCAAATGGCGTATGATTGAATATCAATCCACCGCAATCGATATAACCTAATTTTCGGTATAAATGTTGCGCTTCTTCGTTAGCTTGTGTTGAAATCAAAGTCATCTTGTAGCCTTGCTGCTTCATATCATTTTCCCAAAAAGCAAGTGCCTGTGAAGCAAATCCCTTATTTCGATATTTTGTGTCAACAAATATTAAATTCAAAAAAGGAAGATTATCCCACAAAACGTTATAATGCATTATCCCAATTGGAACATCTTTTTCCCACATGATATAACCTGTTTTTGTATAAACGCGTTTATGATATATAGTATCATTCACATGCTTATCTATTCGCATCACAAAATCTTTATCTTTTTTTTCCATATATTTCACTATCATCTTGTTACTCCTATCATGAATATAAATCTTGATTCCCGCGAGCAGCGAGCCAAGTAGACGTACTTATAGAGATGCGAAGCATCTCATAGATATTTGGCGACTGCCGCGAAGGTCACATACTCCGTTGCTGTGCAGTGTTTGCTGTGCAGCGCGGTAAGCTTGATGCCTCGTTGCTTGCAGGGGGACTTGCCACCAGTTCCATTATACGTTATCTCATTGAAAAAGTATAGCCACAGTCGGGAAAGCAGGGGGAATATATTGGTGGTAGAATTTAACATCCAAAACGAAATAGTTGGTGCTGTAACTATGAAAAATTTTTGCAGATTGACGATAAATCTAATAGAAACTATTTTAGGGATAAAAATCCACAGATACATAACCCTATAAGCCACAGCGGAGTAGGGCAGGTATGCCTGGCACTTCGGCTGATAGGCGAATCAGGGAGCAGGAAAGGAGACTTAAATGGATATTGCAGGAATCGTAAAAGGCCATCAGACGAAATCCACAGCGGCAGGGAAAATGGCATCAAGGAAAGGTTGGAAATTATCGGATTCCCTCCAAAAGAAGATAACCGAATATGCCAGGGAGGATGCGGCAGAGAATGTTTATATGGGAAAGAAGTTCCTCTCCCTGCGAAAAAGCGAGGTTGCCAAAGTGGCACCGGATAGGGCCGCACTGATGGGAAAACTTAATCAAGACATGGCGGACATGAAGAAGATAAGAGAGGCTGATGAGCGATGGCTGTGCATCCTGTTCGGCGAGCCCTATGAAGCTGAGTTCCAGTCAGAAGGTATGGGCTCCGCAATCCATGTGTATGACGGAAACGGTGACGAGATATTGACCTACACGGCGGGCGTGGGCTGGCATGAGAAGGAATCGAAAGCGGAAACGGAGGTACACGGGGCTTTAAAGGCGGCCTACTATGACGCATTCCGAGCAGCAAGGAAAGAGATAAATTCTGAGGTTGCCGGGATGAAAGTGCAGGGCGGCTTTGACGCGAGAGCATAGAGGCAGAGCTTTTCCAAGAGGAATTCATCACATAGATGATCATTCTGCTCCGGATGTATGGGTAATTCCCGCTGCAGGTGATCTTTTCGCAAACAGTGATAAGAAGCTGTAAAGGCTCTTTTTTTCGTCATGCTGCTGTTAGGAAACAGTTTCAGTCCACGCACTTATTCTCTCGTGATACAAAAATAGCTCCGCAGGGATTTTGGAAGTGCCCGGGGAGACTGGCGTCTGTATCACACAGCCTTTCAGTGGAAGACAGTGCATTCCTGTTTCCTGCTCAGGCTTTAAGTGCATCATAAGAAAATGGCAACTTCCTTGATGTGATTCCGGGCGTGATGCCAAATACTGTTTGGAGTGGAATACCAAGTCATAATTTTTGCTGCATTCATATTCTATGCCGACATAGCACATCCCCTTTGGGCAGCACTGCTCCAATGCGTCATAGCGGTGTTTTCTTGCTTCTTCCAACTGTTGCGGGGGAAACCTTTCTGTCAGTTTGGGGTCACGGAGTTCTTCCTCTGTATTTTTCCACATATCTATCAGAGCTACATGATTGATATGGCACTGCACGTTGTCCCCATAATCATCCGTAAAAGAAAACGAGCGGCTTTTTCCCACATTTAAAGTGACTGTCTTTTCAAGTATGTGCTGAGTGGAGTCCGGGCTGTGGGTTATGGTTATAGGCATATCCGGCGAATAGTTGGGCAGCTTTTCCATATTGGCAATACGCAGTGTCACCAACTGCAGGTCAGCCCAATCAATATCTTGAAGCCATTCCGGAACTGTCCATCCGGCGCTCATCATGTCAAGAAATAGCTGTATCGCCTCATAATCCTCTGTGGAGTATTCCAGGGGGCCGCCCATGCCGCCCAGGGTCTGAAGCCTATCATTACCAAGATGGAAGTCGCTGCAATGTAAATAGCAGCAGTTTCTTCCTTCATGTTCTTTTAATATTCGTCTGTGGTTGCGGATGCCCTTTCTATTTATGGGTTCCCGCTTATCGTATGGCTCAATGATGTAAAGTTTTGCTTCATCGGATAAGGTCATGCCAAGAATGTGGTATTTCCTGCCGTCCCGTTCTATGGTTTTTCCGATTACGAGAAGATTCCGCCATTTCTTATGGCAATCTAATAATGTTGAAAAATTCATGGTATCCTCCATGCTGCCAACACCTTCAAATTCGGGCGTCAGCACAAATTTGTCTGTGAAAAATTTATTTTTCACAGTAGCATCTCCGCAATTTAATGAGACAATTATACCATGTATGTGAAAATAATTCCATGTGTGTGCTTATATGCGATGTAGTAAATATATGTTTTTCATTCCCGAAAAAAGTCGTTTTGTGTCATCTGATGATTTGTTGTTTTAGGCACGAAAATCAATTTTCAAAGTTGCTTTGCCATTACACAGCAGATTTGAAAATTGATTTCCGTGTGTTTTAGGTGATATATCTTTATTTTTATGATTTTGTATGTTATAATAAATTTCATATGCAAAAACAAACACGAGGAGAAATCATGGAGCAGGTTTCATTGAAGATAGGAGAGCGGTTGAAAGAAATCCGCAACGCAAGGCAGCTGACGCTGGATGCTGTTGCAGAACTGACAGGCGTCAGCAAACCCATGCTAGGACAGATTGAGCGGGGCCAGTCCTCGCCCACCATCAACATATTGTGGAAGATTTCAACAGGACTGAAAATACCGCTGTCTTTTTTCTGCAAGCAGGAGGAAGCGGAATATACGGTTGCCGGGCTTTGTGATAAGGATGTGCTCACGGAAGAAAACGGTGAAATGAGGGCGTATCCGTTGTTTCCATTTGACCCGGTAAGGAATGTAGAAGTGTTCTATATTGAGTTTGACGCAGGGGTGCATCATGAATCACTGCCCCATGTGGCGGGCGTGGAGGAGTATGTTTTTCTGGTACATGGAACGCTGAAAATGGTGATAGGCGGCAAGGAAGTGCTGCTGCAGGAAAAGCAGTCCATACGGTTTGGAACGGATATTTCCCATGCATACCATAATGTTTCAGATAAAGCCTGCGCAGCTTATAATATGATATTTTACCCGAACAATTAAAGGAGGAAAAATCCTCTGCTCCTGCAAAAGCAGTCGCATTTTCCTTCGGAAAACAAGGAGGAAAAATCCTCTGCTCCTGCATAAGCAGTCGCATTTTCCTTCGGAAAACAAGGAGGATTGAAAATGTATGAATTGGTACAGGTCAGTGAGAAATGCTATTATATAAACTGTCCGGCAAAGATTGATGTCTATGCCCCAGACAAGGATCATGTCTATCTGATTGACAGTGGGAATGATAAGGATGCGGGGAGGAAGGTCAGGCAGATTTTGGATAAGAACGGCTGGCATCTGACCGTAATCTTAAATACCCATTCCAATGCAGACCATATCGGCGGGAACAAGTACCTGCAGGGGCAGACGGGATGTAAGGTCTATTCCGGCGGCATTGAAGCGGCTTTTACAAAATTCCCGGTATTGGAGCCATCCTTCCTTTATGGCGGTTATCTGTGTAAGGAGCTGCGGCATAAGTTCCTGATGGCGCAGGAGAGCAGCGTGACGGATTTTTCGGATGAAAGTTTCCCAAAGGAGATAGAAGTGCTACCGCTGCCAGGGCATTTCTTTGATATGGTGGGATTCCGTATGCCGGAGGATGTGGTGTTCCTTGCGGACTGCATCAGCAGCAGGGAAACCTTGGAGAAGTATGCAGTATCGTTTATTTATGACGTGAGAGCCTATCTGGAAACGCTGGGTATGGTGGAGGGGATGAAGGCTGCCATGTTCGTTCCTGCTCATGCGGAAGCATCTGCTGATATAAGGGAACTTGTCAGTTACAACAAGACAAAGGTGTATGAGGTGGCAGACAGGATTCTATCCATCTGTGAAGAACCACTGTATTTTGAAAAGATTCTGCAGGAAGTGTTTAAAGGTTACGGGCTTGCCATGAATTTTGAGTAATATGTTTTGGCAGGCAGTACAGTTCGTTCCTATCTCTCATGGCTGAAAGATACCGGGAAGCTGACGACTACATTCCAGGATAATATGCTGCTGTGGCAGAGAATATAGGAGTAGATGGCACGTTCAGGAAGATGGAATGAAAAAAGGATAACAGAAAAATAAACCCTATACGATTTGGCAAATGCCGGTAGTTACGCCAAATGGTATAGGGCTTTGTCAGCACACGGTGTCCTTGAAAATGGATTTCCGCAAGCAACAGCCAAGTAGACGTGCTGCTGATTAAGATGCGAAGCATCTCATAGATATTGGGCCACTGCCGCGAGGGTCAATACCCCGCTTCAATCTATCTCAACTAAGAAAAGCGATGACATTCTGCCTATTCCTTGCGGCCTCATGATAAAATGTTTTAAGCTCCTTAAAGTTCTCCCATATATATTCAAAAAAGAGTTCTTCATCTTCATCAGACATGACAGGATAAATTTCATCAGCTATCATGTCCTGCATATGAAAGCTCTCACGGAAGACAGACTCATCCCATGACTGTAAGGCATCCGATAATTGTGATACGGTTTCCTTTGGAATTAGCCTGGCAGGTCCATATCCCATGTCTTCGTCATTGATAGGCTGACCGCCAAGAACTAGCTGGCCTAAAGGATTATCTTCCGGTGTATCCCATGGGCACCCGGTTACCATATAGTGGATAGCATGCCATGCCTTGTCAATACACAAAAGCTTGTCATCATCATTTCCAAATAAAATTTCATTTCCCTCACCGGCACGGATTTTTTGAGTGGTATCCTCATCGGCGCGAAGAAAGTATCCTATCATGCTCATAAGTGATTTCCTCCTGTTTCCTATGGTTGAACAATCAAATTCATTATAACATGGATTTCTTTGCTATCAAATAGAAAATGACAATGCTTCCACAAATATTGTAACAATGCATTACTTGTTACGGGTCAGGAATTATCCTGTGATAGTTGATGCGCATATTTTAAGAAGGACAAAGCGGCCTTGCCCTCTTTTTCATTGTAAACCCATCCTAAATTCTTGCCCACATACTGCGCCTCGATTTCAAATAATTTGCACATATCAAAAACAGACCGCCAGGCATGGTCAAGACTGCTGTCAAAATACGTTGACAAAAACATTTGCCATTCTTTTTCCGGGAGCCATCTATACAAATATTTTGAGGATTTGCCTGTGCTTACTGTCCATTTTGTTAAAATACCAACTTTCCAATCCAGCATTGTGATGAGCTGTTTCCTTACGTGATAATTTGTCATATCCTGCACATAGGGGATTTCCTTACGCCATAATCCCTTTGCTATATTGTTGGTGCACCACCAGAATTCATTACAAACCGCGAAGTATTGTTCCTTTGTAGGTTTTTTTACCCAATATTGACAATCTGTTGCAGCATCTGCTTTTGGTAATATATTTTCTTTATCCAGCAGGATCTTACAGAGCTTATCATCCCCGATATGCGCTAATGTGAAATCTAAAGTCTGCACAGTTAAGTCAATTCGGTTTCCATCTGTAAATTGCATGAGCCAGCCATACAAATTTTCTTTACCCCTTGGATTATAAGGACTTTCATCGGGATACTGCATATAAAGAATTTCCCCGAAACGATGAATCCAGTTCTTGTCCTCTATAAAACGTTTGATATCGTTGACAACATTAACTACATCGTAATCTTGAAAAATATCCTTTGGAACATTTTCATTTGTCCTTGAACCATTCATGTATACAGCTTTAATTCTTGCATCTTTTTTGGCAATATTTAAGATTAGGTTATACATTTCACTTTCTGTTCTCATAATGGAATCTCCGTTACTTGCTTTGTTGTAATTGACAGTTTGTCTGCTGTCTGGTTATACTCAGCTTATCAGTAATTTTTTCCAATGACAAGCTGCTTTTTCTCACGGAACACGGAATGCGCAGTCTATGGTTACTATTCACGGCCTGGAAGCCGCTCTTAGTAACATTCGGGGCGATACTCTCCCCTCACACCAAAATCTGTTCTCACGGAATGCGCAGTAAATGCGCATTCCTGACCCGAGAAAAGTAACAGTCTATGTTCCTGACCTATAAAAAACAACTTTGGAACAAAACGATTAAAAATACTTTACAAAAAATACTTGACGTGGAACGGTACACATGCTATATTATGCACAAGAGGAAAGGGAAAAGGATGGCAACGATATATGATGTGGCGAAAAGGGCCGGGGTTTCCAAGACCTTAGTGTCCAGAGTGCTCAATAATCAGTCAGGAGTTGGACCTGAATCAAGAGCGAGGATTATGGAAGCCATGAAAGAGCTTCAATATAAGCCCAATACCTTAGCCAGATCACTGGTATTACAGAGAACAAATTTGATTGGAATGATTTTGGATTCCCTGACAGAGCACTATTTCTTTGATGTCATCAAGGGTGTGGAGGATAAAGTTAAGGAAAATAATTTCCGGGTAATCTTTTGCAGCGGTAGAAATGACAGAAGGGAAAAAGAGACATACATAGATTTTTTCAGCAACGGAACTACAGACGGGGCGATTATTTACGGAAGCGACTTGGATGATGCGGACCTCATTCGCAGGCGTGCACAGCTTGATTTTCCTTTCGTGGTTGTGGAAAACGAAGTGGAAGATGCCAATGTAAATAATGTTCTTGTGGACAATACTTATGGTTCAAAGCTGGCAATTGACCATTTGGTGGAAAAGGGGTGCCGGCGTATCATGCACATAGCAGGTGCTAAGAGAACCAAAGCCTCCCTGCGAAGATGGCAGGGATACCTTATATCCATGGAGCTTCACGGCTTAAGCCAATATCAATCGGTGATAGAATGTGATGATTACGGCGTGGACGAGGGATATGCAGCAGTAAAAGGCTTTTTAGAGAAAAACGGGAAAGAAGCTTTACCGGAAGCCATCTATTTTGGAGCTGATAATACAGCAGTTGGAGGAATGATTGCTTTAGGGGAAGCAGGAATACGGATACCGGAGGATATCAGGGTGGTAGGTTTTGATGGTGATAAGATTTGGGGACTAGACAGGGAGCTGAAAAAGCTGACCACCATCCGCCAGCCTCTTTATGAAGTGGGAGAAAAGGCAGCGGAAATTCTGATTGAGCAGATTCATAATCCGGAAGCGCCTAGGAAGCGGATTGTGTTGAGGCCGGAACTGATTATCCGTGAAACCACATAAAATTTGAAGATTTTCGCAACGGGTCTGTGTATTTACTGCACAGACCGCAGGAATATGATACAAGATTTTCTAAAGCGTGAAAATGACGCCTAAGAAAATTTTCTTTTCCACAAATGTGGAACGATACACAAAAACGAAGGAGGTTATGAGAAATGAACGGAATGAAGTTTACAATTGTGGGAGCAGGGAGCTCTTATACACCGGAGCTGCTTGATGAGATGGGGATGCGCAGAAAGCAGCTTGCGGTGAGGGAGGTAATGCTCTACGACATTGATGAAAAGCGTTTGGGAATCATGGAAGGGTTCTGTAAAAGATTTTCCCAAAAGATGGGACTTGATGTGGAGATTAAAAGCACAACTGATTTAGATAAGGCGCTTTATGGGGCGGATTTTGTGGACACGCAGATTCGGGTAGGCGGAAACAAACAAAGAGTAAAAGATGAAAAGATTCCACTGCAATATGATCTGGTGGGACAGGAGACTACAGGGGCCGGAGGAATGATGAAGGCTTTTCGGACGATTCCTGTGATGCTGAATGTGGCAAGAAGGATGGAAGAATTATCACCAACGGGATGGCTGATTAACTATACCAATCCTACCGGGCTGGTGACAGAAGCGGTGACCAGGTACACCAAGGCGAACATAGCGGGTTTCTGTTCCGGAGGGATTTTCCCTAAAATGTGGGCAAAACGGGCTATGGGAATTCCCTATGAGAAGGTACAGTACGATTATGTGGGCCTGAACCATATGAATTTTATCAGCAATATTACGATAGACGGACGGCCGGTTACAGAGGAGGAATTTGTAAAGATTGCGGCTGAGAATGATGATGTGGATTTGGAGCTGATTAAGCTGCTGGGCGTTATTCCAAGCCCTTACCTGCAATGGTATTTCCACACAAATGAAAAGGTTGCAAAATTTAAAGCATCGCCCAAGACCAGAGGGGAATATGTCCAGGACCTGGAAAAAGAAGTGTTTGCCGCTTATGCGGATGAAAATAACTGTGAAAAGCCGGCGGCGCTGGCAAAGCGTGGCGGCGGCGGATACTCTGAGGTTGCCATGGGATTTGTGAACGCGGTTTACAACAATGTGGACACCAAGATGGTGGTGAACGTCCCTAACCAGGGAGCGGTTTCCTTCCTGCCGGAGAGTGCGGTGGTGGAAGTGGGATGCCTGGTAAACAAGACAGGAATGCAGCCCTTGCATGTGGCAAAGGTCCCGGAAATGTGCTGGGGACTGATTGCGGCTGTTAAAAATTATGAGCAGCTGGCTGTGGAAGCGGCTGTGGAAGGGGATGTGAGAAAGATGAAGCTTGCGCTTTTGGCGCATCCCCTGGTACGTCAGTGGGAGTATGTGGAGAAGCTGGTACCGGAGCTTTTAGAAGCAAACAAAGAATATTTACCGCAATTTTTTAACGAGTAAACGTAGTTTGGGCTATTGGTGTTGCTGCCCATTTATTCTGGCTTCAAATAAATCTGATTGATTGTCACAGAATTAACCGATATAATGACATCAGCATAGAGAAAGAGAA
>NZ_QZDT01000057.1 GCF_009917485.1 Parablautia muri
TGATAATTGAATCATTGCCAGATATTGAGTTTTCAAGGTGCATAGCTAAAATCTATGTGCGAAGTTTGAGTTACAAAAACATTGGAGGGCATATCTATGGCAATACTTGAAACAAAAGATTTACGAAAAATATATGGCAGCGGTGAGAGTGAAGTCCACGCCCTTGACGGAGTGTCTGTTACTGTCGATGAGGGAGAATTTGTTGCCGTTATCGGTACATCGGGCAGCGGTAAATCTACTCTGCTAAATATGATTGGCGGATTAGACCGCCCCACATCTGGAAGCATTACTATCCGGGGAAAAGAACTTTTGAAAATGAAAGACGAGGAACTGACAATTTTTCGCCGCAGGAATATTGGCTTTGTCTTTCAGAACTACAATTTACTTCCCGTTCTTAATGTATATGAAAATATCATCTATCCCATTGAGATAGATGGCGGCAAAACAGATACAGAATTTGTAAGGCAGATTATTCATACACTGAGGCTTGAAAAGAAACTTGAGAATATGCCGAATAATCTTTCTGGCGGTCAGCAGCAAAGAGTAGCGATTGCCCGTGCATTAGCTACCAAGCCTGCCATAATCCTTGCCGATGAGCCAACGGGCAATCTGGATTCCAAGACAAGTATGGATGTCATTCTGCTGATGCAGTCCATTAGCAGACAATTCCGCCAAACTACAATTATGATTACGCACAATGAGGAAATCGCCCAGATGGCAGACCGTACAATTCGTATAGAGGATGGCAAAGTTATTTCGGGAGGTATCAGATATGCACGATAACCGAAACAAAAATGCAATGAAACGGGTGGAAAAAGGAATGATGAAAGTAAACAGTACCCGCAATCTGTTTGCAATGTCCGCAATCATCCTTACCACCTTTATGATTACCACGGTTTTCAGCTTAGCTATTAACTATATAGAAAATATGAATCTAATGCAGATGCGTACTCTGGGTACAGCCGCTGATGTTTCTCTTGCTATGCCGACAAAAGAACAAGAGCAGCAAATTACATCATTGGATTATGTGAAAACTGTTGGTGTGCGGTATATGGCAGGCTCGGTTTCCAGGAAGAACGCCGAGGGACGTGAATTTTCCATAGTGCTTCAATATTATGATACCACCGAATGGGAAAAACATTATCAGAAAGCAATCAGCGGTTTCGTTGGTAAATACCCTGCAAATGAAAATGAGATTATGCTGTCTGAGGACGCCCTCTCTCAGCTCGGCATCAAAGCCCCAGAGCTGCATATGGAAATCCCTCTGTCCTATTCTGACAGGAATGGTCAGCAGGAAAGAATTTTTACTTTAAGCGGCTGGTTCCATTCTTATACCGGTACGGGAATGGGCTTTGTATCGGAGAGCTATTGTAAAAATGCAGGCTGCACAATGGAGGAGGACGGCGTGCTCTCCTTGTCGTTAAAGAAAATACCCGATGATTTTCTCCGTCTTCAAAGAGATGTGAAGCTGAACGAAAACCAATTTTGGGATGCTGCGGTTTTGATGAAATCCTCAAGCGGCTCAGTCATCGCAATGGTCATCTTTTTGGTAATGTTTATCATTGGCAGCGGTTATCTGTTGATTTACAATGTCCTATATGTATCGATTTCCAAAGATACCCGTTTTTACGGCTTGATGAAAACTCTTGGCACAACGCAGACACAAATTAAATCGTTGGTTAAAAGACAGGCAGTAGAATTTGCCTGTATCGGCATACCGATTGGTATTTTACTGGCAACAACAGTTTCCTTTGGATTCGTTCCGCTTTTTCTGGAAAAGGGGTTTAATCAAGGTAAGTCGGCGATGGAAGCCGTGGTATTTTTCCATCCGTCAATCTATATTTTGTCTATCCTCTTTTCAGCATTCACAGTTTGGATTGCCTGCAACGCACCTGCGAAAGCAGCGGCAAAGACCTCGCCCATAGAAGCCTTGAAGTTTCAGAACTTTGCACCACAAAAGACAAAAAACAGAAATTCCCAAAATGGCGGCAGGCTATATATCATGGCGTTTCATAATGTTTTCCGTGACAGGAAACGGGCAATCCTTGTGTTCATGTCCTTGTTTATGGGAATTACAATGATTTTAGGAGTGAATGGCATAGCTGGAAGCTATAAAGCTGAAAACTATGTGAAGCAGTATATGGATTACAACTTTGAATACGCTGATATTCAAGTCAGACAGTATGAACAGCTCCAAAAAGAAGTACCGCAGTTTGATGAGCATTTTATAGAACAGATTGAGCAAATCGAGGGTATTAAAAATGTGGAGATTCAAAAAACAGTCTGGGCGGGCATTGATTTTGACGGATCAGATTTTGGAGATTTTATGAAAATCAAGTATGAGGACAGCAGCTATAAAGCCAACAGGCAGTCTTATGAACAAATGCTTGCAGGATTAAGGGCGTATGCGAATGCAGACGAATACGGTTGCTACATCACGACCCTTATGGATGAAAGGATTTTGGAAGAATATAATGAAAACCATCCTGAAACAACCATTGACCCTGATGCCTTTTGGCGTGGCGAAATCGTGATTACAGGTTGGGACAGCGACTATAATGCCCCCAATGCCGCCCTGGTGGGAAAAACGCTGACACTGACTGCCAAAAGTGCAAACGGAAAGGCAACTGATTTTCTTGTCGGCGGAGCATTTGATTTTATGGATGATACCAATAGGCTTTCCACTACTATAGGTCATCACAAAATGGTAGAAATCGTACCAGACATCATTTATGTCAGTGAAGCGGGTATGGAACGCCTGACCGGGGAGGCTCTTATTTCTGGTATCGGTGTGGATATTGAGGAAATAAACGACTTAGAGCGGATAGACAGTGAATTACAGGCAATCAACCGAACCTTAACTACAGCAGAGTGGGAGTTCAAAAGTACAGTTGATACAGTAGAACAATTTAACCAGATGTTATACGCTCAAAAATTGTTAGGAAACGGCGTGGCTGCCCTGCTCATCGTAATTGGGTTGATTAACTTTGTGAATGTAATGGTGACGGGCGTGGCTGCAAGAAAAAATGAATTTGCCATAATGGAAAGCATCGGCACAACGAAAAAACAGCTTAAGAAAATATTGACCATAGAGGGTGGCATTTATGCCCTCATCTCCACGCTGCTGATCTTGATTTTTGGAAATGCGTTCCTTATGCTTGTGGCAGACGCAGTACCGAATCTGGCAAACTATGCCGTATTTGAGTATCCCGTTGGACTGGTAATCCGCTTGATTGCGGCAATCTTCGTGATATGCCTTAGCGTTCCTGGAATTGTTTATAAGTTGATTTCCAATGAAACGGTCATAGAACGGATGCGCAGTTTTGATAACTAAATAAGCATCGACAGGTGCAGACGCAAACCTGCTGCGTCTGTACCTGCCATTAAAAATCTATTGAGGAAAGGTGGTGTGTTTCAGGCTATGGCAAATATCTTTCTACTCGAAGATGACAAGATTTTATCGAAAGGAATTTCGATTGCCTTGAAAAAAGACAGTCATACCATAACTGCTGCTTATGGTTTTGTGGACGCTTTAACGCAATATCAAAAACGGAAAACTGACCTGTTTCTGCTTGACATTAATCTGCCTGATGGCAGCGGTTTGGAATTGTGCAGAAAAATTCGTGAAACATCCGATATACCAATTCTGTTTTTGACAGCCAATGATACCGAAGAAAATATGTTGGAGGGATTTGGGGCAGGATGTGATGACTATATTTCCAAACCGTTTTCCCTTGAAGTTTTGCGAAAAAAGGTACATGCTATCTTGAAACGCACAGGCGGCGACAGCCCCCGTATGAAATATAAGAGCCTGGAGATAGATACGGATAAATGCCTTGTTCTGTTAAGCGGAGAGGAAATACATCTGACTGCTACCGAATATAAGCTGCTTTTGTATCTGATACAAAACAAAGGAAAAGTAGTTACGAAAACAATGCTTCTAGAACGCCTCTGGGATATAGATGGAAATTTTGTGGATGACAATACAATCCGTGTCAACATAAAAAGATTACGCCAAAAGCTGAACGATGAGAAGCAGGAATATATTGTAACTGTTTTTGGCATGGGATATACCTTTGGAGAATGACGATGAAGTATTTTGATTCTTATAGAAAACTGGTTCTGATTACAGGAGCTGTCATATCGGTTTTATCTGTTCTTATGGTGTTTTTTGCAAGGAGCAGTCCTGTTACAATGCTTTGGAGATTTTCTGGCGTGCTTACCTTATTTGCCTTACTGCTCCTGCTTGATTTTCTCCACAATCGTTACAACGATGATTTATTAGAACAGATTACCCTGCTCATAGAAGCTTTAGTTGAACAGCAGGAACGGCAAATCTTTTCAGAAGCAGAAGATACGCTGACAGCACGTTTGCAGCATCAGCTTTTAAAACTCCGCAACATTTTGACAGCCCAAAATCAAATGTTAGCGCAGGAAAAAGAACAGATAAAAACGCTGATTTCTGATATTTCACATCAGATAAAAACGCCTATTGCGGCAGCAAATACATTTGCCGAGCTACTTAGCGATGGGGAACTGTCTGCGGAAGAAAGAACAGAATATATTACCACTTTGCAGATGTCACTTGGAAAACTGACCTTTTTGACAAACAGCTTGATTAAAATGTCCCGTCTGGAAAGCGGAATTATCAGCTTAAAGCCCGAAAAGAACAGCTTGAACGAGATTGTACTCCAAGCTGTAAAAACGGTATATGCAAAAGCAAAGGAAAAAGGAATTTTGATAACCTTTGAATGTGACCAAGCCTTTGAAGCGGTTTTAGATTTTAACTGGACGGCAGAAGCCATATCAAATGTCATTGATAATGCCGTGAAATATACGCCGCAAGGAGGTTTTGTACGCTTAAAGATAACAGAGTACCCGTCCTTTCTGCGGCTTGATATAAGCGACAGCGGTGTTGGCATCCCAGAAGAAGAACAGGCTAAGATTTTCGGGCGGTTTTACAGAGGAAAACAATCTGTGGGTACTGACGGGGTGGGAATTGGCTTATACCTTACCCGTGAGATTATCAATAAACAGAATGGATATATGAAAGTGTCATCTGATGAAAATGGAAGCACCTTTTCGATGTTTTTAAAGAAAAACTAAAAAGGAATGAAAGGAACAGAATGAAGCAAATACATTGGATATGCTGCCCAAAATGTGGCAATAAAACTCGTGACAGGCTTAGAGAGGATACTATTTTGATAAACTACCCTATCTACTGTCCGAAGTGTAAACAGGAAACTTTAATCAATGCAAGGAATTTACAGATAACTTTCATCAAAGAGTCGGACGCATAGACGCAGAGCCGATGAACTTGTGAGCGATCACGGTTTGTCGGCTTTTGTTTTGAAAGCAATACTACATTTATTGGTTGCATTGTATTTTGTCTAGATGAGTATATTAAAATACGTTCAGATTGGAGATTCATACAATAAAAATGAAATGGAAAATAAAGAAGTATCAACTAAGAATAATTATCAAGGCTAATAACATATTGCACAAATTAAGGTGTATCGGAATGAAGTATAAAACTTCAATACGATACACCTTTTATATTGATGCGAAATTTGTCTGATTATGGGTTTTCAGTGGTTTTACGTTGCGAGATTGGAAAGAAGTTTGACTAGTATTGTTGTGTTTTCAGCAAGGGTTTAGAAACAAGTTATTGTTTCGTGGATGGCTGTTTTTTCAGCATGGCTAATTGTGTATCCCACACTTGTTTCATCACCTTTTTTACTTCTTCCACATCGACTTTATACACATTGCCTGTTGCGTTCATTCGCTTTGCTATCTGGTTTAAATTGCCGCTGATTTTTCCGAGTGTGGCGTTGTAATCCCGTAAATCTGAATAGTCAAGGTCATAGACAAATCCGTAAAGAATCAGGCAACGCAGAAAGGCGGATTTGCTTTTCATGCCGGAGATTTTTACTTTCTGTTCTAGTATGTATTGTTCGTCATTGCTTAGGAATATTTTTAACTCGTTTTTGCGCTCACGCTTAGCCATTTTTGATGCATTCTCCTTATCCGGTTTTTAAAGGGATTTTACAAAAATGAATGCCCTCATACATGAGGCATTCATGTGAAAAAATCCAAAACTCCGACAGAGGGTTTTGTGATTTTCTGAGTGGAAGGGGGCAGGGGGATATGCCCTCTGCAAGCAGATTTTTCCAGATTCCCACTCTGGGGAATTTGGGGAAATCGGAGCCTGTGCGGGAACACAGGCAGTGCTTGCTATTCTTATCAAGAATTATTGACAAAAATAGTTATCACGACTTTTTTATTATCACGACCTTTGATGATAAAGCTGATAAACTCAAAGGTTTTCAGTAAAAAAGTCGGGATAACTATTCTACCCACAACACTCCCGGAGGGTGTGTCGGTGTTCCGATTGCTTAGGCAATCTGTTTGGAACACAGCATATCAACTTTCATGGCATTGCATTATAAAGGAAGATATATTTTGAAGGTACATCCTCCACCAGTAGAGTCAGATAGTTGGATTGCCCCATTTAGTCTATGAACTAATTCATTCGCAATACTGAGTCCAAGTCCGAAATGCTCTCTTTGGGTACGGGACTTGTCACATTGGAAGAAACGATTGAATATAAAAGCCTTATCCTTGTCGCTAATGCCGATTCCATGATCAATAACTGCAATCACCAATTCATTTTTATCTATGGATGCATTTAATGAAATTTCGGATTCAGGTGGTGAGTATGAAACAGCGTTATCAATAAAAATACTGATAATCTGACTTAAGCGGTCTGCATCGGAATAAAGTGGTGGGAAGCATTCATCTGGTATGTTAAGATATAAAGTTATATCCTTTTTTCTGCAAATACGTTCAAATTTGGTATAAAGATTTATCAATAATGTATCTATATTGATTTCCTCCATGTGGAAAGACCAGTTTCCAGCATCAAGGGATGAGAGCAGGAGCAAATCTTGAATAAGCCGGGACATTCGTGATACTTCTGAATCAATCATCTGTACATGATTTTTAACGGTATCTGGAATATCGGTTACAGATTCAATCATTTCAGCGGAGGAAAGGATTGCTGCCAATGGAGCTTTGCACTCATGCGAAACAGCAGCAATAAAATCTTTTTGGCTTTGCATGGCTTTCTCGGTGGGTTTTATAGCCTTTCCAATTAGTATTCTGGAAAGAAAGACAATGGAAACAAGGACACCACACCATATGCAAAAATAGTATCCAAATTCTGGTTTTAATAATGCGACAAAGCTGGAACATTTTTTTAGTGCTTCAAGGGTATATATGCTGCCATAATCCGTAATAATCAGACAACTTACGCAATAGTAGTTATTTCCATTTGCCGCTTTGATGGTATATGCGCCGCTTTGCCTGCTATAATAATTGTCTTCCAGACGGGAGGGGGCAAAGGTAAAATCATTCTCTCTTTCAAATAATGAGGTCAGAAAAGTATCAATAATATCAGTATTGTTTTCTAAATATTCACTTTGGTAAAGAAAGTGTCCTGTATCAGATAAAAGTTGAAAATACATATCCAATTTTTCTTCATAAAGGCTGATATGTGCATGATAGTCAGATTCATGTTCTAATTGAAGAACAAGTGTAGTTGTCATTCTATTAAAATAAGCTAACTCTGATTCTTTCTTTGCTTTTATGTTTGCATAAATCATTAGTAAAAATACAATAGAAAAGATAAGTATGAGTGAAATAATAAATAAAAAATAAAGATTCCGCTTAAGCTTTTGTATCATGTTTTACCTCCAAAATAAATCCAGAACCATAGACAGAGGAAAGGACGCATTCACTCTCAACGGTACGGATTCGTTTGCGTAAAAAATAAATATAGTTGTCCAGATTTTTTGATTCTACTGATGCATCTGTTTCCCAAACCTTTTGTATAAGCTGTTCTCTGGTGAGTACAATTTCTGGCTTTTCAAGGAAAACACTCATTAAATGAAACTCTGTTGGTGTTAGTACCAAATGGCTGCTTTTACATACAAGCTGCCGCTTCAGAACGTCAAGGGAAAGATCATGGTAAGAAAGACAATTTTGTTCTGCCAGAATCGCTGGTCTGCGGATTAAGGCTCTGATTCGTGCAGATAACTCGCTGATATGGAAAGGTTTTGTAAGATAATCATCGGCACCATTGTCTAGTCCTTCAATTTTATCCTGCAATTCAGACATTCCAGTTATTATAATAATGGGAAGCTGCATTTTTTTATTCCGCATTGCTTTTATAATAGCCAATCCGTCTATAACGGGGAGCATTCGGTCAATAATAGCCAAATCATAACCGTTGTTTCTGTCTAAGGCAAGTAAGAAACCTTCTTCTCCGTCATTGCAGGCATCAACAATATATCCTTCTTTTGTAAGCTGCTGTTTCATATTATCGCAAAGGTATTTATCATCTTCTAATAATAAAATTTTCATAATCAACTCATTCCTTTCGTTCCACTGATTTTCAATTTGTTTGACTTATGTAATAAATATAGCAAAAAAAATCCTAAAAATATTCTAAAAAATCCTTAATATTAGGTGGCGAAATAGAAGATTTTTAGGATAGCCACATGCTATTCTTAAACAGGCGAAAAAGCCAAATAAAAGAAAAGAGGTATAAAGGATGAGAAAAAAATTATTGAAAACAGTAGTAGTTTTTTGCTTGTTCACAGTTTTGTGTATGAGCATGGTAGGATGTTCTGGAAATAAGAATGAGCGGTCAGATCTGCCGGACGTACCCATAGCAAATGAGAGTGACAATAACATGGACATTGATACAAGCGGAAAAAGCGGCAATGGGACAGAGGGCAATATTAAGGAAACGGATAATAGCAGTGAGGAAAGTGACGATGAGGTGGGAGGTGGCAGTGAAGCAAAAGCAGATAGCAATGGGAAAGGCACATTTTATGACGGGGCAAATCTGAGTGGGCGTGTTGTTGATTTTACAGATACAGGTTTCACCATAACTCCTCGGACATTGATTATAAATGAGGATGGCTCAATGGAAGGAGGTATTGTAGCTCCCGGTTATGAATCGGATGAAACGAATATAAACATAACCTATGCAGAGGATGTTGTTTTTCAAATGATAAATTTCAGCATGGGTTCACAGGCGGAAACTTCGAGGGAGGATACCGACAAAAGCAGTATCAAAAAAGATACGGATGTGAATATATTTGGAACTTGTCAGGATGAAAAACACTGGATTGCTGACAAAGTTGTAATTACAAGGTGGCAGTAGGAGGTCAGAATGAGTTGTTTGGCAAGAACGCTCTGTTATATTCGGAGAAAAAAGATGAAGTCTTTATTATTGCTGTTTTTGTTTCTGGTGATTAACAGCATGGTTTTAGGCACATTGGGAATACGGAAAGTATCTTTAGAGCTGGCAGAAGAACTCCGAAAAAATGCAGAGAGTAAAATAACATTGGAGAGCATGGATGTGAATCACCCTTTTGAAGAAACAGATATGCAGACAATAGGGAATGAACCCAATGTAAACTGGCTTAACCGAATATCGGAAATACAGGTTGTTTCTACAACCTGTATTCCGGTTGCGGGTAATGAAGGCTCTGAAAATGTATTTACTATTCATGGGTATGATAAGTTGGAGAAAGATAGCCCATTTGCGGATAAAGTTTATCGGATTACAGAGGGGAATTATCCACAAGGAAGTAAAGATATCGTAGTGAATCAGTTCCTGGCAGAGGATAATGGGATTCAGGCAGGCGATAAAATTGTATTTGAAATGTTTGATGGAACGGAGCAGGAAGCGGTTGTTGCCGGATTGTTTTTGTCGGGAATGGAACGAAGTCAGACCGAAAATGTGGCAACAGTGAACCGCATTGAAAACCAGATTTATGGAACGGCAGATTTTGTGAACAAGCTGTCCGGAAGAACCGATTTTTTTAATGTGGCAGTGTATGTAAATAATCCGGAGCAGCTTACGGATACAAAGAAAGTGTTGGAAAATATGTATCAGGATTGCGCAGCGATTGGGATAACAGACAATACATTTCAAAAATTAAAAATGATGATTGGTCAGACAGACAGAATTACGTTTTTGATTTTCGTTATGACGGTAACTGCCGGAAGTATGATAATAGGTCTTTTGCTTGCCATGTGGATGCGCAGCAGGAAAACGGAGATTGCTGTTCTGATTAGTCTGGGCATATCAAAAGAAAATATATTATCTCAAATGGTTTTGGAAGAGATGATATTGTATTTTATTGCATTCGCAGGAGCGGGAATTGCAACAAAGCTCTTATTACCACGAATCAGTAATTGTCTTGCTATCATGCAAGGCAACAGTATAACACTAGAACTATCATTTGGTTGGCAGTTAGGAGTTTTATGTATCGGATTGATTGGTGTTGTAATATTGACTGGAATTGCGATTTTTCCATATATGGAAAAGCCTGTTAAAGAAACTTTGTCGGAAATGGAGGGATAACATGAACATCTTAGAATTAAGCATACACTGTCTGGTGCGGAAACGGACAAAGTCAATTCTGCTTTTAAGTGTTGTTTTTGTAACATCTTGTTTTATCTATGCCGGATGGGCGTGTAAATCAGCAAACGTACAGACGCAGACAGAAGGCAAACAGGCGCTTGGGGCATCTTTCAGGATGGAAGAAAATGAAGCGGACAGACATGACAGGACAGCTGAGGCAATCAAAAAATTAGGCGGGCAGAATGGGAGCGTGGATGGATCGCATATAGAACAGTTAGAATCTGGAGATTGGATGATATCGCATGATAATTCTTTTGAAACCCTGCAAATGGAAGACATTGAAACGCTTGCAGGGCAGGAGGGGATTGCTGAATATAATGTTACTACGGCGAACATAGTGGTTAATCCTGTAAATTTTGTACGAATTGAAGATCCGGATGTAGATCAGCATTCAGATCTGTTGGGTGTGTCATTGCGGGGGAATATGGAAATGCGGCTGGATTTCGATGTGCAGAATGGGAATATAGAAGTAAATGAGGGACGTATGATTACATCAGAGGACAAAGATGTATGCGTCATATCAAGGGAACTGGCAGAATTAAATGGATTGATGATTGGGGATAAACTGGAATTTAATGACCGGAAAAAGCGTGAAACATCTAAAGTTTATAGTGCGGAGATAGTTGGGGTTTATGATACAATCCATAAAATTACGCCTATCATGTACGGGGACAGCTACCGGAGTGAGAATATCATCATGACAGACCTGCGTTTTCCGGAGAAGCCGCAGGGATGCGAGGGAGATCCATTATATCAATATGCGACATTCTGGGTAGAAAATGTGGATGAGTATGATACGGTAAAGGAACAGATCAAAAAAGCTGATATTAACTGGAAACGATATGATTTCCTCGATAATACTGGAATGAGCGATACAATGGCAGAAAATTTTGGGGATTTGGATGAAATGAGTTCCATGATACTTATTTTGGTTTCTGTTTCTGGTGCAGTTATTATTTCCCTTGTGTTTCTATTTTGGCTGAAAAGCAGAATACACGAAATTGGTGTATTTTTGGCTATTGGAAAAAGTAAGGTTGCCATTATTGCACAGATGATGTTGGAAGGAATTCTGATAGGATGTATTTCTTTTACGCTGGCAACTGTATGTGCGCCTGTATTATCTAAAGGTGTTGCTGATTATCTGGTGGGTTATCAGGTAAAACAGCAGGAAGAACAGAGGGAAGCGGAAAAGGGCATGACGGGAGGCGCAGGAGTGGCTGAGTATGAATCGGAGGTCGTGGGCGTTGAAACCAAAGTGACAGGAAAAATAATTTTATTGTCCGCTTCTTCTATACTGGGAGTAATTTTTATTGCGGTTTCGTCATCATGTATGTTAGTGGTGGTACAAAAGCCAAAAGAAATTTTAAGCAGGATGAGCTGAATAAAAACGGCTGAGAATGAAAAAAAACAGGGATGCGATGTAGAAGAATTGCTGATGCAGACGAGCACTGAGAAAGACACGAAAAATGGAAAAGTTAGATGAAATTGAGGGGAACTGGAATGGTAACAGGCAGAAGAAGTTTGATAAACAGGAGGCAGACAGAAATAAGGAAAAGGAAACAATTCATAAGGTGGTTTTCACTATTCATAAAAGTGACAGTTGTGGTTGTAATCGTATTCCATTTTAGAAATATTTACGCCTATCTGGAAGAAATACAAGTGAAATTGGAGCACTTTGAGATACAGCAATATGGGAAAACGCAGACAAATGTAGATACGAAGATAGCAGATGAATCCAGTGATGTGGATTATGAAGTTAACTAGAGATGAGCAATTTACTTCAGACAAGATTGCCGCATATAGCATGAAAAATGGGTATTATGTGGAAGGAACCGGAACATCGTGGGCTTTGATGGAGGATGTTCCAAAGCTACATGGCATTAATGTCACATCTATAAGCCCCACCGCAAATAATATGAGGGCGGCGTTGGAGAATAACGGAATTATCATATGCGCTTTGAGAAAAGGAGATTTCACGTTATCAGGTCATTATATCGTGATTTATGGGTGTAATGACGAGGGATTTCTGATAAGAGATCCAAACTGTGTGGCAAGGGGCAACAGACAGTGGACATTTAGTGAGATTGAAAATCAGATTAAAAGCATATGGGTGTATAACAAATAAAAATATAAAGCAGAACGAACTAAAGGAGGCTGTATGTTAGAATTAAAAAATATTTCATATTATTACAAATCACAAAAGGATAAGACGATTCTGAATCATGTTTCCTATGAATTTAAGAAGGGAGTAATGTATGCCATTTTGGGTTCCAGTGGTTCAGGAAAAACGACACTATTATCTTTACTGGCAGGACTGGATGTACCAGTCGATGGAACAGTCTGCGTTGGAGGAGAGGATATATTGCAAAGGGGTTTAAACGCACATAGAAAAGATAATATGTCTTTGGTTTTTCAGAATTATAATTTGATTGACTATTTAACGCCAGTTGAAAACGTAAGATTGGGCGGAAAAGCAGATGCAGAAAAACTTCTGGAACAAATGGGTATTGATCAATTGCAGAGGAAAAGAAATGTTATGCAGTTATCAGGAGGGCAGCAGCAGAGAGTCGCAATTGCAAGGGCATTAGCAAGCAAGGCTCCTATTTTGCTGGCAGATGAACCGACAGGAAATCTGGATGAGGATACTGCAAATGAGATTATAGCTATTTTTCAGAACCTGGCGCATGAGCAGGAGAAATGTGTAATTGTAGTTACGCATAGTAGAGAATTAGCAGAGCAAGCAGATTATATTTTGACATTGAAGAAGGGTAAATTAGAGGAATAAATTAAACGAAAACGGTTTGAACCAGCTAGTAGAACGCATACTAAGTTTGTTTTTGTTAAACTTACCTTTCTTTAAAATGTACAGAAAAATATAATTTGGTGTTTCATCTTAAACAATTTAGTATTCGTTTTGCTAGGTTAAGGGGAAATAATGGGAAAAGTAATAATTTTATCATTCTCTGACAAGGAAGAGGATGTATATCAGAGTATATTGCAGGTAGTAAGTAACAGCAGAAGTTTTGGGTTGGAGCAGTTACGGGGATAAGCAGTATGTCCCCTATGTACTCCGGTATTATGTGTTCGGCAGAATCCCGACAGGAGTCGGTAGTCAGGCAATCGTGCAGGTGGCATTGACGCAGGAAGAAAACAGCGGGGACACCTACTGGAGCTGGTACGGGTTTGACAGCAGGGGACATTATTTTCTTTGATTGGGGGAATGACGGAACCATAGACCATGTGGGGATTGTGGAGAGCGTGACAAATGGCGTTGTGAATACCATAGAGGGCAACAGCGGGGATAAAGTTGCGAGAAGAAGTTACAGTATGGGCAGTGATTCCATTTATGGATATAGTGTTCCGGCATATTAAAATACTGGCAAAAGAAAACCAGAGGTTTATTCTGCTGGCTCTTTTGCCTTACATATCCCTTGTGCCGTCCCTGCTATGATAGTCAGTTCTGAATCATCAAACGTGTCAAAAAGTGCGTCCAATTGTCGGCGTAAAATTGATTTTTTGCAGGAGCTTCTGGATGTATGTACTGGCCTACGGATATGTGGAACATGGTTACAAGTTGAATGAACAACAAAAAGCTAGGATATTGTCCTTCTTTTTCGATTGACTGTAAATGTCTTGCGGAAATGCCGAGTTCTTCGGCTAATTCCTCTCTTGTAATTCTCTGTTTCACACGGGCGTTTTGAATTGCCTGCCCTAATTTCATAAAGTCAAGGTTTCCTGCGGCTTCGCTCATTTTTTTCACCACCTGTTCGGATAGATTTGCTCTATTTATTATACAGAAATAAAAGTGCTACTTAAACGATGTGTAATCCTTTGCAATAGGAGATTAAATATCTTTATATAAGAGATAAAAATTCTTATTTGCATAGTTGATATTGTTCGTTCAAACGGATATAATAGATGCAGTACGATTAAGGAGGTTAGAAATGTTTGAATATATGACAGCACAAGAAGCCGCAGAACTTTGGGGAATCTCGGTACGGCGAGTGCAGCGGCTTTGTAAAGAAAATCGAATAGAGGGAGTATTAAATGTGAATCGGGTATGGCTTATTCCGAAAGGTACAGAGAAACCTTTAGACAAGCGGAGAAAATCTGAAAGAGGTGGTATTCGTGAATAGTAAAATATTATTGGTAGATGATGAAAAAGACATTGTAGATTTGATGGAAGATGTGCTACGGCAGGATGGCTTTCAGAATATTCAAAAAGCATATACAGGTATGGATGCGTTGGAAATGTGCAGAGAGTTTCAACCAGATGTAATTGTACTGGATATTATGCTTCCAGATATTGATGGTATAGAAGTATGTAAAAAAATACGTGAATCTTCAATATGTTCTATTCTTTTTCTTTCTTCAAGGAATGATGATATTGATAAAATACTTGGGTTGTCAAGTGGTGGGGATGATTATATAACAAAACCTTTCAGTCCACGGGAAATTGTGTTCCGAATTAAGGCACAGATCCGCCGTCAGCAATATCAGACTACCGCACAAACGGATGATAAAAATTTGGTTATTGTTGATGCCCTGTCATTAGATAAAGATGGCAGCCGTATCTATAAGAATGGAAAAGAAATCAGTCTGACCGGACGAGAATTTTTACTCCTAGCGTATTTTATGGAAAATGCAAATAAGATTATCAGCAAAGACCGTCTGTATGAGCAAGTCTGGGGAGAAAGCGGTGGCATTTGTGATAATACGATTATGGTTCATATCCGACATCTTCGTGAGAAAATTGAAGAAACGCCTTCAAATCCCAAGCTACTTATTACGGTTAAAGGTTTAGGCTATAAATTAAAGAAAAGGATTGATTAAATGAAAAAATCTGGTTATCGCTCCATATTACATATATATTTGATGTTTTTTCTGGCAGTATTTATTGTGATAGTATTTGCCGGTTTCCTTATTCTTTCCATTATTACAGTTCATGCGCCTGATGATTCTTTTGCAAGAAGCGATTATCCAATGGAATTTACAAGAGAGTTTGGAGAACAGATTATTTTTATAGATGATATACCCGGGATTAAGCAGTCTGGTTTGGAATTGTTGCAATCAAATCAAGCAGGGATACAGATATTAAACGACAGTGGGCAGGAAGTAGCTGGTTATCAAAAACCCCAAAATGCTAAAGATTTTTACTCTGATGCAGAACTTTTAGAGATATGCCAAACAGGACATAGCGGGGACAGTCAGACAACATTATTTATTGGAACTTTATCACATAAAGGAACGGACTTCACATATATTATTTATTTTCCGATGAATATTTCAAAAATTACTATGTATTTGAATGGTGATAAATTTACAGCGGGAAAATCAATCATATTATGGTGTATCAGTGCTGTATTTTTCATAATGCTTATATCTGGTTTTATATATGGTTTTTGGATAACAAAAACCATAAATCGTATGTCTGCATCTATCAAAAATATTGCAGGGCGTTCCTATGTGCCTATACTAAATCAGGGGGTTTTTAATGATGTATTTGAGAGTTTAAATGAATTAGACATGGAAATTAGAGAAAGTGATAACTTAAAAAAGCAGACAGAAAAGATGCGTAAGGACTGGATTGCAAACATTACACATGATTTGAAAACACCGTTATCTCCCATAAAGGGATATGTGGAGGTATTGTCTGAGCAGGAATGTTCATCTGACGAAAAAATAAAAAGATATTCACAAGTGATGTTAAAAAATGTTTCATATGGAATCATTGATTGATGATTTAAAACTTACCTATCAATTAGAAAATGGTATGATTCCCATTCATCTTGAAAAACAGAATTTTGTCAGTTTTTTAAGAGAACTTGTGATTGATATTTTAAACAATCCAGAGTACGAGAGTCGTGTTATTCAGTTTGATTCTCAAGAAGAATGTATTACATTTTCTTTTGAACGCAAATTGTTGACAAGAGCTTTTCAAAATTTGATTGTAAATGCATTTATTCACGGCAATCAGGATACAGAGATGTCTATAAAAATTTTTGTAAAGGATAATATCATGGAGGTCATGGTTTCTGATAATGGAAATGGTATGTCTTCTGATGAAATAGCTCATTTGTTTCAGAGATATTATCGGGGGACAAATACAGAAAAGAAAACAGCAGGAACGGGATTAGGTCTTGCCATAACGAAAAGCATTATTGAAGCACAGGGCGGAAATATCATAGTGGAAAGTGAAATTGGTGTTGGAACAGATTTTAGAATTTGTTTTCCTGTCACTTAAGGCTTCCTGATTATTGCTAAGTGGCTTAGAGGTATCTTAAGGTTAATTAAGGTTGCCAGCAAGTGAGATTAAGGTTGATAGCTTATTATTTGAATTGTAATAGCTATCAGCCTTTTTTGTGTTTTACGGATGGAGGTGAAAAAATGAGATTAAAAGTAAAAAGAGGCATTCCAATATTGATTACCGTTGTTATTACGTTATTGGTGGGATTTGTGTTGATGGCATTTATGTTACGTCCCCAAGTATTGGATATAAAGGATGTTGATTTCAATACGATTACTGACGGAGAGTATATAGGAATATGCCAGAATAAAATACTCCTCGCTGTTGTCAAAGTCCATGTGAAAGACCATAAAATAAGCGATATTGAAATTTTAGAACATAAAGATTCCTATATGGAACAGGCAAAACAAATTGCTGATGATGTATGTTTCAATCAATCTTTAGAAGTTGACGCTATTTCTGGTGCAACATTGACAAGCAAGACAGTATTGAAGGCAATTGAAAACGCATTAACAGAGAATCCATAATGATTTTCTACGAAAGAAAGCAGGTGTGAATTTGAAGATTATTTTGAAATACATTCTCACGAATGTAAAAGAAAGAAAAACACGGACTATCGTTATGATGCTATCAATACTGCTTTCCACTGTACTATTATTCGTTTCATTTTCAATCGGCACGTCCTATGAAAACGCACAACGAAAAATGGCTCGTGGAATTGCGGGAACTGCAACGGTGTCCGTCAGCCCAAAGGATGCAAATCATGTTGTGGATTTAAACGACATTCCAGAATTATCTTCCGTACAGACTAAGGTTGGTTTGTTAAAGGGGAGAGCTTTGTATCACGAAAATGGATATTATGAAACAATTGATTTGATAGCTTCTGATCTAATGCTCTTAAATCAAATAAATAAACCCCGATTAGTGGGCGGTGGAGAAATCAAGGATTTTACGGGAAATCAGATTATTTTGCCAGACCGTTTTACTTTAAAATACGGAATTAAAAAAGGTGATACCGTTACGCTTCAGATTGGCGGCATTCCTACCTCGTTTGAAGTAGCTGAAATTGCCTGTTATGATACCGTTTTTTTAAGGCATACCAGAGGGGCTACAGCTTTACTTCCGAAATCTACACTGGAGGAAATCTTACAATATGAAAATGGGTACAGTGAGATTTTGATTGAGCCTGCTATGGGTGTTTCTGCGGATGAGTTGATAGACACGTTATTGAAAGAGCTTTCCGACAGTTCCCTTGTTGTATCAAAAATTGTAAATGAAACCCAGATAGCAGCAGATGCAAGGCAAAAATCAATGCCATTTTTTCTCATTAGTTTCTTTTCCTTAACAATGAGTGTTTTTATTATTTACAGCAGCTATAAGGTCATTACATTAGACCGCTTACCCATAATTGGAACATTCCGCAGTATTGGGGCAACCCAAAAAGCAGTAATCCGTATTCTGATGCTCGAAAGTGCTTTATATGGCTGTATTGGGGGTATCATTGGGATTCCGCTCGGCATTGGTGTCTTGAAACTGATTTTACAAGGCATGGGAAAATCTTTGTCACAGGGAATAGAAATTCCAATGGTCATTACTGGAACAGCGGTTTTGCTATCTTTTGGAGTTGCGGTTACGGTTTCAATGCTCAGTGCATGGATTCCTGTTCGATGTGCAAGCAGATTGCCAATTAAGAGTGTGATTTTGGGTGTTATAGGAGAAAGGCATATGCCAAATCGCTTTATTGCTATTATTGGAGTTTTGCTGTTTGCTGTATCCGTAATTTTGCCAGAGGCTGCTTCTGGAGGGATGTTGTATCTTGCAGGAGGTTTTTCCTTATTAGGATTAATAGTTGCAACAATCTTGCTTATTCCGCTTATTGCCAATCTTCTCTCTAAATGTCTGGAGCGTGTGTATGCAGTCATTTGGGGAAATGAGGGGATGTTAGCATCAAGAAACATGAGGGATAACAAAAATATAACGCAAAATATAACTTTGCTGTTTATCAGTATTTCCGCTGTCATTGCTATTACGGTGGTTGGAAATTTTGTCAACACATACATCACAGATGTATTTAACGGAGCTGAACTTCAAGGATTTGCAGATGGGGAAATGAATCGTGATTTTGCCCGGCAAATCGAGAAAATGGATGGCATTGAAAAGGTATTGCCAGTTTATGTTTTCAACCATGAAATGCAATGTGAGGATATCGTATTTTCCCGTTTGGAAGCAACGGATAATTTGGAGTGGTACACTTCCATGTTGAATCTGCACTATACAAAAAAAGACATGGAAAGTTTTGCTATTTCTGAGTTTTCAAAGACACGTTCTATTGTTTTGAGTGAGGATTGTTTAAAGCGGGCTGGGTTTAGGAACGGTGATATTGTGACATTGGTGAATGGTGTGGGGAGCAATTCTTATGCCATAGTCGGTAGTTTTAAGTCAAGGGCAACTGATGTGGAAGCGGTTATCCCGTCCGCTTATGCTGTTTTGGATTTTGGTGCTTCAAATTATAACTTTTTAGCATATACCGCTGCCGATCCGGATTCTATTATGGTTCAGATACGGGATCTGTTTGGCAGTACACAAAATTGGAGCAGAACCGTGGAG
Organism: Parablautia muri; assembly: GCF_009917485.1. Taxonomy (GTDB): domain Bacteria; phylum Bacillota; class Clostridia; order Lachnospirales; family Lachnospiraceae; genus Suilimivivens; species Suilimivivens muri. The sequence goes on from NZ_QZDT01000057.1 coordinate 19,356, forward strand.
GAATTTAACGCAGATGCCCTTTCTACGGTAGGAGCTTTTTTGAAACCAATGCACAGTATGACATATTTTATTTTGTTACTGGCTGCTGTTGGCATTGTCAATAACCTGCTGATTAACTATATGCAGAAACAGCGTACGATTGCAATGTACAAATCAGTCGGTTTGAGCAACAGGCAAAATATAAAAATTACATTCATCGAAAGTTTTACTTCTGGAATAATTGGGGCATTTGTTGCTATAACGGTGTCTTTCTTGGAAATCCAGACAATTTTTTTGGTGGCAGGCCCCAAAATTTCAATGCTGCCAGAATTAGATTTCAGGGTTTTCCTATCGGCTGGGACGATGGGCGTTATGATTACTCTGATAGGTTCTGTTGTTCCTATTACAAAAAGCAGAAAAATGAAGTTAGTGGAAGAAATAAAGTTTGAATAATGGAGGACAGGAAATGAAATCAATTACTGGCAATATTGCTATTGAGGGAAAAAATATAGTCAAGGATTTTGAACTTGGCAATACAACGACAAGGGTGTTAAAAGATGTTTCAATAAAAGTCTTAAAGGGCGAATTTGTTTCCATTATGGGGCAGTCTGGCTCTGGAAAGAGCACTCTTCTATATATTTTAGGTGGTCTGGATACTCCGACCAGAGGAACGGTTTCCATGAATGGGATAGACATATCTAAATTCAATGATGAAAAGATGAGTAAAATCAGACGGCAGAAAATAGGGTTTGTTTTTCAGTTTTATAACCTTATTCCCAACTTGAATGTAGAGGAAAATATCATGTTGCCCTTGTTATTGGATGGAAAGAAGACACGGGATTATAGAAAGCAGCTTAATGAAATTTTGGAAGTTGTTGGACTAACCGACAGAAGAAAGCACACGCCGAGAGAATTGTCAGGAGGTCAGCAACAAAGAGTTGCCATAGCCCGTGCGTTAATTGGCAGTCCAGAAATCTTGTTCGCAGATGAACCGACAGGAAATTTAGACAGTGCGACAGGTGCTGAAATTATGGATTTATTAAGAGCAATTAATCAAAATAGCGGACAGACAATTCTTATGGTAACACATTCTCCGGAAGCGGCGAAAAGCAGTAATCGTGTGATTACGGTAAAAGACGGAATGATTGAATAAGCAAATAGGTTAAAAATATAGTTTGGATAAGCCCGTCAAATAAAAAAAACGGTGTTTTGGCGGGCTGTATCTTCACGCCCAAATGAAAATAACTTTACCCTTCAGACCTGTTTTGAGTTTGGAGGGATTTTTATTGCCTGCAAATAGCAATTTCTATTTTCATATACGATATAAAGGGACGGATAACCCGTAAAAAAATCCTTGTCAGGACAAGGGGGCTTTCTACCCAACAAGTAGAAGTCAAATTTCTATATAATAGAAATGAATTATCCATATACCGTAAAAACGTGACAGCCTTTGCGGTTTTCTTTTGTCGTTTTTTGCCCGATTACGCCGTGAGGCTTTATTTATCATTGGCTGCCGCTCACATATGAGAAAGACAGGCATTATTACATTTCATTTAAAGATGGACAAGGAGTTTTACATAAGCTGGAAATCAGCAGGGTAGTGTATGACACTTTTGATTCATTTGAATTAGGCGATCTGGCATATCTCAATGTGGTGGACAGGCATATCGAGCAGTCCGAGGTATGGGAAAACACCTTGAATATGAGAGCAATGAAAAAGCCGGACAGTATGGAGGAAATCGTGTTCCGCAAGTTTCAGACAGAAAAGCTACATAAGGCAATCAGTGAGCTGCCGGAAAAACAGAAAAGAAGGCTGATACTGCATTATTTTCAGGAGTTGACCTATGTGGAAATCGCAGAGCGGGAGAAATGCTCAACCAGAGCAGTAGAGTACAGCATACACGGGGCAATTCAAAGCCTGAAAAAGTTTTTTGAAAAAAATTAAAAAAGGACTTTCGGGTTTTGCCTGATAAGTGAGGAAACAGGTGAGGGAGATAAAAAATCCCTTGCCTGTTCTCCGTTATGTGGTGAATGGGTTTGTACCATGAAAATTTCATACCCATTCATCAAATACATTCCTGTTGTTATCGTGATGAGCGTAAGCCACGTTAGCAGGTACGCCATGAACTGGATGGGGATAGAGGCAACGAAATTGCACAGACAAAAGACAATGGTTTGCGGCTGTCCTATCCCTATTTAAGGAGCGGAAAATACCGGGTTATAAATATCAGTTTGCTACTGATAGGGCGATAACAGGCAGCAGGGACAATGATACTCCCGTCCAGTCACAAGTCGAGCATTGAAAGCATAGCAACCAATGAGGACGGCTCCGGGCGATCCCCGGAGGGGCGATTCCCGTGGAACTGGTCAGTAGCCAGTCGTTTGGTGACTTCCCTTGTTTATTGTGAAAACGGTAGATATGAAAGCCGGGGTGTCGAGGACAAATAGGTTTATAAGGCTAAAAATGGTAGCCGGACACAAGCATAAAAATATTCTGAAGAATAATCAAAAAGCTATGTTCTTGTGTTCGGCTATACGTACCTGAAATGCAGGAGAATTTTATTTTTCGGCAGGTAAGGTGTATTTGCGTAAATTTAAATTTTCAAAATATTATTTGTCCTGAAACAGAAAAAGAGAATTGAATTTAGAAAGTAAAAATTATGGAGGACAATCTTATTTATGGAAGAAAGAGAAATCAAGCGTGGAGATATTTACCATGCGGATTTAAATCCCATTGTTGGAAGTGAGCAGGGAGGATACCATCCGGTATTGGTGATTCAGAATAACAGAGGGAATAAGCATAGTCCAACCGTTATTGTCGCCGCAATCACAAGCAGACCGAAGCATAAGATGCCTACCCATGTGTTGCTAAAAGGGATTGAAGGGTTAGAAAAGGATTCCGTAGTGTTGCTGGAGCAGTTGAGAACCATTGATAAAAAGCGTTTGGATGATTATGTGGGATCATTGGGCAAGCAGCAGATGTTAAAGGTTGAGAAAGCGTTATGTTCCAGCACAGGGATGAGAAAATTGGATAAGCCGATACTGATGTGTCTTTGCCCGGTATGTGCAAAGCCATTTTTTGAATTCAGAGAGCATTTTATCCAAAGGGTAGACAAAAATCAGGACTTGAAAGAAACTTGTATGTTCTGCAATGTCAGGCAGGGGTATGACTATTTAATAAGAAGAAATCATTAGCGGCAGGTAAAAAACTTGCCATTGATTCCATATATGGAGGTAGGAAATGAGTGTAAATAAAGAATATGCAGTAAAGATGCTGATAGAAATCCTTTTTGAAAAAGGTTTAGTGAATGAAGCTACTTATAAGAATACGTTGCAGTATCAAAAGTCACAGTGTAATGGAAGTAATTCGCACATTTCACAAGCAGCCTGATTTTAGATAGAATTTTAGTATCAACAGGAGGTGTATGATTATGAGTAATAACCATTTTGCATTTGATATGGCATTGCAGACGCCATTCAATACTTTTAAGGACAAAAACAGAGAAAGAAACATGGTGTTTTATGGACGGGTGTCCACGGAACATGAGGCACAGCTTTCAGCACTGGAAAATCAGATACAATGGTATGACGATCAGTCAAAATTCCATCCAAATTGGAATGTGCTGGACAAGTATATCGAAATAAAACTCGCTTAATTGATACAAAGGGAATGAACAGAATATCGGAGAAACCGCAGAAATAAAGGGCTTTCGGCACACTGGATGTGACCGAAGGCTCTTTATTTTTTTGCATGATCTTATGGTTGTGTGGAAGTAAGGATGTAAGTGAACCCTCTACTATAGAAGTTGAACCCCCTTGTTTTGGAAATTTGAACCCTCTAAAGGCAAAATCAAAATGTTTATCAGATTGGGGCATTGCATTCCACGAAGCCGTTTACACCGGCACATAGAAGCTGGTTTGATATTTTTATCATTTCTTCCAGGGGGATTTTTTTCCCATCCGCTACCCACTGGCTGTACATTTCCACAGTAGAGGTCTGGATGAAATGCAGCAGGATATTTTGCTTTGGCGGCTTCAGAAGCTGGAGCCATGCGGAGCTTTTCCAAGTGGAATTCATCACATTGCTGATCATCCTGCTCCGGATATACCCATAATTTCCGCTGCAGGTGATTTTTTCGTAGACAGATCCTTTTTCCGCGGAATAGAGAAAAAATTCACGGTTGATCTTGTCCAGGTCTTCCGGTATCCGGTAGTTTTTGATCCGTTCCCGATATTCTTCTATCTGGTGTTAGTATATAAGTGTGGACAGAAAAAGTTGAACAACCTATACTATCAAATGAAAGAGCAAAGGAGA
>NZ_QZDT01000058.1 GCF_009917485.1 Parablautia muri
CATCCGCCACCACCGCCGGAAGAAGCGGTACCGCTTGATGAATAATAATCCCCAATGCCAAAGTTTTCAGATGGGCTGCTGCCTGTGGATATCTGCCGGCCTCCCAGCGCACCGCCGGAGCCGTTCCCGCCACGCTCCCCTCCGCCGTCTCCTCCCTTGTGGGCTGTCCCATTGTCGATTCCCCCGCCGCCTCCGCCTCCCGCCACGATCAGTATGCTGGAGCGGTTGGCATAGGACGGCCCGCTGGAACTGTTCGTGCCAAGACCATAAGGTTTTGTGGCCACATGGGTGGAACCGCCTCCTCCTGCCCCGTACTGCTTGCTGCTGGCATAATTGTAACCGTTCCCGCCTCCGTTTGCCCCATAAGATGTGCCGCTCGGTGATCCGCCGTTATAAACATAGATCACTTCATCCTTCTTCATCTTCTTATAGCCTTTGGAATGGCCGCCAAGCCCTCCTTCTGCCGTAAGGGAATCCACCTTCGCCGCAGCGCCGGAAGCGCCCCACACCTCAAACTCATAGATGCCGTCCTGGGGGATAACAAACTGCACATAATTCCCTGTGTAAGGGAAGTCATACTCCGTTGTTACCCACATAGCATAAAGGACTGCCTCTGCCGGAAATACTCCCATTTCTCCTGGCTTATACGATGGCGTGGAGAGGGAATCAATGCTCCATCCGCAGAAAGACATATTTTTTCTCGTGTAGGGGCTTGCCGGGACCGTGGTGGGTTCGCTCTGGGCATTCCCGTTGTTGTAATAGCAGTAGGCAGTGAAATTTTCCTTTGCCCCGGTTTCTGCAAGCGTCCCGCCATTGGGCATCAGCCCGATGGTCATCTGCTTTTTGAACACCGCATAAAGCATGACTGGTTCCTCTGAACTGATGATAAACTCGGAAAGCACTTTCTTTTCCGCAGAATTATCCTGCCGCCATCCCACAAAAGTGTATCCCTCCAGCGCGGCATCCGGGGCGGCGGCAATGGCATCCTTCCTGTCCGGCACAGTCCTTTCTAATGCATACCCCGTGTCGATCTGATATGTCACTTTGACACCCGCCGCATATACCCTGTCCTCTCCCACGAAAATCCGCGTCACCCTTTTTGTGGCTTCATCCTCATAACAGAGGTAAATGGTGGTGGCGCTGTAACTTTCCATTGCCCGGTACTCGTCAAGGCTCACCAGTTTCATCACAAGGCCGGTGCTGCTCATCATCTCCGTCACTCTTTCATCCAGAGTCTGCACAGACTCTCCGAGGGATGCATTGGAGGAAATGACACCGTCCAGCTCCCCGATGATATTTCTCGCAGTAAACACTGCTGTTCCGTCTAAAACTTTGTCGCCCACTTTGGTGATCCTCGAATATCCGGAAGGCTCCGATGCGGCTGTGGTGCCTGCCTGTGTGCAGACCAGCGTCGCCCACCCCGGAGCGCCCACTGCGGTCACCGCATCCCCTACGGAATAGGAAGTGGCACGGGTGAGCGTTTCCCCTCCGCCGCCTCCACCACCGCTCCCGGCTTTCAGCGTGGGGAATACTTTAGTCAGCCCGTCCAATCCTGCCGAAGATACCGTGAAGATGGCAAGTTCCAGATCATAGGATGAATTGTTGTAATTAATGTTCACATCCGCATCCAGCGGCGGAAGCTCCGCTGCCGCCTGCGCCAGTATCTTGATGGGTTCATCCGCATTTGACAGGTCAAGGTGGATATACACCCGCCCCTGCAGTGTCTCCCCCACATCCGCAAGGCGCACGTCAATCTCCGTTTCATACACCTCAAAGAACCGCCCACGGATCATGCCAAACCCCTGCGAGATATGCAGCACATTGCCCCTGGCATACGTCACTTCGCAGCCCTTGAAGATGCCGCTACCGGGGATCGCCGTCTCGTAGATGATGGCGTCATCCTGCGGTGTGACATTGCCGCCCTTATAGGTTTTCAGTGTGATATTATCAGCCATTCTCCTGCCTCCTTAAAATCTTAGTCAAATCCAGCCGCACCGTGCCGAACACCAGCTTTGTGTTCCTGCCCCGCTCCCTCCCGGTGAGGATGCTTCGGTAACTCTGCCCATCCGAGATGATGTCCGCCACCTGCCCGAATTCCAGTTCCTCCGGCTTCACCAAAGCGTCACCGTTCATCATAGTCAGTTCGATTAAGTTGGAATAGGATAAATTTGCGAACTTATTATGGGCGGCATTTATAGCTGCACTCTCAAAGCTGCTCCCCTCCTCATGGGAAACCGCCTGCATCTCACAGACCACCGGGGTAATGCGGTCACGGTCTTTCGTGTCATAGCCCAAATCCGGGTGGAGATAATACACCCTTTTTGTTTCATAATCAGAAGAATCATAAATCACCAGTTTATTCACATCGGCGCTGACCTGTTTTATCGTGACGCTCTTTTTGATGATGTTGGGAAGATCGCTCTCAATCGTAATTACCCCGGATGCCGCTTTCCCTACAACGATCTGCACTTCCCGGTTCTGGATATCCAGCTTTGTCCTTACAAGGATACTGTACTTTTCAATTGCCGGAATGATGACGGAATCAATCAGATTCACGATGTTGTAATGCCCGCCTTTGTCGGAGGGCGTGATGTGCAGGCTCCAGTCCTTTGTGGCCGTAACTGCGCTGACCGAAAGCCCTTTGATGTTCTGCATTTCGTCTTCATTGATGATAAACATTTCTTTTATCCTGTCACAGATGAACTGCTCCATGCTGCCCTGCCCCTGCAAATCCACATCAAACAGCACATCCGTATTCAGCAGTTCCATCAATGGCTTGTAGGAAATGGTCTGTAACTTCTTTGACTTATCCGTTCCATACCCTATTTCCGTCACGATTCCGGCATACTCCTCACCGCCCCGGCTGATGCGGATATAGTCCTGTTTCCTGATGCCGGACAGGGCAAGCACCGTGACCGTGTTCCCATCGGAAGATAAATAGTCCTCTTTATAGGTAATTTCGTTCACATTTGTGTTTCCCACCATCTCAAAATCCTGCGTGAAGATTTCCACGTTATACGGTTTCATAGCTGATCCTCCCCTCTACCATCACGTTTAAGATATTCAGCCCTTCATGCACCACGGAGATACGGTTGCTGCCGTACTGCAGGTGAAAGAAACGCTCCGTGGTAAAATCGCACATCTGGTAACGGTCAGCCACCACCTCATCACTGACGCCCCGCTCCGTAATGCTGTAGGGAATCTGCGTGGTGTCGATGACCAGCTTATGCCCGTCCGGGATGCTGCCCCCATACCTTCCCGTTTCATACAAAATATTATTTACATAGTGCTTCCACACCGGGTTTTTGCAGGGGCCGTACACCGTCACCTTACATGGGCTGTCCCCGTGGCTGTCGCTGTCGATCATCAGCGTGTTCTGCGTCACGTCCGCATAGGCATAGGTGTATTCGTAAGGGTAAATTTTCCCGCCGATGGAGAGCGTCCCGCTGTAGCCGGAAACATTCTTATAAAACAGCCCGGTTGCCGTGAAAGCCACCTCACAATCCAGCCCCGCTCCGCCAGTGATTAACTCACTCTTTGCGATTTCCGTCATCCGCACCGGAACACGGAACGCCTCCTCCATCTCATACACGAGGGTCAGCGGTACCGCCCGGACGAACCGGGAAAAAGCTCTATAATTGACATAGGCATTCCTGCCGCCAAAAAAGATGCGCCCGGTCATCACCCCCTGTGAGAATAATTCCTCCAGAGGGATGAAGTCCGTGCCGATCTGTTCATACTGCGTCCCGTCCTTATAGCCGAAGCCGCCAATGGAATGGAAAAAGGACGTCCGGGCGTTCAAATCCCATGACACCCCTTCCCCGTTTATAAGCCTGAATTTCCTGATCATGAATACGCCTTTCCCAGCTCCCGGTTCAGCCCGTCTGACAGTTCCCCGACCAGCACCCCGGAATCCAATACTACCTGGCTGTTTGCCAATCGCGGCAGATACTTTGTCACCACCTCATACATGGCATCCAGCCTTGCCGCCAGTGAAGCATTCCCGTTTCCGCCATTCTCAGCTGATGAGATGCTTTCCATTGCCCCTGTTGTTGGGATGAGCATTCCTGCCAGTTCCTTCATGGGGCCGGTCAGCTTTCCGAGGTTGCCTTTGATGCCTTTGCCGAGTAAATCAATCATATCCGGCATGAACGTGTGGAAGTTGGAAAGCGGCCCCTCGTCAGGCTCGGAGAAATGCAGGAAGGACGCAATGGTTCCCGCGATATCCTTCACACTGTCCACAAGACCGCTGACCTTTGACTTGATTCCGTCAATCAGACCGCCGATGATATCCTTGCCCCACTGCAATGCCTGTGAGGGCAGGCTCTTGATAAAATTAATCGCCGCATCGAATCCGCTCTTCACCGCCCCGGCAATACCGCTCATGGCGTTTTTGATGCCGGAGAGCAGGCTGTTGAACACATTTACAACCGCATCTTTCAGACCGCCCACGATACTGGTAACCGTGGATTTAATGGCATTCCAAACGGAAGTAATGACCTCTTTTATCGCACCCACCACGGAACTTACTGCGGATTTGATGGCTTCCCATGCTGCGGTGATGGCGCTCTTGATCGCCTCCATAATGGAAATGACCGCTGACTTGATGGCCTCCCATGCCGCCACAGCCACATTTTTTATCGCCTCGATTGCAGCCGATACCGCGCTCTTGATGGCTTCCCATGCGGCAATGACCGCAGAACGTATCGCCTCCATTGCCGTGGTGATGGCGCTCTTTATCGCCTCCCATGCGGAAACCACCACATCCTTAATGGCGGAAAGCACCGCCGTTACTGCTGACTTTATTGCTTCCCATACAGATGTGATTACACTGCGAATCGCCTCCATTACCGTGGTGACGGTATTCCTTATCGTCTCCCATGCGGAGGACAGGAAAGAGCCGATGGCATTTGTCACAGTCTCGATCACATTTTTTATAGCATTCCATACCGTGGAGACAACTGTCTGTATCACATTCAGCACGGTTGTAATAATCAGCTTATAAAACTCGAACCGCGCCACGATGAGCGTCTTTATCACATCCAGCACCGTCTGGAAGATGTTCTTTATCCCTTCCCACAGCCCGCTGAAAAAGTCTTTCAATCCGTTCCAGATGGCCTGCGCCGCCCCGGTGATGGCGTTCCAGATGTTGGAAAAGAAATCCTTCAATCCATTCCATACCGCAACAGCCGCTTCTTTGATCACGTTCCATAAGTTGATCCAGAACTCACGGAAGCCCTCGCAGTTATTCCACAGTGCCACAAAGATGGCAATCAGAGCCGCGATTGCCGCAATGACCAGCGTAACCGGGTTCGCCGCAAGGATGCCCCACAGCGCACTTAAGCCTCCGCCGATACTGGAAATGCCGCCGATCAGTGTCGGGATGAAGGTCATAATGCTGCCCACAGCGGAGACCACTTTCCCGATCACGATAAGCACGGGACCGATTGCCGCCGCAAGCAGGCCGATGGTGACGATGGTGTTCTTGGTGCCTTCATCCATGCCGTTCAGCTTATCCACGAATCCCTGCACCCATGTGACGATCTGGCGGATGGCGGGCATGAGGATTTCACCGAAAGAAATGGCCAGTTCTTCAAGCTGGCTTTTCAGGATGGTAAGCTGCCCGGCAAGGTTATCCTGCATGGTGGCCGCCATTTCCGCAGACTTCCCGTCACAGTTCGCTATGGCGCTGCTCACCTTTTCAATATCCGCAGGGGCAGCATTCATCAATGCGAGGAAGCCCGACATGGCATTTTTGCCAACCAAAGCCTCCGCCGCCGCTGCTTTCTCCGATTCGGACAATCCACCGAATGCCGTCCGGCAGTCAGCCAGGATGGCGCTTAAATCCCTCATGCTCCCGTCCGCATTGGTGGTGGCGATGGTGACCTCCCCGATGCTCGAACCGCAGATTTTCACTTCCCCGGAAAGGTTGCTCATGATGGTTCTAAGCGCAGTTCCGGCCTGCGTGGACTTGATGCCCGCATTGCCCATCAGCCCGATTGCCTCTGCGGTATCTTCTGCGGAGAAACCCAAAGCCCCGGCAATGGGCGCACAGTATTTGAAGGTCTCGCCCATCATGGAGACGTTGGTATTCGCATTGGAACTTGCCGCCGCAAGGATATCCGCGAAATGCCCGGAATCCGCTGCGGTAAGACCGAAAGCTGTAAGCGCATCCGTCACGATATCAGAGGTAGTTGCCAAGTCCTCCCCGGAGGCGGCGGCAAGGTTCATGATGCCCTCGATGCCGGAGAGCATATCCGAGGTTTTCCAGCCGGCCATCGCCATGTAGTTCATTGCCTCGGCTGCCTCAGATGCGGAGAACTTGGTCTTGCTCCCCATCTCCCTTGCCTTATCCCGGAGGGCATCAAGGTCTTTTCCCGTTGCCCCGGAAACCGCACCGACCTGGCTCATGGCGGTATCGAAGTCCGCCGCCGTCTTTACCGCCATCGTGCCAAGCCCCACAATGGGCGTGGTCACGGTCTTGGTGAGGGTAGTCCCCACGCCGGAAATCTTATCCCCAAGGTTCTTCAAGTCCTCGCCCACGGCAGAAATCTTCTGCACCGCCACCGCCGACTGGTTCGCCTGTTCTTCGAGGCTTTTCAGCTTTTCCTCGGTCTCGATGATCTCCCGCTGCAGGCCGTCATACTGCTCCTGTGTGATCTCCCCTTTTGCCAGTGCCTCATTTGCCTGCTCCGCAGCGGCTTTCAGGGTTTCCAGCTTTTCCTTCGTCTCCCGTACCGCCTGCGCAAGGAGCCTGTGCTTCTGTGCCAGCAGTTCCGTGTTGCCGGGGTCCAGCTTTAAGAGTCGCTCCACGTCCCGGAGCTGTGACTGCGTAGTGCGTATCTCCCCGTTTACCCCTTTCAGCGCGGCGGTCAGCTTTGTGGTGTCACCGCCGATTTCCACCGTGATTCCCTGTATCCTTGACGCACCCACCCAAAGCACCTCCCCATAACGAAAAAAGGAAGCCCAAAGGCTCCCTGAAAAAAGCGTAAAAAAAGACACCTGCCGTTATGGCAAGTGCCTATGTAAGAATTCTATTCTATTTTTCTACTGTTGTATCAGCCCTGCAAATGAGAAGTTATCTTTTTCTATCGCTTAAAATTTTTTCATTGAATCTATCAAGAAATTCTTTGGAATTGACCCATGTAAGACTCCCATCCTCATTTGTGAAATCATAACCAGACAATTCATATAATGCAGTTGCACAAATATATTCATACATTCCCGCATTCGGACTTTTGTAGATAATCCAATATAACGGCTTCATAGCCGACTCACCCATATTCAGCACTTCATTATATTGTTCACTGTCAAATACCCTTGTCCAACCTTCAGTTATCACTATTTCTGGATTTTCCCGCTCTGCTTCGACTTCTTCTTCAACTAATGCTCGAAGTTTCGTAGCAACTGCTTCTAATACTTCTGCATCTAAATTTTCCAAATAAAGTTCCTCATTAACTCCATCCTCTGTAATTTCAAGCCAACTCAAAGAATCTGTTTCAATAATTTCCTGCGATTCAATATGTTGATTTTTAGTTTCTTCTACCTGCTGAGTTGTATCAGCAGAAATATCTTCAACATCTTTATGGTTACATGATGTTATAAGGAATAAAAAAATTATAATACCAATCATTGAAGTAATCTTTTTCATGAATGTTTTCCTCCGATAAATTGCGACTTGTAAGTCATACTTACAGCCCTTTTCCACTACCAATCATAGCAGAAAAAGGCTGTTTTTTCAATCAAAATGCGTCCATTGCGGCCTGATCGCCAAGTACAGCGTAGGAAAATGAGTCGTTCCTGCTTTCGCAGTACATATCATTGATAAGCCCAATGGAGAGCAGGTCAAGGTCTGCCATCGAAAGCCCTAGCTGCACACACCGCAGAAGGAACAGCGGCGTGGTCATTTCCCGCTCAGTTGGGCGAAGTTTTTTTTAGCCTCCACATCCGTCTGCACGTTCAACCCCCACAGCTCTATCAATTGCGGAAGAACCTGGTAGATGGAAAATGTGTTGAAACCGTCCAGCCACTCATCCACTTCATTGGGAATCTGTGGGTCGGCGTGCTTCGCCATCGTGTAGGCGATATTCTCGAACATCTCCAATGAGAACAGATCAAGGTTGGAGTTTTCCTCATCCCCCTCCCCTATGCTCTTTTCCAGAATCCGCAAATCCTTATAAATATCACGCTGGAACTTCAAACGGTAAATCCTCGGAATTGCCGCCGATGCCTTGAAAAGTACATCCTGCCCGTCAATCTCTATCTTCCTTACAATGCTCATATCCTTTCAGCCTCCTTCATCCCTGTCCTTCTGTTTCTGCTTCCACCGCTTTGGGTTCCGGCAGATATACGGATTTATACCAGTTGGCATACGTCTCCGCAGATGTCCTGTTCCCGCTCTTGGCTTTCACATAGCCGCTTGCCAGCGGGCGCGCCTTGATGGTCAGCGTCTCGGTCTGCACCTCCCGGCTCTCTTCATTGGTCTTGCCCTCGATCTTGGGGCGGCTTGCGGAACAGTTATACAGCACATGGCGTATCTTGCGGATGTCACCGTCAAACTCAAAGAGCAGCGCAAAAGCCGCCGTCTCAGAATGGGCGTTCTCCACCAATACTTCATTATTATCCGCTTCCTCTTTCAACACATCCGTGCGGAAACTTTCAGGAATCAAAGCCAGTTCCAGATCGCCGTCATAGCCCATGTTGTTGGCTATGATGTAATACTCGATGCCGTCCGCATAGAACGATTCCGGCTCCCCGTTGGGGTCCAGTGCGATGGAAACCGCACCAGGCATTGCCACGGGCGTCTCAAACCCGGTCTCCCCATTCTCCTGTGTTTTCTGCAAAGCGTAATGGCAGTTGCAGATGTTGAATTTCACTTTATTGTTGTTCTTCATTTCAGACCTCCATTTCATACAGGACTTCGTACAGTTTTTCTGACTCTATCCACGTTTCCGATTTCCCATAGAAAATACCGTGCTTCAAAAGCACCGCCTCTATGGTTTCTTCCAGTTCCGGGTTTTTCAGATCGGTGTACAGTTCAATGTCAAGCTGGTTTATTTTGAAATACGCGATCCCATCCGCCGCGAAATTGTCGGCTTTGGGATATAGGAATACAAGGAATGGCGGCTCCGGGGATTCGCCTTCCACGAAATGGTCATAGGCAAAAGGCAGCTTCATTTCCTCCATCATCTTCAATACTTCTTCGTGCTTCATCCTTCCAGCCCCCTTTTGATGCCTTCCTCCAGTTCCCGGATGCCCGCCTGTTCTGCAGGGGCGATATGGGGGAATGCCCGGACTCTCCCACCGCCACGCTTGGCATGGCCTTTCTCCAGAAGATGGGTAAGCTGGTAACGCTTTTTGTTATGCACCACCAGTTCCAGAGAATTGGCGGTTTCTTTCTGCTTCTTCACCGCCCACCCTTTTTTGTACTGCCCCGTCCGAACGGGCGCATTGGCTTTCACTTCCGTTTTGACCGTGTTCCCGGCTTTGGTGACGCAGTCCTTCATCACGTCCGTGGCAAGCCCGGCATACTCAATCAGGCCGTCCATGACCGCCTCCGCCATCTGCTCGATGGATACTTTCTTTTCAGACATCCCTACCTCTTTTCCAAAGCCGCCCGCAGCTTTATAGTTTTATTCTGGTATTTCACGTTGTCAATGAACGTGATGTTATACACCTGCCCCCGGAACAGGATGCGGAAATGCTCCGTGTCAATGGCGGCGGCTTCGCTGCAATAGCGGATGAGGAAAAACACTTCCTTCTCCGCATTAAGCTGTGCCGCCTCCCAATACTCCTTCCCGGAAAGGTTGTTCACATAGGCATGGCAGGTGTAGTAATCCTGCCATTCCAGCACATGGTTCCCCGCTTTGTCATTGCCCGCCACGCTCTTCTGAATGATTATCCTGTCCTTCCATTCCCCAAGTGCCATCAGAACACCTCTTTCCGTATGCCAAACAGCAGGGAGCGCAGCGTCTGAACTAATTCCCCGTGGTCAGCCTGCTCCCGGTGTTCATAAAGGTAGGCGGCGGCATAGAGGACGGCAATCCGCGCCATCGGGAGGTTCGCTTCCAGCTCTGATTTCTCCATCCGCGCCACATCCGCACACAGCCTCTCCCCGGTCTCAATCAATCCCGAAATAAAGGAATCTTCATCACTGCTGTCCACCCGGAGATACTGTTTTGTCTCCTTCAATGTCAGAACCGCCATCCATGCCGTCTCCCTTCTTATGATGCTGATGATGCAGAAGATTTCACCTTCATGGTCTTTACCGCTTCGGCAAGGATCAGTTTGCCGTCCACACGCTGTGAGGCAAGGAATCCCACCTGCCCGGTGGCCGCAAACAGTTCATTCAGACGTTTGAAGGAGCGCCCCTGCCTGTCGGCAATCCAGTAGTAAGAGAAATCACCGAATGCCATCACCTTGCTGCCCGCCGCCACTTCCGGCACATAGGAGGAAGTGTGGTAAGGGCGGTTTAAGATCATGTCCGGCACCCCTGCCTGCACGGAAGGCTGCCAGATATAATTCCCATTGTTATCTTTCAGTTTCCGCAGGGCTTTCACGGTGGTGTCATTCAATAACCACACTGCCTTTTTACGGTAAGGCGCTTTCAGGGAATAGAAAAGGTCCATCACGTCATCAAAGGTGATGTTGGCCGTGGCGGTGGTCACGCCATCGGAAGCGCCGCCTGTGGCATTTAAAATACCTGTAGGCTTGCCCTTGCCGTCCCCAATGAAAAAGGCTTCCTCCTCCTTGGTGCCAATCCTGCGCCCGAACTCCTTGGAGATGTAAGCCTCTAAGTTGAATACATTGTCATTTAACAGTTCATCCGATACCTTGATCATGGTCGCCACCTTGAAAGCGCCGATGGAGACCTGCCCGAAGGAATCATCCGATTCCGGGTATGCCCCTTCCTCGTCAATCCATGCCGCCTCGCCTTTGGATGCCACCACAGGAATCTTCCTGTCGCCGCTGGAGGTCTGGATGACGGTGGCAAGGCTGCGGAAACAGTTTTCTTCCTCCAATGCTTCCACTAAGGTGTGTTCAAACTCATCCGGCACAAGATAGCCGCCCTCGGAATCTGTTCCCACCTGCAGGGCGTTCTCCACATCGAAGAAGTTCTTCCTGCGCATGGTGTTCCAGAACGTCCTCCTGTAATTATCCGTTGCCCTGCCCGTCTTTTCCTCCCCGTCCGGGTGGTTGTTGGGCTTGTTGGTGATTGGTTCGGAGGTGGGCTTGCTTAATTCCGCGTCAATGGCGGCCTGCCGCTCCAGGCGCTCGATCTCTTTCCCAAGATCGACTACCTCTTTCTCCATCTTCTCATAGGCGGCGGTGTCCTCTGCGGAAAGCAGACCATCCTCCCCGCGCTTGCTGTCGAGGAACTTCTTCGCCGCCTCCCATGCCTTTGCCCGTTTTTCCCTCAGTTCTAAAATCTTACTCATAACATTTCCCTCCATAAATTTTTAATGTGATAACAGTTGCAGCCTTTTTTCCAGTTGCTCTATTGGTACCTTTGCCTCCGGCTTTTTGGGGATGAGTTTGGTCAGCAGGGAATTGGTCACTGCCGTCCGGGAGAACATCATCCCCTCCAATGCCATATCCTCTGGTTCATCCGTACTTTCCCCTTCATGCAGGATGCCGTCCGCAAAGCCAAGCTCCACGGCTTTCTTTGCATTGAACCAAGACTCCGCATCCATGAGGTGTGAAATCCTCTTACGGTCCATCCCGGTCTTGATCTCGTAGGCGTTCATGATGCCCTCCTTCACTTCATTCAGCATCTCTCCCGCTTTCTGCATCTCTTTGGAATCCCCGATTGCTACCGTAATCGGATTATGGATCATCATCATTGCCAGCGGCGACATCAGCACTGTGGTACCCGCCATAGCGATGACGGACGCTGCCGAAGCCGCCAGTGCGTCCACCTTCACGGTCACATCGCCCTTATACTCCATGAGCATGTTGTAAATCTGTGCCGCGGCGTACACATCGCCGCCCGGTGAATTGATCCATACGGTGATGTTCCCGCTCCCGGCATTCAGCTCCTTTGCGAACAGCGCAGGCGTCACCTCATCCCCGTACCACGTCTCATCCGAAATCTCACCGTTCAGCACGAGGGTGCGCTCTTCCACCCCGCCCGCATCATTTTTGATCCAGTTCCAGAACTTCCTTTTCATTCCTGCTAACCTCGCTTTCTGCATAGAAAAAACAGGCAGAACACCGCCCGCCTGTTTCTATATATTTATTCCTCCTGTGACTCCCCCGGAATTCTCCCGAAAAGCCCTGCGTCCTTTAATCGGCATAGGTTCCCGTTGGTGAGAAAAAATTCACCACCCTCCTCCACGGGTATCAAATCCATGCTTTCCAGCCGCCGTATATCATTCGGACACATAAACCCATTCTGGATGCCGATGGAGTAACCCTTCATCCTGCTTTCATAATCGCCCCGGAGCAGGCCGTCCACGTTCATCTTCACGAAATATTCTTTTTTCTCCTGCGGAAGGAACAATGCTTTCTGTATGGACTGCTCCCACCGGATCACCCACGGGTCTAAGGTATATTTCACGAATTCCAGTGACTGCTGTTCGATGTTGGAAAAGCTGCTCTTGTCAAGGTCGCCCACCATGTGCGGCGGGATGCGGTACAGCCGCGCGATCTCGTCTATCTGGAACTTCCGTGTTTCCAAAAACTGCGCTTCCTCCGGGGGAATCCCTACCTGTTGAAATTTCATCCCCTCTTCCAAAACGGCCACACGTCCGGCATTCTTGGAGCCGCCGTAAACGGAATGCCAGCTCTCTCTTATCTTCGCCGGGTCCTTCAATACCCCCGGATGCTCCAGCACACCGCCCGGCGTAGCCCCGTTCTCGAAAAAGGACGCACCGTATTCCTCGCAGGCAAGTGTCATGCCCACCGCGTTCTTTGCCATAGCGATGGGCGAATACCCCACCAGCCCGTCAAAACCAAGACCGGGGATATGCAGCACATCCTCCGGCCTTAAGCGCACCCTGCCGTATTCAGAAAAGTTGGGGTTCTCGTCCGTATTCCGGGTGTAAGTGTAGAAAAGCCGCCCATGCTCGTCACGGTCAACCTCCATCTTGTCCGGGAGCAATGGATATAAAGATAACACCCTGCCGCTCCCATCCCGGATGATCTGCGCGTAGGCATTGCCCCATATGAGAAGGTGGCTCATCAGCGTCTCCCGGAACACGAAGGAAGTCATCTCCGGGTTCGGCTCGTCATGGAGTAAATAATATAATGGGTGGTCATACACACGTTCCTTCCCGGTCTCCGTATAGCGGTACACATGGATGGGGAGCGATGCAACCGCCTCCGCCAGTATCCGCACACAGGAATAGACCGCCGTGGTCTGCATGGCGGTACGCTCATTCACATTTTTCCCGCTGGTGCTTCTCCCAAAGAAAAAGGAATAGACCGAACCGCCGTAGCTGTCCTTTGGCTTATCCCTCGCACCCCTCATTCCAAAAATGGATGGCAGTTTCATAGGCACCTCCCTACATCAAATCGTCAGAATCCCTCTTTCATCGTACACACTTCCCGTGCTGATGCCGCCGTTCCGTATCGCACGGTCTAATCCCATTATTGTTGCCACAGCACCGTCAATCTTCTCCGTGGACTTCTCCTTGTCCGGCTTGATGTTCCCCGCCGGGTCTGTGCGGACGAAGATGTTATCCATCATCCACCGCAGGACGGGATGCCCGCCGTGGGCAATGTTCTTCTCCAGCACCAGCTCCATCAGCCGCTTGGTGGGCGGCGACATATCTTTAAAGCCCTGCCCGAAGGGAACCACCGTAAAGCCAAGCCCCTCCAGGTTCTGCACCATCTGAACAGCGCCCCACCTGTCGAATGCGATCTCTTTGATATGAAATTTCTTTCCGAGATCATCAATGAAATTCTCTATAAAACCATAATGGATCACGTTGCCCTCCGTGGTATGCAGGAATCCCTGCTTCTCCCACACGTCATAAGGCACATGGTCACGGCGCACACGCAGGCGCATATTTTCTTCCGGTATCCAGAAGTACGGAAGTAAAATATATTTCTCCGTGTCATTTCTCGGAGGGAATACCAGGACAAAAGCGGTGATGTCAATGGAACTGGATAAATCCAAGCCTCCGTAACATTCCCGCCCCAGCACTTCCCGCTCATCCACGGGGAAGGCGCAGGCATCCCATTTCTCCATCTGCATCCACCTTGTGGACTGCTTCACCCACTGGTTCAGACGGAGCTGCCGGAATATATTTTCCTCTGCCGGATTGTCTTTGGCACTGAGATAGGCATTCCGCACTTTCTCAATGTCAATGGTATGCCCCAGCGAGGGGTTCGCTTTCCTCCACACATCCTCCGATGACCAGTCCGCATCATCGGACGCGCCATAGATCACAGGGTAAAATGTAGGGTCTGTCTTCCTGCCCTGCAGGATGTCCTCCGCCTTCTGGTGCTGCTCGAAACAGACGGAATGGCGGTCTGTGCCTGCAGTGGTAATTAAAAAGAATAAAGGCTGCGTCCTGGCATCGCCGGAACCTTTGGTCATGACATCGAACAGCTCCCGGTTCGGCTGGCTGTGCAGCTCGTCAAAAATAACAGCGTGTACATTCAGACCATGCTTCGTATATGCCTCTGCCGAAAGCACCTGATAAAAACTATTCGTTGGCTTATACACCAGCCGCTTTACCGACATAACGGGCTTGATGCGCTTTTTCAGTGCCGGACACTGCTCCACCATATCCACCGCCACGTCAAAGACGATGGATGCCTGCTGTCGGTCAGAGGCACAGCCGTAAACCTCTGCGCCCCACTCATTATCGCCGCAGGTCATATATAACGCCACGCCCGCCGCCAGTTCCGATTTCCCGTTTTTCTTCGGGATTTCCACATAGGCGGTGTTGTACTGCCGGTACCCGTTCTCCTTCACCGTGCCGAACACATCCCGGATGATCGCCTCCTGCCACGGGAGCAGTTCAAAGGGCTGCCCCCGCCATTTCCCTTTGGTATGTTTCAGGCAGTTAATGAAGTCTACCGTCCGTTTCGCCTTTTCCTCATCAAACACTATCCCCCGCCTCCCTTAAAGAGCAAAAGCTCCATCGTGTCACTCTCTTTATCCTCGCCGTTATCCGCAACGATCCGGCTCCGGGAGGAAGGGGTAAGGCCGAACTGCTCGCAGAAACGGTTCATGATCTTTAAATAGGTCTGCGCGATGGATACCTGCGGAACCTGCTGCCAGTAGCCGGATGGGGTCTTCACGATGGTGCCGTGCTGTGTGATGAATTCTTCGGCCTCCTTCCATCTGGCATATGCCTGGCAGTACCCGGCGAATGCCGCCATGTCTATTTCCGTGAGGATGCCCAGCTTCTCCATCTGCCCCGCCATCCGCTTCCATTCTTTCTTTGCCTCGCCCTCCAGCCATGCCGGACAGCGGGGCGCTTTCTTTTCCGGCTTCGGCTCGCCCGTGTTAAGGCTGCGCTTGCCGGGGTTGCCCTCCAGCGCCTTGACCGCCGTGGGCTTGGGTTTCCTTCCGCTCTGCACCTGTGCCGCCTCCTTCCCTTAAATTTCCGCAGCAGAAAAGGGCTCCCGGAGGAACCCTTTCCGCTGCTATGTATGTGCTTTTATCTGACCACTATCTTATGGCCCATGACTGTTTTTATCTCTTTTGCGGAAAAATTCCTTGCGTCGCTGTCCGCCCTCGGTTTTACGTTTGCAATGGCTTCCTCCGCGTCCTTCCCCACCGAAAGCATCTGCCTCGGTAACAAATCTGAAAATGTGTAGTTCCATTCGTAGTAATCCACCCTGTATAGTTTCATCCTCTTTCCCTCCTCTGCCTTTATCCCTGTTCCGGGAGCGCGTCCGCCGCTGCCCTCGCCGCTGTCAGTGCGTTCTCTTCATAAAAATATGGGTCAACGCTGCGGGAAACCTCCGCGCCGTTTTTGTCATGGACGCTGAATCCAAACCCAAGCGCCTCATCATCCCATTCTGTCTGCAAATCATATCCGTTGTAAATTTCCTTCATCGTGTTTTTCCCTCCTAGTTGTATTCCATGATCAGGATCGCCAGCGCCGCTTTTGTTGCGTCATCCTCCGGCTCGCAGTCCCATCCCCTGTCATAGCAGCAGGTGGTCTTCCCGTCTATCTTTATGGCCAGCTTGGAAATCCTCCCGCCGTCAATCCCGTACCTGCTTCCTTCCTCATAATGCTTTACCGTATAGCTGCAGGCTGTCATCCTTCCGTCCTGCGGTATCCCGATTACCCCTTTTCTTACCATCCTTTTTCCCTCCGTTTTCCTTTTGTTAGACACATGTTACCTCTGAACGAAGGTATTATCCACTTATATCTGCTTCATAAATGTACCAGAGATAACAGCCGGGAATTGTGTACATTATGGCGCGGCTAGATCTCCACGCCATCCTCCTTGAGCATCTGCCTGCATTCCTCCAGCAGCGCCTTCCAGTCCGGCCTGATGTTTTTGGGGAAATGGTAGATGTAGGAATATTCCCTGCTTGGCTGCGACCATTCGAAGAAATAATCCGGGTTGATCCGCTTCCCTGTCTCCTCATGCATCTCCAGTTCAAAACGGTATCTTACCCACCAGTCCCGCTCATCTTCGAACTCCGCTTTCCTTACCGGCTTTACAAGGCGGTACCTGTTGTATTTTTTATCATCGTCCTCCACCAGCTCGCCCTTCACCCATCTGTACCCGTTCCCTATTGTGCAGAACAAATGGTTTAAGCAGTGTTTCCTTGTGGGGAATATTGACGGGTAAAAATCCGCCATGAACTGTAATGTATCTTCTGCCCTCATCCTCTTTTCCTCCCTTATTTCAAAAAGTTGGCTGTTGCAACCCTGATCTCATGCTGCTTTCCCCAAATGTGGTTCAGTATCATGTAGTTTGATGCGTCCAGCCGGTTCTTTGCCCAGACCTTGACGGTCTTCATTTCCTTTGTTCCCTTCGGTGTGTAGTCGATCTCGAAAAGTATCGCCCCTTCAAATTTCCTGTTCAGCATCCTGTTTCCCTCCGTTTTCCTTTTGGTAGTACACATGTTACCTCTGGATGCAGGTATTATCCACTTATATCTGCTTCATAAATGTACCAAAGATAATGGCTGGGAATTGTGTACATTATGGTGGGCGGCATCCCTTCCCGGAAAGCCGCCCCGCCGTGTCATTCCTTGCCCGTAAGGACAAAATCCCAATAGGACTCCCTGTTTTCCTCGATAAAAAGCACCAGTTCATAAAAGCCCCTGTCAAACGCGGCCCGCTGCACCGCCGCCATCTCACACATGTTGGCCGCCCCGCTGTCGCGGACTGCGAATATCTGTTCTTTTATTTTCTCCGTCAGCATCCCTTTCCCTCCCGAAAATTTATGGCGGATTACGAGAACTCCACCATATGTAAGGTCTTGCACACTCGCCTGTATTCGCCGTGCCTTAACGCCTGCTTACTGCTGTGCCGGACCTTCCTGTTCAGGTACTTCTTGTTAAGGGAAATGCCCCGGCGCAGCTCGCCCCTCATGCTGTAGGAGCCATTTCCCCGCTGCCAGCAGTTGCGCTTCTGGTGTGCATTTCCCGGTGATTTTTGCTGCATCGCCATATCAATCCGCCTCCTTTCCATGCCGCATTCATTTTTTCTTCACACCGCGTGTCCTGACCTCATAGGCCGCCCCGATACGCTTCCCGTTATAATCCTCGCAGCTCACGAATCCCTCGCCGTACATTCCAGAGTTGATGTTGATGTATCCGCACTGCTGTATCTCATCCACTCCTTCCGGGTGGTAATAGACCGGGTACTGGCAGTTGTTGCCGATACCGTAGGCGTGGGTGACGGTGTTCCCGATACTCATCCTGTAATATTCCAGATAAGCGCCGAGCTTCTTTTTCAGCAGGTGCATCTGCACCCTGTCCGTCCCCCATTCATAGCGTACTATTTCTTCCACGTTGAGGGCATCCATGAACTCCCCGACTGCCGCCGCCATCGTCTCCTGCATCGCATCATCATATACAATCCGCATCCTGCGCACCCCCGTTCCCCCGCAGGGATGCCAAAGCCGCCTCACGGCTGCGGAACATCCTGCCTGTGGATACGCGGTAGAAATTCTGCGCCCTGTCGGTAAGCTCAAAATACCTGCCGTCATACCCCTGCACGGTGTACTGGTTTGTCAGCCCCTTTTTCTTATGGGTCAGCAGGAAGCAGGTGTCGCCTGTCCGCCAGCCGCCCGGAAGCGCCCTGTCCGGCCTGCATTCCCTGCAGGCGGTTTCCAGCGTCTCCATCGGGAACCCGAATTTCTCATAGGCGCGTTCCAGCACTCCGTAGTAAGCGCCGCCGGGTTCGCCCAGCCGCCTCCGCTCGTCCATGATGTAGGCCATCGCCGTCACTTCCTGCCCGCCGAGGCTCACCGTCAGGTCCTTTTTGTAGTAAAAGGAAGGGAAGCCCTCGTAGCGGTCAAGGCTTGCCTCGTCCGCCTCCCCGATCTCCCAGACCAGCGCCGGCACCCTGCCGCCCTCCTGCGGCTCTATGGTGGCGTATGCCCCCGTCAGCGAGCCTTTGAACAGCAGGCGGTAACCTTCCACCTCCGTCTGCCCCAGAAGCCGCGCTGTGGGGCACCTGTGGGCCATCTGCCCCTCGTCCATGTTGCTGCCGTAAGCAATGTAGCGTTTCTTCATAATCACATCATCCTTTCATTTTTTAGTGAGGCTGCCCTCCTACTGCCTTAAGGGCGGTCTCCCGCCCGTTATGGCCTTCAAGCCGCGTTCCGCCATGCGGAGTTGCCTTCCAGGTGTTTCAGGAAGTGGAGCCTGCAGGTCTTGAACTCGTCCCCGCTTAAGCCCAGCCGGAGCATCCAGCACCGGAATGCGTATTTTTCGTTGTCGGTCACAGTCTTCCTTGCGGAGGCTTTCTTCTGCGTCAGCGCCTGGTGGCTCACCGCAAGGCAGAACTGTATGTATGCTTTTATCTCGCCCGCGTGGGTGGTGCTGTTGAAAAGCCGGAACTCAACCGTCCCTTTGGTGAAGGTCGAATGCAGGTTCAGCCCGTGGTACCTTGTATCGTTGTAATGCTCGTCCCTGCCCCTTGTGGAGCCTGCGTACCAGATGTCCTTCAAGGCTTCCATCGTCTGCGGCTTCCTGCGGTTGATGGCCTCCAGCAGTTCCCCGTTGGTCTTTTTGCACCACCGCATCCTCGCCGGGTCTATCCGCAGGGCTTTGTAAAGGATGTCCTCCTTGCTCGCTATGATGTTCACCAGGTTCCGCAGGGTCTGCGGCGTGTAGCGGCTGGCGTCCACATGGATGTGGATGCCGCACTGGCCGTTTACAAAAGCCCCTTTTTGCCTTAGCTGTCTCACCACCTCCTGCAAATCCGGCAGGTCTTCGTAGGTAAGGATGGGGCTGACGATCTCGCATTTGTATTCGTCCGCTGCCCGCACCGTGCGCCCGCCGCTCTTTTTCTGTGCGATGATGCTGGAGTCGAAAGTGGCTTTCCATGTCCTGCCCTGCCGGTCCTTTGCCCCGTAGGTCTTGTAGTAGGTGCCGATGTAAAAGCTCTCTGTCCCGAAATATTCTGCGATGGCCTCCGCTGCCTTTTCCCTTGTAATGCCCGTCATTTCAATCTCGATCCCGAATCTCTGTGTCCTCATGTGCGTTTCCTCCTTGCGCTTGCTTTTCTTTTGGTAGTCTATTAATCACTCTGAACGCACTGTTTATCCACTTATTTCTGCTCATAATGTACACAAAGATTCTTGGGGAAAAGGCCGTAAATTTGTGTGTTTTACAGCCTTTTTAGCTGTGTTAGTACGGGTATCTTCTATGGTATAAATGCGGGCGGCGGTTTACTCCATTCCCTTTTCAAAACTCTGGTTCACCTGCTCAATCAGGACCGCGTCCGCCACCGTCTCCGCAAGCTGCGCCTCCGGCTGCCCTGCCGCTTCCACCGCCGCCTGCAGCCTTGCCGCCTCCCGCTCGTTCCTGCGGGCTTCCTGCCACCTCTGTTTGTTTGCCTCGGTGCGGAAAGCGGAATGCCCTTTCAGGTTCTTAAGCAGGAGGTTCCTGACCTCTTTTCCCTCCGCGCCGCCGAAGCCCAGGCGCAGGAGCCATATCCTCATGTAGTATTTCTCGTTTTCCTCGATGGTCTCATCCGGCCTGATGCGTTTCTGCTCCTTTGCCTGCTGCGCCATCGCCGCTGTAAGGTGCGTGAATGCCCGTATCATGTCGGGGTCGTTGACGGCGGGGAGGGTGAATGCCGCTTTCCCGTCCGGGAAGCTGATGCCTCTGCATCCTTCCGCATGGTTTTGGAATGTCTGCAGGAAAGTTTCCGCATCGGGAATCTCCGCGCTGCCGAGCGCCTCCACCAGTTCCGCGGGAATCCGGAAGACCTCTTCCGCAAAGGCGCGGTTGATAAGGTACTGCTTGCTGTGGATGAGGTAAATGAGGTTCTTAAGCCCCTCCGCGCTCATGCCCTCCACCGGGAGGCTGACCGTTGTTTCATCCACCTCCGTGTGGGGCGTTTCGATAAGGCCCTGCTCCAAAAGCCCTGCCGTCACCAGCTCCGCCGTCTTTTCATCCTCCGTCTCCACCGCGCCGCTCCTGTCGATGGTGCAGTTCCCGATCTGGTAGCTGCAGGTAGGAACTCCCATGTACTTTGAGGGCTGCCCTAAAATCCCGCTGACTGCCTTTACTACATCTTTCCTGTTTGCTGCATTCGTCTCAATCCTCATCCTTTTTTCCTCCGTTTTCGTGTTTTCCCTTTCGGTATTACATTAATCACTCTGAATGGGGATAAAAGCAACATAAATGTCAGAATAAATGTCACAATAAAAAATCCGGGAACTGTGCATAGTACACAATGCCGCAAAGCACGAAATACACGTTCGGTAAGGCGCAGCCATTCCCCCACATACGGTACTCTGCGGAATCGGAATGGGGATTTTTCAGCCATTTCCTTATCTGGCTGTCGGACTTCGGTTTACTGGAGGTGCCTATAACTTTACGGTGGGTCTCGAACACCTCCCGCCAGAATGCCATTTCTTCTTCCGTGGGATTCTCCGTACCCAGCCCGTCACACCACCAGTCCGGGAACCCCTGCAGCCTCGCGCATTCCGTGGGGGTCAGCCTGCGAACGATATAGTCTGGCTGTACTATATGGTAGTCACCGCTGAACGCCTCCTGGTTGCCCAGCCACTGCTTGGAGCCCATGCTTGCGGAGAGCGTGCCGAACACCTCCTTGCCGGATGCGGTCTGCACGTCATTGATGACGGGCGGGTCCTTGTAATCCGTAGCCACCAGCGTGTTTGCCAGTTCCTTTTCCGCCCGCGTGAAATGGGAATTCTTGCTCGTGCAGTAGGTGGGGTATGCCACCGCATGGCGGTCTGCCCCGGTCAGGCTGAAACACACGTCCTCATTCACCCCGCTGCCCTGCGGCCCGTTCTTATCATCCCTGCCGATCATGGAGCCCTGCACCGCAACTACAGCGATGCCGCCCTGATTCGAGGACGGATTATTACAGTTACAGTCAAGTGTCCGTGCGGTCTGCGCCTCATAAAAACCGCTGTGCGGATTGCCGGATTTCATGGCGTTGCTCTCTTTGGAGCAGATGCCGAATGCCTGCACCACAAGCTCATTGCAGCGGCTCTCTCCTATATCGAAAGTATTCAGCGTATTTGCCACTTCCCCGTCCTTCCATGTGGGTGCTTCCTCCGCAGAGTGCGGGCGCATCCCTTTGCAGAAAGGCACGAACACGGTCTGGTCATTGTTGCAGGAAAGGGTGGCCGACTTGTCATCCTGTATCAGCGCGCCTTTCCCTCCATTTCCACCCCCGGCGCGGATTTTCAGCGTCTTTGGCGTTTCCACCACAAAGGGCTGGTTGTTCCCGCCCATGCCGTAGGTGGCATTGACCGTGGGCGCGGTCTCCAAAGGCCCCGTGTATCTCGTATCCTGAGAGTGGTTTTCAAATACTGCCTGCTCCAGCACACACGGGGGATGGTGCGCCTCCGCCCTTAAGGTACACGTCACGTCATCGGTCACGTCCATGCGGCTTCCGCCCTGGTCGTTTAAACAGATGCCGCCTGCCGCTCCAATGCCCTCCGCAGCACTTCCGGCAGCTCCTTGCCACGCACGGAAGCCCTGCGGAGTATACCCTGACACGCCTTCGGACTCAAATAATACCTTTCCGGCACTCCCGCCTGCAAAATCTGCGACAAGGTAGATGCGTTTCCTACGTTGGGGGACGCCCCACAGGCAGGCATCGAATACCCGCCACGCGAGGGAAAACCCGTCTGCCATGACGCATCCGGCATTCGCCCATTTTCCTTTTGGAGGTCGAGGTACAGAAATGTCCCCGGCTTTAATGGAGCAGACCGCGTTAAGGACTGCCCTGAAATCCTCCCCGCCATTTGAGGAGAATGCCCCCGGCACATTCTCCCATACGATAAATCTTGGGTATCTCCCATCTGTCGCACACCTCATTTCCTTTATGATCCTGATTGCCTGAAAAAATAAACTGGACTGCTTCCCGTCAAGCCCTGCACGTTTTCCCGCTATTGAGATGTCCGTGCAAGGCGAGCCGGATGTTATGATATCAACAGGTTCTATTTCATCCCCGCGGATGCTGTTCACGTCACCGTAATGTTGTTAATAACTTCATGAGCTGTCACAGATTCAATCTTATCCGCTGTCACAAATCTGCTCATTTTCCTGTCA
>NZ_QZDT01000059.1 GCF_009917485.1 Parablautia muri
GCGGTTTTTCAGGTCATTTAACATCCCCAGCCAGAACTTGCTGGTCTCATTTGCTCCTACGGTAATACTGAGGATCTCTTTATACCCCTCGGTGGTAATGCCCAGCACTACATATGCTGCCCGGCTGAGGATACGGCCATCTTCCCGTACCTTATAATGGATACAGTCCATAAACACAAAAGGATAGATGGGGGATAGGGGACGGGACTGCCATTCTTTGACCAGGGGAAGTATCCTGTCTGTAATCTTGCTGACTATTTCTGCCGATAGCTCAATGCCGTAAAGATCCTGCATCTGGTCATGGATATCCCGGGTACTCATTCCACGGGCGTAGAGGGATATGACTTTCTCCTCAATACCGGAGATATCACGCTGGTATTTGGGGATAAGTTTTGGCTCAAACTCACCATTGCGGTCTCTGGGCACATCCACCTGGAATTCCCCATACTGGCTTTTGAGGGGCTTAGGTGAATGACCATTGCGTTTATTATCGGTGGCAAGATTCCCCTTCTGGTTCTTTTCATATCCCAGGGAAGCATCCAGTTCTGCCTCCATGAGTTCCTGCAGGATATCTTTAAAGCTTTCTTTAAGAAGGGTATAGACATCCGCAACGCTGGTGATGTTGTTCTCTGAAATAATCTGTCGAATCTGCTCTTTAGCTACTGCCATAAAAATTCTCCTTTTCGATAAGAATTGTCATATCTACATTCTTACCAAAAAGGAGCCAATTTTTTCCAAAGACACAAACTATTTTACACTAGCCAAAAGAATGTGATAGATCATCCCAAATTCACATTTTAGATGCAGGGTGTGGCAGTGGACGGGATGCGAAGGCCTTTTTAAGAGCCGGATATCAAGTAACTGCATTGGATGCTTCAAGAGAAATATGTAAAGAAGCAGAGAAGCTAATAAAACAAGAAGTTATTTGCATAAGTTTCGAGGAATTGCAGTTCCAGCAGGAATTTGACGGAATATGGGCATGTGCATCTCTTTTGCATGTTTCATATGAAGAAATAAGCGGAGTGCTCAAACGTCTTTGGACTGCCTTGAAAAAGGACGGAATACTTTATGCTTCTTTTAAATATGGGAGGGGTATGAGAGTTGATAAGGGCAGAATGTTTTATGATTATGAGGAAACCGCAATAAAAAATCTCATGGTAGATAATTGTTTTTTGTTAGAGGATATTTTTGTGACGCAGGATGTTTGTAAAAGCAGAGAAAAAGAACAATGGGTTAATGTACTGGCAAAGAAAAGAGAAAGTGAAAGCTTCTGATCCTCAAAATTGCTAAAGTAAGCGCCAGATTTGACGCTTACTTTAACAGTTTCTTATGAACCGAGACTTTAATGATAAACTTACTACTGATAAGCTTACGTTCAATCATTGGGAATGAGCAGCACCTGGCCAATATTCAGAATGTCACTGCTTAAATTGTTTAAGCTTTTTATTTTGCTGACCGTTGTGCCAAATCTTTGCGCTAATTGCCACAGTGTATCTCCAGAGCGGACAGTATACTCAAAATATGGGGCGGGTGCTGTTCCTGCAGAGGGTATTTTGAGTATTTGCCCAATGTTTAGATTGCTGCTGGAGAGGCCATTCAAATTTTTGATTGCATCAACTGTTGTATGATATCGCTGTGCCAGCAGCCAAAGGGTATCCCCTGAGCGGACAACATATTCAAAATATGATCCGCCCGGGGATTCCGTTGTCGGAATCTTCAGTACCTGCCCGATGCTGAGATTATCGCTGGAAAGGCCATTTAAATTTTTGATTGCATCAACTGTTGTATGATATCGCTGTGCCAGCAGCCAAAGGGTATCCCCCGAGCGGACAATGTAATCGATAGTCCCTGTATCAGGGCTGGGCGGAATGATATCACCCACTCCCAGATAAGTTTGATACAGCGCCTGCCATGTAAGCGGCCCAACTATGCCGTCTGGCTTAAGCCCAGCCGCACTTTGGAACGCTGCAACTGCCTGCTGTGTTTCTATTCCGAAATCTCCGTCTTGGGCCGGAGCTGGAATTGCAGAATTAAATTCAGCTGCCACATTCAAAAGATACTGCAGCGTAATGACATCCTGCCCTGACGAACCAAGGCGAAGAACCGAGGATGGTGGAATAGTTCCAATTCCGAGGTTAGTCCCCTCGCTATCCAATTCGGCAAGTCTGGTTACAGCGGTATATAAGTAGGAAAGTTTATTCCAGGTGGCCTTTCCGACTATACCATCGGGTGTCAGATTGAAAATACTTTGAAATTTGGTAACCGCCGCTTTAGTGCTCTGCCCGAACACGCCTGCTTTATCCGTAATCACAGGGATTGCAGGGTAATTGCATCGAATCCTTTCCAAATAAGTTTGAATCGTCTGTACGTCAAGCCCTATGCTCCCTGTTTTAAGCGCGGTTCCGGGATAGGAGGATAGAACTCCGGTAATAATATTCGTCTCTGCAATCTCCACATCCTTTGGGTAATAGGAACGCAGTATCTGCAGGGGGGTGAGCCCCTGATTTGCCAATGTAACCGTCCCCCATTGGGATAGACCGGCGCAGGTAACGGTAGTTCCGTTGCAAAAGGATGTAAAATAAGGTGCAATTTGCCCCTGTCTGCGTACAAATTCATTAAAAATTTCATCCACGATCAGACTGATGGATTCATAAATATTCCGCCCATATATAAAATATTGATCATAAGCAGTATTATTTGTTATATCAAAGCTGTAACCGCGGCTCCTGTACCACTCGGTGTAAATCCGATTCAGTGCAAAAGTGATAATTGCGTAAATATTTGCCCGCAGGGACGCATCCGGCCATGTGGGGTAAATTTCACTGCTGGCAACATTTTTTACATAATTGGGGAAGGACACCTGGACATTGGTGGCAGCTGCGCCTGGACTGCCCAGATGTACTGTGATCGGATTCGGAATAACCACCTGACGGAGTACCTGAGGTTCTGTATCGGGTATTGTCTGATATCGATTGCCCGTCATGGAAACGGCGGGCGCGCCAATATGAATCTCTGTCACTGTCGGGATGCGCTGCATTCTCCGCATTGGAATAAATTCAATTGGCTGAATGGCTGTTTCACCGTCCAGAATCGGAATGCCGATAATATGAACCGAATTAAAACCATCCGCAAACGCAAGTACATTATAACTGATAAAAGGTGTTCCGTGAAAATCCGGATTAAGCGACAGGGCCCGCTCCAGAGTTTCCAGGGAAATCCTCTCCGTTTCTCCACTTTCATCCGTTGTTAAATGATAAACACGCTTCTCCTGATCATCCATAATCCAGATCTGGGCACCATCAAGCGGAAGTGCATCGTGGGCCGTTCGTGCCTGTATAGTCAAATAACCGATAGCCATAACGATAAATCTCCTTCAAGTCACTTTGGAAACTGTTCCTGAGACAAGCAGGATTTGCTGTACAATTCCCTATATCATATAAATTATGAAGAACAACCGATTATTGTTCCTTTATGCCATCGTAATTGTCAAAGAACCGTATGCTGCATCTATAGACCTTAATAGGACTTAGTAGGAAAAACAAAGTCCTTGGGCGAAAATGATTACGATTTGCAGCCTTTGTGCATTCCTGGCCTGGGCAAAGTAGTCAAATGGTGCTGAGAGGTAACAGTTCGGCGTAAGGCTGAACTGTTACGCTGAGAGTAATAGATAATATGTAAAGCATTGACTCTAAAGAATATATGCTTTATAATATACTTTGCAATACAAGGCATATGAAGAAAAATCATGAACAAAAAATGTAATAAGCAAATGAAAAAGATGCCTTGGATATGCTTATCCTAAGATGTTCGTTGTACTTAAAAGTTCCTTATTTTATCATATTAGAAATCAGGTAAAGACAAAATTTCTGATGATTCGGGAGAACGAAAGCTGCTCGGCGCAGTGTATATAGTAGAATTAAAACAGGACAACAGATATTTCTCAATAGAGGAAATTAAGCAGTAGCGTAAGTAAGCTTTCGATATGAAGGAGGAGGAATATGACTGCTGAAATAGTAATTTCGTCAGTAATATTGCTGATTAGCGTAGCGCCGCTTATCATAATAGGCATTGTCCAGTATAGAAGCAAAGAGCCGGTTGGCTTCTGGTCCGGAAAGAAACCGCCCCAAAAAGAACAGATTACAGATGTAAAAGCTTATAATCGAAAGCATGGCATCATGTGGATTTTATTAGGAGTGGGGGTTATTCTTTGCTTCGTATGCGGACTTGCTTTTGGAGAATTAATGGCAGGATATTTGTGCATGGTTGAAGTGGCAGGCGGCATACTTGCAATGATTGCTTATCATAAAAAGCTAGAGCGCATGTACGATAAAAAGGAGTAAGACAAGTATTGTTCAAAGAAAAATGTATTGTAATAGGTTGCTATGAACGGTTTTAGGCCGTGGATATTAGTATGTGATTTCCTATTTGAAAGATAAAAGAGGGAAGATGGTGAGAGTTTGAAGGAGGGTACTGATTTGAAAAAATGGTATGAGGAAGAATATGAATGGAAGATTGAAGTGATAGGATTTAATTAGGATAATGAGGAAACAGAAAGATTTTGCCGGAACGGGGAGGAGATAGGGGATACATATACCTGCACTTATGGCTGTCCGGTTAATTCGCAGGGACAGGGAATTTGTTCTAAGGTAATGATGATGATGTACCCTATTATGGAGGCTGTTAGAAGCGGAGGAGATTTGGAAAATGTAGGTGGGGATAGTAAATACAGTAAAGTTATCATGTGTCCGGACGGCTGTGTTCTGTTTAGGCTTACGGCAAAACTGCTGGAAAACGAGAATTTTTTCAAGGGTAAATTTTTTGAAATGTCGTAGAATAGTAACGAATCGTTACACATAATATCGCACAAATGAAAAATAACGTAAGAATGAAAAATAGTATTGACATAAGGAATTTCATATGTTAACATCATTTAGGTACGAAGAATACCTTGTTTTTTGTATGTGTAACATGTGATTTATGATTATGTGTCCATAGCTCAGCTGGATAGAGCAACGGCCTTCTAAGCCGTGGGTCGGGGGTTCGAATCCCTTTGGGCACGTTTGATGTATGATTACATATCATCATCTTGATCAAAGAGCTGGCTCGCGAAGTGTGACAGAGTTGATTGTATGGTGGGTATGGCGCAGTTGGTTAGCGCGCCAGATTGTGGCTCTGGAGGCCGAGGGTTCGAGTCCCTCTATCCACCTTTTGCCAAGGCTTGTCGGCTGACAGGCTATCGTCTGAAAGATGAGCTTGGTGTTTTAATGGGCTATCGCCAAGCGGTAAGGCACAGGACTTTGACTCCTGCATTCGCTGGTTCGAATCCAGCTAGCCCAGCTTTATATAGGGGCCACTAGCTCAGGTGGTAGAGCACTTGACTTTTAATCAAGTTGTCCCGGGTTCGAGTCCCGGGTGGCTCATGACGGAGGTAACTGGAATCTACTTGTAAAGGGAAGATTCCAGTTATTTTTGTTACAATAAGCCGACTGGCAGGATACAGAAGCGTTTGTTAGCATAAGGTTAAGCTCACGAAAGCGTAGAGTGCGTAAATATGGGGAGGTATGAATATGGATTTTAAGGATATGATAAGCCGGGACCAGCAGGAAAAATTAGAGAGATACCGGATACTGAATCAAAATATAAAAAAGGGCCGGATTCTTTTTACAGGATCTTCTTTGATGGAGCAGTTTCCGATTAATGAGCTTTTGATGACCAACGGTATGAACCAGATTATTTACAACCGTGGAATCGGAGGATTCACCACAAGTGATATGCTGCAGTATATGGAAGAAATGGTTTTTGGCACGGAGCCGTCCAGGATTTTCATAAATATTGGAACCAATGATATAGGAAGTCCGGATTATAAATTAGAGGCTTTGCTTCAGAATTATGAGAAAATTATTTCTCTGATTAAGGAAAGACTCCCGGAGTCGGAAATTTATATGATAGCGTATTATCCGGTCAATGAAACGGACAAGCTTTCAGACGATGAATGGAGCAAAACAGCCTTTGTCACAAGGACAAATGAAAATATTACGATTGCCAATGGGGCTGTGGAAAAGCTGGCAGCGAAAATGGGGTGTCACTTTATCAATGTGAATCAGGGACTGACGGATGAATATGGAAAGCTCAAAAGGGAGTTTACAATTGAAGGAATCCATATGTATGCAAATGGATATCAGGTGGTGCTTGATAATCTGAAAAGATATCTGTAAGGCTTTGCTGCCTGTGGCTAGGATGAGAATTTTATGAATAGACGAAGGAAAGGATAGAAATAATTTGGGTAAAGCAATTTTGAGTGAAACAAAACCAAAGCAGGAAAACAAGATGGGAGTTATGCCGGTAAATAAACTGTTGATTTCCATGTCACTGCCTATGATGGCTTCTATGCTGGTACAGGCGCTTTATAATGTGGTGGATAGTATTTTCGTTTCAAGGATTGATGAAAATGCTCTGACGGCGGTATCCCTGGCATTTCCGCTTCAATCGCTGATGATTGCCCTGGGTACGGGAACAGGTGTTGGTATTAATGCACTGCTGTCTAAATCCCTGGGGGAAAAGGATTATGAAAAAGCAAATAAAACGGCTGTCAATGGTGTTTTTCTGGCAGCAGTAAGCTTTGTCATATTTTTCCTGATAGGAATTTTTGTGACAGATCCATTTTACATAAGTCAGACGGATGACGGTCAGATTGTGTTCTACGGACGGCAATATTTGACAATTGTATGTTGCTGCTCCTTTGGAATATATACACAGTTTATTTTTGAGAGGCTGCTGCAGTCCACGGGGAAGACCTTTTATACTATGATTATTCAGGGAACGGGAGCAATCATTAATCTTATTTTGGATCCTATTTTGATTTTTGGATTTTTTGGACTTCCGAAAATGGGAGTGGCAGGCGCCGCTGTTGCAACTGTGACAGGGCAGATTGTGGCGGGAATAATTGCTTTTGTTTTTAATCAAAAGAAGAATACGGAAATTGAACTGCATTTTAACGGCTTTAGGCCGGATTTTGCTATTATAAAGCAGATTTATCAGGTGGGAATCCCTTCTATTATTATGCAGGCGATTGGGTCGGTTATGACGTATGGTATGAACCAGATTCTGCTGGCATTCACTTCAACGGCGGCAGCGGTGTTCGGAGTATACTTTAAGCTTCAGAGTTTTATCTTTATGCCGATTTTCGGATTGAATAATGGTATGGTTCCTATCGTAGCTTATAATTATGGCGCTGGCAAAAAGGAAAGGCTGATTAAGACGGTTAAGCTGAGTATTCTGTATGCAATGTGTCTGATGATAATTGGATTTTTGGTATTTCAGATTTTCCCTGCACAGCTCTTTCGTCTGTTTGATGCTTCGGAGACAATGTTAGTTATAGGTATCCCGGCGCTGCGCACGATTAGCTACAGCTTTCTGCTAGCTGGCTTTTGTATTATTTGCGGTACCATGTTCCAGGCCCTTGGAAATGGTGTGTACAGCATGGTTGTATCCATTGCCAGACAGCTGGTGGTGCTGTTGCCGGTGGCTTACTTTTTATCCCTTACAGGAGACGTGGCGTATGTTTGGTGGGCATTTCCGATCGCAGAGCTGATGTCGCTTGGAGTTTCCGTATTTTTTGTGGCGCGTATCTATAATAAGGTGATAAAACATATTGGGGAAAACAGGGGAGAATCTTATGCTGCACATTAAATCTTTAGAGGAAGGGCTTGATATTTTTAAGGCGTTGGGCTCGGAGGTACGGATTGAGATTATAAAGATACTTTCAGAGAGCCAGGGCATGAATATGAATGAGCTTGCAGCTAGGCTGAATATTACCAATGGCGCGCTCACCGGACATATCAAGAAGTTGGAGGACAGCGGGCTGATTACGGTGTCCAATGAATCCGCAGGGCATGGTAACCAGAAGAAGTGCTCTGTGTGTCTTGATAAAATTTTGATAGAAATGGGTTCTCAGGAGGAGATAAAAAATATATACCAGACGGACTTAAAGGTTGGGCACTTTTCGGATTATGAGGTGTATCCTACCTGTGGTCTGGCATCCGGCAGTGCGATGATTGGTCAGGTAGATGATGTCCGTTATTTTTCCCATCCGGACAGATACAGTGCGGATATATTGTGGTTTACCAGGGGCTATGTGGAGTATGTTATTCCTAATTTTATTCCTTCGGCACAAAAGATTGACCAAATCATGGTATCGCTGGAAATAAGCTCTGAGGCCCCCGGTGTAAACAATGTATGGCCTTCTGATATATCCTTTATCTTAAATGACAGGAAGATTGCCACATGGACAAGTCCGGGAGACTTTGGGGATGTGAGCGGAATTTTTACGCCAAACTGGTGGTATCCGAACTGGAATCAATATGGTCTTTTAAAAAACCTTGTGATAAATGAAAAGGGGACGTTTATTGATGGGCTGCAGGTGTCAGATGTGTCTATCACGGAGTTTCATTTGGATTACAAGAGCGCCATAAAATTAAAATTGGCAGTGGAAGATGATGCAGAACATGTAGGGGGACTGACGATATTCGGCAGAAATTTTGGAAATTATAATCAGGACATTTCGGTTCATATAAGATATAGCCCCATTGGGGAATAAAAAGCAACAGCTGTCACAAGATCCGGATTTACGGGATGCAGGCTTGCAGAAGATGTTGAAAAGTTTTGCAGGCGCATATTTGTGACAGCTGTCTTATTGGAAAGATAATTTTTGGTACTATTTGCCAAGCCGGATTACATTCCAGGAGCATTTGGACAGATTCGCTGTAAAGACGCCGTCTTCAAGCTTGTATTCTGTCTTATTGTAGGGAGCAACCTTCTCGCCGGCTATGGAATTAACCACCTTCATGTCATCATTCTCAAGGGCCAGATATTCCAGTACGCGGTATCCTTCAAAGCATCTTACGTCCGCCTGGAAAAGGGCGTCTTCTTTGACGCTGCGGTTTACTGCGAAAATCGTTACTTCCTCTTTTTCCTCGTTGTAAACGGCAACAGATTCCACATCGGTAACATCCTCATGATTTTTGCTGTCATGCCTGGTGGAGTTGACTACACTTCGCAGAGCAACGCCGCGTCCATATTTTGAAGCATGGAGGAAAGGATAGTAGATGGTTTGCTTCCATGCGCCGCCGTCATTTTCTGTCATGATAGGGGCAATCACGTTTACAAGCTGGGCCAAACATGCCATTTTAAGGCGGTCGGCGTGCTGCAGGAAAGTAATCAAAATCAGTCCCACGAGGATTGCGTCTTCAAAGTCATAAATGTCCTCTAATAAATGGGGCGCAATCTGCCAAGGGCGGTTTTTCATTTCCTTATTGTCGTCCTCTGTTGCATGGAACCATACGTTCCACTCGTCAAAGCTTAAATTTAAGGTCTTTTTGCTACGTTTTTTAGCCTTAACATAATCACAGGTAGCAATTACGGTATGGATAAAGCGTTCCAAATCCTGGGTTTTTGCAAAAAAGTCCTCCGTATCGTTTTCTGCATTTCCGTAATAGTTGTGCAGGGAAATGTAGTCTACGTAATCATAAGTTTCTTCCAGAGAAACGGCCTCCCATTCCGGGAAGGTGGGCATGTCCACATTAGAGCTGCCGCAGGAAACCAATTCAATGGAATCATCCATAAGCTTCATGGCCTTAGCCGTTTCGGCGGCAAGTCTGCCATATTCGTAAGCCGTCTTATGTCCTACCTGCCAGGGGCCGTCCATCTCATTGCCCAGGCACCATGTTTTGATATTGTAAGGCTCCTTTGCGCCGTGCTGTTTTCTCAAATTGCTGTAATAGCTGTTGGTATCCAGATTGCAATATTCCAACAGATTCAGGGCATCCGATACGCCTCTTGTGCCAAGGTTGATTGCCATCATAATCTGGGAACCGGCCTTCTTGGACCATTGTGCAAATTCACCTAAGCCAAATTGGTTGGTTTCCAGGGTACGCCATGCCAGGTCTAAACGGGGCTTTCTTTCCACCTTAGGTCCTACGCTGTCCTCCCAAAAGAAACCGGATACGAAATTCCCGCCGGGATAGCGGATAATCGGAACATTCAGCTCCTTTACAAGCTCTAACACATCCCTGCGGAAACCATCTTCGTCCGCTGCGGGGTGTCCCGGCTGATAGATACCGTTATAGACTGCCCGCCCGAGATGCTCTATAAAAGAACCATACACGCGGTTGTCCACTTGGGCAATTTTAAAATCTTTGTCTACAATCATTCTTGCTTTTGCCATAATTCCCTCCATGTTTAAAAAAGTGTTGACTTTTGTACATTTATTTTAGTATAGAGATATAATTGTGTCAATACAAAATAATAAATTAATTTAGTATTATCTAAAATAATAGTTGCTTTACACCGTTAGCCAGAGGACGTTTGGAAAACCTATGAAAAATAACAAATAATAGCGCCTTTCCTGTTTTGGCAGGGCACATTACAAGTTGAAGACGATAAAGGAATAGAATAAACTTATGCAAGTGTTTACCATTTTTGATAAGGACAATTATTTTTTTTCATGACCGCCCGCAGCTCCACAAAGCACCCGCAGCCCCGGCACATACCGTCCCAAAGAAGTTCGCATTGTTTGCACAAGGAGAGCCGCCATTCATAAAGCGGCTGATCAACCTTTAAATCTTCATCCAAATTTGCTATGTAGGAATGGAGATTTTCAAAATAGGCGGACCGGTCCATATCTCTTGTCAGACATTTGCGGCAGATACGTTTGGTTTCAACCTCCATAAAATCCTCCATTCTTAAGGGCGAAGCTTAGAGCGCGCATTCGGCGGAAATGAAATTCCAAACACGGCCTAGGTCTGCGTTTCTTTTATACGGAAACTGATTACGCTACATGCGGGGGCGGTAAAGAAAATGCTGCCATCTTTAACTTCATAAGCAGTAAAGGGGACCTCTTTAACGTTTTCAGGAGAATCGAAGGTGTTGTATGCCTGCATATCTCCTGTCAAAATGGCTGCGGTGACATGGGTGGGCATAAGCTGGGCAAAGGAAATCTCCACCGGTGCATCTTCCGTGACG
Organism: Parablautia muri; assembly: GCF_009917485.1. Taxonomy (GTDB): domain Bacteria; phylum Bacillota; class Clostridia; order Lachnospirales; family Lachnospiraceae; genus Suilimivivens; species Suilimivivens muri. Next base: position 11,020 of record NZ_QZDT01000059.1, read on the forward strand.
GATAGATTGTTTAAGGTAATATTGAGGGTTCCGTCCGTTGCCATGGATACAGATTCGTCAAGGAAGGGAACCTGATATTCTTCCTCCATGCCAATGGTTTTATTTCCGTCTATATAGCTGTCCAGCAGCTCTGCGTCCTGATGATGCCGGTACATGTGGAACACGTGATAGGTGGGGGTGAGAAGCATTTTAGGCCCCTCTGTGAGGATGACGGACTGCAGCACGTTCACCATCTGGGCAATACATGCCATCTTCACGCGGTCACAGTGTTTGTTAAAAATATTTAAGGATATGCCCGCAACAAGGGCATCGCGCATGGTGTTTTGCTGGTATAAAAATCCAGGATTGGTGCCGGGCTCTACGTTAAACCAGCAGCCCCATTCATCCACAATCATGCCGATTTTCTTTTCAGGATCGTACTGGTCCATAATAGCGCTGTGACGTAAAATCAGTTCTTCTATGTATTTTGCCTTTGCCAGTGTTTTGTACCATACTTTATCATCAAAATCCGTGGCGCTGCCTTTGATCTGCCATCCTTCGGGGTGGACATAATAGTGAAGGGAAAGGCCGTCTAGCAGCTGTCCGTTGTCAGGGTTTGGCTTAGGGTCTTTAAAACAGGTCTCCAATACGCCCTTGGTCCAGAAGTAATCGGCTACGTTAGCCCCACAGCAGATTTTTTGAATAGGGTGGGCAGGGTCATACTGCCTGACATAAGTTTGGTATCTTCTGTATAAATTTCCGTAATATTCCGGCGTCATGTTGCCGCCGCAGCCCCAATTTTCATTACCTACTCCAAAGTAGTCAAGCCGCCAGGGCGTTTCGCGGCCGTTTTGCCGGCGCTCGTCAGCCATGGGAGATACACCGTTAAACGTAATGTATTCGACCCATTCGCTCATTTCCTGTACGGTACCGCTTCCTACGTTGCCGTTTACGTAAGTTTTGCAGCCCAGCTGCTCACAAAGTTCAAAAAATTCATGAGTGCCGAAGCTGTTGTCCTCAATAACCCCGCCCCAGTGGGTATTGATCATGCGCTTACGGCTTTCTTTTGGCCCGATACCGTCCTTCCAGTGGTATTCATCTGCGAAACAGCCGCCAGGCCAGCGCAGTACGGGAATTTTCATTTCTTTTAAGGCGTCCACCACGTCCTTGCGCATGCCGTTTACATTGGGAATATCAGAATGCTCTCCCACATAAAGGCCTTCATAAATACATCTTCCAAGATGCTCGGCGAAATGCCCGTAAATTTCAGCGTTGATGTGGCCTTTTTTCCTTTTTTCGTTGATCAGTAGTTTTGCCATAACCATCCTCCATGTTGTTAACGCACCGCCAATTTGGGCGTTAATACAAAATTGACTGTGAAAATTTTAGAAAATCAGTTCTGTTCCACAGCAGTTGCCTTTTCTTTAAAGTGTGTAAGGACTTAATTGTAATGTTACTATAGCAAAATTAAAAGGCATGTTCAATTATTTTATATATATTATTAAAATATTTTAGAGAAAAATGCAAATGTGTGACATATGTGTTTAGGCCTGTTCTAATTTCGTCATTTATGATAAACTGATAAATAAAAGTAAAGGGTTGGCAGAGCCGGGCAATAGAGTATGACCGCAGGGTAAAGAAAAGGTAATGGCAAAGGACAAAAAACAAACAACGGTCAGTACGCTTTGCGAACTGCTCGTTGCTGACAAAGGCTGCTACACTTTGCGAGTCAGTTTATTCCCGTGAGTAAAGAGCCAAGTAGACGTGCTTATTATAGATGCGGAGCATCTCATAGATATTTGGCGACTGCCGCGAGGGTCAATACCCCGCTGCTTAGCAGCGTGTGCTTAGCAGCGTGTGCTTAGTAGCACTGCAAGTTTGATGCCCCGTTGCTTGCAGTGGGGTTATTGACTGTAATGAAAAGAAAGGATGTATTGTTTATGGAAAAAGCAAAAGTATACTATGCGGATATGAGGACTTCCTTCAATGAGAATCTTCCTCAAAAGCTGGAGAGGCTGATGGAGAGGGCAGGGATTGGCAAGATTGATTTTCAAAATAAGTATGTTGCCATTAAAATTCATTTTGGGGAACCGGGAAATCTGGCTTATTTGAGGCCCAATTATGCCGCGGTTGTGGCAAAGACAGTTAAAAAGCTGGGCGGGAAACCATTTTTGACAGACTGTAATACGCTTTATGTGGGTGGCAGGAAAAATGCATTGGATCATTTAGACGCTGCCTATCAAAACGGATTTTCCCCTTTTGCCACGGACTGCCATGTGCTGATTGCAGACGGCTTGAAAGGGACTGATGAGGCGCTTGTGCCGGTGGAAGGCGGGGAGTATGTAAAAGAAGCTAAAATTGGACAGGCGATTATGGATGCGGATATTATTATTTCGCTGAATCATTTTAAAGGACATGAGGCAACCGGCTTTGGAGGCGCCCTGAAAAATCTGGGAATGGGCTGCGGCTCCCGGGCAGGTAAGATGGAAATGCACAGCGCCGGAAAGCCCTATGTGGATACGGAGCAGTGCATTGGATGTGGCCGTTGTATAAAAATATGCGCCCATGACGCGCCTTCTATCAGGGACAAAAAAGCGTCTATCGACCATGAAAAATGCGTGGGCTGCGGGCGGTGTATAGGGGTCTGTCCGGCTGATGCGGTACAGCCTGCCGGGGATGAGAGCAATGATATCCTGAATAGGAAAATTGCCGAGTACAGTAAAGCCGTTATACAGGGAAGACCCAATTTCCACATTAACCTGGTTATAGATGTTTCCCCTAACTGCGACTGTCATGCGGAGAATGATATTCCGATTGTACCGGATGTGGGAATGTTTGCTTCTTTTGACCCGGTCGCCCTTGATCTTGCCTGTGCAGATGCCGTAAATAAACAGCCTGTTATTGCAAACAGCCAGTTGGACCGTATGCCGCACACTCATGGAGACCATTTTTGTGACAGCGCCCCTTCCACAAATTGGAAGACAGGAATTGAGCATGGGGTTAAGATTGGCATTGGAACAACGGATTACGAATTGATTCAGATTTAAGAGAGTAAAAGCTAGTCATGCAAAGAGTATAAAAATATTAAGCTGCAAACATGCTCTGATGGAATGCCTTTTTGGATGAGAGCGCTTCCTGCTGCTTTACAGAGTGTGTCTTGCAGTGAGTATTTTGTAATGTGTGCTCAGTTACGGGAGCCTGGCTTGCCAGGAGATTATACTTGATGGTATAAACCATATTCCAAAAAGAGACTTCCGTCTGCCATATACTAATTTTATAATGGAATGAAAGAGAAGAAGCGGAGGATATGCGAAGTATTCATTTTCTACACGAATTTATGCTTGTGAGACTGATGCGCCAAAAGGCTTCCGCTTCGCCATTGATAATTCGCAGATTGAGAAGGGAGCATGATTATTAAGATGGAAAAAAGAAAACTTGGAAAAAGCGAACTGTATGTCAACCCTGTGGGCCTGGGGTGTATGGGATTCAGCCATGCATCCGGCGACCCTACGGAAAAGGGCGTTGCTGTAAAAATGCTCAGAGAAGCGTTTGAAATAGGATATGATTTTTTTGACACGGCAGAGGCTTATATCGGTGTGCGTCCGGATGGAACCATTTCTTATAATGAGGAGCTTGTAGGTGAGGCTGTAAAGGGGATTCGGGACAAGGTGGTAATTGCTACAAAAATGGGTGTAGGACATAACCCGGACCGGTCCTTGAGACTTGACAGCAGTCCGGAAACCATAAGAAAAAGTGTGGAAGGAAGCCTGAAAAAACTGGGGACAGATTATATTGATTTATATTACCAGCATCGGATTGACCCTAAGGTGGAGCCGGAAGTGGTGGCGGAAACCATGGGGGAGCTGATGAAGGAAGGGAAAATCCGTTATTGGGGCATATCGGAAGTGACGGAAGAATATCTACAAAGATCCAATGCCGTTTGCCCGGTTACGGCGATTGAAAACAGATATTCCATGATGGCCAGATGGCATGAAACTATTTTTCCTGTATGTGAGGAGCTTAACATAGCTTATGTTGCTTTCTCCCCGATGGCCAACGGGTTCCTTACAGGGAAGTATACCCCTGCCACCCAATTCGAGGGCAGCCAGGACTACCGGGCATCCATGCCGCAATATACCGAAGAAGGCTACGCAAAGGCAAAAGAACTTTTGGATATGTTAAATAAAATGGCAGCGGAGAAAAACGCAACCATGGGGCAGTTGTCTCTTGCATGGATGATAAACAAGAAACCATATATTGTGCCGATTCCGGGGTCGCGCAAGATAGAGCGCCTGAGAGAAAATTTTGAAGCCGGTAATATTTTCCTTGCAAAAGATGAGATTGCTATGATTGACTCCAAGCTGGATACAATGAACTTTGCGGTTTTTGGCGGGCACAGCGGTAAGTAGTGATTAGCAGCTAGGAGTTAGAACTACCTTAACTGCAAGAATATGATAAAGATATGCAAAATCTATATGCCAGAGACCAAGGGGCAAGGAATTTTTAATCTATTGAAAAAATTCGCATTTCCCTTACAATTTCCATGTGAGTCGTTTTACTTTGGGCTTTGAAAGGGATATAATAAAGGGGAACCTGAATTTTTCTTTAGATTTCAAGAATAGAAAGGGTGGTTTTTATGAATTTAGCGAAAATTTCTGCGAATGGACAGATTACTGTGCCAATGGAAATTCGCCGTTTGCTTGGTCTGAAATCCGGTGACAAGATTTTGTTTTACCAAAAGCAGGATGGGGAGATTGTTTTGAGCAACGCCTCTGCACAGGCAATCCGCAAAGCCCAGTCTGCTTTTTCAGGAGCAGCCGAAACTATGGGGATTTCCGATGAAGATGATGTGCAGACTCTTGTAGATGAAGTACGCTACGGAAAAGGACAGTAAATATGTGGATATTGGTCGATACAAACATTCTTTTTTCCGCATTAGTATTTCCACAGTCAAAACCGGCAAAGACCATGTTTTATGTAGCTGAGCACTATGAGATGGTTCTATGTGATCGTAATATTATGGAGCTGCGGGATATCCTGCAACGGAAGGCGCCTGATTTCCTGCCGGATGCGGAAGTCCTACTGGCAGAAATGTCTTATGAGCTGATTCCAGCGGTAGACCATGCGGAAAAATTGATACGCAACGCAAAGGATCAGCCAATTCTAAATGCTGCCATTGTATCTGGTGTGGATATTATACTTACTGGCGACAAAGACTTTTTGAGCCTTGAAATGGAACACCCCAAATGTATGACTGCTACACAGTTTTTAGAAAGTGAAGGCGTGGACGAATGAGTCTCATATTTTTTACAGCAAAGTAACCGGAGGTTTGATTTCAAATCACCGGTTTTTGTAATAAGCCAGGACCAGGCCGAGGAAAACGGTTTTTCCAAGTGATTTCATATATGATACCGAGGGTTATTTCGGCCCTTGGACTCAGGCGGACTTCTGATGGCCGGATTTGGTGACAGTTTAGCCGAAGGCCGTACTTTATCCCTGCGGGCAACGAGCCAAGCGGCTGTTTAAAGCCAGCCGCTGGTCGGCTTAGGCATTTGGCGAATGCTGCGGGATTTTTGACTATTTTGCTAATTTTGTAAATAAATCCTCAAATAAGGGATCCCGGTTTATTCCATAAACATATTTGATAAAATGCCTTGTTTTATCAAAAGCCCATTTATCATCATATTCCGGTATGGGACTGGGCTCTAAGCGTTCTAGCATAAAGCGGGGATCCAATAACCAGGCTACCGCGGTTACATCCCAAATGGTGCGGCTCCAGCATTTTCCCTGTCCCACCAATTCCGCTTCGCTTACCGTATTTTCAAGCAGATAATCACACAGGGCATTTTTGCCTTTAAGCCAATAAGTTAGTTCCGGCCCGGTGGTGGCAAAGGCAGAGACAACACCCATGCAGGGGAGCTGCACAAGTGGAACGCCGCAGCCAAATACGATTCTTGCGGCGGCAACATCTTGATAGAGATTGAACTCCCGGTTGTCATGCCAGTCAAGGGAATTTCCCCCAAGCCAAATGACCACGATTTTGTTTATGATGGATGGCTGAAGCAAAATAGCCGAGGCGATATTGGTAATGGCGCCGATAGCCACCACATAAAGAGGAGCGCTCTCATCTCTTTCCATTGCCCGCTGTACAAGATCCCGGGCAGCAGGAGAAATTACGGGCTCTTTTTCGTTTGGCAGATAAGCCCCGGAACCTTTATAAGTAATTTTTTCAAATTCTTTGCGCCCCATAAGATTCAGAACCTTTAAAATTTCCTGATAGCTTTTTTCCATTCCGTCCTGGGGGCTTTCGGAATGGTGATTGTAAAAGGGGGCCGCATAGATGGCCTGAAGATTTAATTTTTCATCCGATTTAATTAAATATGCTAAAGCAAACTGGTCATCAATTTCATTATATGTATCCGTATCCAGAATAACATCCGCCGTGCCCTTAGGCTTTTCTAAGCGTGCTATCAGTCTTGTATAATCCACCTGTTTTTTCTTTGGTTTTACCCCAATAATTTCGTCCCAATCCTGTATGGCTTGTTTTTGGCTCATAAAATCCTCCATTCTTTCCGGTAACCCTGCAAATTAACTTTAAAAGTTCTTAAGCGGTATTTTGCGGCTTTAGAACTCTTTCCCATAGTTACATTTATAGTATATTACAGGCTGAAACTTGTCAATTATGCAGTTATTGGTTACTTTTCACAGGCTAGTCAATAAACAGCTTGGAAAAACGTCACGCATTTATGCGTGTGCGCTTAGGTGAGGTCCTTTCGAACCTGGTGTCTGCTACGTTTTTACAGAGCGAAAGCGTGGTGACGCTTAAATATTTAATTTTCCAAACGTCCTCTGGCCAACGTGTGAAAAGTAATATGGGTTTTAACACGCCAACCCATAAAACAGAGTTTTTTCGCAACTCTACCGCTGGTAGGTGTTTATTTTATTCGGTCATTGTATAATAAAATGTGAAAGTGAGGGATTTGAAATATGGATCAAAAGAAAATCGGCAGCTTTATTGCCGCCCGCAGAAAAGAAAATGGCTTGACCCAAAGTCAATTAGCTGAAAAGTTAGGAATTACGGATAAAGCAATCTCGAAATGGGAAACAGGAAAATCTATGCCTGACCTGTCTTTGCTTTGCCCGCTTTGCGATTTACTTCAAATTACTTTGAATGAGCTGCTTTTAGGTGAATTTATATCAGATGAAAATTTGAAAGAGAAATCCAATCAAGTGTTGTTTGAGGTGGTCACAAGCTGGCTGGGAAAAGACCAATGGAAAAGAAAGACAGAAGGTCACATTCCGGCTGTCTTGAAATTAAGGCATGTTGGAAAGAGATACGAAAACGGCAGCACCTCAACCGTAGCCGTCCATGACGTCAGCTTTGATATTGCAAAGGGAAGTTTTGTTGGCATCATGGGTGCATCAGGTTCGGGAAAAACAACATTGCTCAATATGGTTGCCACCATAGATAAAGCGACTGGCGGACAAATAGAAATTGATGGGCAGGACATTTCGGAGTTGTCTGAAAACGATTTGGCATCTTTCCGCAGGGAGCATTTGGGCTTTGTTTTTCAGGAATACAATTTATTAGATACTTTGACCGTTTATGAAAATATCGCGTTGGCACTGACGATTAAGCGGATACCAAAAGAGCATGTAAAAAGAACTATCACTGATTTAGCTGAAAAACTGAATATATCGGAGATTTTATATAAGTTCCCTTATGAAATCTCAGGAGGACAGCGACAACGGTGCGCCTGTGTAAGAGCGATCGCAACGAATCCAAGTCTTATTCTCGCGGACGAACCTACCGGAGCATTGGACAGCCGCTGTGCAAAACAGCTGTTGGATACTTTTGTTATGCTCTCCCAAGAATACGGATCTACTGTTTTAATGGTTACACATGATGCCTTATCTGCCAGCTATTGTGATAAAATTCTGTTCATGCAGGATGGTGAAATCAAAACTTCTCTGGAACGGGAACAAGAAGGGAAACACGAGTTTTTTACCAGAATTTTAGACACTATGGCAAAAATAGCAGGAGGTGTTCATTATGTATCTTAAACTATCTATCCGCAATGCGAGACGCTCTTTGTTTGATTATATCCTGTATATTCTTTCAATGGTTGTGCTTATTTCCATTAGTTGTTTTTTAAATGATATTGCAAATTGGGGGGATATGCAGCCGGGTTTCCAAACAATGGGGTTACCGTTACTAATTGCGTTGATTATGGTGGTAATGACGGACTATATCAATGCATTTATTGTAAGGCAAAGGGCGAAAGAATTTGCTACTTATATGTTGCTAGGAATGGAAAAAGGCAGACTGGCAGCAGTGTTTGTGTGCGAATTGATTATAGTGGGCATGATGTGCTTTCTTTTGGGTACGGCCATAGGCACAGGGATATTTTTTGCATACTGCCGTGTGCTGCTGCGAGGAGCGGAAAACCCGTCCATATCCGGAATTGCTCTAAAGGGCGTTTTACAGACGCTTGCTTATTTTTGCTGTGTAGAAGCTTCGTCAATTTTTTTTCTGAAAGGGAAAATATATAAATTACAAATTGTGCGGCTTATGCGCGAAAAGGAGCGTAACCAGCCGCTTAGAGAAAACAAAAAGTCTTTTTGGGGCTGGGCATTGCTTATTAGTTTTTTTGGCTATTTCGTATTATTATCCGGTATTTCCTCGATGCCGGACAGGACAGTGTTCGTTTCTGTTTCAGTTATTTCGATTCCAATGTTACTATGTTTTTTTTCGTTTTATAAATGGTTATATGCTTTTATTGCATCTATTCGATTGTCTCAAAAGGACATCTTATATCAAGGCAACCTGCTATACCAGATTGCTGAAATGACAATGGGGACAAAAACAGGTGCAAACGTAAACACAGTCTTTTGCATCTGTCTGCTCTTTTCAGCGGGAGCATTTGTGTTTGGAGCATTCTTGCTCAATCCGCATATGCAAATTTTTGCACAAACAGCGCAGCAATGGATGGGGCTTTTGCAAATCAGTATCTGCGTTGTTTTCATGGTTATCTATTTCTGCATCCTTTCCTTGCTGCAAATGATTGATTTAAAAAGGGAGGCAAGAAACATACGGCTATTGTTTCATATGGGGAAAAATCGGTCCGGACTTAAATGGCTGCTCTGCGTACAGACGCTTATAAAACTGTTTCTGCCAACATTTATGTCATTTATTATGCTTTTGTCGGCAACACCTTTTGTCAATCGCAGGCTGAATCTTATACTGCCCGTTTCTATGCATAATTTTGCGTTCAAAGCGGTCAGTGGCTTTGCAATTTGCTTTTTCAGCCTATATGCATGTTACTTCTGCGTGATATACATGACAACGAGACGATATATTATGCGCAGCATAAATTAATGAATGGCAAAAGGTAAGACTTCAACCCAGGACTTTGCATTTGCTGCAAAGTCCGTGAAAACATATTCCATGAAAACACATTCTGGTAGAATGGGGAAATTTGACCGAGAGGAAATCAATCCCTCGCCGCAGGCGATTTGGAATGGGCGGGTTTACTACATATTGTTTGCCATATTGTCCCATTCCTCTAACAGATGGCGGAAAGGCTCATAAGCAAACATGTAGATCCCCTTTATGTAGACAGCCCCTCGGACCTGCAAAAAGTCTGTAATGTCTACCTGTTTTTTATCGCACCGGGAACATCTGTAAAGCTCGATTCGACAGGCGCGCTGCCCCGTAGGAATCTGCCGGTTTTCCATAATTGGCCTCATATGAGTACGCAGATAGTTTTCCGCATCCCCATATTTGTCGCCAAAATAAACCGGAATAAGGAATAAATACGAATGATTAGAAGCTTTTGGGGCAGCCGCTTTACAATACATACAGGTTGCCTCTCCTTTTTGACCGCGAATGATTTCACGGATAAACAAAAATCCAAAAAGCAATACAATGCCTATTACCGCCGCGAGAATAAGATAAGGGAGATAATGAAACAGGTCCATTACGAAATTCTCCCTTCCGCCTGGCTTTTTGCCGCATTGAGGAGTTCAACAAAGGCATCCGCCTTGGACACAGCTTCGGCCCCTATACCGGATTTGGTGCTGACTATTTTGTTTGTAAGTAAGGTCATCATTGTAATTTTCTTTCCATCCAGGTAAAAGAAGAAACGAACACCTGTCATTGCGGATGCAACCGTCTTGGCGTTGGCAATGCGGGAGGCATTGAAAACCTGAATTTTAAGAGGATTGTAGGCTGAAATAAAACCAATCATTCCATTTTCTACATCAATGTATAAGATACCGCCTCTGCTCTTAAAAGAACTGTTGAAATTATAGGGCAAATCATCAATTCTTTTTGCTGTGCGCTTTACAAAAAGCGAGGTAAGGCTGCCATAACTAATCAGCAGAATCAGAATAAAGCATGCGATTCCTATAAGGACTAAACTAAAAAGGCAGGAGTAAATCAAATTGAAATTCTCCATTATTAAAACACAAGATGATGGAAAGCAAAAAGGGAAGAAGGACTCCCAGCCCTAACACCAGCAACACAAAAAAACTTCCAACTCTTTCAAATTTTTCACTTTCATTTTTATAATCCGCCTTTCTGCGAAAGGCACCAATGCGTCATGAAACATTGGCTGACTTTCGCTTTTCT
>NZ_QZDT01000060.1 GCF_009917485.1 Parablautia muri
GTATGACCATAAAAGAAACGCTTTAATCTATAAAAGTAAAAATAGCAGGATACCTTCCTGCCATTCTTTCCTGCTATGTATATTTATCTTTTTCCATTCGGTTTCCAGTACACCTTTACTACCCTGCCGCAGTTAGGCCATTTCAGTGACACAATGATCCATCCGGAACCCGTCTCCCCAATATCACAGGCCCGTTTCTTGCACCGTCTCTCCGGGCATTTCATTTTCCGGATAATACCACCTCCTCTCCCCCAAAATACATCTATTGCTATCTCCCCGCACCGATATGTAGAAAGGGAACCAGACAGGCATATGGTTCTATCTCTGCTTGGTTCCCTTTTATCGTTTGTGTATTATTGGTTTTCTTCCTGCTCCCCGATTCCCCAATCTGCCGGAAACCGGGGAAGCCTGCTCTCTGTGTTTTATTGGAGATATATAATGGATAGCCTTTTTCACTTTGTTTGATATGCTTTTTCTTTCAATTCATTGAAATCTACTATAATGGTCTTTTTTGTTGTAAAAGACTCTGTATCCCTCTCATCAAGAATACTGATACATATATTATTTCCATCAGAGATAGCATTACGAATGCTTTCATCTTGTGATAGATCTAAATTGGTTTCATATAGAGTATCAGAATAAACATCTAAAAGATAAAGCTCTCTGCCATTTCTTACAAAAAATCCATAATAATTATCCTGCGTATTTTTACCGTTATAAGCCATACGCAAACTAGGCAAATTAAGAAAGGTTTTTATCTGGTTATTTTCTATTTCCCCTATCGCACCATAATCTGAAAAATTCCTTATGTATATGTAACTGTCAAAACAATAAAATTCTACTATCCCATTATTGGAAACAAAATTTCTCAATTCAGAATCAAAGTACAGCTTACCAAGTAAATCATATTTTTTATCATCATAAATTTCTATATAAACATCATTTTCTGCTCCCATATTATTTACCAGCACATAAATATTTTCGTTGCTACAGGCAAATGTCGTTATCTGCTCACCTGTATTATCTGTAAACTGTTTTTCAATGCAGATATCCATATCCCCGGTATTCTCATTATATTTTCTGATATAAGTTGCTGTAGCCACATCATCTTTCATGGTGCTTAACATATAAATGTCTGTGTTCATTACAGAAACTGCGTCCATTGGATAAGAATTAAATTCGCTAAATATCATTTCAGATGTGTCAGAATCAGCGTTTACCATCAAAAGTTTATGTTCGTTTGTATTTAAGGTTACAGGCAGAATAACAGAATTATCAATCACTGTAGGTTTTCCACTTGAAATATAAAACTCTTCCACACTTACGATATCTGATTGCCTTTTTGAGGAAAGAACATATCGCCCAATTACCAATGCACCGTCATCATCAATATAGTTATAAACAACCGCATCATCCAACAAAGCAATCGGCGTATGATTATCGATATCTCCTATTTCATTTTCCTGACTGGAACACCCAACAAGCAAAGCCAGCATACAAACCACCCATAAAACCAATATAATCAATCTTTTCATAATATCTTGCCTTCCTGTTATGCTTTGGCTTTCTTTACAAAAACAGCTAAAAGAAAACTTTGCCATTCATGAAGCCTCTCCCCAATCTGCCGGAAACCGGGGAGAAGCCCTGTCCGGCGCAACTTTTGCGACCTCGCTTTTCCGCAGGGTGAGGAACTTATTTCCCATATAGACGTTCTGTGCCGCGTCCTGTTATCTCCATACAAAAACAGCCTTTCAAAAGTCACTCGTAATAATCTAACTGGTGGAAATTGTTAGGAAAAATGTAAAATTCCGTTCCTGTTTTCCCATCTATCTGCTTCCAGACAATCACTTTATAAGTCAGGGCTGTATAGGTCTGTGTCCCACCATCCTCATAGACCTTTTTAACCGGAATCAGCAGCAGAATCACCGCTATTACCACGAAAACAATAATGAGTTTCTTTTTCAAACCACGCCTCCAAAAAGTTAATCTGTAAAGCTCCCCCTGCTCCCCGATTCCCCAATCTGCCGGAAAACCGGGGAAGCCTGCCCTGTCCCTCTGTAGCCTATGGGGATATGCTACTGTAGAACCGTATGCATTTATTATCTTTGTGCCTTCTTTCTGATGATCATAGAAATCAGCATGGCCACTATCCCTAATACAAGATAGACCACCGCATACAGTATAAATGCCATTTCACCCATATCAAAAAATATCCATGTGCCAATCAGGAACAGAGCAGCCGAAACAATTGGAAGGCTCCACAGATGCTTCATATCTTTTCCTGCAAAAACGCCGAATATCACGGAGTATAACGGATTAAGTGCAAAAAACAAAAGAAAACATACGGCCATTCCTGCATCGCCTTTTACTAAAGTAACCGCAAGCCACGGCAATGCCAGCATGACTACCGCTGAAACCGCCAACCACAATATAATATTCTTTTTCATAATGCTGCAGAACCCCCATCATTTTTTTATATTGCAACTGCTTCCCTGCTGAAGCCTGTTCGTCCTCTGTGCCTTATTGGGGATATGTAGCCGTGGCAGACCTCCCCCGTTACTGTACCATCAATACCAAAACTTCGATGTCAGCTCCCGGTTTATGATAGATGATAGGAAATTGGGGTGATTACTCTGGAACATTTTCAGGCTTTCAAGGAAAGCCGCCATGCTTTCCGTTTTTATGTCCACAAAGGTTGCATCCAGCTCCCGGTCTTTCACGTTTTTCTCCACATATTCCTCCGACTGTTTTTCGTAAGTATCAACCATCGAAGGGTCTTTCTTTACTGCGCCTGCATACCAGTTCGTAAGGTATTTCAATGAACTAAGCCCGCCATCATCGTTCTGGCCCATCTTCTGGTACTCGGCATATGCGTCCTTATCCATCGCCTGCATCATGCCAAGCGCGTTTGTGGTCTGGACAAGGCCGATGCCATGCCCAAGATACCTGGCTTTTGCAACGCCGTAATTCATGTCCCCGCTGCTGTCGGCTTTTCCTGCGCTTGCCAGTTTTGCAATGGACTCCATCGCTTCCAGAAATGCCTCCCTGCTTTCCTCCGGGATAAAGTTCTGTGCCGCATATTCTGCTTTCTTCATGCCGAGTGAGATATTCGCCTGCCGCTCTTCCTCTGTCATAGAACCGCTGCTCCCCACAAGGAAATTCTGCCGGATGATGTCATACACAAATCCCTTCTCCTCTTTGCCGCAGTTCTCCAAAGCAGACGCAACCGCCTTATCTGCGCCATACATACCCGAATATGCCGGAAGGTCACTCAGGGAATTGTCAATCTGCACGATATCCTTTTGGAACGCCGCATTTTTCGCTTCCATTGCTTCCTTATCTTCCGGCACCATGCTGCCTTTCTTTCCTTCCACGAGGGCTGCCATACCGTCTCCCGAAAATTCCACAATGACCGCATCCCCATACTGTGAACGGATGTCTTTCATTGCCTGCAGGGTTTCTTCCCTTGACATCTTATCCATTACCTTGTTGCCATGCTCATCCGTGGTGTTAAATTCATACTTTACAAGGGTATCCTTCTTATATGCACCACTCCCATATGAGGGAATATTTGTTGTTCCTCTGTAAAACCGGCTGTAATCGATATTCATAATGTGCACTCTCCTTTACTTTGTTTTGATTAAATCCTTTATCATTTAGAGCTCCCCCACACCTCCGCAAAGGCATAAATTTATGCACCTCTGCGGAATAAGGTGTAAAGATCATATCTTCATATCCAATCTGCTACCCGAAGATGATTTTTTTACAAATGTATTGCCACTTTTGACAAGCTGGCTTTCTACGGATTCCCTTGTAACGCTGTCCAGTATTCTGGAATCAAACGGCTGTCCCTGTTGCCAATTCGGATTAGCCGCCTTTACCGCATCATAAAAAGCCTTATTATATGCTTTTTCATATTGCCCAAGCGTCCATGTACCTTTCAATCGGTCATCAATCTTAATGCTTTTTTGATATGCCGTATACAGTGATGTTCTTTTGGTTGTATCCCCATTCGCAACACCATTTTCTTGTATGAACTCCCTTTTGACCATATCAAACATCTCTTGACGCCAGTCTTCGGAAACATCTATAATCTGATTATATTCCGAAGGACTTTTTCCATCTACGCACATTCCTGCTACGCCATACGCATTAAGAAAATTTCCATTAGAGTCATATAATTTCATGTAATTTTTAATGATAGTATCCCGTCCGCCAAATGTTTCATAAATCAACCGCTCCTTTTCGGACATGCTTGCTTCATTTGCAATGATGGCACTCAAATGATCCCTTTCAACAGCTTTATACTGCGCACTGTTTTTGTTGATACTACTGTATCCTCCAGAACTCCCTGCATTGAAACTAATGTTCATTGATATCATCCTCCTTATTGAAAATATTTTTTGCGCCATCCTTGACCTGCATATAAAGAGGCACTCTCTTAAATACCTCTACAGAATAGGATTGAAACATTATATCTTCAAATCCAGATTCGCACCCACCTGTGTCTGTTCTTTTACAATGGTTTTGCCCGCATCCTCTTCCTGGGCAGCTTTGATGATTGTTTTCATATCTGTGTCATTCAGATAAATCGTGCCATCTTTGGAAGCAGCCATTTTTTCTTCTAAGAGTTGCTCTGCTTTGTTCGGAGTTGTTGTTCCATCTTCCGTTACCACTTTCTTTTCTTCCGACTCTTCGCTTCCCTTTGCTTCCTCTGCCTTTTCCTCTAATTTCTCCGCAAGCTGCTCCGCATTTTCACGGGCTTTTTCTCTTGACTTCTCAATCCGCTCTTCGGCGTTTTCCTGCGCTTCTTTACGGAGTTTTTCGTTTAACACATCTTTTCTAACTGAAACAGTAAAATTACTGTAATTTCCATTCTCATCTAAATATGCATGACGGCATACAACTGTACTTCCAGTTGCTGCAAAAAAACTATCTACATACTTATGTGCAGCTTCCACATCTTTCAATCTCTGCGTATATTCTTTTGCTGCCTTTGGATCATTCTGCATCTTCTCTAAAAGTTTCGGGTTAATATTCAAAACATCTACTTTACCATCATTTTTTGTATTAACCCCATAGCCGACTTGCAACTTCATATTAGGAAACTGTTTCTGCAAATTATTAAGGTATTCCTCATTGCCGCCACTCTTTGCTACTTCGGCGTTTTTCTCTGTAGCCGCTGTTTCCTTTGTTTCTTCTTTCTTTGCCGCTTCCTTCCTTGATGAAGCATATGTGTTTTCATAAACACTGCTATAATTGCCCACTCCTGTGATTGCCATAATCATATCCTCCTTAAAATTCAATTCCTTTTACCTATAATATTTTGAACAACGCCATCATCCAATTGTCCTCTTGCCTTATGTATGGAATCCGGACTACCTCATCCGTTGAATCAGTTTCATATAAACATGACTGCCCACCGCATAAAAAACCGGGAAGTTTATAAAATCCTCCAAAGACAATATATATCTGCCCCTCTGCATTGTTTTTTCCCAAAAATGCCTCAAATGCCTCCCTGTCCACATAAACATAACTGTCATCATAAGAAATCATCTGATCCAATCTGCTATCATGATTTGAAATGGTAACTCCATCTTCACCGACATACTCATATACCAGTATGCTTTCATCTTCCCTGAATTGGGCATAAGAACAGCTATGTATGACGAGTAATGCCGCACCTGTTACTGCTACCAGAACTGCTACCATGCACATACACAGTTTTTTCCGGTATGGGTGGAAACCTGCAATCTTCCCCATCCGCCTTTTCATGCCTATAAATTCACTTTCCCCTGCATAGGTAACGGCGGGCGGTACATTCTCCGATTCAGAGAGCAGCAGTTTTAGAGTTTTCAGCAATACCAGCCCATACTCATGTGCCGTCTTCCCACTGTTCTGTATGCACACCCTGTCGCAGATATCTTCCATATCCGCTCTGAAATGTTTCTGGAATACTGTCAGGAACGGATTAATCCACAAAAGGCACCTCAGCATATCCCACGCAAGCCCGAACCATAAATGCCCTAACCGGATATGTGTCTGCTCATGCTGTATAATGGCTTTTAATTCCTCCCGGCTGTAGCTGTCCGCCATTGTTTTTGGCAGGACAATCTTCGGTTTCAGCAGGCCGATTGTGAATGGCGTAATATTCATGTCAGTAACACTGATCCTGATGCCATCAAAAAAGACTTTTTCCATTCCGGCAACCAGCCTCCGAAGGCGCAGCCGCTTTCCAAAGACACAGATAACGGCTACCAGAATACCCATTGTATAAATACGGCCAACCCACAGGCAGGACATAGTTCCCTTTGTCATCCACCATGTCGCCTTACATATGGCTGCATTTTCATAAAACAGCTTCAGCTTCCCAAGAAATGGGGTGACCAGAAATACTGCCCATAGCATCCCTTTCAAAAAAATCCGTTCTGAAAAAAGCATTTTCCGGAGCAGCATCACAAGCCCGGTCAGTACAAGTGAAAAGGCGGCGCACCGCACAAGCTGTGTTGTCAGATATACTGCGCATAAATCCAGAAAGCTGCCAATCCGTGGCCAGTCGAGCATAGCCATCACTCCTTTTTATCTGAGGATTCCGCATTCTGCCCCTTGCTTTTCTCCAGAATCTCCTCCAGTTCCTTAATCTGCTCATCCGTCAGTGCGAAGCTCTGTAGCAGCGCCGCCATTGCATTTGTCCCGCTTCCGGAAAAATAACTGTCCACAAACTTCCTGCTTTTCTCCTTCACGCATTCCTCCTTTTGCTTCAGCACATAGTAGTGGTAAACCCTTGAATCATGCTCATCCACGGTGTATCCAAGGATATCCTTCTGGTTCAGGCGGTTCATCAGCACCCGCACCATCCTCATCGACATATCCACATTCCCATGCATCCTTTTGTAAACCTCGGAGGATGTCAACGGCATATCGCTCGCCCAGAGAACTTCCATGATCTGCCATTCGCTCGGTGTAATCTCTTCCTTTGCCATATCTCTGCCTTCCTTTCGTTTTATTTCGTCACTTTATTTATCGGTCAATTATTGTTAATTGTTAAGAGCCGTTGACGCTTTTGCATGATATGGGTATAGGCAGAGGGCTGATCATGGGAAATTACTTTCCCACTTTCCAAGTAATTTCCCTTATCAGGCCGCCCGGCCTGCCTGCGGAAATAGCAGACCGCCGCATATGGCGGATGAAGGCCATAGTACGGCGGTTGGCTTTTGTACATTCTATCATCCTAAAGATTTCAGGTTTCTGCGGTATTCCTCCATTTCCTTCTCACTTACCGTATCCATGATATGCTGCAGCTCACTGACCACGGAATCCCGCTCCTTCGGCAGATAGGCAGTGACCGGATAAAAGTTTGAACTGGAGTTGGCAAAAAGGTGCGTCCGTATCTGCAAATTCTGGATAAACACCTGCAGTTCCCGCAGGCGTTCTTTCTCCCCGGCGGGAACAAACCTGCCCTCCTGCTCCATGCGGTACAGTTCCGTGTCCGGGAACAGCGTAAGGGAATCTACCGAGATAAAATAAGGGTTTAACTGGCTGAACAGCTTTGCACTGTTTACCGCATTCCAGTATCCCCTGCCTTTCCCCGCAAGCCCGGTCATGTAGACAAAATAATATTCAATCCCCGCCTCGTCCAGCTTCCGGCACTGCTCTAAAATGTCAGCCGCCGTGTACCCCTTGGCCGCCAGTGTAAGCGTATCATCATCCCCGCTCTCCGTCCCGATGCTCAGACCGTTTATCCCCATTGCCCGGAGCTTCTTAAGCTGCCACACTTCCTTGTCCCTGATATCCCTTATGCTTGCGAACATGGCCATCGTCTGGCACTTGATGAGGTAATCCCTTACCGTGAGCGCCCGCAGCTTCAAATTCTCATAGCTCATGGCAAACGGGTTCGCCCCCGTCCAGAAGATGCGTCTTGCATATGGCTGGTAGCTTTTGATCTCTGCCAGATCTTCCTCGAACTCCTCCAATGGTGACATACGGAAACACTCGCCTTTATAAAGGCTGCAGAAACGGCATTTCCGGTATGTGCAGCCGAAAGTTGCCT
Organism: Parablautia muri; assembly: GCF_009917485.1. GTDB lineage: Bacteria > Bacillota > Clostridia > Lachnospirales > Lachnospiraceae > Suilimivivens > Suilimivivens muri. The sequence continues at coordinate 8,051 of NZ_QZDT01000060.1, forward strand.
GTATGATGACAGAATTCGCCTCGTAGGGCGGCCTCCACGTCCTTCCCGTAAAATGCAACTGAACCACCTCCCTACAGATGATGGACGCTCTCACGGTAACGCCGCAGTTCGTCCTCGCCCACATTCTCTATGACATCATCAAGGAAAGCCAGCAGTTTCTTCTTATCTTCCGGTAAAACACCATGAAGCTGAAAGGCATTGGAAGCGCCAAGCGCCGCAAACTCTGTGGGGATTTCCAACCCTTCCACCAATGCCCTGACTTCCCTGTACTTTTCTGTCTCACTTTCCTCTTTCCAGTTCCCACGCCGGATTTCCTGATAAAGCCCTGAATTGGGATATATCGTCAGCATATTTGCGCCGACCAGCAAAGGATGAAGTTTATTGCATACAGCGGCGGTGGCTTTTGCCCCGTCCTCCCCGCGCCCTGCGCCGGATATGCCCGTCAGATAGAAAAAGCTGTAGCGGATGCCTGCCTTATCCAGACGCCCGCACTGCTCCAGAATGTCTGCCGCAAGGTATCCTTTATCCATGAACCGCAGCGCCTCGTCATCCGCCGTCTCGATGCCGATTGTCAGCCCGTCATAACCGGCCCCATGCAGGGCTGCAAGCTCCTCATCTGATTTCAGGGTAATATCCGTCACCCTGGCAAAACTGCCGATGGTCTCCATCCCCGGAAAATATTTGTGTACCAGTCCCGCAATCTCCATCAGCCTGTCATATTTCAGCACAAACGGGTTCGCCCCTGTCAGGAAAGTCCGTGACACCTTCCTCCCCATAAAACGGCGGTACATTTTCTGTGCCTCTTTCAAGTCCGCCTCTATATCTTCCATCGGTGACATCCTGAACTGGAACGGCAGGTCTGCGTAAAGCGTACAGAATTTGCATCTGTGGTGCGTACAGCCTGCGGTGACTTCCAATAACAGGGAAGATGCCTCATAGGGCGGCCTCCATATGGTTCCTGTATAGTGCATCTTTCATTCCTCCTCGTGTCTTTCCTCTTTTGCACTAAATTACCTCTAAAACTCCATGAAATCAAGTACTGTCTTTTTTAGTCGGTAGTACACTTTTTCATACTATCTATTAAAAATGACCGTATCTTGATTTTTTCCCACTGCAGGAATATACTGGTGGGGAAAGAGGTGGAATGAAATGGCTGAGAATAAATTCAACAATGAGGAAACCATTGCCCGCTGCGTCCCTATGGGCAGGCTCCAGTCTGTGATCGGAGGCAAATGGAAAATCCTGATCTTATGGTATGTGTCCTTTTACAAAGTCCAGCGGTTCGGTGAACTGATGCGCCGCCTTGACGGTATCACGCAGTCCACGCTGACAAAGCAGCTCCGGGAACTGGAAAGTGACGGGTTCCTCCACCGGGAGATTTACAAGGAAATCCCTCCGAAAGTGGAATACTCACTTACTGAGTTTGGGAAGATCTTCATCCCCGTCCTGCAGACCATGATGGCATGGAGCGAAACATACCTCTGCCCGGATTACCAGAATCCCTACGAAAAATAGCATAGAGGCAGGCCTGCCTGCGAAAACGGCAGACCGCCGCATTTCCCGCACTTTATTGGATTGCATGAAACGACTATTTTCCGGGTATGAAAAGCAAAAAAAGAGCCTTTACAGTTCCTTATCATTTTCCCATTATCTTTTTATCAATTCTCCCATACACTATTTGACAAAACCTATACAATTTGGCGAAACTACAGCTTTTGCCAGATTATATGGAAGTTTTGCCAAATTGTTTCACTTTTGCCAAATCGTATGAGGTTTTGCCAAAAGGTTTCACTTTCGCCAAATTGTATCCGACTTTCGCCAAATCGTTTATACTTTTTAGCAAAAAAACCCTAGAACACAAATTCACCCACTCCCGAATGTAAAATTGCCCCTAAAAACACAAGAAAATAATGTAACTTTCAGACCTATGTACTGCCAAGAATGCCGTATTTACGGGCTTTGTGAGGTTTCCGCAACTTTATCCACCGAAAGCTAAGGCACCCGCCCATTTGCCCCGTCGATACTATTTATAGAAAGTCAGAGGGTGGGGTAACTTTTACATGGGGATTTTACCCCACCCCGCTGTTTTTTACCCCTTTACCCCTTTTTCTTACCCCACCCTCTCGGATTTTACCCCTTTTACCCCATGCGCTACCCCACCAAACCGGAGGGATTCTTTCTATATTAAAATGTAAATTTTCAATAAAAAGAACTGACAGATATACCTATCAATTCTTTTCATCAAAATATTTGCAATCTTTTCATTACCATATTTTAGTCACTGTTTTCTTCTATACCTTCTTCGCTATCTTTTTCATTACTTTCTTCACTGTTTTCTTCGCTATTTAACTGTTCAACAATCTTCACGATAATTGGCGGTAATGGCACTCCAAGATGCTCCAAGTTATCTAAAATAGCAAATCCCTCTTTTGAAAGGTAAAAAGAAATAACGGTTGTTCTGATTGTAGAATCATTACCTACAATCATCGTATCAATAATATTAGCAATACATATAAGGACAATAATTCCAATCTTTCCAAATACGGCTTTTAACCCCAGCTTCCTCTTTATCCATTTTTTCTCAACAATAGCAACTAATATAGCCGTTATGTAATCCATCACTACAAACACTGCCAATGCACAAATCATCTTATCAATTCCTCCCAATAATTCAATGATATAGTTTGCCATATCCATCCCATCCTTTCTCAAAATATTCTAGAATATATCTTTCCTCTTCTTTCTGGTTGAGCGGATATTATCCACCCGCCTTCACTTACTTGTCTTTCCATTCGGTTCTTATTTTTGTATTTTTCTTAAACGTTTGGAAAGTTCTCGATTAAAAAAAATGGCATCGAACTCTGCGAAAGACAAATTCAGCTTATCAACCAGAATTAGCATCTCTGCCGCTTTGAATTTGTTCTCTTTGCTACATTCCTTATGGCACATTGCCTTTTCGGTAATGCCGAGGGCTTTTGCTAGGTCCTTTTGACGAAGGTTCCGCTCCACACGCTTTGCTTTTAACAGACGCACATTCATTTGCTACATCTCCTTTCGTTTAAGCATGAGCTAATTATATTAAACAAATGGTAAGTTGTCAACATCAAACTTTCCATTTGTTTTTATCAAAATTCTAAAAATCTTTATATAATAAGGGTTTTTTCATATTTTTACTTTCCAAAAAAATTTTTATATTGACACAAATGGTAAGTTCTGTTATACTTTTGGTAAATCAGAAATTCGTATTATTAATTTTTTATAGAATGAATAACTACGAATGAATGCAAACTATATTTGCATGACTGCTGTAGATAGGCTATAAGCGCCAGTTAAAAGAGCAAGCCAGTTAGAGCTGAAAAAAAAACAAAAGGGGCAAAAACATAAATGAGGAAGACCCCTAATCACAGAACGAGTAAGCCAAACACTGCAAGATGCCAAGAGATGCTGACCAGAGAAGTGCCACGCAGAGCATATGCAAATCTGATTAGAAATGAGGAAAACAAAAAACATGACAAAAAATATTTTAGGAGAGCGGATTTCTGATTTGCTACAAAAACACGGTTTGTCTCAAAGGGAGCTGGCAGAAAAAGTCGGTGTGACGGAGGTCTCCATGTCCAGATACATCAGCGGGGATCGCGTTCCTAAAGGGCCTATTGTCGTGAATATCGCAAATGCTTTGCATACGACAGTCGAAGACCTAATGGGATCGGAAACAGAATCCGATTCCGAATTGGAATATTACCGCACCCAGCGTGCAATCGCACGAAATGCAAAGAACTGGACGCAGAAACAGAAAGCCGACCTTGTAAATGCTCTCTTTGAGTCTGAAAACTGAGAAAGGAACAGACTTGAGAGGATTATTGACCCCGGGCAGGTGCGATGAGATTAAAAAAGAAGTTCTCTTTATGTTTGAAGAGTGCGAGATCAACACCTACCCCATTGACTGCTTTACAATCGCAGACAGGCTGTACTATCAGTTACGGCCATATTCATCCCTTCCTATGGTTAAGCGCCTGAAAGCTCTCGCTTTCGACATGGATGGCTATTCCAGGGTCGAGGTCAACCCCCAAACAGGGATGAATGAATATGTGATCTATTACAACGATCATACAAATCAGGGACGAATGCGTTGGACCATCCTTCATGAGATTGGCCATGTTTATCTCGGCCACCATGACAATCCGGATGACAGCCTAAGCGCCATCGAAGAAGCAGAGGCTAATTTCTTTGCCAAATACAGCATTGCTCCACCGCCGCTCATCAATGTTGCGAAATGTACAAGCCCCGATGACGTTGCTGCTACTTTCGATGTGTCTGGAGAGGCATCCTTCAACATTTTCGATTATTATAAGAAATGGATGGAATTCGGTCCAATTGATTATGAGCCCTTTGAAATCGAGATGCTACAGCTTTTCCAGGCAGCATAATCTCTTAGGACAAGTGATGTTTCCTGATAAAGACCTCCGGGAACCGTCATAAGTCCTAATCCCCTCTTAATAGGGATTGGTTAAACAAATGGGAACACACAATATATTGTGTATAAATATGTATTTTCTTGCTTGAAGCTCTAAATATAGTAAGTTAAAATTATATTATACAAAAGCAGAATCCTATTCCGGGAAGGTGGTGAAAATCGCATGGAAGAGAATACAATAAAAATAACAAAAAGAAACGATGAAGAGTTTGTCTTTGACATAAGCCGGATAACTGAAACGATTTGCCGGATGTTTGAAACCCTTTCAGATTGGGACGATCTCATTGATGATATACTTGAAAATGTCAAGATCGCCTTTTACACGGCACTGCATTCCATTTGGCACTGTATCGCCAATGGTTTCCTGTCAAGACGAAGAAGCGGTAGAAAACCACGCCATATTCATCATGCATTTATTATGGCCGCTGTTCTCATACCAAGCGTACACACTACTACTACAGTATTTAGTAGCTTTGAAGTCTTGATCCGGAAAGTTTACCTACAGAGAACGCAGGATAGAGGTTCTGATGATTCCTCTTCTAATGGTTATTTCAATTACATAGCTCTACCAATAATCTAACCATGTAGGAGGAATGAAAAAATGAGAAAGAACATAGCGGAAGGTATCTCGGACTCCTTCGAAGATGCCATGAACAGTTACTACGAGTCCGCATCTGTCAAGAAAGACGCACATAAATTCAATATCAAATACTTCCATCTGCGCCGCAGGCTCATGCCGGAAGAGCAGGCGATGCTTGACGAGATTTTCACGGATGCAGAAAGAAGTGAACATGATGCCACCCGGAAAGCCTTCAGCCGTGGCATTGAAATCGGAATATCAATGGAACGCTCCATACAACCAGAAACGGAGCCGGAATGTTAACAGAATAGCCCGACCGAGTCTTATCGACCAGTCGGGCTACTTTTAGTACCAATCATCATACCGGGACTGGTATTTTTTCTGTTTCCTCTTTACTGCCAAATAGCCTGTGTACTTTTATTTGTATACCCCCTCCATTGTCAAATCTGATAATATGCAAATTCTCCGTGACCATGGACAATCGTCCATTTACGGACTACTCTGTTGCATTCTATTATGCAGGCTTTATCGCTACCTTATTATCCGTTGCCATAATGCCCCACTTCTAAAAGAACTAATCAAAGGGAAATCAAAGCCAATCCATCTTTTTTTCTATATCTAATACCGCCCTTTATGTATTCCTCCAGTTCCATTGTCAATCACACTTCCAATACTAGGATAAATATTGATTGGCCACTTAACAAAATTCTATCCCCCCTCGGTAATAAACCTGTTATAACTACATCGAATATTTATTCTGTTATGGATTCTAAAATTAGGGACATAAAATGACCAGGTATCCCTTTTTTCTCCAGAGATGCCTGGCCACTTCTTTCGTATTAGGAAATTTGCTAAAAAAGTGTATAAGAAATAGACATACTTAATTTACGCAACATTCACACTCTCTTTTCACAAATTCTAATACTTATTATTCAATTTTTCTTTATGTATCAAATAAAATGAATAAACTTTTTACCGAATGGCTAATCTATTTTTGTATCAACAATATTCAAATCAAATTATCCTTGTCCCACAAGTTTATTTTCAAATATAAATATTCCAAATCTATACCGCAATTTCCTTCTATGTATGCTTCCTAATAAAACATTCTTCATTCCTACATCTACCTCCTTTTTCTTTCTTTTTTTCTCTCTCTTTCTTTTCTTCTGTATATTTTATCATCGTTAGGCTTGTCCGCTTTGCTTGTCCCACTCTGCTTGTCCGTCTTCCTTACTGGTGGGTGCTGCTGTATGCAGCACCCAAGTAGGGAGAAGGAATCTACGCTCGTTAACGATGAATTAAATTAACCAATGCCTTGATAGTCTGTGTTTCGCACATGGCATACAGCTCCAATTGTAGATCATCCCTCTGGCGGATCAAATCCTGTAGATTGCTGTCACCAACTTTCAGATTATCAATCGCTTGTTCATTTTCATCTAACTTGCGGCGCAATTCCTGATACTTGTCCGACTTCTGGAACTCGAGCTGTACTTCCTCTATATACTCATAGTAACCTTCCATCAGACATTTAGATAAATCTTTCATATCAGTCTGCCTCCGTAGTTTTTTGTTCAATATTCAGTTTTTAATATGCTGACAGCTTCAAACATTCGCTGTTCCGTCCCCATGTGACCTCCTTCCTTATCTCCATCTTGCTGAAATCGATCAATGCGACAGAAACATTCGCAAGCACCTGGTTCTGGTTTACCCCTGTTTTAACCTGGTCAAATAGTGCTTCATCATCCATTAACACCGTGTATTGCACATCCACTTTCGGTTTGAATGAAAGCAACCTGCCGAGGTTATAATAATATGCACTCATGCGTACTGCGGTATCAAACCTGACCTGCGAAAAGTTTGTCACGAATTCCCATCTGACTTTGGTGCTGTCATTCGAAACCAGAAAAGCAAAATCCACTTCCCTGTTTTCTCCCAACGGAAGCAATTGGTATGTACCGCCTCGTTCCATAAGGTACTTGGAGATAATCCCCAAAGCGATAGTTTCATTCTGCAGTGACACCACTTGTTCAAAGTCCTTAGTTCCTTCGATCTCATCAGGATTATAACCAGCTGCTTTTAAGAATTCGTCACTGGATAAGCCCATCTCTTTTGCATAATGCTCTGATGCCATCTTGAAACATAATTTTTTTGAAGGCCTGCAAATCCCAGATTTTACCCTGGATAGTTGCGCTGCTGAGATACCGCATGCCCTGCTAAATTCGGATAGGCTCCGTGGACCACATGCCCGTGTAATTAACTCAGCCAAAGCATCAACATCTGCAAGTGTTTTTGTAGCATCCACTACTGTTGCCTCCTTGTCAGACTGTACTCCAAAAAATTAGCTTTTGAGCCAATTTTCATGCTTATAGCGTACCACCAAAGGAATAATTTGTCAAGAAAAAATCGTTACATTTCGTTTTATGTAATAAAATGTAACGAACACAAACAAACCTATAACAGATTTTAAATTATAATTGAATCGACACAATGATTTCAAGAATCATTAGAATGACTGTTAGCAGTTCATAATCACACATAGAGCGATTTCCTCTTTCCCGGTTTTACCCATAGTCAGAGGGGCAAGTTCCCTCTGTTGAGAAAGACCAACCACGTACCTATTATGGCAGCACCCCACAAATGTATTTAACAGAAGGGCGGCACAAGACCGCCCCGGCATATTTCTGCATTATTCTTCCGTCTCAATCTCCAGTTCCGTGCCATCCAGAAAATAAAAATGCAGGAGCCCGCCATCGTGGACTTCCACACACTCCAGTACCATGTTCACAATCTCCGGGCAGACCGTTTCAAGCGGCGGCTGGGCTGTCAGCTCCATCATCTGCCCCGCCCGCCATTTCTCCAAGGCATTCCCCTCCGTTATCTGTTTTTTCCATGCAGGCAGAAAACTTTCCCTGTTCTCCACAATGCCGTTCCATGCCGTCAGGAATGCTTTCTCCAAATCCCTCTCGTAGAGGTTGCCGCTCTTGCATCCCACCACGCCTTTCTTCTGGTAGCGTTTCCCGCACTGCCATACCCTGACCTTCCTGCCGTTCCGCGTCCATGTCCGCCGCCAGTATACCGCTCCGCATTTCCCGCACACCACCCTGCAGGTGAAAGGCTGCACGTCCGTGTAGCGCCCCATGTTCTGCAGATTGTGCTTTTCCCGGAAAAGCCGCCTGCGCCCTAATTCAAGCTGCACCGCCTCCCACATTTCCTTATCCACGATGGGCGGGTGGCTGTCCTTCACATAGACCTGCTCTATCTGCCCGTAGTTGCGCTCCGTCCTTTTGCTGAGGAAATCGGCGGTATAATATTTCTGCAAAAGCGCATCCCCTTTGTACTTCTCGTTTTCAAGGATGTGCTGGATGGTGGAGACCGCCCACTTCGGCTCGCCCATGCATCCCGGAACACCCTCGCTGTTCAGCCCCGCCGCTATGGTCTCAGGGTTCAGCCCGTTCATGAACTCGTCAAATACCCTGCGGACGATAGCCGCCTGCGCCTCGTTGATGACGAGGTTCCCGTCCGCATCCTTGTCATAGCCGAGGAAGTGGTTTGCGTTTAAGTGCATCACCCCCTGCTTGAACTTGGTGCGGATGCCCCACCTGCAGTTCTCCGAGATGGAGCGGCTCTCCTCCTGCGCCAGTGAGCTCATGATGGTAAAGAGCAGCTCCCCCGCCGCGTCCAAAGTATTGATGTTCTCTTTCTCAAAGAATATCCCTATGCCCAAGTTTTTGAGTTTTCTTGAATACTGCAGGCAGTCCTGCGTGTTCCGTGCGAAACGGGAAATGGACTTTGTGATCACCATGTCGATTTTCCCGTCCTCGCAGTCCTTTATCATTTTTTTGAACTGTTCGCGCTTGCTTGTGTTCACGCCGGATATCCCTTCGTCCGCATATATGCCCGCCAGCGTATAATTGGGTTTGTTCGCAATGTACTCCGTGTAGTGCTGTACCTGGTTGTCAAAACTAAGGAGCTGGTCTTCATTGTTGGTGGACACCCGGCAGTATGCCGCCACCCTTAAAACCTCCCTCTCCTGTGTCCTGCCGCCCCGTGTCACCGGATGCGGGCTTGCTGGTATAAGTGTAACATCTCTCGCCATTCTCGTTCTCTCCTTCCGAAACTATGATCTCTCCTTCAAATTCCCATGTGTCCGCCACTTCCGCAGGCACCCTCACGCCCCTGCAGGCATCCGGCCCCTGCTTCACCCTTTTCCCGCACCACCAGAACTCATACCCGCTCCATACCCGCTGCTGATGGTGCATCAGGCTTCCGCATTCCCCACAGTAGAGCCGCCCGCTCAAAGGGTAGGTTTTATGCATTTTCTCCGGCTTTGGTTTGTACGGGCATCCCTTCCGCCGCTCGTAGGCTCCCTTTTCCATGAAGGAATAGGATTTTATCCCAAACTCGTCCGTGTGTTCCATCACCACGGCCTTGCCCTCTATCTGCCAGCCCTCCGTGGCCCCGGCGGGTACCCAGATGCCGGGGCAGCCTTCCTCCGGCCTTTTCAGCCTTGTGCTGCACACCCAGTATTCCTGCCTGCCCCGGTTGGCAGTCTTGTGGTGGAGCAGCGCCCCGCATTCCGGGCAGTACAGCTTCCCGCTTAAGGGGTAGGTATTATGGGAATCCCCGTTCCCCTTCCGCTCCGGCTTTTTGGTTTTCACCTGTCCGGAACGCTCCGCAAGCACCTCCTGCACCTTGTCCCATAATTCCTCACTGACGATTGCCGGATGGTGGCCTGCGATATACCAGCGGTTCCTCTGCCCCCTGTTCTTATGGCGCACCCTGTCCGCGTCAAGGTATGTCCTCTGCATCATGACGCCGCCCTTGTATATCTCGCTCTGCAGGATGCGGGTAACGCCGCAGTCATCCCATTCCTGCCCTCCCGGCTTCCTGTAGCCGCGCTTATTGAGATAAGCCCGGATTCTGCTCACCCATACGCCATCCGCCGCCAGTTGGTACATCTTCCTTACCACAAAAGCCTGCTCCGCATCCAAAATAATCTCTCCGTTTGCGTCTTCCGAAAAGCCGTAGCACTTCCCAACCTTTACCGCAGGGATGCCCTGCTCGAACTTCCGGCGGTTGGTCAGCTTGGCGTTCTCGCTCGCCCCTTCGCTCTCCGCCTGCGCAAAGGCGGAAAGGATGGTCAGCATCAGCTCCCCCTCGCCGGAGAGGGTGCTGATGTTCTGCAATTCGAAAAAAATACCGACACCCATCCCTTTCAGCTCCCTTGCCGATTTCAGGACGGTGACGGTATTCCTCGCAAACCTCGATATGGATTTTGTTATGATCAGGTCTATCTTCCCCGCCCTCGCGTCCTCCATCATCCTCTGGAATCCGGGGCGGGCTTCCTTATAGCCGGAGATGCCCTGGTCGGAATAGATGCCCGCAAACTCGTACATGGGGTTTGCAGTTATCATCTCCCGGTAGTGCTGCTCCTGGTTCTCCAGCGAGCCTTCCTGCTCCGGACTGTCCGTGGACACGCGCGCATAGGCGCATACCTTCAATTTATCCGCGGGATGTGCCTCACCCGCCTTGATTATTTTTATCCGCATATATTAGGTAACTCCTTCCTTTTTTGCTAGTCTATAAATCACTCTGAACGCCGTATTAGTCAAGAAAAACAAGGGTGTTCACGGCGTTTTTATTTCCCCGTGGATTCGCTTAGTGTAAAAAAATACTGCCGGACAGGTCCGACCTGTCCGGCTGCGTATTTTCCCCTGAAGCCAGTTCTGTGGAGTCAGGCAGTATTCAGTTACTTTTTACAGGTTCAGCTTTCGCCGGAAATTTCCGCCTCCAGTATCCTGTATGCATCCACAAGTTTCCCTTCCAGATTTCCTCCCAGATAGGCTTTCAGTTCTTTCTTGGAGATCAGCACCATGTTTTTATTTGTCTCCGATTCGAGGCACCTCACCGCCTCCAGTGCATTATGGACGGCATCCATGATGGTCTCCAGTTCTTCTGCTTTCATTTTCTATCCTTTCTGCCCTGTATTTGGGGAGCGGGCCGGGCTTCCCCGTTCCATTGGTACACATATTCGCTCTGAAATGCAGGATTAGCAAGGACTGTCTGCGGAAATACTGCACAAACATATGCCCTGCCTTTTGTCTATCATTTTCCCTTAAATCCGTGTGGTGAATGAAAGCGATATCCACCCGTCCCGCTTTTCCTGATAGGCTTTGAGCAGCCCCCAGCCGTCCTTTTCCTCGACCACGGTGAAAATGCCCACGCCAGTAAATTTTCCTGTCTTGGGGAAAGCCGTTCCGGGGCCTTTTCGGATATTCAAATCAGGGATAGATACGCGCACCATGTAGGGTGCGGAAAAGGTGAGGCTCTCCATGAACTGCACCTTCCCTTCGCTGATGACGGCTTTCAGGATGGAAAGAATCTTCTCCCCATACTTCTCCCCTGCCGCCCAGCCTTTCCCCTGCGGGTTTTCTTTCTGGCCGAGCCACTCCACATAGGGAGCGCAGCCCCTTGTGACATAGCGGAAACGGGAATCGATTTTTTCATTTACAAGTGCATCCGTGGAGGCATAGGCTTTGAGGTGCTGCATCTGCGCCCGGATGCCAAGCTGCGGCGTGTCAAAGGACAGCCCTGCTCTGCCCCTCTGCGTCACCCCAAGCCCGCAGAAATTATTCTGCGAAAGTGTGACCGCAGAGCCGGAGAAAGCGAAATTCCCTGTTTCCAGACAGGACTGTGCAAAGGCGATGTCACCCCTCACGCCCTCCACCTCACCTTCCGAAAGGTACAGCGGGATCATATCCAGTACCGACTGTTCCACAGACGGATTTTTCTTTTTCAGATAAGATTTCATCTGCTCCACCGTTGCCACAGCCTTTCCCATGATGGCGGTAAGGGAATCTCCCCCCATAGCCGCTTTGATATCTTTCCTGAACTGTTCCATCGTAAGGCCGAACTTAGACCACAGATGCTCCACGTCTCCGTGGTTGCTGGCAATGCCCCTCTTACATCCCTCCGAATGGGAAATCACCACACCATCCGCCAAAGGGTCTAAATTATACTGGAGGCAGAGATGTGCAAATAATTTCACTGCATATTGATAGGTTATAAGCACATGGGCTTTCGTATTCTCGCCGGTCCCGGTCTCCGTCCAGTTCGCGCCACTGGTATATCTGATGGTGGCAGGCTCCGTCATCTCCACGCCGATGTGGGTATTGTTCGCATTTCCGCCGCAGTGCCAGCCCCGATGTTCCCACGGGAGCAGTTGGTACACATCCCCGCCCGGCTCAATGATGGCGTGGACGCAGGCATTGGCGTCAGCCCTGTTCCAGTTCTTCATGAATGCATCCGCCTTTGGCTGCGGGCATCCCACCGAGTGGATCATAAGACCTTTCACGGTGATGTGCTTCCCGGCTTTATAACAGCCGGACTGTGTAAGGTAATTCTGTATTAAATTCATCCCATTTCCCTCTCTTTCCGCACGAAAAAAGCACCGCCGCAGCGATGCCCTTCCAAAAATTATCCTGTTATCTTTCCACCCGTCTCAGCATGGCGCGGCACACCTGCCTTGCCCTCTTTTTCAGCGGGCGTTTCCATCTGCGGATGGATGCCGCTCTGGTGTGGTTCCTCGACCAGCCGCCGAAATCCTCCAGCGTGTACTTCCCGTGCATCTCCATTTCACCGTATGCCCTCATCCGTAATCCCTCCGTTCCTGTATTCCGGTTTCCCCGGTCACAGACATGTTCGCTCTGGACGGGCATAATAGCAAGCGGGAATGGAACCATAAACTGCACAAACATCATCAGAAAATTTGTGCAGCATATCATTCCTCTTTTTCCTCCCGCAACTGCTCCAGCACGGCTTTCAGCTTCCCCGGAATGGGAAGCCCCGTCCGGGCAGCATTCTCCAAGATAGAAATGCCTTCATTGGAAAGGTAAAAGAAGATGACCGCCGTCCGCAGGACGCTCCCCTCCCCGATGATGTGCGTATCCACGATATGCCCCACCGCCACAAGGCTGAAAATGATCACTTTCTTAAAAATGCCTTTGAATCCCACCTCGCTGGAGAGCTTCTTCTCCACCGCTGCCGCCATCAGCCCGGTGGCATAGTCCACGATGACAAACACCACCAAAGCATAAAGGAAGCCGTCAAAGCCTCCCATGACCGCACCCAGCGCACCGCCGAGCGCCGCGAACGCATACTGCGCCGCCTCGATAAAATTCTTCATTCTGTTCTCCTCCTTAAAATCAGACATAAAAATAAG
>NZ_QZDT01000005.1 GCF_009917485.1 Parablautia muri
TGCTATTTTATTGCCAGTTTTATTGAATTTTCAAGGTGCATCTGCGCTTATTCAAATGCGAAGTTTGAGTTTGTTATTAAAATTTCCGCCAACCCTTGAAAACACTAAATTTATCGCAGGTGAACTTTCCCTTAAAGTTTCCCTTGTGTTATATCTTCCCACAAGGCATTACGAACCCTGATAAGGGAAAAAATGAGGGAAACAAAACCACATAAAACATTATAACACAAAACATACGGGAATTGTGGACTGATTGAAATGCTTTCAAAAAATCAATGAAAAGAGGACAGATAAAAAATGAATATGATTTACGCAACATACAATATCCACCATAACAGCATTGACGTATACACCCATGCGGGCTACTTTTTACGGATAGACTGCAACAAGGCAGAAGAAGGATGGAAAACTACACCATGCTCTGAATGCGCCTTAAACGCTTTGGCAATAAATGAACCGCTTGAGTATGCAAGACTGTATCTTGAAGGAAATATGCAGATGTGGGTGGATGCGGAGGATTCGTTAGAACTGTGGTAATTTCTTGTAAAACAGCAGAGTCCAAATTTATATTTGGTTACTCTGCTGTTTACTTTTAAGATGGCTATAATCTATAAGTCCAATATGCTAATTAACCTTTCCAGTTTGTATTTCGGGTATAGAAAAGCAACACCTTTAATGAGTAAATTTTGTAGTTTCTTAGACAATGATTGTTTATCTTCTAAATAGATAATATTACAGTCTCATTTAATTAGAATTTTCTTCTTCTTTCTTGTATAAGCCAAAAAAGTAACTGTTATTTTCCAGCAATTCATCAAAAGTCCCATTACCAACAATCTTTCCGTTTCTAAATACAATAATACGGTCAAATTCCCTAATGGAAGTCAGACGGTGGGCAACAGCAATCACGGTAGCATGTTTTATCTGTTCCAAAACATTTTTCATAACGATACCTTCGGTCACGTTGTCCAGTGCTGATGTTGCTTCATCTAAAACGACTATATCAGAATTATCAAACCAAAGTCGGGCTAATGCCAATCGCTGCTTTTCTCCACCCGATAAACAAGTTCCTTTCTCACCTATTTTTGTTTCTACACCTTTATCCAATGCGGCAAGCAATGACAACAGATGTGTTTTTTCAAGGCATACATGAATATCATTTTCTGAAACTTCCCTGTCAAACACAAGATTTTCTCTGATTGTGCCGTCAAAAACAGGAGTGTCCTGTGATAAATAGGATACTTTTTCATACAATGATTCCAGTGAAATATTTTTAAGTGGTTCATCGTCAAAAAGAATATTTCCCTTATCATACTTGAGCAGTCCAACCAAAATTTTTGTCAATGTAGATTTTCCCGAACCCGATTCGCCGACAAATGCTATTTTTTCACCTCTTTTAATAATCAGACTGACAGATTGAAGCACCTCTTTGTTTTCATAGGAAAACGATACGTCCTCAACATGAATTTCGCTTAATGGTGCAGGGAAATCTATGCCTTGTTCAAGCTGTGTATCTTCTTTCAAATCTAACAGCCCCGTAAACCGCATCCAAGTCGTTTTATTCAGTTTGTACTGTACATAAATAACGTTAAAAATTGCGATAGGAGTATACGCATTATCAATCAATGTGATTAAAGCAACTACAGAGCCAATGGATAAATGGTTGTTTCTCCACGCATAAGCTAAAATCCCAACATCTAAGCAGGCAACTAATAATGCAAATATGGTGAAAAACGCTTCGTGTATCATAGTCATTTTTACTTTTGATGATACAATAACACGCTTTGCCCCCAATGCCTTTTTTACTTCATTTGGAAATTGATGTTTCATGCGGAAAATCGGCATTTCCATAAAGCCACGCACAAGAAAATGGTTTAATTCTTCCTCGTTTGTCAGTATCTTTTCCTTTATCTGATACAATCCTTGCAGCAGCAGATTCGTTACCAAAAATACAATAATATATCCTGCCAAAAGAAAATATGTAATCGTTCTGTCTATTTTCCAGATAAAATATAGGCTAAAAAGAATTGTCGGCAGTAAATTTCTGACAACGCTAAACCAAAAGTCATAGAGAACACCTTTTCCTGAATTAGCCCCATTTTCAATCTGTTGAACCAACTTTCCTGTTCCTAACTTTTGGTATTCAGAATAATCCATTCTGCCAATCTTACGCAGTGCCAGTAACTTAAAATCCAGGTAAATCTCATTTCCAAGTTTGGCAGACGGATATTCGTCTATATAGTTCATTCCATAATTGATAAAAAGAATGGCAGCATAAAATAAAATCCCATAAACGGTTATTGTTCTGTCTGTCAGTCCGTCTATAACCTTTTGAAAATAGTCAGCTTTGTAGTTTGACATAAAGGCATTGAATAAGCCGATTAACAGATAGACAATTACCCATTTCTTGTTATTTCTTAAAACTTCTTTCATATAACGCATAACTGTACTCCTTTTCTGAAATGACAAAAATTGTCATTCGATAATATTGTCATTAGAACAGTACAGTTGCAACTGTCAGCAGGTTCAATTATCCTCAGCACAATCTGCTAACAGTTGTATCAACTGTACTGAGTAAATATCTCGGATATATTTCATAAATAAATTCACCTCCATTCTCTTTTTCCAAACAAAAAATCTTCCCATAAAGATAGCAAAAACAACCCAAATACTTTTGGGTATATTTTGCCATTCATGCGGAAGATTTTCAACATCCAACATTATTCAAATCGCAAATACGATTCTCAATTTCTTCGGTAGTAACACGCGAATGGACGAATTGAATTACTACTTCTACAAAATAGCATTTTTCATTGTTTTTGTCAATAACCTTATTCTTGCAATCTCCATTATGATGTGGTAATTCATCTTGCCCTCTTATCCTTACTTTTTGAAGTGTGTTTCGTTTGTCTATCTGCATTTTCTCTTTGATAATTCTGTAATCGTTTGTAAATGCTATCTTCCTGCCTGTCGGCTTTGTCTTGATAATTGTCATTAGCTGTTTTAGAGACAGCAAAGATTTTGTAGAAATCATGTACCGTTTGAAATCCATACCGTTTAACAATCCCCGACAAACCGACTTTGAGAAGGTCTATTTCCTCGTTCTTGCGGTCAATCCTGTTTTGCAGTTCCCCTCTCTTTGTCAGCTTTGCCAATCCTTTCAGGCTGTCACGTTCAAGTTCTAAAGCATTGCGCTCCCTCTCTGCGTCAAAGATAATCCCGTTTTGACGGTTCAGTTCCTTATAAATCTTCAGCAGCTTTGGATATGCGGCGGCTTCAGCGGACATAACAGGTTTTGGCGGTATCTTTGGTGTTTCCTGATTTGTTGCTTTCGCTTGGGTTTTGGGCTGCGGCTCCTGTTTTTGTGCTGACGGATTGACAGCCGGTTCTTTAAGGCGGCTATGCTCCTGCTTTGGCGTTTTATCCGTCTGCGGTATTATTTCTGCCGTTCTTCCCCCGCTTGGCTCTGCAATCGGCGGTAACAATTCTTTCTCAAAAAACTTTGCCGACAGTTCCCTTGCCTTATCCAATACTTTAGAAATCAGCAATGCCAGCGCCGTAACAGCAGTCATAATAATACTTCCCAGACGTTCCGGCTGACTGCCGAATATATCAACGGATTCTTTGATGCGGTCTGTGATATATTTTTTCTTTATCTGTTGTATCTCCGTTTCAGAAACACCGCTGACAATCGCCCTGTCTACCTCACAATTCCAGCGCATACGCATTTCATTATTGGTCTGTATCTGTTCCGCTTTTGGGTTGTTCTTCCCTATTTTCTTGGTGGCAAGATATAATCCGCTGCTATCAAACACATGGAGTTTTTCTTTGTCATCTTTCACTAAAAGATTGATAAGGTCAGTATAGAAATGCTTTATCTCGGCAACAAAATACTCCTGTCAAACAGCTTATTCTTGGCGGTAAAAAGATTGCGCTCATAGACTTCGCCTTTCTTCACGATTTTACAGCCTTTACGGGCATTCCCGTTTTCGTCAAGTATCTCTTTCTTGGTGCGGACGTGTCTCCCGTTTTCATCGTAAAACATATTGCGTGTCGCGGTTTTTTCTATGGGTTCGGGCAACAATTTCCGTTCCGAAATAATAAGGTGAATATGGTAATTTGTCTTTCGTTTGTTATGGTGCAACGCCGATACGCACTCTACACCATACTTTTCTTTGAAACGGTCTGTAAAAAGCTGTAACAGTTTGTCCGGCTCATAGAGGTTTGGGAATGATTCGGGCAGGGCAATGATAAATTCCCTCGCCTCAATGCACTTCCCCTACGTACCGCTTTTTTCAAATTCCTGCTGATTGCATTTCGCAAGCTCCGTCCAGTAGTGGCGGTCTGCCGTTTCATAGACCGCATACAGGTTTTCCTGCTTTGCGTGGCTGGATATATAGGTAATCCTGCCCCTGACATCAGGCAGCTTGCTCATGCGGATAAATGAATGTCTCTGTATTGTGCTTTGTCCTCCCTCCTGCAAATGGCAGTATCAGATCGGAGCAAGCGGAGGTACGGCGGGACAGATTGTGAGTGGGCGGCATAGGCGGTATGTTTAAAAACATATCCGCCTTGTGGCGGTCAATTCAAATGCGTCAGCATTTGTAATTCACGCTTGCGTGAATTTGCTCCCCGCAGGGGCGAAATCCCCATTGCATAAACGAAGTTTGTGCAATGGGTGTATTTCGCTCTCAAACGCCGAGGGCTTTAAGAAAAAGGAATCGTTGCTATATACGCTCGAATTATGCCTGCAAATACTGTAACCATGATAGAAAAAGTGATGGCATTACGTCATTTGTGATGGCAAAAAACGCTATCACTTCGCCTAAAATGATGCCGCTGTGATAGCAAAAAGTGATAGCGCTTATGATAGTAAAAAATTTCATCATGCTATCCAAAAGTGCCAGTCTGAAACTTCTTTCAACTGAAAATGAAGAAAATGAGTTGAACTTTTACAGTCACTTTATGCTGCATTGAAAACGCCACTAAAACATCAGTTGACTTTTTCAACTGAAAATACAGAAATCAGTCGATTTTTTAAGTCAGCTTTTGCCATATGGACTTATTTTTTCAACCCACTTTCTGCCCGTCTCCGCAAGATTGAGCAAAGACTATGTTTTACAGCAGTCGTTCCGTTTTGCGGTATTCCCAAAACAACTAATCACGTTCAATCCAATGCAGTACATCAAGCTGAAGCGAAAGGCAGAGGAAGTGGATTTGTTTTCAGAGGAAGATATGGGACAGTCAAGCACGCAGCCTATTTCCCATGATGACTATGAGAAACTTATCGCTTATCTTAAAAAGAAAAATGTTTCTGCGGTTCTGCCGATACAGATAGCTTACTATGCAGGTCTTAGGATCGGAGAGGTATGCGGGCTGACTTGGCAGGACATCAACCTTGAGGAACAGTATCTTACGGTAAAACGGAGTGTCCGCTATGACGGCGCAAAGCACAAAACGATTATCGGACCGACAAAACGTAAGAAAGTACGGACGGTTGATTTTGGGGACACGCTTACCGCCATACTGAAAAAAGCAAGGAAAGAACAGCTTAAAAATCAGATGCAGTACGGGGAACTGTACCACCGCAACTACTACGAGGAAGTGCAGGACAAAAACAGGGTTTACTATGAGTATTACAGCTTGGAGGACACGCAGGACATCCCGGCGGATTACAACGAAATTTCTTTTGTATGTTTAAGACCGGGCGGCTGTCTTGAAACGCCGAGTACATTGAGTATCGCCTGCCGTACGCTCGCAAAGAAACTGGACGGATTTGAGGGCTTTCATTTCCACCAACTCCACCATACTTATACAAGCAACCTGCTGTCAAACGGTGCAGCACCGAAAGACGTGCAGGAACTCTTGGGACACTCTGATGTGAGCACCACAATGAATGTGTATGCCCATGCTACAAGAGAAGCAAAGCGGACTTCCGCAAGGCTCTTGGATAAAGTGGCGGGCAACGATTAGATACATTCAGAAAAACTTTCCCTTGTAAACTGCCCATAAGGGCAAAAACAAGGGAAAATACATAGCAATTCACTGTATAAGGCTTGAAAAGCCTTGAAAAATAAGGAAAGTTCAAGAAATTCATCTGCAAATCACGCTTTGTCGTTGCTTTATTATATACCCGTTTTCCCAAAAATGAAAGCGATTTTTTATGCTTCATGTTCATCAAAACGGAACTTGAACAGGGCAGCGACAAGCCGGGATTTTATGCTGTCCTCGGTATCCCTGTCGCTATGCCCGTTTTCAATGGCGGTGATTCGGATTCGCCTGCTGTAATGCCGTAAAACCTCGTCTACGGCTTCCGGCTCGCCGCTGGTCGCCCGGACAATCGTTTCATAGGGCAAAAGATTCGGATTCCCCATGCGAAAGCACCTCCATTTTCTTTTGCAGGAGCCGTAAAGTCCTGCTGATTTGATACCCGGTCGTACTCCGGCAGCGTCCGTACATTTCCCCGATTTCCTGCTGTGTGTATTGCCTGAAAAAGTAAAGGAAAATGATTTCCCGGTTCTTCTCCGGCGGAGATAACAGGGCGGCGGCAAGCTCCCCATTAGTGAGGATAACTGTCTGACCGCATATTGTAATGGGGTGTTCTTCATAGGGTGCTTCAAAATATTCGTCTGTTGTGCCTAAAGGGTAAAACTTTTCTTCTGTGAGGTATTCAAGGGATATTTCTTTTTGCCGCCGTCTGCTCCTGTCACGCCATGCGTTGATTGCCGCAAAGCGTATGACGGTCTTGCAAAAGCCATTGAACATATACATGATGTGTTCCTTATATGCTTCTGTGCAAGGCATAGATGATTCCCCCTTTCTCCCACATAGGGCGATGTATGGTTTACGGTTGCATTTATAATTCAGAGGGGCGACAGTATTGTAAACGCCCCTTGACTATCACTGGAAAAATAGAAATGCACAAACTATTGCTTCAATTTGATGCAGTTTCTATATATGATAAAATGTATTTTGCTATCTCCTCTGACACTTGATAATATGTTATAAATTCTCCCCGATCACTATATTCACCCGGAATTATTTCCTCAATATAATAATTACCATTGCTTTTATAAAGTATCTCGGTAGACATTTCT
Organism: Parablautia muri; assembly: GCF_009917485.1. GTDB lineage: Bacteria > Bacillota > Clostridia > Lachnospirales > Lachnospiraceae > Suilimivivens > Suilimivivens muri. The sequence goes on from NZ_QZDT01000005.1 coordinate 7,095, forward strand.
TTTAACTCTTTTTTATTATCCCTTGATAACATAAATCTAACAATTTGACATTCAACTTCTTCGGGATTTGGTGCATTATCTGCATATTCCCACTGATCCAGAGCCAACCCGTTTAGATATTGCGCTATTTCAGAAATATCGTCTATTTCATTCAGTAACGTATTTTTATCTGCTCCGTAAAACTGTATCTTCTGCTCTTTAGAAGTCTTGAGTAGTTCCTTTTCTGTAAAGGATGTTTCTCCTTGATAATATCGGGCATTCTCTATATCATCTGTTTTTTCAATATCACTATTTGGCACATAAAAATCAAGTCCCCACCCATCCAGTATATCCTTCGCTGTTATATTCTTATTTAGCTCTAAGTCTTCCGGCGCATTAAGAAACCGTCCCGCCTTTTCTGATATTCTGGCTATTGTTTCTATTTCTTGATCATAATCTCGTATAATATATTCACCTTTATCGGAAATATATAATTCTAAGGTACTCATATGAACTAACGGTATTCCATCCGGTAAAAATATAGGTTCATCAATTACCTCATATGATATATAACTATATACCAAGTCTATATCTTTGGGCAGCTGTTCCATATCATTCCAAGATTCAATATCCAGTTGTTTTACGAGTCTTTCTATTTCTTTATTATTGTCAATGATACCAATCATCTCACCAGAAGCTGAAATAATTTCAGTAAATTGTTTTTTTTCTTCATCGTTTCCGAAAATATCTGCGGCAGCTTCCATGAATGATTTCTTTTCATTAGCAGTAGAAGGGGCGGCGTATGCACCAGCTACAAAAAAGCAGATACAAACGGCAACCGTGAAAATAGCAGTAATGGCAATTATCACTTTTGATTTTTTCCTAAATTTCATAATTGCACCTAACCTTTCTTTTAACTGTTCTGCTCCCTCAGTCAAAGTGACGGAAGCTAAAGAACTTTTGTAGAGATTGTTCGACTTCAAAAAGGAAATTAGTATATCTCCATACTCACGTCTTGCGGTATCGTCAAGTACAGATATGACTTTTTCATCACATGACAATTCACAAGATTTATTCACTTCCTTTTCCAGCAAATATACAAAAGGATTGAACCAATGGACGCACACAACAATCTGTATCAGCCATTTATAAAACATATCCCTTTGTTTGTAGTGAATCAGCTCATGCACAAAGATATAAGACATCTCTTTATCTTCCCATTCGCGGGTAGGCAAAATGATTCTTGGTCGAAAGAAACCAATCAGCATAGGGGAAGCAATCAGCGGATTACAGGATAGTTCTACCCTTGTCTTAATATTCAGTTTTTCTTCACAATCAGATAGCAGATTCAAGATTTTTATATCCGATACTTCTTTATTTCCTGCTTTGATGTATTGGATAAAGCCTTGATAAACCGTTACTTTGCGGACAAATAAAACCAGTGCCAATGCTGACCAGATAAAAAACAGGCAGATATATTTGTTAAATGGTTTACGCATGGCAGCGGTGGTTACTTCCCGGTTTGTCTGTATCGGCTCTGCTTTGCTGTTATCCGTATCTGCGGGAACGGGTACATTGGGGCTTGCAGGGATTTCATTTGTTATTGCTGCTGTATCGAATTTTTCAAACAGACTTCCAATAATCGTAGTATCGGGAGTAAAGGGAAGCAGAAACCGCAGCGCAACAACTATCCAGATATAATACTGCCAACGCTTGCTAAATTTGTTTTTATACAGTGGCTTCAATCCCAAAATGAGAAGCAGTAACAGTGCGCCGGAAACAGACAACGACAATAATATTTTTATAAACTCATTCATTTTCTTTTCTCCAAAATGTTTCAATTTCTTTCAATTCGTCTGCCGAAAGAATATCCTGCCGCAACAAGGTTGACACTAAGTTTTTCACATTCCCGCCGTAGACTTTATCAAGAAAGCTGTGGGTCTGCATGGTCTGGTATTCTGCTTCTGTTACCGTAGCCACATACTCATTTTTTCTGCCGATTTTTTTGACTTTCAAGAACTTTTTTTCTCCTAAACGGGAAAGCAGCGTGAGTACGGTGTTGTTCTTCCATTCGTTTTTATCTTTTTCCAATTCCTCCATGATGAGGGAATATAAAGCTGCCCCTCCATTCTTCCAAATGATTTTCATTAGTACCAATTCGGATTCAGAAATTTGCTGTGCCATTTTGTCCTCCTTTTATCTTAACATCTTGTGGGTGTGCAAATATCTTAACACTTCGTGGGTGATAATGCAATACCCTAATGATAATTTAAGAATTTATAAAAAGATATGAAAAATAGGGGGAATTTCGTAGTAGTCGGCATTGTGGAAAAATCTAAACTTTTGGATTTTTCCATAATGCTTGTCTTTTGGTCTTTAGCTTCTTTGGTTCGGAATAGTGTGGTGCTGGTGGTCTATCTCTTGTTTTCGGTTGCTTGCTTCTTTACCGTACATGAGCATTGTGTTATGGATACTTGCGTCACCAGCCATCACGACCACCACCGGCCTGCCGTCAGCCAGAAACAACATAGACTTTGTAATTTTTGCCGCTTCACATCCAATTGCCTCTGCTGCATGTTCCACCGTATCGCCAATATGTTGCCGTACAACAACCCGCTCCCCCAAACCTGCCTGTTCAAAATAATTCTTTACTTTTTCATAGGACACTGTCATCACCTCCTGATTTCTCTTTTCTTAACTTGGCCCCATTATATTCTTCCATATATAATAAGTAAAACAAATATTTCTAATACTAACATTAAGAAAGGCGATTTGTCATACGGAACGTTACCTGGCACTGCAAAAAATTGTAGAAATGAAAAGCTTTACGAAAGCAGCGGCAGCTCTTGGATATACACAATCATCCATCAGCCAGATGGTTGCTTCCTTAGAGAATGAATTGTCAATGAAACTCCTTATCCGTTCACGCACCGGCGTTAAACTGACTTTAGAAGGGGAAGAATTGTATCCTTTTATTGAAAGGACGATATTACAGTACCATTCCATGCAGGAGAAAGCTCTGGAGATCAAAGGGCTGGAGACAGGAATCATACGGGTTGGGACCATCACAAGCGTCACGTGCCACTGGATGCCCATGCTGATTAAGGGGTTCCAGCAAATATATCCCAATGTCCAGTTTGTTTTCCACGATGGAGACTATACTTCGATTCAGGAGTGGAGCAAAACAGGGGTTGTTGATTTCAGATTTATTACGCCGCCTGCCGTTACCGGACTAAATACGATTAATATAAAAGCCGGAGAGATACTGGCCGTCCTGCCCCAAAATCATCCTCTGGCTCAAAATACAGCCATCCCGCTAAGTCTCCTCACAAAAGAACCCTTTATCCTGTTAGAAGAAGGACATTATAGTGAGCCGCTGGAAGCATTTCACAGCATTGGCCAAGAGCCCGATATCAAATATACCATTCATGATGATTTTGCAATTATGACTATGGCAGAAGCAGGCCTTGGCGTAAGTATTTTAGCAGAGTTGATGCTCAGACGGGCAAACTATGATATCATCTGCCTGCCAATAGTTCCGCCCATATACCGCGAATTGGCTATCGGCTATAAAAATAAAGACAGCCTGCCCATTGCCAGCAAATATTTTATTGAATATTTAATTGAAAATGCTGACAGGCTGCCTTAAAGCAGAAATTTGGTATAAATCGTATACAAAAATTCCCCTTGCACTAATACGCCATATATGTGTGGAATCTGTCATGCAGCTTCAAACGCTATTCCAGCCAATACTAAAAGGCCATATAAAAGATATAAGATCACTCATATGCATCATACAATTCCTTCCGAAACTGTCTTGTCACAGGATAAGCAATATCCTGATAGATATCCCTTCCGTTAACAGTTCCCCTTCCGAAAGGGCTTCCAGACCGCATAATGCATTGTGGAATTTCAGGTAATCACAAAGGCCCTAATACCCGGCTTTCTTGTCTCCGCTTCTGATGGCATTGTCAAGGAGCGTTAAAAATGTGGCAGGTTCTTTTATTACAGGAAGTACGCCAAACGATACTTTCGCTTCCCCTTCCCTGAAGAAATCCACCCGGTATAAGAGTTCTTTTCCGGCTGGATCTCCGCCAAAGGCAAAGGCAGCGCCTTAAGCAGCACTGCCTTATCCTCTTTCTTATATACAAATGTGATAAGTGGGATTCCTTTCTTACGTTCCTCACCGGTAGTCCTTACATCCATCAAAAATTCCTTTAATGCTTTCTCAATGTCCTTCTTCACGGGCAGCCTCCTTCCTGTCCTCAAAAGGATTAGTGGAAAATAACCTGTAGATGGAGCTGTACTTATCGACAGTGATATCCATGGGTACGATCATGCTGCCATGCTTTAAGATACCGGTTCCGCTCTGCGCTCCCCGGACAAACTTAAGCTGTTCCGGGCAAATCCGTAGAAGCCTGCCGCAATAATGCCAGAAACTCAGATTTGGTTTCCTACACCCTCCCTCGGAACCGGACTTACCTGTCTCCAAGTATCCGGCTCCCCATTAGTAATTTACGTATCGCTAACTATGGATTCTCTTATGGCAGTCAGGGCAGACGACTAACGTTTTTCTTCGTTTTGCCTTCATTGCCAACTCCCAATCAGAGTTTTCTAATTCTGTGAGATTTCTAATAACATACACCTCTAATAAATCTTTGTGCTTTTTCCCACATAACTCACAGACTCCCGCATTTAGCCTTTGTCTGATTGTTGTTTTCCAGTTATAATTCGTTCCCCTGAACACAATGACCGTTGCTTCGCCTCTATGTAATTGTGAAAGCTGTCGATCTGCTGTCCTCCCACTCTCTTATTAGGCGTTCCCCTGAATATCCATTATCCAAACAAAGCAGAGCCGCCACTACAAAAAACAGCAACGCCCCCAGCAAGCTACGGGATATTAAAACCAACCTTGCTCTGCTCGGTATTTGCTTGCTATGCAGCAGAACTACAGGGAATTAAACCTTATTTGGGATTAAAGTAGACAGAGAAGATAAATTGTTAAGAGAGGTATAAGGACGTTTGCTACACTTAAGAAGCATTTCACGACAAATAGGTTGTTTCAATGATTTAGACAAACTATAATATCTGTTATTTCTATGATAACAAGGAGGTATTTATGAAACTAAAAAAAGCAATGATATTACTCGGTACTGTCTGTATATTGCACACAATGGTTACAGGATGTGGTTCCAGTCCTGTTGCTAAAACAGAAGAAAACCAGACATACGAAGCATTATCAGAGGAATTGAATGATGCACCGCCAAAAGGGATTGATGGGAACACGGATGGGCTTCAGGAAAATACAGCAGGTAAATGGCAGATACTAGAGCCGGATGTCGCTGCTGTTGTTGATGCGGATTTTCTGGGTAAGATCTGGAAGCTTGAAGAAGACTCATTTTTCATTGCCGAAAAGAAAGTAAAAATTCTTGATGACGGTTCCTTATCATACAGTTCTCCAAGCTCCAATGCTGATCTCCCTGATTCCCAGTTGATTCATGTCATTTTGGAAGATGATACTCGTTTTTATTCAAAAACCACTGATGGAAATGGAGAAAGCTATGAAGACAAAGAGGCTGAATTTCAGGACTTGAAGGTACATATGTCTGTTGAAATGAAGGGCAGCTTTAAAAATGATGAATTTTATGCCACGGAAATACGATTCTTTTAGAAAGTTAGGGGAAAGATTGTGAAAAGGAAATTGATACTGATGTTTATGATAGCTTTAACTGTGGGGATGATCGGATGCTCATCGGAACCAAAAGAGGATGAAATATCTGTGGAGAATGATTCCCCGAAGGAAACGGTTCAGGAAGAAGCAGCGGATGTAAAAACCGTAGATGCAAAAACTACAGAAACAGCAGCAAAATCTACGGAATCGTCAAAGCCGGAAATTACAGAAGAAACCAGAAAAACTCCTTCGGACACCAAAGAAATCCCAGCGGGCGATCCCATGGCCGGAATTGTTAAAAAGTATGAAGGAAACATACTTACACTCAGGTCTCCGGAGGACGATATGCTCTATTATTTTTTCACGGAGAATGCCCCGATATTAGAAGATTATTCCACGGAAAGTTCCCATGAGGCTGAAGGAGGTTCCACAATTGCCATGGGCAATAAAGTGGAGAACAGTTACCGGGGGACTCTTGACGATGAAGAACATCCAACTCAAGCTGTGAAAATTGTAATCATCACAGGTGAATAATTTTGCAAAATTATTGTGTATTCACGGTTAAATCCAAAAGAAGCTGTAAAAAAACAGCCCCTCCATAGTGTTCAGGAGCGGGCTTACCCACAAATTTATTTACAAGGCATGATAACCAGGGTTTTTCTTCCCCGGCTCCTATTTTAGCATTTTGCCGTTTCCTCACCAAATGTAATCAATCCTATTACAATCTGAACTTCACATCCTTTCCCTTGTTCAGTTGCGGAGAGGGTATAAGGGCAGCCGATCCTCTGGTAAAGTTTCCGGCTGCTCTCATTTTTTCTCCTGTTTCCTTGTATCGTTCTACGCCCACACATCTTCGTGAGAAAATAGTTCTCCTCTTTCGATTTCCTGTCTGGCTTCCCTGATTGCTTCCACTTCATCCGGAAGTGCTGCATCCTCCTCCACAAATTTTAAAAGAATCCGGCAGACTGTATCAATCTCTTTTTCGTCTACAATTTCAACCAGACCACGCAACGTATCTCTGCTCACAAAAACCACCTCCTACAATCCTTTATACGCTTCGCCTCTAGGCAGTACAGCATCAATTATAATTGTATCATGCTCCATCTGGTAGATAACCCGGTGTCACCAATCCGGAGCCGATATAAATTTGAGTAGCCCTGCAACTTTTTAATATCTCCAAACGGAATTTTTTCAATTCCATCTTTTACCCTGTCTTTTACTCTTATATCCAGTGACTTGATGCTTTTCCTTGCCTTTTTGGTGTAAATGATATTCGGCATTTTGGGTTCCCCCTTTCGATAACTAGACTTTAGCGTGCGAATGTGCCTTGCGTCAAGCAGTATTTTTTCAATTAACATTATATTCACAAAAGGCCCAGGAATCCTATTCCCAAGCCTTTTTATGAATTTCTATCTGTTTACAAATGTACGAAAACGGTGTTAATAGATAAACATCGCATCCCCAAAAGAAAAAAAACGATACCTCTCCGCAACCGCCGTCTCATAAGCCTCAAGCACCTTTTCCCTTCCTGCAAGGGCGCTTACCAGCATCAAAAGCGTAGATTCCGGCAAGTGGAAATTTGTAATCAAACCGTCAAGTACTTTGAATCGATACCCCGGATAAATAAAAATATCCGTATCGCCGCAGCATTCTTTCAGCATTCCATTTTCATCCGCCGCACTTTCCACTGTCCGGCAGCTAGTGGTACCTACACAGATTACCCTCCCGCCGCTTCTTTTGGTCTCATTGATGATTTGTGCTGTCTGTACTGTCACCTGATAATATTCGGAATGCATGTGGTGATCCAAAATATGTTCAACCTTCACCGGCCGGAAGGTACCAAGACCTACATGGAGCGTTACATAGGCAAGCTTTACGCCTTTCGCTTCTATCTGCTGCAAAAGCTCCCTGGTAAAATGAAGTCCCGCTGTTGGCGCCGCTGCTGAACCGTCATATTGGGCATACACTGTCTGATAGCGGTTTTTATCCTTCAGCTTATGAGTAATATAGGGGGGAAGGGGCATTTCCCCCAGCCTGTCCAAAACTTCCTCAAAAATTCCCTCATAGAAAAATCTGATCAGCCGGTTGCCCTCCTTTAGCACATCCAGCACCTCTGCTTGCAATATACCATCTCCAAAGCTAAGCCGAGCCCCCGGACGCACCTTTTTTCCAGGCTTTGCAAGCGTTTCCCAGACATTTCCTTCCCGTCTTTTTAAAAGAAGAAGTTCAACCGCCGCACCAGTGTCCTGTTTTACTCCAAGCAGTCTTGCCGGGAGGACCTTTGTATTATTCAGCACAAGGCAGTCGCCAGGATTTAGATAGTCTATTATGTCACGAAACACCTGATGCCTTATGTCGCCTGTTCTCTTATCAAGTACAAGCAGACGCGATGAACTTCTCTCCTCCAAGGGATCCTGTGCAATCAGCTCCCTTGGAAGGTCAAAATAAAAGTCCGATGTTTTCAGGGCTGCAGTTTCTTCTGTTCCTGCCATTTCCTTTAATTTGGCTGTTTCCATTACAGACAGGCTCCTTTTAAGAAAGCCTCGTATCCACGTTTGGTCTCATATACATCCGCCTTGCTGGTGGCCTCCCAGGGCGCATGCATATTTAAGACAGCCACACCGCAGTCTATTACATTCATTCCGTAAAGTGCAAGGATATAGGCGATTGTACCGCCGCCTCCCAGGTCTACCCTGCCCAACTCCGCTGTCTGGAAATTGATGCTTTCTTCCTCGAAAATTTTACGAATATGGGCCAAATATTCCGCATTGGCATCATTGGAACCTGCCTTGCCGCGGGAACCGGTAAATTTATTAAACACCATGCCGCCCCCAAGATAGGCTACATTTTTCTTATCAAAGCTGGATGCAAAAGAAGGATCGTAGGCGCTGCTCACATCGGAGGACAACATGCAGGAGGAGGCTAAGCATCTTCTTACATTAAGCTCCGAATATTCTCCTGTGAGATTCATCACCTCTGCAACCATATTTTCGAAAAATCTTGACTGCATACCGGTTGCTCCCACACTGCCAATCTCCTCTTTATCCACCAAAAGACAGCAGGCAGTTCTATCCGTTTCCTCCACTTCAAGCATAGCCCGCAAGGAAGTATATGCGCACACTCTGTCATCCTGTCCGTAGGCTAAAAGCATGCTGCGGTCTAAGCCCGCCTCCCTAGCTTTTCCGGCAGGTACCACCTCAAGCTCTGCGGAAAGAAAATCTTCTTCCTCCACATCGTAAGTTTTCTTTAAAATGTCAAGAATACCCTTTTTGACCGCATCTCGGGCACGCTCCTTTTCTTTCTTTTTATCTGCCGCATCTTCCTTATCATCTTTGGCCGTATCGCTGCTTGCGTCTTTTGCGCTTGCTCCATCCTCATCCCCTAAGACGATAGGTCTATTCCCTACAATGATATCCAAGGCTTCGCCTTCTATCACCTTTGCCGCCTTTTTCTCAAGCTGCTCCTGTGCTAAGTGAATGAGAAGGTCAGAAATGAAAAAGACAGGATCCTCTTCATTTTCCCCGATATTGATTTCCACGGTAGTTCCATCCTTCTTTACAATCACACCATGCAAGGAAAGAGGAATCGTCACCCACTGGTATTTTTTGACGCCGCCATAGTAGTGGGTGTCAAAATATGCAAATCCCTCCTCCTCATAAAGGGGATTTTGCTTTACATCAAGTCTGGGGGAGTCAATATGCGCGCCTAAAATATTCATTCCCTCCGCCATTGGTTTCTCTCCAATACGGAACAATACCACTGACTTATTCATCCAGACTGCGTATACCTTATCTCCTTTTTTAAGATTTCCGCCCTCTTTTATAATGGCCTGCAGCTCACGATAGCCTTTTTCCTCAGCGGCATTTACAATATAATCCACGCATTCCCTTTCTGTTTTGGCCGCATCCAAAAAACTCCTGTACTGGTCCGCAAACAAATCAACTTCCTTTAACTGACTGTCATGATACGTTTCCCATGTATTTTTCTTTTCCATTTCAAACCTCCATTTTATACTAACTTTCATGATTCCGCATTGCAGCGACATAAAATTTGTGGGCAAACATTTAGCTGCTCTTAGGCAGCACTTATGGATGCCTCATCGTTTCTCAATATTTTCTACACACTATTGTCTTAATTCAATTCCCATGCTTTCAAGTCCGTTTAATATTTTTTTCATGGCACCTGTAACATCATTTTCGTCCAAGGTACGGTCTTTTGCCCTGAATGTGATAGAATAAGCCACTGACTTATATCCTTCCTTAATCTGCTCTCCTTCATAAATATCAAACAAACTGCAGGACTCCAGCAACTTTCCGCCTCTTTGCTCAATCATTGCCTCTATCTGCCCGGCCAGAATATCTTTGGGGACCACCATGCTGATATCTCTTGAAACAGCGGGGTATTTTGCAATTCCTTCATATTTTCTGTCAAAGGTTGCCCTCTCTACAATATATGGCATATCCAGTACCGCCACATAAACTCTTGTATGAATATCATAGCTGTCACATACAATCGGATGAATCTCTCCAATATATCCGACCACTTCTCCATCATATTCGATATCAGCCTGTCGTCCCGGGTGAAGGAAAGGCTTGCAGGAGAGCGGATTGTACACTGTCTTCTTATCCATACCAATTGCATCAAAAAATTCCTCCACAACCCCCTTCATGGTATAAAAATCGCCATCTCCATACATACCAAGAGTAAACTGCATTCTTTCCTCCGGAAGCTGCGTCAAAGGAAATTCATGAGGCAGGTAAATGTTACCAAGCTCATACAGCCTTACATCCTTATTTCTTCTGTTATAGTTGGTTGCCAGAGAGGTAAGCATTCCATTTAAGGAAATAGTGCGCATAATGGAAAAATCTTCTCCCAAAGGGTTCGCTATCACAATTGCATTCCGCAAAGGCGAATCCTCCGGCAGCAAAAGCTTATCGAACACCTTCGGACTTTCAAAGGAATAATTCATCCCTTGTGAAAAACCGCAGTACTCTGCAATATCTCTTGCTTTTTGTTCGATGCGGAGTTTATAGGAAATTTTCCCGGCAGTTGCCTCCCCATTTGGCAAGGTGGTAGGAATCTTATCATATCCAAAGAATCTGGCTACTTCCTCAGCTATATCCGCACAGCATCCAAGGTCTTGTCTGTAGGTGGGCACAATCAGGTCATTTGTCTCCTGATTATATTCGATATCCAGCATCTTGAAGATGTCCAGCATATCTTCCTTTGTAATATCTGTCCCCAACAGAGCATTGATTTTATTCGGCTCAAACTGAATTTTTTCTTTTTCTTTCATAGGCTGGCACACATCCACCATACCGCTTACCACTTCTCCACATCCAAGCTCCTGGATGAGCTGGCAGGCACGGTTAATTGCATCTTCTGCATTATGAGGGTCAAGCCCCTTTTCAAACTTTCCGGAAGCGTCTGTGCGCAGGCCAAGTCTTTTGGCCGACTTACGAATATTGGCACCGTTAAAGGTAGCTGCCTCAAACAAAACTGTCTTCACATTGTCAGTGATTTTGCTGTTTTCACCGCCCATGATACCTGCGATACCAATTTCTTTTTCCCCATCGCAAATCATAAGTATGTCCTTATCCAGCTTTCTTACCTGTTCATCTAAGGTCTGAAATTCATCACCATCCTTGGCGCGGCGCACAATAATTTTGTGACCTGCCACCGTATCCAAATCAAATGCATGCATAGGCTGGCCATATTCCTCCATCACGTAATTGGTGATGTCAACTAAATTGTTGATGGGGCGTATACCGCTGGCGCGGAGTCTTTTTTGCATCCATTCCGGTGAAGGTGCAATCTTTATGTTGGTACAGACCCTCGCACAGTATCTGGTACACAGATCGGCATCTTTAACCTCCACAGAAACGTAATCCTTTATATCCTCGCCGTTTTCCTTTACTGTAACAATCGGAGGAACAAAGGGCTTGCGGAAGGTAGCCGCCGCTTCTCTTGCAATACCAAGCACACTGTAGCAGTCCACTCTGTTAGAGGTAATCTCGTATTCAAATACCGTATCGCGCATGCCAAGCATCTCCACGGCATCCGTCCCCACCTGTACATCCTGCGTGAAAATATAAATGCCGTCCTCCGGCGCCTCCGGGTACATGTTCCGGTCAGAGCCAAGCTCCTCTATGGAACACATCATACCATTTGACGTGATTCCCCGCAACTTACCGGCCTTAATCTTGATTCCCTCCTCCGGCAAAGGCCCTCCGTCATGGCCTCCCGCCACTTTTCCTCCGTCAAGCACCACAGGAATTTTGTCTCCCTCCTTCACATTAGGGGCTCCTGTTACAATTTGAATTACCTCTGTTCCAATGTTTACCTGACATACAATCAGTTTATCCGCATCCGGATGCTTTTCTATCTTTTCAATCTGTCCGACCACAATCTTCTCCAGATTTTTATCCAGTCTTGCATAATTTTCTACCTTTGTTCCCGTAAGGGTCATTGCATCGCAATATTCCTGATCCGTGCATGATAAATCAGGCACATACGCTTGTATCCATGATAGTGCAGTGTTCATTTCTTTTCCTTCCCTTCCCATTGCAAACCTTAGCTTAAGCTACGCGGCTGCTAATGATTATCAATGTAAAAAAATCTAAAACTGTCTCAAAAAACGAATATCGTTTTCATAAAGCAGGCGCATATCATCAATTTCATATTTTAGGAGAGCAATTCTCTCAAGCCCTACGCCAAAAGCAAATCCCGAATACTTCTCAGGATCAATTCCACTCATGGTAAGCACGTTAGGGTGCACCATGCCGCAGCCTAAAATTTCAATCCAGCCCGCTCCCTTACAGAAACGGCACCCCTTACCGCCGCACTTAAAACAGGAAACATCCATCTCAGCGCTTGGCTCTGTGAAGTTGAAATGGTGGGGACGGAATTTCACCTTGGTATCCTCCCCGAAAAGCTCTCTGGCAAACTCTGCTAAGGTTCCTTTTAAATCGGCAAAGGTAATATGTTTGTCAATCACTAATCCTTCAATCTGGTGAAAAGAAGGAGAATGGGTTGCATCTACTTCATCTGAGCGGAACACCCGCCCCGGTGCAATCATCCGAATCGGCAGCTTTCCCTTCTCCATCTCATGTACCTGCGTGCTGGATGTCTGGGTTCTCAATAGAAAATCCCCATTGATATAAAAGGTATCCTGCTCATCCTTAGCCGGATGATCCGCCGGAATATTGAGCGCCTCAAAATTATAATAATCGGTCTCCACCTCAGGACCTTCCACCACCTCATATCCCATACCGACAAAAATACGTTCCACTTCCTCTAACGCAATAGTATTGGGGTGACGATGCCCTACATTATTCTTTTTCGCCGGAAGCGTCACATCAATGGTTTCATTTTTCAGTCTTGTCTCCAAAACCGCTTTTTCCATTTTTTCTTTTGCCTGCGCCAAAACAGCTTCAATCTCCTGCCTTGTCTCGTTTACCATCTGTCCGACTTTGGGGCGTTCCTCGGCCGCCACGTCCTTCATACTTTTTAATACGGCGGTCAGCTCGCCTTTTTTGCCCAGATAGCTTACCCTAATCTCATTTAACTTATCCAGCGCATCACTGTTTTGGATTTGTTTTAAGGCCTCCGCCTTAATCTGTTCCAGTTTTTCCTTCATGCTTTCCTTCCTTTCCCTGTAAGATTAACCGCCCCGGCCCTCATATCTGGGGCAAAGGCATACCTTACAAATATCCTTATTCATTAAGAACAAACGCTATCGCACTCTGCCAGCCGGCTTTTTGTAATAAAATGTCCCCTGTGCGATTAAGCACAAGGGACGAATATTCTCCGCGGTACCACCCAAATTCCTGCCGTTCGGCAGACTCTCACTTCACTTAACGCGTGCCACGTTCAAACTTATTGACAGATATCTAAAAAACTATAAAAACCGCTCTTATATCTGCGTTAGGTTTGACAGCTCCGGTGGGAAATTCACATCTGCTATACTCTTTCACTCCGTATAGCATTACATATCTGAACTCAAGGAAGCTTTCAGCCGATGACTTCCTCTCTCTGACAGAAGATATCCTGCTACTTAAACACCTTCACAGCTTTTTCCTATTTGCAACGGTCTGGGTTACCCAAACCGTTCCCTTTCTGACTTTCCTTATTTTAGCCAATCTTTTCCCGCTTGTCAATATGCTTTTTCCCTATAAAAAACTGAAAAGCCGGTTTGAAATAACGGTTCATATACGCCCCTGCCAAAATAATATACATGGCGGCATACAGCCAAAGCATCAAAATAATGATTGTGGTCAAGCTGCCATATGTATTAAATCCGTTAAATTCATCTATGTATATGGAAAATACCCATGTCATAACACTCCATCCCACTGCCGCAAATCCGGCCCCTGGTAGCTGAAGCTTAAAGCCTGTGTGCACCCCTGGTACATAAGCATACATAAGGGCAATCACTACTGTAAGCACAATCCACATAAAAGGCGTCCGAAAATGCATCAGCAGTACAAACAGATAGGCAGTCTGAGGAATGATTCCCACAATGATTCCCACCAGAGAGTTTCCAAACACCATAATAAGGAGCGACAGGAGCACCGCTAACAAAAGCAGCACGGTATACAGGCTGGCTACCAGACGCAGCAGCACATAGTTCCTGTCTTCCTCCACATCATAAACTGCATTCAGCCCACGCATCAGAGCCAGCACGCCCTTTCCCGCCGACCACAAGGTACCAATCGCTGTCACAGATACAATTCCAATGGATTTACCATAAACATCATCAATAATACCCACCAAAAATGCGTTCATTGCATCGGGCGAAATCAATTTTACAAGGTTCATAAGGTTTGCCTTTGTAACGGGCGTATAAGGTATAATCGAACACAGTAGCATCAATGCCGGAATCAAGGATAGAAAAAGGAAAAAAGCTGTACTTGAAGCAAAAGCACTGATATTTTTTTTACTCATATGCTTTCCAAAATCATATCCGATAAACAATAACCTTTTTAGCATAATTCTCCATACTTCCAACAACCAGTCAGTCTGCCATCCTTTAGCATCCCCTTAAGGCTCTACCCTCGGGAAGCAAAAGCATCCATGTTTGTTGGATAAAATCAAATTTTTATGTCAATTTTCCGCGGTGCTATCAGCCGCATATCTTAATAAATTTTATCAATCTCACAATCTGTATAATAGAAAGAAAGAATAGCTTCACAGCTAAGCCCCTGAAGTCCCATACTCTTTGCCCCATTTTGGGACATGCCGACCCCATGGCCATAGCCGCCGCCAAATATACTATATCCTACCACATTTTCATCCTTTTTATCAACATCTATTATCAGATAAGCGCTGGGCAGCAAAGCGGCGCTCTCATAGCCTGAACCATCCTGCCTGATAATCTCGCCTCCCTGGTTTAAAACATATCTAATATTATATTCAGAAATCACCTTATAGGTCCCTTTGTCCGTTTTCACCAAAAGCTCATCCATAACGCCGCCTTCTTTACGTCTGAAACATTGAATCTCATAAACATTTTTAAACTTTTCCGGCTCTTTTGCTTCAAAATCTTCCGGATTTTCCTCCGGCTCCCCCTTTCCATGAAAGGTAAGCACCTTATTCGCTCCTGCTGCGTACCGCTCTTTTAACCTTTGATAAAAAAGAGAAACATCCAGCTCCGTCACCTGATACTGCCATCTGAACCACGCTTCATCTTTCTCATAAGCATTTTCATCCACCAGAGAAATATAGGCTCTGAAATTTTCCTCCTGGGAAAGCTCTGCCGCAACAGGTTCCTCTCCCTCCTCATCCTGCCATCCAATATGTACGGAGCTTAAATAAGGCATCTTTTCTTTTTGCTCCTCATTCCAAACGCCGGCATCTGCACCAAATCCGCAGGATGTGGAATAATAATAGGTACTCACAGGCTCCTGCTCATACAAAAGAAGCATTCCTGCCGTTTCCTTCACCGCCTTAGTTGACGCAATATTTTCCGCAATATTGTTATAAACCTGATAGCTTACACTGTCGTCCACATGAGCCCCTAACTGCCCGTAGCCTGGCTGTGTCAAATATCGGTATCCATAAGTTCTTGCGCAGATCGCCTGTGCCTTAAGCGCCTCGGACGGATAAGAGGCAGGCATCTCGCTTGGAACCACCGAATAGAGATATTCCTCTAACAGTATCTCATTAATGAGCGCAAGCCCGTCTTCCGTTTTTACGATCTCAAAGCTCCCTCTATAGGCCGGTGTCCCCTGGCTGCGTCCTAAGGAAAGCACCTCAATCTTTCCTGTGTTAATTTCCGGTTTTACCTCTACCCTGTCTCCTGAAAAATAATCGCTATCCCTCTCAAGCACAAGCTCCTCTCCTCCAAGTATCTCCTTCTGCTTCCGCTCCTCATAAGGCCCATAATAAACTGTCATGTTGTCCTGACTTTTTAAGATAAGTCTGTCATGATATAAACTGCTGAAATTATCGCTTTTAATCGCCACCCGTATGGTTTCCATTTTTTCCTTCCGGGCAATCAAAAAGGCGCACACCTCTCCGTCCTCCAGCACAAAGTCAGAGAAATCATAGCCGATAGATAGTTCCGTCAGTTCCGTTTTTTGCAGCTTTTCATAAAGCTGATATCCCACACAGCTTTCCTTTATAGAGATTTTACCATAGCCTTCCAATTCAATCTGCCCCTGTTCCATACCAAGAAGCTTTCCACTGATCCGTTCTGCTTTCACCGCGGCCCGCGAAATTATCCCATTTTGATAAAACAAATCCGCAACCTGTTCTCTGGTCTGTTCCGGTGTCCCTAAAGGGGCCTGCACTTCCCCTAAAACCTCATATCCTTCATAAAAGAAACGAATCCTCGTATCTTCTGCCTCCATGATCCAAACATTCTTAAGACTTCCTTCATCAGGCAGACATTCTAACAGGGTAAGAAGTCTCTCGCCGTGAACATATGCCCGCAGGGAAGTAAAGGAAAGTCCTGCAAACTGATCGGAAGCATACGTATAGACACTTCCATCCCTTCCAAGAAGACAGCCATCCTCAAGACGCTTTTCTCCTTCTAAGGCAGAATTACCGCACAAAATTTCCACCGTTTCTACCCGGATTACATCCTCTAGTCCAAAAAATGCTATCAATTTATCATAGCTGTCATACCAGTCCTCTTTTAACAGCAAAAACTCTCCCTTGTACTTCTTCTTGTATAAAATATCATCTCGAAACCTGTCATTTTTTTCTGACTGCCCTTCCTTTCCCAGCAGACATTCCAAAAGCAGACAATATGTATCATAGCTTATCCCCTCCGCCTCCAACGTCAGATACCGGTCACCGTATTCTCGCAAGGTACTTATATCAATCCCCTTTGCCCCTGCCTGCACCAATTCATCTAAAAGAATCTTCACATCCCCGGCCGGCATAAACGCCCCTTCCGGCTGCTCCAATTGAAAAAAAGTCTCATCCTTATAAATCAGCCAGATAAACAGTAATGCCAAAACGACTACGGCAATCACTTTCACTAAAATCCTGTCACTTTTTTTCATCGCAATCTCCTATCGCATGATTTTAAGCAAATCAATCCACTATTCCATATTACCAGCATTCCTGCCAAACACCGGTTTATTTTTACTAAAGAAAAAGCAGCCTGAAAAGGCTGCTTTTCTTCTGTTTGCAAATACACTTTCATGTATTTGTTATCCCCAAAATGCCGGTTCCTGCCTTTTGACTCCTAGCCCGCGCTAGGTGGGTCACCGCAACCTGCGCTTTTGCCTTCCCTTCCAATCCTCTAAAAGAGTGAGGGCTTGACAGCCGCCAGATGATGTAGGAATCCCGTTTAAAGTATCTGTAGGTTCAAAATTAACAGGAGTTGTCGCACATTTCAGGTTAATCCTATTATATCCAATATTCATGTAAAATACAACTACTAATTGACGAACTTTCCGCGTCACAGTTCGTTACTTTTCACATGTTGGCCAATAGACAGCTTGGGAAAACAAATATTCCAAAAGGAATCCTTGGAAAAACGTCACGCATTTATGCGTGTGCGCTTAGGTGAGGTTTTTTTCGAACCTAGCGTCTGCTACGTTTTTACAGAGCGAAAGCGCGGTGACGCCTAAATATTTGTTTTTCCAAGCGTCCTCTGGCCAACGTGTGAGTAAATGCACAAACCTGGCTGAATCGTTACCTTTCCGCACACATAAATACAGACTGGCCATAAGGCCAGCCTGTACAATTTGATCTTATTTAGTTCAATGCGTCAACCAATTTCTGAACTGCTTCAAGCGCTTCGTCAGGAAGTTTATCGTAGCCTTCCTTCTTCTCAGCAAATCCCTTAACAGCGTCTACACGGTTCTGCATAGCGTTCTTAAGAGCAGTTTTGTAAGATGCATCATTCAAGTTAGGTTTGAAGTCAGCAGTCTTGCCTTCCCAGTCATACATGATTTCAACATCATCAAAATTGCCCCACTTCTCAAAGTTTGCCTTGCCTTCAACGATGGTTTCAAGGATTCCTAATGTATCGGCAGGTTTAACCTTGGTTCCCATAAAGTCACCGGTGTTTACGATGTAGCAGGCAACGTTCTTTTCCTCAACCAGCTTTTTGAACTTCTCATAGTCATTTACCAGAGGATAAGTTCTGAACGGATTTGCATAAGGCACGATACGAAGTGCATTTAAGTCTGTGCCGGCTGCAACACGCTCTGCTGTTGAAGTCTTGGTAGCTAATGTAGCGCCCATAACGGAAGCTAAAGCTGCGCCTTTTAATTTAACTACAGGCGGGATGGTAGGGTCTTTCATGATCCAGAAGATTGCATTTACAGGTGCGTCAATCTTATCCACACGGTTAGGAGACCATAATTTGGACTTGATTGCACGGCCATTACCGTTTCTGATATCTTCTGTTACCAGCTGAATCTTTCCGTTCTCATCTAAAGTTGCGGAGCAGTTCTGTGCGGATAACAAATATTCATTGTCAGGGCATCCTGTAGGATAATCTGCTGTCTTATCGAAGTAAGTAGGCTCAAGCGCTACGGAAGCACAGGTATCTGTGTTGATGATGAAAGCGTCATCATGCAGAACAGTGATAGGATACTTGCCGCCGTGCTTAGCATGTGTCAGAGTAGACTTACCGGAGCCTGACAGACCATAAACAGAAGCAACGAATTTAGAACCATCGGGCAGGGTATATTCTTTCTGACCGCCGTGGCAGGATGCATAACCGTTTCTGTTCGCAAGCGCCCATGCCATGGTCAGGGTACCCTTCTTGTGCTCGCCAAAATATTTCATACCAAGAATTGCCGCGCAGTTTTCATTGGTATCAAAGTAGCACAGAGTAAGAGGATCGCTTAAGCAGCTGAAATCAACGTCCGGCGCTTCCTCAGGAGCCCACTGGGGATCTGAGAAGATGTAGATATCAGGCTCTTTTCCATCGCCTACAGGTTTGGATTTCTTGTACATCTTAACATACTCGTCAGACATATACTGGAAATTGATCATCCAGTTGTAAAGCAGGTTTTCCTCTCCTTCGGGAATCAGAAGGTGCGCTTTTACCATAAATTCAGGGTCAAGACCTACAAAGCACTCCGCATGATACAGAGTTTTCCAACGGGTTTTGTAAATAGCGTCCATGACAACTTTATCAAGCTTAGCCTCGTCAACACCAGGCTCGCCCTTAATGCGGCGTGCTGCTGCATAACGGCCAGTAACTGCGCCATCATTAAACAGGAGAACCTTAGCATCCTTCTCAAGACCAAAGGTATCGCCATCTTTAATAGGCATGTCCGTTACGATTGTTCCAGGTGAATTCTTAGCTAATTCGTAAGCTTCTTTTAATGTGTTTACCTTAACTACGTTATTTCCGTAAAAGGCAGCTTCGATAATGGAACGGGTTTTGGAAAAACCAACCTTACCTTTGCCAATCTCGGAAATGGGATAATACGCTTTTGTTGACATATTATACATCCTCCTTAAATTAATTGTATATTTTCCACCGCAGACCTAACGCCAGAGGCCCTAAGTATACGGTTTTTGACTGACTATGTACTTCCCGGTACATCAGAACTATTATCTCAAACCTGTTTTTAAAAGTCAATATTTATAAACTTCATTTTCAAACAAATTATGGAATTTTATAATTTTTTTAGACTTTCCCGGCAGTGGCCAAATGTGCATGCAAGCCTGCCCACCTGGCTCGTTGTGCACGGGAATAAATTATGTCCAAAATGTAAAAAAATTATGAAGTGGACATTTTTTGCTTGTTTGAATTGAATTGTCATGTTAATATGATTATATTGATTTTTCTGAAATGTTCTTTCATTTCTATTTATTAACTGACAATGCAGACTGCCTTTTCATGAAATAAATACCTGGTATAAGTAAATATCGTTATATTAAGAAGACACTTATAGTCGATACTTATAGTGAAACTTTATGATAGCCATTCTTACCAGAATGAAAACAGTTTAAACATGGTTACTAATGATTTTATTTACATAGAAAGGAGTTTTGAATGGAAAATAACGTTTTTTCTGAAATCACACCCGAAATCGTCCGCCTGGCTAAAATGAGCGAGCGGGCTGACATAATTGATACAGAGCTTTTTACAAAATATAATGTAAAAAGAGGGTTACGCGACTTAAATGGTAAAGGCGTGCTGGCCGGTCTGACAAATATCTCAGATGTACGCGCTAAGGATATTATAAATGGAGAGGAAGTTCCGGCCCATGGACGTTTATTCTACCGGGGCTATGATGTCAAAGACCTTGTAAATGGCTTTACCCAGGACAACCGGTTCGGTTTTGAGGAAATTACATATCTTCTCCTGTTTGACCAGCTTCCAAATGAAAGAGAACTGGATAGTTTTACACGTTTGCTTTCCAAATACCGTTCCCTGCCCACCAGCTTTGTGCGGGACATTATCATGAAAGCCCCCAGCAGCGATATGATGAATACTTTAGCCCGCAGTGTGCTTACGCTTTATTCTTATGATGACAGAGCAGATGATGTGTCTTTGCCCAATGTACTGCGCCAGTGCCTGCAGCTGATCAGTCTGTTTCCGCTTTTATCCATCTATGGGTATCAGGCATACTGCCATTACCACGATGGAAAAAGCCTGTTTATCCATCAGCCTGACCCTGCTCTTTCCACGGCCGAAAATATTCTGCGTATCCTGCGCCCGAACAGTTCTTATACGCCTTTAGAGGCAAAGCTTTTGGATATTGCCCTTGTACTGCATATGGAGCACGGCGGCGGAAACAATTCCTCCTTTACCACCCACGTGGTGACCTCCTCCCTGACGGACACCTATTCTGTCATTGCAGCGGCGATTGGCTCTTTGAAGGGGCCCCGCCACGGCGGCGCCAACATTAAGGTTGTGCGGATGTTTGAGGAAATGAAGCAGGAGGTAAAAGACTGGACGGACGAGGAGGAGGTTGGCAATTACTTAAAGCGCCTGCTTCACAAAGAAGCCTTTGACCACGCCGGGCTGATTTACGGCGTAGGCCACGCTATTTACTCTAAATCCGACCCCCGTGCCGTTATTTTCAAATCCTTCGTAGAAAAGCTTTCCCTGGAAAAGGGACTTGAAAAAGAATTTGCTCTTTATTCCCTTGTAGAAAGACTGGCTCCTGAAATCATTTCCAGAGAGAGACAGATGTATAAGGGTGTAAGCATCAACGTAGATTTTTATTCAGGATTTGTATATCACATGTTAGGACTCCCTATGGAGCTGTATACTCCAATTTTTGCTATCGCGCGTATTTCCGGCTGGAGCGCACACCGTATGGAGGAGCTTGCAAACAATGGTAAGATTATTCGTCCGGCTTACAAACCAATCTGTCCGGAGCGTGACTACCTTGCTATCGACAGCCGAAACTGATTTCGTATGATTTATTACCGCATCAAAAAACAACGGGTGTTTCCTTTTTTGTAACATCCGTTGTTGTTATCTGTAAGTCATCTTTTCGTTTGAAATAGCAGTCGCTATTTATTCAGGAATACTTCCCATACTCTGGATTTCATAGGTAAGCAGCATGGGATCATCTTTCAGCAGCTCTTTAAACTTTTCCTGAATCCTCTCTGCTATCATTGTCCCTTCTTCCAAAAAGGTATCATTTAAAATGGCTGCATACTGCACATCTCCACATCTTGTAGCCACATCTCCACGCCGAAGCGACCGGATAATGGCAAGCTCAAGGGTTTCAATTCCCTTCGTCTCCCTAAAGCGCGCTAAACCGCTGCCATCTATATCATGGATAGAAAACAGCACCAGTTGTGCGTTTTGTTTTCCTCTTTCCATACAGCGTGCTAAAAAATTATAAATCTTTTTAAAGCCTGCATATTCTACCTGATAAACGCCTCTTTCATCTCCCATCTCATGGAGCTGACGGCTTAGCTGGAGCAGATTCGGTAACATTTCTTCCTCTGATATGGATTTTTCTGTCTCCATATCACTGTGAAAATGATACCCACCCTTTCCATTCTGCTTCACAAAGTACATCGCTTTATCTGCCGCCGCAAACAACTCCGAGAAGCATTCTCCATCTTTTGGTTTCTCAGCTATACCTATGGAAACAGAAACCTTAAAATCACAGTTGTTTCCGAGCATATCATTGATTTCAAAGGCAACGTCCTCTATAAGTTTTCGGGCAATTGGCTGTATTTGACTTCTTCCACACCCTTCGGACCCTTCAGGGAAATAGATTGCGAATTCATCACCGCCTAATCTGCACACAATATCCCGGGGACCTGCCTTCTCCTTTAAGACATCTGCAAAGCGGACTAAAACCTCATCTCCCATCAAATGCCCGAAATTATCATTTACCTTCTTAAAATTGTCCAAATCAAGGAGCATAAAGGAACATTTTTTTTCATCCCTGTTTGTATGGTTTAGAAGTCTTTCTATGTATCTCCTATTGTAAAGGCTGGTAAGTCCATCCTGCCATGCAAAACTTTGCAGCTCTTTTTTCTGCTCCGCCATCTGCAATACTCTTTCGATTCTGCTGCGCATCACTTCCGGTTCGAAGGGTTTTTTGATAAAATCCATGGCCCCCATCTTCAAAGCTTCTATCTCGCTCTCCCTGTCAGTCTCCACAGATATAAAAACAACAGGTATATCTTTCAGTCTTACATCGCTTCTAACCACTTCCATTAATTCATATCCATTCATATCCGGCATATTGATATCTATGATAATCATGTCAGGGATCCTTTCCCTTAAGATTACCAATGCCTGTCTGCCGGATTTCACTGCCGAGATTTCATAGGCATCCTTTAGTAACTCCGCCGCACGTTCTAAATTAACTGCCATGTCGTCAACCATCAAAATGTGTTTCATCTCTTTGTCCCCCTCTGTTTTGATGCACTATACCGTCTATCTTAGGAACCATGGATATGAATTTCTACCTTTTAAATTCCCAAAAAATTCATTACCATCTTTTTCATTTCTGTCTTTTCACATATATGGTCATGCAGCACTTTAGCCGTCCTGATTTCCTCAATCGCCTTTGGAACCTTTACGCCTGAAAGCTCTGAGAGCCTGTCCGCCAAATCAAAATCCTCCATCCTGGCATATTTACTGTCGATGGCCTCCATAACGCTTCTTGTAAATTTATAGGGGCTTGCCGTTGACGCAATCACTGCTGTCTTCTTATCCCCTGTTTCCTCTTTATATTTCTCGTAAACACAGGACGCTACAGCCGTGTGAGTATCAATCACATATCCCGTCTCACGGTACAGTCCTTGGATTCTCTTAGCTGTTTGCGCTTCAGTTGCATAATTACCATAAAAATCGGAAAGCTGCGCGCGCATTTCTTCTGTAATTGTATAAATACCGCCCTCTTTCAGCCTTTCCATCAATTCTTTATTTTTTTCCGGGTCATTTCCTGCAATATGATAAATCAGTCTTTCCAGGTTACTGGAAATTAAAATGTCCATAGAGGGAGATGATGTTAAAACAAACTCTCTATTTCTGTCATAAGCGCCCGTCTTGAAGAAATCATAAAGCACTTTATTTTCATTGGATGCGCAAATTAACCTGTCAATAGGAAGCCCCATCTGTTTTGCATAATAAGCAGCCAGAATATTCCCAAAATTCCCCGTAGGGACTACCACGTTAATTTTTTCGCCATCCTTAATGTTGCCTTTTTTGAAAAGCTTTGCATAAGAATACACATAATAAACAATCTGCGGCACCAACCGTCCTATGTTAATTGAATTTGCGGAGGAAAACTGAAAGCCTCTTTCGGCCATATAAGCGTTCAGCTCTTTGTCCCCAAAAATATTTTTTACTCCGCTCTGCGCATCATCAAAATTGCCATGAATACCCACTACATATGTATTTTGGCCCTTCTGGGTTACCATCTGTTTTTCCTGTATAGGGCTTACGCCGTTTTTAGGGTAAAATACAATGATACGTGTTCCTTCCACATCCGCAAAGCCCGAAAGCGCCGCTTTCCCTGTATCCCCGGAGGTTGCCGTAAGAATCACAATCTCGTTTTTTACATGATTCTTTCTGGCTGAGACCGTCAGCAAATGCGGCAAAATAGATAACGCCATATCCTTAAAAGCAATGGTTGCACCGTGGAACAGTTCAAGATAATAAGCGCCATCGGCCTCCACTAAGGGCGCAATATCCTCCCTGTCAAATTTCTCATCATACGCTTTGGCAATACAATCCTCAAGCTCCTCCCTGGTAAAATCAGTCAAATACAGCTTCATGACCTCATAGGCAGTCTGTCCATAGGTCATTTCGGATAATTCCCTGAGGGTTTTGTCCAAAGCAGGAATCCTCTCCGGCACGAAAAGTCCTCCATCCTCTGAAAGCCCTTTTAAAATTGCCTCCGATGCCTTCACCGGATTTCCTTTTGTTCTTGTACTGTTATATAAAATATCCATTTTAGGACAATGCTCCTTTCTCAGCGCACGAATTTACCATAACAAAAAAACACAGGCTTCTTGTCATAGGAAATTTCAAGCATGAGTTTGCAGTTGAAAGAAAGGAGAAGTTCTTTCAGCTTATTCTCCTGCCGTACCTTCTAAAATTTTTCTTAATTCTACCATAAAAAATATATATTTATCAACCATTAATAAAGAATTCATGATTCCCATGGGCAAAGAGTTTCACCAGTGAAGAATCAAACCACCTCATTTTCTCCGGATCAGCGCTTTTCCTTGCTGCAAAATAAAGAGCTCCCTGGGTGATATCCTCCCCTTTTAACACTCTCTCCACTGCTTCAATTGTCTCCTGGGACGCCCTGGCATTCCGGTAAGTACCGTTTCCCACCGGCGAAAACTGATATACTCCCTTTTCCTTCTGCAAGACAACCTCTGTAACGGAATCCGGAAATTTATCGCTCGCCACCCGGTTCATAACAACTCCGGCTACCAGCATCTTCCCTTCTAAATCCTCATTTCCTGCCTCAGCCTGTACAATTTTTAACAATGCTTCATAATCCGCACTTTTTAAATCATACTTGTACTCTTTTTCCATCACCACATAGTCCACTATGCGTTGTCCAGATGCTGCTCTTTTTGAACGGCCAAAGAACCTGTCCGCCTTTGGCTTTACGATTTCACTTCCTGCCACCTGAAATGCCGGTGCGGCAGCCGTTTTATTTATCTGTGCCCCTCCTACGCAAAACCAACTCATAATCAGCAGCATATTACATAAAAATAACTGTGTTACAAATTTTTTATACATTTTCTATACGCATCCTTTCTTTACTCTGCCATAGATTTTTTAAAAATTTATTATCATTTGTAACAGTTCTTTAATATTTTATACAGTTAATGCCAAAAATATTTCTAAAAATTACATATCCGGGGAAAATATTTCAAAAATACAACTTTTTGTGCTATTATTAAATTGAAAAAAATTTCTAAAGGAGTCTACTATGGAGCAGAATCTCCCTGGCGTTTTTACAGCAAGAAAAAAAGACGGTACCATTTATTACCGCGCTTCTATAACCCACAAAAAAAAGCATATTTCCCTGGGAAGCTACAAAACACCTTATATGGCTTATGCCGCATATTTAGAGGGAATTACGCTTCTTTCAGACAGTGCTCTTACTTTGGAAGATTTTTCTAAGCACCGCGTTCTCCCTTTTGAAAAATGGGTTTGCCTTATTAATTTCAGGGACAATCAGATCTATTTTTCCACCCCCATTTACGTTCGCAAAAATTACTTTGAATACCTTTTATCGCCCGAATATATACTAAAATTTGATATTGACGACCTGTTTTTTTATTCATCGCACAAAATCATGCGCCGGGGACGACATTTCTTTGTAGCCGACTATGGAATGCAGACCAATATCATGAACCGATATGGGATTAAGAATTATGCTGTGAAGGGCAGAGACTACCGTTTCGTAAACGGGGACGATCTGGATTTTAGATATGAAAATATAGAAATTTATAACCGTTACCATGGCGTCATAAAAAAAGAAACCAAAAAAGGGACGAAATATATTGCAAAAATACACATCAATGGAAATTACACCATAGGTACCTATGCAAGCGATGTGGAAGCGGCTATCGCCTACAATAAGGCGATAGATTTACTGAAAAAAGCCGGCATAAACAAGAATTTTTCTCCCAACTATCTGGAAAAAATATCTTCTTCCGTTTATGCCGACATTTATGAAAAGCTGCATATTTCTCCCAAAATTACAGCTTACTTGCGGGAATAATTTACAAAGCTTATGGTATAGGCCGCATCGTTTTCCACACCCTCTATTTTCTGGGATGCACTATATTTCCACATCTTAAACTGGTATGGAAATTCCGGTATGGAACTGGCTTCATTGAGCCACACATCATAGTAGGCAAGCAAGTCCTCTGACTCTATCTCTCCTAACAGCCAGTTCTTGTTGCCGTAAAGGACGCAGCGATAACCTTCCAGCTCTATCTTGGATAAGAAGGTTTCCGCAATCTCCGTCTTATCTTCCTTCGTCAATATATCAATTCTAGACTCATCGTTGACAATATATTCCATATCAAAGGCTACAGGAAAGCTGATCCGATAGGGAATCAAATTGTTTAACACAAATTCAGCTTCCTCCTCGGCTTCCCGCGTGGTTACAGCCTGTGAGAAAAAGGTAACGCCAACCTCCAATCCTGCACTTTGGGCTTTGGTAATGTTGTTGACAAAATTATCATCCAGGCTGACCAAACCAGTCTCGTAGCCACGGCCTCCCAGCCTGAGCATAACAAAGTCTACCCCTGAATTTTTCAACGCTTCAAAATCTACGTTTCCGCTACTTTTAGACAGGTCAACCCCAAGCCATGAAAGCTTTTCTCCATCCTGGTAATATGCCATTTTGCCATCGCTGATTCTAATGTTGGTAAAATCATAGGTGTTTCCAGGTATGTCATCGGATATTTCTACCCACTCTTTTGTTCCGTCTCTTAAAGTAACCTGAACATAATTTCCGGAAGCAGCCATCTCCTCCTCCGTAGGCTCGGATGTTGGGGTTGGAGAGACCGATGCGCCGGGACTTTGATTCGGTGCATACGATGGCCCTGGGCTGGCGCTGTGTCCTGGCGTGGCTGATCCTTCCGGGCTTGTGTCGGTTCCTGAGGTTCTGTCATTTCCCGGGCTTTCTGTAGGATCTTCTCCTATCATGACATTGTTGTTTGGATACATATCCCAAAAGTCCAAATCTTCCGCCCGAAGCTTGTGCTCCTTATAGAGCGTTTCCATATCCTCCTGACCTTCGACAAATTCTATCTCCTCCTCCGGTGTGGGCGAAGGAGTCGCCTCCAAGCGCTTGTTTTTAGCTGTTTCCTGGCCCCGCTGTCTTGTATTGCTCATAAGCACAACTGCCAGAATAATCAAAATAAAGGCGGAAACGGCCACAATTGTATAGATGACCGGTACTCCCATTCCTCCTTCGTCCTGTTCGTCAGGTAAACGCATATAGATTCACCACTTTCTCTTTGCAAATTTTGATAAAAACTTTATAATAACTGTGGAGCGCCGGTTTGTGAATGGCGCCATTAATACTATACATGAAATAAGGCAGCTTTACAACCTAAATTCGTTACCAAACAGTGGAAGGGGCTTGATCATGCATCTATTTTCCGATAGAAAGTTCAAATACTTTTCTTGCAATAACTGCAAAAAAATATTTGAATCTTCTTTTATCATATTTTTATTTTGTATTTTTTCACCTGTATTTCTTACAAGCTGCAGCAGTTCTTTTGTAAAAGATTCGCCGGTTACGGGAAATGGGTTTTATTTTGATACGGTTGTGTCGATTACGTTATATGAAGGCGGGTCTGAGGAATTGCTGGAACAGTGTATGGGGCTGGCTGAATATTATGAAAATCTGCTTAGTCCTAATGTTGAGGGAAGTGATGTTTGGAAGTTAAACCACAGCATGGGACAGGCGGTGGCTGTGGATGAGGATACTTTGGAATTGTTGGAGATTGCTTTAAGGTATGCCCGGCTTTCCGATGGACTGGTGGATCCGTCTATTGGTTCTTTGTCCCAGCTTTGGAATTTTGGGTCTGATAATCAGGCTATTGTTCCCTCAAAGCAGCAAATTGAGGAAGCATTATCACATGTGGATTATCATTCTATCATTATAAATGGCAATCAGGTGACGTTAAATGATCCTATGGCACAGGCGGAGCTTGGTTTTATTGCTAAGGGATATATTGGAGATAAGCTGAAAGAATATCTGCTCTCTAAGGGTGTTACCTCTGCTTTGATTAATTTAGGAGGCAATGTGGTTGCGGTAGGAAATAAACCGGATGGAACTCCTTTTCGTGTTGGTATTCAGCAGCCTTTTGCGCCATCCGGCACTCCTGCGCTTTCACTGGATATTTCTGATATGAGTGTGGTTTCCTCCGGTAATTATGAACGCTTCTTTGAAAAGGATGGAGAATTTTATCACCATATTTTATCCACAGATAACGGCTATCCTGCCCAAAGCGGCCTGTCGCAGGTAACGATTTTAAGCCCTGATTCGGTTGACGGAGATGCGCTTTCTACCCTTTGTTTTATTTTAGGGTATGAAAAAGCGCTCTCTTTGCTTGAAAGCTTTCCAGAAATACAGGCGGTTTTCATCACAAAGGAGGGCGATATTTTATACGTGAATTTTTAAATTCCTTGTTAGATACTATTTTCGTTAAAAAGAGCGGAGGGAAACTCCGCTCTTTAGGATGATTCACACTTTTATTTTACGCTCACTTTTCCGTCAAGTACTTCTTTATAATCTTCTAAGTTTCTGGCAAGAAGATTGGGCGTATCAAGGCCATACGGACATTTGGCTTTACACTGGTTGCAGTGCAGGCAGTTTTCAATCTTCCCCATCATCTCCTTAGCCTTATCTGTCAGCCAGCCATCGGAAGGCGATCTTCTAAGAAGCAGCGACATTCTGGCGCAGGTATTGATTTCAATTCCCACCGGGCAAGGCATACAATAGCCGCATCCTCTGCAGAACTCACCACATAGTTCTTCTCTATCCTGATTGATTAGGGCTTTTATTTCATCGGTCATTACCGGAGGATTCTCTATGTAGGATAAAAATTCTTCCAGCTCGTTTTCCCTCTGTATGCCCCAAATAGGCAGCACATTGTCAAATTCGGCCGCATGTGCGTAGGCTGCCGCAGAATTGGTAATCAGACCGCCGGAAAGCGCCTTCATTGCGATAAATCCCATATTTGCTTTTTTGCACCCTTCTACCAATTCTTCCTCTTTGTCCCCGGCAAGATAGCTGAAAGGAAATTGTAATGTCTCATACAAACCGCTTTCAATGGCCTCTTTTGCCACTCCCAGCCTGTGGTTTGTAATTCCGATATGGCGGATTTTGCCAGCCGCTTTAGCCTCTAAAGCAGCATCATAGAGACCGCTTTCATCTCCTGTCTTAGGGCAAAATGCCGGATTGTGGAACTGATAAATATCTATATAATCTGTGCGAAGCATTTCAAGGCTTGTTTCCAAATCCTTTTTCATGGCTTCTCCTGTTTGCGCTCCTGACTTGGTTGCTATAAAAATTTTTTCACGCATTCCCTCAAAGGCAAGTCCTAACTTATACTCGCTGTCGCTGTAGGCCCTTGCCGTATCAAAAAAGCGCATACCGCCTTCATATGCTCTGCGCAGCAATTTAACCGCCGCCTCAGCGCTAACCCTCTGAATCGGCAATGCACCGAAAGCGTTTTTGTTTACAACAATATCTGTACTTCCAAGTCTAACCTGGACCTTATGATTTCCCATCCATTCACCCTCCATCTCAAACCGTCTCCTACAACGAAAGTTAAGGAGACGGGCTGAATTAGCATATATTATTTTGTTACTATTACTATATTACCTGTTACTATATATTTACAATAGACTTTCTTGGGCATTTGCCTGCACATGCCCCGCAGCTTACACACTTTTCATAATCAATTGTGGCATTAAAGTCCGTAATTTCCACCGCCTCAGAGGCGCAGTTCTTTTTACAAAGCTGGCACCCTATACAGCCTGCGCTGCAGGCTTTCATTGTAACCGGTCCCTTATCCTTTGAACTGCACGCCACCGCATATTTCGCGTCATATGGAATCAGGGAAATCAAATTCTTCGGGCAGGCCTCAACGCATTTTCCACATGCCTTACATTTCTCTTTGTCCACTACAGCCACACCATTTTCCACATGAATCGCATCAAAAGGGCAGGCTTTCACGCAGCTGCCATATCCAAGACATCCATAACTACAACTCTTTGCTCCTCCGTTTGGCACAAAAGACAACATCCGGCAGTCTTCAATTCCACTGTATTCATAGTCCAATGTAACTTTATCACAGTCGCCCTGACATTGCACGTATGCACGCATCCGCACACTTTCTCCGGCTTCTACGCCCATGATACCGGCAATCACCTTCCCCACTGGCTCGCCGCCTACAGGACAGGCATTTACCGCAGCTTCTCCCTTGGCAATAGCCGCCGCAAGTCCACTACAGCCTGGGAAACCGCAGCCGCCACAATTATTGCCGGGCAAAGCCGCTAAAACCGCTTCTTCCTTTTCGTCTACTTCTACTTTAAACTTGATGGCTGCTATCCCCAGGAAAAGTCCAATGAAAAGTCCAACGCCTCCCACCACAACCACAGCAAGCAAAACACCTGTTATATTCATACAAACCCTCCATGCTGCCGACATCTCATTCATTCGAGCGCCGACACAAATTTGTTCTTAGTCCGATACCGCCTACAGCAATCCTGAAAATCCACAGAAAGCAATTGCCATCAGTCCGGCAGTCAGTAAAACAATCGGCATTCCTTGAAAGGATTCCGGAATATCATTGTATTCCATCTTTTCTCTGATACCGGCAAGGATAACAATTGATATGGTAAATCCGACAGCCGTTGCAAATCCGTTTACGATTCCTGTAAGAATCCCATAATTTTTCTGCACATTGGTAAGCGCAACACCCAGCACGGCACAGTTCGTGGTAATCAGTGGAAGGTAAACTCCAAGCGCTTGATATAAGGATTTCATAAATTTCTTCAAAAACATTTCCACAAATTGCACCAACGCAGCAATAACCAAAATAAATACAATTGTTTGCAGGTAGGTCAAATCAAACGGCGTTAATATGTATTTATAAATAACACCCGCTACAGCAGAGGCTAATGTAATCACAAAAATAACCGCACTCCCCATGCCTGCCGCTGTACCGGTTTTTTTCGATACGCCCAGGAAAGGACACAGCCCTAAAAACTGGCTTAAGACTACATTGCTGACTAATGAGGATGAGATTAAGATAATCAGTAAATCTTTAATCATTGTTCTTCCCCTCCTTCTTCTTTGCAGACTTTTCCGCTCTATCTCCGTTTTCTTTTACCGCTTCTTTGGCGGATGTGTCAATCAACCTTTTACTGCAGCCTGACTCCTGGCAATTCATGCAGTCGGAATTGCAGCCTGACTGAATTTTTGACATATCCCTGCCTCTTTTTTCTCCGGCTATTTTAACTTTATTTTGAATTGCAGTTAACGCAGCAAGTACAAAGAAGGCTCCCGGTGCCAATACAAAAATACTGCAGGGTACATAGCTTTCCGGCATCACGCCAAACCCAAACAGCTCCCCTGCACCAATCAATTCTCTGACAGCGCCAATGATGGTAAGCGCGCAGGTAAAGCCAAGGCCCATGCCTATTCCGTCAAAAAGAGAAGCCACAACCCCATTTTTGGATGCATAAGCCTCCGCACGGCCTAAAATAATACAATTCACAACGATGAGAGGAATATAAAGCCCAAGTGCGCTGTATAAAAAGGGAATATATGCTTTCAGTAAAAGCTCTACCACCGTCACAAAAGATGCAATAATCACAATAAAAGCAGGTATACGCACCTTATCCGGTATGACTTTACGCAGCATGGAAATAAACATATTGCTGAGGGCTAACACCACCATAGTGGTAAGACCCATTCCAAGACCGTTCATCGCCGAGGTGGTAACTGCCAGTGTAGGACACATTCCCAGCATCAGCACAAAAGTAGGATTTTCTTTTATCAGCCCGTTTAGCAGGCGCTCCGTTATTTTATTCTGCTTCATTGCCGCCACCTCCTAACTGTGATTGGAAATAGTAAAGGCCGCCATTTACTGCCGTTGTGACAGCATTTGTGGTAATTGTGGCCCCGCTGATGGCATCAATCTCGCTGTCAGAAACCGCACCTGTTTTCGTGTATGTAAAGACGGAAACATTTTTTCCTGCAAACTGGGGCTTTAGTACGTCTTCCGCCTTCATGCCAAGACCGGCAGTTTCCGATATACTTAAGATAGATATACCGTTCAGCGTGCCGTCCATGCCAATTCCCATGGTAAAAGTAATATCTCCTCCATAACCCTCATGGCTCGTCACCGTAAGAACATACCCAAGCCCATTTCCATTTCCGTCAAGTGCGATAAGGGCGTTATCAATATCCACAGCCTCAAAGCCTGCCTTTTCCCATTCCGCCTTCCAGTTCTCATCCTCTTTTGAAACCACTTCCTGTTCCTGAAACTCTAAGGCATCTGGAAATACCTCCGCATAAGCTTCTTTTGCCGCTTTTTCCTCTGCTATGGCAATAGGCTCTTTAGTGATCTCATATACCAGTCCTAAAATCAATCCGGAAAATAATGTAATCACCAGGAGGATCGCAGCATCCTTTATCATATTTTTCATGCTCTCTCCCCTCCTTTTCCAAACGCCTTCGGCATGGTAATCTTTTCAATGAGGGGAACCAGCAGATTTCCTAAAATGATTGCATAGGAGACACCCTCTGCCGATGGTCCGAAAATCCGGAAGATTCCGGTCAGGATTCCCAAAATCACACCGTACAAATATCTTCCCTTCTTCGTCACCGGGCTTGTCACATAATCCGTAGCCATAAAGAAGGCTCCCAGCATCAGGCCGCCGCCCGCCAAGTGGGCGCTGACAAAAGCCAGATCAAAACCATGACCGCCAAACAAGAAAATAAATATAACAAATGTTATTATGTAAGTTCCCGGTATCTTTAAATCAATCACACCCAAAAGAATCAGGAAACATGCACCGATTACAATCGCTATCATAGATGTTTCCCCTATGACACCGCCTGTTCTTCCCACTACCATGTCAAGAATATTAACGCTCTCCCCCGCTTTAAGGCTGGCTAAAGGAGTCGGGCCTGTGTAGGCATCGCAATCAAAATTGCACATGATAGAGGTATAGGAAATCAGCAAAAAGCACCTTGCGCCTAATGCCGGGTTCATAAAGTTCTGCCCCAGCCCTCCAAAGAGCATTTTTACCACTAAAATAGCAAAAATACCGCCAACCACGCCAATCCACCAGGGAGCTGTGGAAGGAAGATTAAGGGCTAATAAAAGCCCTGTCACTACACACGAGAAATCGCCTATTGTAACCTTTTTGTGCATAGCCTTTTCATAAACATATTCTGTCAGCACGCAGGTTGCCACTGTAATTAGAATTAAAATAAGTGCATCCAACCCAAAATTAAAAATACCAAAGCCTGCCGCAGGAAGTAATGCGATTACCACTGCAAGCATGATGTTACTGGTAGTAACCTTCGACCGGACATGGGGATTGGACGAAACTTTCATCAAATCGCTCATTTTTATTCCTTTCCTCCTACTTTATTTTTTCTTCTTTGCAAGCTGCATCTTTCGCATGGATTTAATTACCTGCGTAAGAGGACGTTTTGCCGGGCAGATGAAACTGCAGCATCCGCACTCGCAACATTCCATTCCGTCATTTTTTACAAACGCTTCTTCGTCATAATGCTCCGCATAATCCGCCAGTTTCCGCGGAACTACCCTGCCGGGACATACTTCCACACACTTGCCGCAATTAATGCAGGCGGAAGGCTCCATAGCCGATACCTCGTCCTTTGTCAGGCATAGAAGTGCGGAGGATGTCTTAGTAGCCGGCACATCCAAATCAAAGATAGCAAATCCCATCATAGGACCGCCGGACACAATCTTAACAGGCTCCTGATTGAAACCTCCGGCCTCCTCTACCAATTCATGATAATTGGTGCCGATTCTTACTTTAAAATTCCTGGGATCAACAATTGCATCTCCGGTAACTGTTACAATCCTGTACATAAGCGGTTTTCCCAGTATAACGGCATTATAAATAGATATTACGGTATCCACATTGTTGACCACGCATCCCGCATCTGCCGGCAGCTGCGCGGAGTTGATGGCACGCCCTGTGGCTGCGTAGATCAACTGCCGCTCAGCCCCTTGCGGATACTTGGTTTTAAGAGCTTTCACCGTAATTTTATTCTCATCCTTGGTAAGACTTTTCAGCTTTTCGATGCAGTCCGGCTTATTGTCTTCCACGGCCAAAATCCCTCTGGCATTGTCAAACAGGCTTAAAGATACCTTAAGCCCTCCTATCAGCTTCTCCGGCTCCTCAAGCATTTTGCGGTAATCGGAGGTGAGATAAGGCTCGCACTCCGCGCAGTTTACAATCACATATTCTATTTTATCAGGCTCCTTGGGAGAAAGCTTAACAGCCGTGGGGAACCCTGCGCCACCCATGCCTACAATTCCCGCCTCCCGAATCATATTAATTTTTTCTTCTTTGGTTAGCTTTTCAAAAGGCGGTACCTTGGGCCAGTCTATCTCCTCATACAGCCCATCGTTTTCAACAACAATGCACATTACGTTGTCGCCTGTTACCACTCTTCTTGGCTCTATTGCCTTAACCGTACCGGATACGGTTGCATAAATAGGTGCGGACACAAATCCGCCTGCCTCCGCAATTTTCTGTCCGGTCAGTACCTTGTCACCCTTTTTTACTACCGGCTTCGCCGGCGCCCCAATGTGCTGGGATAGGGGATACACCAGATCTCCCTTAGGAAAGATCTCCTTAATCGGCTTATCCTTCGACAAATCCTTTCCGTCATAAGGATGAATCCCTCCCGTAAACGTTAACCTTGCCACTCAACACCCTTCTTTCCATACGTATTGACAGATATCAAAGCTGATATTCCATCTATTTAAATATACTATTTTTTTGTCGAAAATACTACTGTAATTTAAAAAAATATGCTACACTAATATAGGAATATTATAGCTCAAATGGGCTTATTGACAGGAGGCTTCCATGAAAACAGAAGAAATCATTCTCGGTAATTTTAGCTTAAAATATCCATTGGAACTTTTAACTCCCCTAGAACAAATTTTATTTTTAGATATAGAAACTACCGGCTTTTTGTCCTCCAGTTCTGCAGTGTATTTAATTGGCTGTGCTTTTTATGCAGAGCATAATTGGATTGTAAGACAGTGGTTTGCGCAGACTCCCGATGAGGAATGCGAACTGATAAAATCCTTTTTGTCCTTCGCCTCAAAATACACTTATCTTGTCCATTATAATGGTAATACCTTTGATTTGCCCTTTTTGATGCATAAGGCTGAAAAATACGACATTCCCTGCAATTTTGGAAATATGGCTGGGCTTGATATTTATCGCCGCATAGCGCCCTACAAAAATTTCTTAAAACTTCCTGATTGCAAGCTGAAAACAGTGGAACAGTTTCTCGGTATTAAGCGTGAGGATACTTACAGTGGCGGCGAGCTGGTACAGGTTTACAGAGAATTTACCTTCTCTCACGACTACAACCTTTATCGTACCCTGCTTTTTCACAACTCAGACGATTTAAAGGGAATGTTGGAAATTCTTCCTATTCTGTCCTACTATGATCTGTTTAACAGCAGTCTCAAAGCCAGAAAGGTACAGGCCAATTATTACAATGATATTCACGGCGTTCCACGAAAAGAACTCGTGCTTCAATTGGTCTTTGCCTCCCCGCTTCCGGTTCCCATTGCCTTTATGGGTAAAGGGTGCCACTTTAAAGGGGAAGGCTATGAGGGTATTTTAATCGTTCCTATTTATGAGGAGGAGCTTAAATACTTTTATGCAAATTATAAAGACTATTATTATCTTCCCACAGAAGATATGGCACTACATAAATCAATCTCCTCTTTTGTGGACCGGGATTACAGACAGCAGGCAACCGCCTCCAACTGCTATACCAGAAAATTATCCAGCTATCTTCCCCAGTGGAAAGTGCTTGTAGAACCCTTTTTTAAACGGGAATATAAAAGTAAGGATTTATTCTTCGAACTTACAGACGATATTAAGAAAAACCGGCAGCTATTTTCAGATTATGCAAGCCATATATTAAACATAATGGCGCTTCAAGAGTAATGTAAAGGGAATTTTTAAGACGTGCGGCATTCGCTAAATGTCTGCTTCGCAGCCGCCTGGTTCATCACTCCCAGAAAAAAGGGACAGAATGCAAACCATTCTGTCCCTTTTTTACTACCGCTTGAACTATCAGGAGTTTTAATTAGCAGGGTGCTCATAATAGAAAGAATTTTTTCTATTATAGCCAATCTCTCTGTAATTAATAATCTGCTCTGTACTTCCGATAAAGAGGATTCCGCCTGGAGCTAATGAATTGTAAAACTTCTTAAACACTTCATCCTTGGCTTCCTCTGTAAAATAGATCAACACGTTACGGCAGACTATCATATGATACCCTCTGGCGTAATTGTTATCTAAAAGATTATGCTCCTTAAATTCAACTCTGGACTTAATCTCATTGGATATCTGATAGGAAAGACCTATCTTGGTAAAATACTTTTTCTTTAAATCATCCGGAACCGCAGCAATGCTTTTTGCGCTGTAAAGTCCTACTTTTGCTTTTGCAATAACCTGCTTATCCAAATCCGTAGCTGTAATACGAATCTGATTAAGCGGAATGTGCCTTGATAATGCCATTACAAGAGAATACGGTTCATCACCTGTAGAGCAGGCAGCGCTCCAAATCTTCAAATTCTTTCCAAACTTGGTTATTAATTCCGGTATAATTTGATTTTCTAATAATTTCCACTGGTCAGGATTTCTGTAAAACTCAGAAACATTAATCGTCAGAAAGTTAATAAATTCTTCAAACTTCCCCTTGTCTGTCTTGATAAGCTGCACATATGGCTCATATCCTTTCACACCATTCTTGGCAATCAATGAGTCAATTCTGCGTTTCATCTGCTTTTCTTTGTAGGCATTTAGATCAATTTTGGTCAAAGTGAGCACCGCACTCTTAAATTTTTCATAATCATATGCCGTAGTCATCGCAAATTCGTTCCCCCTTTTTACTTACACATTATTCCTCATTTCCGATTTCTGCTGCCGCGCCCTCTGCTTCATCTGCTTCTTCAGGCTCTGCTGCTAAAAGCGCTTTTATGCTCAAGCTGATTTTTTTGTCATCACTGTTAAAATCAACTACTTTTGCCGTAATTTCCTGTCCAACTTTCAATACATCGGAAGGCTTTTCAATGTGTTCTCTGGAAATCTGTGATACATGAAGCAACGCATCCACGCCAACTTCCAGCTCAATGAAAGCACCGAAATCTGTCATTCTGGCAACTTTACCGGTCACTTCATTCCCCACTGCATATCTCTCAGCCGCATCCTTCCATGGATTCTCATCCTCAAATTTGAGACTGAGCGCAATCTTTGTACCAGAAATATCTTTAATGAAAACTCTTACCTTATCGCCAACTTTAAATACCTTTTTAGGATTCTCAACGCGTCCCCAGGACATTTCGGAAATATGTAAAAGCCCGTCCGCTCCACCGATATCAATGAACGCACCAAAGTCAGTTACATTTTTGACAACACCTTCCATTACATCGCCAATCTGGATGCTCTCAAGCAGTTTTCTCTGCATTTCTGCTTTTTCTGCAACAAGCAGTTGTTTACGGTCACCAATATATCTTCTTCTCTTAGGATTGTATTCGCTGATTACAAACTTAATTTCCTGACCCGCATATTTGGTCAGATCCTTTTCATACACATCAGATACGAGACTTGCCGGAATGAAAATTCTAATCTCATCAACAATTACACTCAAGCCGCCGTCAAGCACCTGTGCAACCTTAGCCGTAAGCACTTCTTTATTGTTAAAAGCTTCTTCGATTCTCTTATTTCCACGGTCAACAGCGAGTCTCTTATAAGTTAAGATAACCTGTCCTTCTCCATCGTTTACTTTAAGGACTTTCACTTCCATGGTATCTCCCGGCTTAACTACAGTCGTCAAGTCTACATTAGGCTCGTTGGTATATTCATATCTTGTCAAAATGCCATCAGATTTATATCCAATGTTAAGTATGATTTCTTCAGGCTTAACATCAATGACTGTGCCTTCTACTACCTCTCCTGCATGTATCGTCTTTAATGATTCTTCCAACATTTGTTCAAAAGTTAACTCTGACATGATTTTGAACCTCCTCAATTATATTGTTGGGGGTGGAAGCCCCCGCAGTAATACCCACCAGAGCGGCCGTTTTAGGCAATTCCAAATGCAAATCTTCCAGTGTTTGTATAAAATACGTAGCCTCACACTTCTTAGCACATATCTCGTAGAGCTTCTGCGTATTAGAACTATTCTTGCCACCTATTACTATCATTGCATCGGCCTTGGCTGAAATTTCTCCAGCTTCCGCCTGTCGTTCTTCTGTCGCATTACAGATTGTATTCACAACGTTAACATTATAACCTTTTTTTTGAATAATTTCAACTAATTCTTGAAATTTGTTGTAGTTAAATGTCGTCTGAGATACGATACACATTGGCTTTTCGGCATCCGCTTCAAAGCTTTCCGCTTCGCTGACGGTTCCAATCACTGCTGCCGGCGCCGAAGACCAGCCCATGATTCCCTCCACTTCAGGGTGCCCTGCATTGCCAATAATGATGATTTGTTTGCCCCTGCGGCTTTCTTCCGCAACGATCCTGTGTATCCTTTTTACAAAAGGACAGGTAGCGTCAATGCATTCCAATCCATTTTCTTCAATCAGGCGGTAAATCCTTTTGGGGACGCCATGGGAGCGAATCACCACTGCCCCTTCCTTAATGCCGGCTATCTCATTTTCATTTTCTATCACTGTAACGCCACGTTTTTCTAAATCTGCCACTACCTGCTCATTGTGAATAATCGGGCCATAGGTATAGATTTTCTTATGGGTGCCAAGCTGCTCATAAACATTTTCCACAGCCCGCTTTACACCAAAGCAAAAACCAGCGCTCTTTGCAAGCAACACTTCCATTTTCCTGTTCAATCCTTTTTATCATAATCTGTTATCATTGGTAACAATTCAGCCTAGGACTTTGCATTTACTGCAAAGTCCGTAAGAAAGCCTGAATTTTACCGAGAGTGAATCCGGCCCTTCGCCAAAGGCGAACTTCTAATGGCTGGATTCAGTAACAGTTCGGCCAAAGGCTGAACTGCTACTATCATTGTATTTATCATAACACGAACTGTTTTCTGTGCCAAGTGTCCATTGACCATTTTAAGGTTCTATAATAATGTTACTATTCACGGCCTGGAAGCCGCTCATAGTAACATTCGGGGCGATATTCCAAGTTTTGCTTCGCAAAAATCGCCCCTCACACCTGAATCATGTTCTCACGGAATGCGCGTGGGCCGCACTCACCCCTGCCAGATATCCTGTGGACCATGCTATCTGTAAATTGAAGCCTCCGGTCATGGCATCCAGGTCAAGCACTTCCCCTGCAAAATAAAGGCCGCTTACAAATTTGGATTCCATGGTGGATGGGTTCACTTCTTTTATTTTAATTCCGCCCTGGGTTATAATCGCTTCCTCAAAGCCTCTGGTTCCTGTCACTGTCAAAGTGAGATTTTTCAGACATTCAATTAAATTATTTCTCTCCTGCCTGGTGATTTCATTTGCCTTTTTTTCCGGCATGATTCCGGTAAGCTTCACCATCACGGGAATCATTTTGGACGGGAGCAGGCCTTCCAGGACATTTTTAAACTGTCGGTTTTTGTTTTCTTCAAAGTCACGTAGAAGACGCGCGTTGAGCTGCTCTCCGGATAGAGCAGGCTTTAAATCAATACAAAGCTCCACGGGCATTCCATAGTATTTTTTGGCATAATAGCTGCTGGCGCTTAAAATTAAGGGGCCGCTTACACCAAAATGGGTAAAAAGCATTTCCCCAAAGCCTGCATAAATTTTTTTCTTTCCGTTTTTCAGTAAAACAGATACATTTTTAAGGGAAAGTCCCTGCATTTCCATGCACCAACTCTCCTGAACCGTAAAAGGTACCAGGGCCGGTTTAATATCCTGAATGGTATGTCCCATTTCCTTAGCGAAACGGTATCCGTCACCGGTAGAACCGGTGGACTCATAAGTCCTTCCGCCGGTTGCAAGGATCACTGCATCCGCCGAAAGCACACGTCCATCCGTAAGTCTTACGCCGGTTACATATTTTGAAGTATCTCTTTGTTTATCACCGGCATCAAACGCCTCTTCCTTTAAAGATTTTGTCAAAATTTCTTTCACACAGGTTTTCAGGCACACTTTAACCTGCTTCTTTTCCATCTGCCTGTTTAAAGCATTTGTCACATCATAGGCATGGTCAGAAACAGGAAATATTCTCTCCCCCCGTTCTTTTTTCAATTTACAACCGGCTTTCTCAAAAAATGCCATGGTAGAATCATTGTCCAGCTTTGAAAAAGCACTGTACAAAAATTTCTGATTGCTTACCACATGTTCAAAAAAAGCATCCCTTTCACAGGCATTGGTCAAGTTACATCTGCCCTTTCCTGTTATAAAAATTTTTTTCCCTGTCTTTTCATTCTGTTCAAGCAGTGTCACCTGGGCGCCCTCTCCGGCCGCCCCCACAGCCGCCATCATTCCTGCAGCCCCGCCGCCCACTATAATAATGCGTTTCATATGTACTCCCATATTGCCAGAGCAGTATCCTTTCAAAGTTGACTTTCAAAGTTGACTTCCAAACTTTATAGTTCCTCTTTTTTCATCAGCGGATAATGCAGCATTGGATCCCCATCTATGAAATTTATCTCATCGTTTAAATAAACCTGGTAATTGTTCCACACTTCTTCTAATGTTTCCAAATTTTTCTTTACCACCTCAGGCTGTTTTAAACATAGCGCCACCACCAATGCATTGATTACACTCAAAGGCGCCACAAGAGAATCTACAATGGAAACCATATCACTCCTTGCCAATAAATTACAGGAAGAATATAAATTCATGGGGGAATGGATACTGTCTGTTATTGTAATTATTTTTGCATTTCTGTCATTTGCAAATTCGATTGCTTTTAAGGTACGCATGGAATATCTCGGAAAACTAATGCCAATAACCGCATCCCTGCCATCAACCCGTATCATCTGTTCAAATATTTCCGTAACACTGGTTGTTTTTACCAGAACAATACTTCCACGAATCATATTTAAATAAAAATGCAAAAAATCAGCAAGCGGCTCGCAGCTTCTAACACCAATGAGATAAATCGTTCTTGCCCCAAGGATAATATCCACTGCCGCTCCAAAGGCAACCGCGTCTAAATTTACAATTGTGTCCTGAATCTTCTCAATGTCTGCGCTAAGCACGGAATTAAGCAGCTCCGAATGGGTACTTTTTCCATACTTTGCACCAATCTTCTGCACAGAATTCAGCTTGCTTTTTACCCATTCTTCTAACGCATCCTGAAACTCCGGATAACCTGCATAGCCTAATCCGGCGGCGAAGCGCACCACCGTTGACTCACTGACGCCCACTGTTTCCCCCAGCTTAGCGGCTGTCATAAACACAGCCTGATCATAATGGTCAGAAATATAAGCGGCAATGGCTCTGTGACCCTTGCTCATTTTCATAAATTTATCATTCATTCTAGTGATGATGTCAACTTCCTGCTGTTCCATTCCAATCCCCCAATCTCATCAATACATTACAAATTTGTTGTGTGAAAAATTTATCTGAATGACTGGTAGGATGTTTTCAAAAGCTGCATTGTCTCATCATCTGAAAGGTCATAGTCCCCTGTCAATGTCATGCAGGCAGCGCCGTGGATAAAAATCCACATTTTCATGAACATTTCACTGGCATTTTTACATCCCTGGGATTTAGCCGCCTGTATTTCCCTGCTCACAAACCCTTCTTTGCCATTCACCAAATCATACATGCTCCTGCCAAAGCGCTCCGGAGACAGAAAAATGAACTCAAATAGTTTTTTATGTACGCCGGCAAACTTAATATATGCCTGTCCCAGAGTTACGAAAGGTGTTACCGATTGTCTCGGAAAATCCACATAAAAATCTTTGAAAAAATCACATGCTTTTTCAAATAATTCCGCTGCCAGCTCATCCATATTTTTGAAAACACGGAAGATAGGCTGGGTAGAACAGTTGGCTTTCGCCGCCAGCTTTCTGGCTGTCACCTGTTCTATCCCTTCCTCCTGTAATATGACAAATGCTGCTTGTACAATGTCCTCTCTACTAATTGTTTCTTTTCTTGCCACATATATCACCCCTTTTATATAACATATGTTATGATTCTACAACAAACTTTATCTTATGTCAACAGTATTAGACATAACTTTATCAATTTCGTGTAACAGTTCAGCCTTGCTGAACTGTTACATGCAAACTCCATTTTTGCACTCCCTAATCATATTCTCACGGTCTGTGCAGTAAATGCACAGTTCTGGCCGAATCGTTACAATCTCGGTAACTGTTCAGCTTTCGATGAATGTTTCCATGTGAAAAAGTCGTCTGCTCACCTAAAAAACAAGCAGACGACTTTTTTACACTTTTCTATTGATTATTTTATACCTGATTCTTCATAATATGTTGCTCTAAATCAGAGAGAAATTTTTCCCAGGCCTCCTCATGTTCTACATAATACAGGGGACATTTTTTTCCGCCTTCATCATAATGCCGTCTCATATCATCCGGCGCCAGTTTATATTCTTTTAGAAGCCAGGCAGATAATCTGAGCAATGACTGGTAGGTTTCATCTGTAAATTTACCGTCCTCTGACAAATAGCAGCACTCAATAGAAATGGAATCATAGTTGCGCTGCACTACCGCATAGGCTATCTCATCAAGCGGAATACACTGTATGATTTCTCCTTCATATCCGATAACAAAATGAGCGCTTGCGGATGTCTCCCCTGTAATGCCCAG
This sequence comes from Parablautia muri, assembly GCF_009917485.1. Taxonomy (GTDB): domain Bacteria; phylum Bacillota; class Clostridia; order Lachnospirales; family Lachnospiraceae; genus Suilimivivens; species Suilimivivens muri. The sequence continues at coordinate 50,205 of NZ_QZDT01000005.1, forward strand.
ATTTTCAAAGTAACTTCTGTTCTGAGCCGCACTTGTTCCTTGATTAGCCGTGTAATGTACAAAGATATTTTTAACCTTGCCAAGCTTCTCTCCCGGTCTTGAGTACTCGTTAATTGTCAGAAAATCTTCCGTGATGATTGGCTTATTTGTTTCATTGGCTTTAATTACCTCACGTCTCTCCACCGTAGGGGTATAGGAATTAAAAGTCTGCTGCGGCTCATTTGACTTTGTAAAATCGCCAATAAGCTTATAGAGCGTAAAACCTGTAAAAAAAATCACAAGCACAAACCCCAGCAAAACAGTCATTTTGGCTGCCATCACCCTTTGTCTCTGTATTTTGCGCCTGCGCATTCGCTCCCTTTGAACCCTTGGATCCACTGGCCGGGGTCTTCTTACCACATTTCCACCTGGGTTATTATAACCGGCGTAATTTCTGCTGCGTTCACGGCCGCCGTTTCTGCGGTTATTGTCGCGGCTGCGATTTTCATTTTGAAGGCGATTGCCGTTGCGGTTTCGGGCGTTATATTCCCTCCTTCGCTCCTCCGCCTCAGAATACATTCTTTCACCTGCAGGTCTTGTCCGTCTTGCTCTTTGCGTTTGGGCAGGTACTTGTCTTTGCACTTCGCTTCTTCGTGCCCTTTGATTTTCATATCTGATTGTCCGGGAAGTTTCCTGTCTAACTGGCCGTGGCCTTCCTCCGCCAGGCTCTCTCCTGCTGCCTGTTGTACCGTTGGCACGGACCCTTTCACCTTCCTCCCTGGATATGTCGATAAACTCCAATCCCATTCCCCATCTCATCCTTTGCTTATAAGCTGTTACATATTAGCAGATTATAGCATATCAAAGGGGTTAATTAATTTATTTAATATAAAATAAAGGATTTCTTAATCTTTATTTACTTTTACTTTATCTCAGCCGGGCAGGGCGGCAAACGCTGCTACCTTTTATAAACCGGTTAAAAAAGCGGTTGGCATTTTTATCTGCTGTTTAAAGCCTGTGCAAGATCCTCCTTCATATCCTCAACCGCTGCCCTTGAAGCTTCACCAAAGCGCTCCGGCCCAAAAGAAGCATATTTTTCCTGTTGGTAAGCCGCAATAATACCTCTGGAAGAATTTATAATTGCCCCAAGCCCATCTTCATTGAAGAAAGGAACAAGATCTTTTCCTGTTCCGCCCTGGGCTCCATAGCCAGGTACCAAAATATAGCTTTTAGGCATGATTTTCCTGAGCACCATACCCATTTCAGGATAAGTGGCTCCCACTACTGCTCCAATATAGCTGTAGGAATCGCCCATATGTTCTTCTCCCCATTTAGCAACCTGCTCTCCTACAATCTCGTATAGCGGCCTGTCCCCAGAAGTCTTTAGTCCCGCAGCCTGTCCATCCAATGGCACCTGTGCCTTTACCAGACGGTCCTGAAACTCACCGCTGCTTGGGTTGGAGGTTTTCACCAAAATGAACAATCCTTTCTTTTCTTCTTTACAGACCTTAATAAAAGGCTTCACCCCGTCTGAACCAAGATAAGGGTTGATGGTTGCAAAATCTTCATCAAAACCATAATAAGATTTATTTCCCACCGTCACCTTACCTAAATGGCCCACCGCATAGGCTTCGGAGGTGGACCCGATATCTCCTCTCTTGATGTCGCCAATCACAATCAGGCCTTTTTGCTTACAGTAGTCCACCGTCTTTTTGAAGGCCAAAAGGCCCGGAATCCCAAACTGTTCATACATGGCAATCTGAGGCTTTACCGCCGGCACCATATCATAGATATAATCTACAATCTCTTTGTTGTACTGCCAGATTGCTTCTCCGGCTCCCTCAAGGCTCTCGCCAAATTCCGCAAAAGCATTTTTCTTAATATGCTCCGGAACAAATTTCAGCATAGGGTCTAACCCCACCACAATAGGCGCTCCTGTAGTCTTGATTTTTGTAATCAGTTGATTGATCATCATAATCCTCCCTTCTTGCCAACCCCTGAAACTTAGGTGTCAGCTTACATTGGTTAAGCCAAACGCTCTCTAAAGTAATTTTTATTTATCTGAAATGCTTTCCACCCACAGCTGAAATTCAGTAAATTTCCCGATATAAATTTTTATAATCCTCCGGCAATACTCCTTCACAATCTCTCCCTCATAATCGTGAATCAGCCTGTTTCGAATTTCCAACATTTCCATCCATTCATCCCCTGTAATCATCCCTGTCTGAAACGCCTTTTTCAAAACCTCCCGGGGAGAACCGGAAACAAAATCCATAATCGCATAATATTCAACCAAAATGTCCTTCATTGTTTTCCATGCAAGGTCAAAGGTAATACTAAATTTTGCACTTGTTCCGCTAAGCACAAAAGAATCGCTCATATCCCTGTTTCTGGCTTCCGAAAGCGCTTCTAAGGAACGTTTATAGGACTGGAACCTTCTCATAAATTTTCTTTCCATATTTTCTAATCTCCTCTAGCAGCAATGGATTCGTGCAGGTATCCATGTCCACAATATCCACGGAAAAAAGCGTTGGCAGATTTTCCACTTCCTCCTGAAATGCAAAAAAATCATCCACACCGGAAACTGCAATATCAATATCGCTCCTTGCAAGAGCCGTCCCTTTCGCCCTGGATCCAAATAGTATTCCCTGCTCTGCAGAATATTTCCAGCACAGCTGTGCTACCTTTGCAATTACTTCTTCCGCCTGCATTTTCGCCCTCCCAATCTTTTCCTGACGCTTTGCATCTTATTCTCAGGTGATGTTTCGTCCTTCCTGCTTCAGCGCCGCTTAGACTGATTATCTTTTCGGTAAATCTTTTATCTTGTCTGCAGGAAGATAGATTCCCGTTTGGCCTCCTCATCATTCGGATAGCTTTTCAGATAGCTCTCCATCAGCGATGCCGCGCTTTGATATTCGCCAAGCCGTTCATAAGCGACAATCTCATTCATCTTAAGGGTCTGCATCATGCCGTTATCTTCTATGTTCATTGCCGACTGGAAATTGGCAAGAGCCCCCTCATAGTCTCCTGTCTGCATTTTGCAAAGTCCCAGCTGGTTTAAAACCTCCGCGTTAGGTCCGCTGCCTTCTAAGAAACTATTGTATACGCTGATTGCATAGTTATTATCTCCCAATGTTTCATAGGTCTTTCCTAAAAAGAGCACCGCCTCATATCCGCTTTCCCCACGGGCCTTTTCCAGATAAGTCCTTGCATTTTCATAGTCCTGCAAATAGTAGCAGATACGGCCTTTTTCAAAATTCGTCATGTTCTTGGTTCCTGCATCCATGGCGGACTGCAAATACTCCTGTCCGGTTTCCCTGTACCCTCCTGAAGCTAAAACATTGTAAATGTCAATCAGCCTGTCGTAATCATTTTTGCCAAGGCTTATGGTCTTGTCAAAATCCTCCTTTGCTTTGTCTAAGTTCCCCTGCTGTGCATACAAAACCCCCCGCAGATAATAAGCGTCTTTTTCCTCGCTCTTAAGGGCGGTAATCGCATTGTACACATTAATTGCCTTGTCGGTTTCCCCTTGTTTGCAGTAGGCAACGGCCAAATAGTAATTAATGTCATAATCCATACTGTTTACTCTGCCATCGCTTAAGGAAAGGGCTTTTTCAAAAGCCTCGGCTGCCTCCGCATACATGGTTTTTCCCATGTAGGCAATCCCTTCCCCTCTATACAAAAGACGTTCGTCTTCTCCTGCCTCCTTAGCTGCTTCAAAGCTTGCAAGCGCGCTGTCATAATCAAGCGCCTCCACAGCCTCCATGCCGGCTCTTATATTTTCATTTTTATTTTGCCCTTTGCAGCCTGTCAGCATCAGGGCAAGCACAAGCATCATCACGACTCGTCTTTTCTTCATATTAACCACATGCCTTTCCGCCGTCTGCAAGCTATAAACACAGACGCAACCCCTTAGGATAATGATTCTTCATTACGCCGCCTGAAAGTTTCCCCCAGCCAAGGCTGTAACCCTCCACGCTGATTAAGTACCAGCCTTTTTCTCCCTCTTTTAAAAGGGTTTGTCCCGAAAGATAGGAAGATGCTTCTTGCAGGGATAAATCCAATGTATTTTTCACTTCCTTTGGCTTTAAAAAAAGCGCCAGTCCATGGGCAGGCTCAAACCGGTTTTTTTTAAAGGCGCCCAGATGTAGTCCCGGCCTTAACACTTTAAGTCCTGCTAAAAGCGGCATTTTCTCCGGCAAGAGATACAGTTGTTCCCCAAATTTTATATAAAAGCCACTTAAGGGCACTTTCAGATATTGGTCTTGAAAGACCTCCCATTCTTTACATTCTTTCAGTGAAATCCCTTTTTCCTCTATGCCTAGTTCCAGGGCGCCATCCTTAGCTTCGTCTTCTTTTTTCAGACATGCCACAAAATGACCTTCCCCTTTTAATTTGTAAGGCCACAGTCTTACGGTCTTGTCCATTCCCTCCCTATCCGTTTCCTGAACGGATGACATTCCCCCCGTCATACCCGGATATTTCTCTACTTCTTCCAGGTAAAATTCAGGATGTTTTTTCAAAAAACTGCTTATGGTACCTTCGTCCTCCTCGGGCGCGAAGGTACAGGTAGAATAAACCAGTCTGCCGCCGGCCCGAAGCATAACAGCTGCGCTTTCAAGAATATCTCTCTGTCTCTGGGCGCACATTTCTATATTTTCCGGACTCCATTCAGCTATCGCCTCCTGGCTTTTGCGGAACATCCCCTCACCGGAGCAGGGGGCGTCCACTAAAATTTTATCAAAATATGCTGGGAAGCGTTTTGCCAGATAGGCTGGCTCATGGTTAATGACAAGGGCATTTCCAATGCCCATTCTCTCTATATTTCCCGACAGAATTTTAGCTCTTTGGGGATGGATTTCATTGCATACAAGCAGGCCCTTTCCCCTCATAGCACCTGCAAGCTGCGTGCTTTTTCCTCCCGGAGCCGCGCACAAATCCAAAACCCGCTCCCCCGGACGGGGCGCTAAGAAGGCGGCCGGCGCCATGGCGCTTGCCTCCTGTATGTAATAGACTCCCGCCTCATGGAAAGGGTGTCTGCCCGGCCGGGCTTCGTTCCCATAATAATAGCCGCCTTCCGCCCAGGGCACTTTATCTTTTAGGAAATTTACTTTTTTTGTAAGGTCTTCTTCCCCTCCCTTTAGCAGATTGACCCGCAGAGACTGGAAATTCGGCCTGTCATAACTTGCCAGAAAATCTGCGTACTCCTCTCCTAGCAGGTTCTTCATTCTATTTAAAAATTGTTCCGGTAACATCCTATTTCCTTCCGGCGCTAACCTTTGTTTCTGTTTTCAATTCATGATACTCCATAATCCTCCAAGCTGTCAACAATCTGCAAATTTGATCCTTACTTTTCAGTCGCCCAAGAGTTACTTTTCATACGTTGTCCGGAGGACGCTTGGAAAAACAAATATAAAGGCGCCACCCGCTTTCGTCCTGTAAAACGCAGCAGACACCAGGTTCGAAAGAGCCTCACCTAAGCGCACACACATAAATGCGTAACGTTTTTCAAAGGATTCCTTTTGAAATATTTGTTTTTTCCAAGCTGTCTATGGGCCAGCCAGCGAAAAATAACAAAATTCCAGAAAATGTTACCTGATTTTTTGAAATGTGTTATAATACTATTAGTGGTGTATCCTACCGCAAAGTGAACTGCTAAAACAAAATATAACAGCTAATATTGACCTGAAAAACCATCAAATCACAATCGGAATTTTCGGAGGAAAGCTCAATGGATATTACTTATGTTTCTGAACAGGATAAGTTTAATTATAGGGTCTGCGCTATCATTACCGCCAACAATAAAATTTTGGCAATGCACGATGAGCGTTCTCCATACTTTTATTTGCCTGGGGGACGAGTTCAGATGGGCGAGACCGCAGAACACGCAGTGGTTAGGGAAGTTAAAGAGGAACTGAATATCACACCTAAGATCATTCGTCCTTTATGGCTGAATCAAGGCTTTTTCACCGAAGATGTTGACAAACTGCATTACCATGAAATCTGTATCTATTATCTGATGGATGTTTCCGAAACAGGGCTATTGGAAAGAGGAGAACGTTTTACACTTCATGAAGGTCACCACATACATGATTTTGAGTGGCTTGCCTTTGAACGTTTACAGGAGGAGTATTTCTATCCCATATTTCTGAAAACAAGTATTTTTGATTTTCCCGAACATTTCACCATCAGGACAGAATATCAATAATCATACACCTTCCAGTTTGTCGTGAAAAAACAAGACAGAAAAAAGATACAAAAGTTGAAATGTGTGTTATTGTGGTATTTTATTTTTTGATGTCAATGTCAAATAAATTTGTATGGAGGACAGTATGCATAATATTAAGCTAAAAACAGAGCGTCTTTTGCTTCGGTCTTTAACGGTTGCTGATGCCAATGAGGTTTTTGAATGGGTCAGCGATGAAAGAGTTTCACGCTATATGGTTTATACAACCTATACAAGCATTAATCAGGTTAGAGAATGGCTTGCATTTGTAGAAAAAGATACAAGTACATATCATTTTGGATTTGAACGGTTATCGGATGGAAAACTGATAGGAAGCGGGGATATCGGAACGGCAGAAAAAAATGGATATTGGGGATTTGGATATAATTTGTGTTATGATTGTTGGGGAAAGGGATATGCAACAGAAGCTGCTAAAGCAATGATAGAGTTTGCACGTAAAAATTTAGGTGCAACACATTTTTCTTCAAGTCATGCCGAGCCAAATATAGCTTCGGGTCATGTTATGGAAAAATGTGGACTACATTTTGTTGGTTACGGAGAATTTAAGAAACTGGACGGAAGCTGTAAAATGAAATCAGCGGACTATGAAGGAGTATTTTAGTTTTTATACTCTATTTTCGGAATTATGTATCCGGTGAAAACGATCCCATAAATATACATTTTTGATGTATAAATTTTTTCAGTCATTCAGACAGCATATCGAATACAAATTGTAAAATTTAATTTCATATAAATATTCTGCAAAATAATATAGGATATAAAACACATTAATTAATGATATAGGAAGGATGGAATGAAAAAGAAAATAATTCAAGCGTTTTTTCAAATGAGATACATTCTGCATATCTTCCATTCCACATGAATTCATTATAATATTTATAGGAACTTTCGGCTGACATATATGAATTATCAACCGTACTGTTTGTATTTGCTGGGACAATCATTTTAAAGCCATGCTCAAAGCCGCATTTTACCGTTGCATCTATGCAGTAGTCTGTTTGCAGTCCAACAATAATAATTGTATCTTCGCCCTTTTCATGTAGGTAATCTAATAATCTTGTACCTTTAAATGCACTATTTACATTTTTATCGAAAATACGCTCATCTGACATTGGCTGGAATTCCTCGTATATTTCATAACCCAATGTGCCTTTCGTCAATTTCTGTCCGATGCCATCATCATGCCTGACATAAATAACTTCTATATTATTATTGCGTGCCTTATCTATCAATGTTCTGATCCGATATACCAGGGTCTGAAATTCATATAAGTCATTATTCATAATCAGATTTTGAGTATCGACCACCAAAAGTACCATTCTATTCCCTCCGTAAATCTTGGCCTATTTATTCATGCAACCATATATTAGCTGTTTAAAAGTTTTGTTAAATTCTGAATGGAAACATCCATTTTCACAGAAATTTCTTTCATTGTCATGCCGGAAGCAAGGAAATGTTTTATCACTGTTTCCATCTCCTCGCCACCTTCTATGATAGGTCCGTCCAGAACATAAAACATTAATGTATGCACCTATGCAGGCTACTTTTTACGGATAGGCTGCAATAAAGCAGAAGAAAGATTGAAAACTACTCCCTGTTCTGAAAAACCAGTCCTGCCCCCGCTTACAGCCTTATTTTCAACCCGTCATATGCAAAATATATTAAATTCAGTTCTCTCTCCAATTCTCTATAATCATCATATGATTTCCCCCAGTCCTCCTCTAAATGTGTAATAATAACTCTTTTGATTCCATACTGTTTCCGTATCATATCAATTTCGTCTAAAGTAAATAATTCTTTTCGCAGCGGGTTGTCTTCATTTAATACAAAGCCATCTTTTAATATGTCCCCGACGATTGTATTGCCAATGACTAAAACATCTACATCTTGAAATTTCTCTGACTTTGGAAACGGCTTTACATCACATGGGGCATAAATTATCTTTTGGCTGTTTGAAGAAATAATAAAAATTGCCACATGTTCCTGTTCATCTGCAGGAACCAACTCTATCAAAATATTGTCTTTTTTAAAAACACGAATTTCTTTTGTATATACAAGCCTCCTTGCCTCATAGTATTCAATAGCTGAACCATACTTTGTACACTGCTTTTTAATATCTTCAAGAATGGCAGGTAAAGAAGCAATTTCTATCGGATTGTCCGGTTTCTTTCCCAGGGAATCGGCAAGCCAATCCATTTTCAATTGTTCAATCACACGCATTCCCATTGTATGATCGAGAGCACAATGGCTGTATAAAATATATTCAACTTTCTGTATGTCGGAATTATTCAATGCAGCATTGATATCTTCCGATGTATCAATCAATATATTCGCGTCTTCAATAAACAGACTGCATCCCGTTCTTACATAAGGAAATATAAGGAAATCCTTTCTGCCGCGCTTCTGTACATACACGACAGTTACAACATGCCCTTAGCATGCTAACACACCCTCCAGAACCAAGTATGATTACATTCATGTTCTGTCTGCCTCCCTATTTAGTCAAGTGTTATTTCCTTATTTTTCAAGGAATTTTTAATTTCATATCTCAGATGAATGAGCCAAAAGGATACTGGAATGAAAAATCTACTGCAACTCCCAGCAATCCTTCTTGCATCTTATAAAAGTTCCATATCAAACAGACTTAATTGTACCGGCTGTTCTTTTCTCTCCTTTTCTTTTTCCTTACGCAGTCGTTCCAGTTCTATCATCCGCTCCTGATCCAGCCATTTATCCGCATGGCGTTGGTCTACGCTGTATTTTCCCAGACTTTCATATCCATTCTCCACCAGCTTTTTTCCAGACGCCTGACCGCAGATTCCCGCAGCTGTTGTCTCCTTTCCCTTTTGTTTTCTGGATTCCGTTTTTCCATGTCGGAAGCATGTACAATCTAAATCCCGTTACGGATATCCTTCAGATCCTGCATCAGATCACGGTTCTCCCACTGCTCAGCACGGATATTCTGGATCTCAAAAGAAAAATACCGTCCGTGATATTCATAGAAAAACAGCTCCGTAAAATAATGGTTTTGTACTTTGTCTTATATCCTCTCCTGGCGGAGCCAGAAATGGGTAGACTTCGTCTATACCTACTGTCATGTGGATTGTGTCCGCTGTAAATCACCGGATGCCTTTACAGAGCATTACTGTTGCTACCCATTTTTTCTGACCTCAAATTACTCTGGTTGCCTGTCACAGAATTACTCAATATAATGACATTATCTTAGAGAAAGAAAGGTTTCTGGAAACCTACTTTTGCAGAGCCAGGCATCCAGGAACTATTATTAAAACAATGGTTATTATTGTTGCTTCCCATTTATCTTGTCTTCAAATTAATCTGATTGATTGTCACGGAATGAACCGATATAATGTCATCAGTCTATAGAAAGAGAAAGCGCCAGAACACTTACTTTTGACATAGCTGAGTGTACCTGGAACTATATAAAAACAATGGTCATTATATCAGGATATGAAGTGGAATACAATGAGGAAAAAAACATTTTTAATAACCAGTAAAGAAGAAAGTATCTGCCCCTGCTGTGGGGGCCGGCTTAAACCCAGGGACCACAGGAAGCGTGTCCACAAAGCAGCTGGCGGAGGAAAGGAATGGTACCGGATCAGGCGTCTTAAATGTACAGGAGATAAGTGCGGGAGGCTTCATAAATGAATAAGGTCTGCATGCTTTTTTCGGGCATAACAGGAGAAATCCTGCTTCCGAGCGAGGGATATGTCTGGAATAAACATAAATGCCTGTATCATCCTTATGAACAAACCAAATCTGTTCTTTGCGGAACATTTTTTTGCAATCCATCAAGTTGATATCATGTACAGTAAATATCATCTGTGCATCGGTATTCAGTTCATTATTAAACATGGCAACTATCGCTCTGGTCAATTTAAAGTGAATGCTGCTGTCCAGTTCGTCCACAACAAGAATTCTGCCCTGTTCAATTCCCTCTATGATATAACTTGCAAGGGCAGCGATCTTTTTTGTTCCCGTAGAGTCAAAAAGTACACTGGGGATCGCACCCCCCCCCTCTATAAACGGATACCAGTCGGATCTGATCCATAATCTGCTCGGGGATATCAAGAGCCTTTTCCTCCGGTTTTTCCTCGTCAGAATCCATTTTTACGCGAATCTTATCCATATCCGCATATTCAAAATCATTCATATACAGATCAGAATTCTTGATGAACTCCACGACTTTCCTTTGAAGATCATTTTGATTTTTCATGAGGTTGATGGTACGTTTTAAAGGGATATTATTCATGTTGACAATATCAATCCTGGAAGCAAACTTTGCCCAAAATCATAGGAAAACTCTCTGCCCTCCTCCAAAAATGTAATACCCAGCTGGCATATTGCACTTTCTTGAAAAATATTGGACATGATACGGGGTCTCTGGTTTAATAAAATATTCTTGGCACTGCGGATACATTTTACCAGGCATGTCTTACCTGCGTTATTTGGACCATAGATTCCTACTGTTTTCAAAATATTAAAATTATTCTCTGTATGGACATTGGATGAGAACTTTTTATTTCTCATATCTGCTTTTGTAGAAAATCTAATCTCATCTGAAAACGAAAAACAGTTTTTCGCCCTTAACTCTATTAACATGCTGATTCCCTCCAAGATTAAACACCTATTTATCTTCTTTCTCATTACATACCATTACTTTCCTTCAGTATTTTGGAATAAAAACAATATGGTACGTGCAATTATACTTCGTATGTGCTAACATCTGATTATCCTTTATGGATACCTCCTGTTTTTCATAGATTAGGTTGTCCAAACTCAAATCTATGATAACATGGAGGTTTTATTTTGATACTTTAGGTAGCGCTACTGCTTACTCCGCTCTCCTCAGCTCTGCTGGGGGCTTAATGGACTATAAATAGGTTCTCTTTGGGAGGCGCTTGTAGCTACACATAATTCCGCTAATCCCTCATAGGATGCCTGTCTGGCCTCCCATATATTTTCAATGCCTTCAAGCTCCCTCCCGCAGGATTTCAGGCAGGCTGTTGTTTTAGGACCAATGCTGTATATATTGCACCCCCTTTTGTTTTCGCCTGTCTTTTCTTCCTTTTCAGATTTTTCTGATTTTTCGGTTTTTTCATTTCCATGTTCCGGCAAAGCGTTTCTCCTGGTATGCAGTGCCTCCATCAGACGCTTTACACTGGATGCACAGGTAAATAAAATTCCATTATACTCTGCAAGCGGCTCTAAGTCTCCTAAATCTACCTCCACTCCACAATTTTCATACACTACGATTTCCTCAAACCGGCAAAAGGCCTCTAGCGCCTCTTTCAAATGTCCATCCGCATTTTCCGCCTTAAAGTACCAGACCTTCTCCTTTCCTGTAAGATAGGGTTTCAGCGCCTCCACAAGTCCGTCACTGTTAAAATCAGCCGGGAGCAAGTCTGCATATATCCCGTAAGCCTGCAAAGCCTCCGCGCTTTTTGCGCCAATCACTCCAATACGGCACCCTCCAAGGCTTCGCAAATCCAGCCCGCTTTCCACAAAGTTTAAAAAGGCGGCCTCCACCCCGTTTTTGCTGGTAAAAAGAAGCCAATCCACACTTTTTAGCTGTTCGGCCGAAAAGATTTTTTTCTTTTTCACAATCTCCCCCACCTGGATTTCCGTTACATCCGCTCCCTTTTCCTGCAGCAGTTCTTTTAATCCGGTGGTTTTAGCCCCTATTTTAGGAATCAGATATTTTTTTCCAAACAAAGGCTTTTTTTCAAAATAATCCAGCTTATCCCGCAGACAAACCACATCTCCCACCACAATCACAGCCGGCGATGTCAATCCTGCCTCTTTTACTTTCCCGCCTATATGGGACAGGTCGGAAACACAAGTCCTCTGTTTAGGGGTTGTTGCCTTTGAAATTACGGCAGCCATGGCAGAGGAAGGTTTTCCGGCTTCTATCAATCTGCGGGCAATTTCATCCACCTTACTAAGTCCCATTAAAAATACGCAGGTTTCCTTCTCCTTGGCCAATGCCTCAAAATCAATCTCCGAAAGTGTGTCCTTGCTGTTATGGGCGGTTACCACATGGAATCCTTGGACTATCCCCCGGTGGGTAACCGGTATTCCCGCGTATTCTGGCCCTGCAATGGCTGAACTGATACCGGGAATCACCTCAAAAGGCACACCCGCCTCCTGCAGGTAAATTCCTTCCTCTCCGCCCCGCCCAAATACATAGGCATCGCCCCCCTTTAATCGGACTATCCTCTCATATTCCATGCTCTTTTTCACCAGCAGACGGTTGATCTCCTCCTGTTTCATGGTGTGGGCATCTCTGGCTTTTCCTGCGTAAATTATTTCACAGTCCGCTTTTGCCTCCTTTAGCAATTCCGGTGCGGCTAATCTGTCATAAATAATGCATGCCGCCTCCCGGATGGCTTTTAATCCCTTTACCGTAATAAGGCCCGCATCCCCCGGGCCGGCGCCAACCAAATAAACCTTTCCGGCTATCTGTCTACGGATAGACACCGCCGCTTTTTTGGAAAGCATATCCGGTTCATCACCCCATACTTTTGCATAAGCCTGTCTAGAACCGGTTTCATTTCCGTACATAACATCCAGACACAGGCCGTGGTTATTCATATTTCTGCACACTGCCCCTGCCGGTATATGGCAGCTGCCGCCCATTTCCTGTAAAAAGCCCCGTTCCGCTTTGACCGCCTCAACCGTCTCCTTATCGCTTAACCTGTTTAACATTTCCAAAAGCCCCGTATTGCTTTCCAGGATTTCAAGCCCAAGGATTCCCTGGGCCGGAGCCGGAATCATTTCCTCCACTTCCAGGTACCGGGTGATTCTATCTTCCATTCCCAGCCGTTTTAAACCGGCAGCCGCCAGCACAAGGCCGTCTAATTTTTCTTCTTCCATCTTTTTCAGTCGGGTGTCCACATTGCCTCTGATCCCCACTACTTTGATATCCGGCCTAAGGCGCTTTAACTGGAACTCCCTGCGCCGGCTTCCGGTGCCGATAACAGCGCCTTTGGGCAGGTCCTCTAAAGATGCCCCCTCCCGTAAAATAAGCACATCCCTGTAGTCCTCTCTTTTCCATGCCCTGGCAAAGGTAAGTCCTTCTGCCGCCGCAGATGGCATATCTTTCATGCTGTGTACGCCAATATGGATTTCTCCCAAAAGAAGCTTTTCCTCAATCTCCTTTACGAATACGCCTTTATCCCCTATCTGGTGCAAAGGCTTATCCAAAATCATATCCCCTCTGGTCTTGATCACCTGAACGGTAAATGCATCTTCCGGATATGCCCCTTGTAATCTCTCCCGTACATACTCAGCCTGTGAAAGCGCCAGCCGGGAACCTCTTGTGCCGATTCTATATTCCATACTCATACCTCTCAATAGCAGTATATTTTCATATGGCAGGACTGCCTTTTTCGTGCCATTGCAAACAGAAGGTTTACACCTCCGCCTCCGAACCTTTCATCTCCATTGTCATTACAATAAGCTGTCCTGCAAACCGTGGCATTGTTGGACACTATAAGCCGGCTCGCGAAGTGCAGCAGCGTTTATTGCTATAAACCGGCTCGCCGTGCGTAGCAGTGTTTGGTGCTATAAGCCGGCTCGCGGAGCGTGGCAGCGTTTGACCGGCTGGAACAGGATTCGTCCGCTCAACCTTGTCCATCCTTTTCAAATTGAAATAATTGCTCTATCAAGCGCTTATATTCCTCCTGTTCTTGTTCTATGCCAAGACGTTTCAGCTCTTTTATGGGCTCCCTTAAAAGCCGCTGCAAAGATGCATGCAGCACTTTTTTAAGAAGCTTTTGCTCCCGTAGGCTTAGCTCCATCTTTCGGTTCAGATACTGGTAGCTGTCCTCCACAATCCCGCTGCATCTGTGCTGCAGGGATTCAATTGCAGAGTCCATCCTGCTTTGGCGCAGCCACATATCCGTCTCCTTTAGGGCCTCCTCCACAATTTTCCCGCCTTCCTTAGCAAGCCTCTCCCGCTCCCTCCAATTCTCCTCCGCAATTTCCTGCAAAGCGTCCAAATTGATGAGCGTTGCCTGCAGCTCCCGGTCAAATTCCGTATCAATGTCCCTGGGAGATGCCAAATCCAAAAAGGTTATCGGCTGCCTGGGCTTGAAAGCATCCCTCCGCACGGTCAGGTGGGGAGAAGCTGTGGCGGAAATTACAATGTGGCACTGAGCCATTCTCTGATACCGTTCCTCATAGGGTATAATATGAATCTGGGAAAACTCCTCCTTCAGGCGCTTCGCATGCATATAGGTTCTGCTGCATGCGGTTATGCTTTCTGTCTCATATTCACTGAGATATTTCAATGCAAGTGTTGCTGTTTTCCCACTGCCAATCACCAAAACCCTTTTTCCCGCAATCCCGCAGACTCTGTCCAGCTGACGGATTCCAATATAGCTGACCGATAAAGGCTTCTCACTGATTTTCAGCTCTGATTTCATCCTTTTTGCGCATGTGACGGCGTCTCTGACAATCCGGTTTAATTCTTTGCCGCTAAAGCCCATGGTTTTGGAATAATCCAGCGCCTCCTGGACCTGTCCAAGGATCTGATCTTCTCCAAGCACCAGGGATTCCAACCCTGCCGTGACCCGGAACAGATAAGCCATTGCCTCCTGTCCTGAAAGATTGTTTAAGTATTCCTTTAAATTTAGCTCCGGAAACATGCCCTCATAAACCCGGCCCATCCCCTTCGCCTGTTCTTCCTTCTCATACACAAAATATACTTCGCTGCGGTTACAGGTGGACAGCACCATGGACTGGCTCACCCCTAAACCTTCCGCCCTTTGAAAAAAATCCAGCTTCATTGTGTCGGTAAAGGAAACCCTGTCTCTGATGTCCAGCTGGGCTTTTTTATAATTTATTCCTAAAAAACCAAACCTCATACAGTTTCGTCTCTCCTTCTTTCTTGCTTTTATCCGGCAAACGCTGTCATGCTTCGTAAGCCGGTTTATTGTCATAAACGCTGTCATATGCTTCGCCAGCAGACTTATTGCAGCAAACGCTGCCATGCTTCGTGAGCAAGCGTATTGTGATAAACGCTGCCACGCTTCGCCAGCAGACTTATTGCAGCAAACGCTGTCATGCTTCGCCAGCAGGCTTATTGTACTAAAAACAGGGCCGCATATCCTGCGACCCTGTTTAAAAGACTTCGCACCTGTTTGAAGCAGGAATGAATTTTCAAACATACTCTAGCAGGTTGCCCCGCCTGTTACATGCAGATTGGCGTCTAAAATCGCCTGCTTTCTCTGTAAAATTTCGTCTGATAAAAGCTGTTTTTCCACTTCCTCAAAACCGATTCTTGTAATGGTGTCTGCAAAACGCTCTCCGGTCTTTCCCTGCTCCCGGAATAGTAAAATCGCCTTCTCCACCGTATCTAACACTTCATTTTCATCGGTAAACACCTTAGATAAAGGCTTTGCATGGGCTACCTTTTTGCCCCACCTTCCGCCTATGTAAATACGGAAACCTGTCATGCCCCCCGGAATGGCGTCAAAAGGACATTTTTCTATACAGCGGCCGCAATTGTTGCACAGCTCCTTATCAATGTCAATCTCTCCATCTTCCAGCTTAGCGGCTCCCATAGGGCATGTGGCCTGTACCTGGCATTTCTTGCAGCCATTACACATGTCCTCATCTAAATTCGGAACAAGCTGGCCTACAATTCCCAAATCGTTCAAATCCGGCTTTACGCAGTTGTTAGGACATCCGCCGGTTGCAATTTTAAACTTATGAGGCAGTTTAACCGTATGATATCCTTTGTAAAAACGTTCATGTATCTTTTCGGATAAAGCAAAGGTATCATATAAGCCATACTGGCATGTAGTGCCCTTACAGGATACCACCGGCCGTACCACCGAGCCTGTGCCTCCGGTTTCCAGCCCAGCCTTAGCCACATACTCACGGAAAGGCTCAATATCGTTATAAGGAATCCCCCTCACTTCGACCGTCAGACGGGTAGTAAACTCCACATCCCCGTTTCCAAATTTTTCCGCCGCCTCGGCAATCACCTTTGTCTGCGCGGCGGTAATCTTGCCGTTGACTGTGATAATACGGCCATTAAACAAATCCGTCCCTTTATTGTGTAAAAAGCCCAGCGCTTTTACCTTTTTAATTTCTTCCGGCTTTAATGTACATCCCATGTTTTCTCTCCTTTTCCTTCTTTAAGCTTTCAGACAATTCTTTCAGACAAGCGCAAAACTTGCCCCCTGACGGCTGTGCCTGTTCCGTAACGATTCAGCCCAGGACCCTGCATTTGCTGCAAATCCCCCAAGAACATCTAAATTGGGCCCAGAGGAAATCATGCCTCTCGCCGCAAGCGGTTTGGAATAGGTAGATTTCGTAACAGGCAATCCCAAGGCTGAACTGTTATCTTGGCTCCTACACCTCTACTTCATTAAAAGTAATACCGCCTTCTAACACCTTTGTATTGGTATATCCGTAATATTTTAGACGGTTTTGGAGCAAATAAGCTCTCTTTCCCTTATTGCATACAAGAAGTATTTTTTCATCCTTACCTAATCCTTCAACGGGGCCTTCCACCGTAGTCAAATCCACATAAGGAGCCCCTTCAATAGATGGAACCAGACAGGCATCCACTATCTTGTAATCCCCTGCCTCGCCCGCTTCGTACTGGGCCGGCGTAAAGGTCTCAAACTTTCCGCTTATTTTATTCATCAGCACATTGGCCGCATTTGCAAAAGGATGAATAGCTGTTGAAAAAGGCGGCGCATAGGCTAAATCCATATTTGCAAGCTCCGGCAGAGTTCCCTTTAACATAATGCCTGTTACGGCAATGTCCACCACTTTATCCACTGCTCCCTGGCCAATGACCTGCACCCCTAAAAGCCTCAGGGAATCTTTGTCCGCAATCATTTTGATGATAAAGGAGGACGCTCCCGGGAAATAGTGGGCCTTATCATCCACTACCGTCACCACGCTGACCGGCGAAAATCCTTCCGCCTTGGCCTGAGCCTGTGTCAGCCCCGTTCTTCCCACATTCAGCTCAGGCAGCTTGCATACGGCTGTTCCAAGAACGCCTCCATAGCCAAGCCCTGCTCCCATGATATTTTGGGCAATCAAACGACCGTCAATGTTTGCTGTGGAGCCCATAGGCGACCATGCCGGTTTCCCGGTCAGCGCATTATGTACCATAGCGCAGTCCCCTGCCGCGTAAATGTCAGGAAGGTTTGTCTCCCCCTGCTCATTGGTCAGAATCGTTCCCTTAAACATCTCGATTCCGCTGCCCTCCAAAAATCCGGTATTGGGCCGGATTCCAGCGCTGAGCACCACCAAATCCGCCTTGTAAGCCTTCTTGCTGGTGGTAACCTTTTCCACTTTGCCATTGCCTTCAATTCCGGTCACCGTAACCCCGGTCACCACCGGGATACCGCTCTCCTGCAGCTTGCCTTCCACATAGCCTGCCATTTCAGCGTCAAAGCCCGGCAGAGCATGATCCGCCATATCCAGCACAAAGGGGCGTATTCCCTGCAATTTCAGGTTTTCCGCAATCTCAAGGCCAATGTAACCGGCCCCCACCACCACCGCTCTTTTCACCTCTTTGCTATCTGTCAAATCCCGGAGCCTGATTGCATCCTCCGGCGTTCTTACAAAAAACACATTTTCAAGGTCGCACCCTTCAATCGGGGGCTTGACCGGACTTGCCCCTACGGAAATAACCAGTTTGTCATACTCGTAAACTTTTTCTTCCCCTGTCTTCAAATCATGAGCCGTTACCTTTTTTGCCTGAGGGTCAACTTTGACCGCTTCTGTCTCCGTCAAAACCGATACGCCCGTCAATTTGGAATACTTTTCAGGCGTATTCACAATCAACTGGTTCTTATCCTCAATCACATGTCCCACATAATAGGGAAGGCCGCATCCTGCATAAGAAATATCCTTTCCTTTGTTGAGCACGATTACTTCGTTGCTGCGGTCTTCTCTCATTAATTTCGCTGCAATCTTTGTGCCTGCTGCAACTCCTCCTAGTACCAATACCCTCATTTTTTACCTCCTTAAACTACCACACAATTTCTGTTTCTTAATCATACCATTTTACATATGAAATGACAATCCAAAACCTTTCCATGTTTCCGTCATCTGCTATAACATTGTTACTTGTTACTTTTTTCAGCCTTCGGCCAATCCGTTACTGAATCCGGCCATTAGAAATCCGCTCATTGATTAAAAAAATCCCTGATCATCTGGCAGGTAAACGCTATGTCTTCTTCCGTATGTGCATCTGACAAAAACATTGCTTCAAACTGTGACGGTGCCACATAGATTCCTCTATCCAGCAGATAGTTAAAGTATCTTCCGTAGCTTGCCGTATCCGAGTCTGCCGCGCTTTCGTAGTCTGTCACTTTATGAGATGTAAAGAAAATACTGAGCAAAGAACCAGCCTGATTTAGACAGACGGCATCTTTGGCCGCTTCTTTTACTGCCAAAGCAATTTCCCCGGCTTTTTGGTTAAGGCGCCTGTAAATATCAGGGTCTTCCTTTAAAATCAGCAGGGTTTCAATGCCCGCCGTGGTAGCGATTGGATTGCCGGACAGCGTTCCTGCCTGGTACACCGGCCCTGCAGGAGAAACCATTTCCATAATCTCTCTTTTTCCTCCATAAGCGCCAATGGGCATACCGCCGCCCACAATTTTACCCAGGGTCGTCAAATCCGGCCGCACGCCATAGTATTCCTGGGCGCCGCCTAAGGCCAGGCGGAATCCTGTTATTACTTCATCAAAAATCAAAAGCGCCCCATACTTTTTCGTAATTTCCCGCAAAAATTCCAAAAAACCCTTCTCGGGCAGCACAACTCCCATGTTCGCCGCCACAGGTTCCACAATAACGGCCGCAATTTCTTCCGGGTCAGCCTCAAACAAATTTTTCACAGAAGCCCTGTCATTATAAGAAGCCACCAGCGTATTTTTTGTGTAATCCGCTGGTACACCGGCGCTGTCCGGCATGGATGTGGTCAAAGCGCCGGAACCCGCCTTCACCAAAAGCCCATCGGAATGTCCATGATAGCAGCCTTTAAATTTTATAATTTTATCCCGCCTGGTGTAGCCCCTTGCCACACGTATTGCGCTCATCACGGCTTCTGTTCCGGAGCTCACAAGACGGCTGTCTTCTATAGAGGGAACAAGCTCAGCAATCAACTCTGCCAGCAACACCTCTTTCTTTGTAGGCGCGCCAAAGGTCAGGCCATCTTTGCAGGCTTCTTGTACCTTTTCAATTACTCTCGGATGCGCATGTCCCAAAATGCCCGGGCCCCAGGAGCAGACATAGTCTATCATCTCGTTTCCGTCCACGTCCACCAGCCGGTCCTTGTGAGCTGATGCGATAAAGCGCGGCCAGCCTCCCACAGCTCCAAAAGCGCGCACCGGGCTGTTCACCCCTCCCGGAATATACTTCTTAGCCTTTAAAAACAGTTCTTTTGATTTTGTATCCATGTGCCTGTATCCTTTCTTTTTACGGCTTAAGAATTATCTTCATACTATGTCATGCTGCTTCGCGGCAACTCAAATCTATGCGGAGAATGCCTATATTAGGGCATTCTCTGCCGCCGCTTTACGATAACTCAAATCCTAGGGGGGAATACCCATGCTGGGGCATTCTCTGCTGATGCTTTACGGCAACTCAAATCCTGGCGGAGAATACCCGCATTTTCGGCATCCTCTAAAACATTTCGTAACGCTTAGGCAGTGTTTTTTGATGCCTTAACGTTTCTTAACGTTTTCTTCACACCAGCCAGCTTGCCACATCCAGTGCATGGTAGGTGATAATCATTTTTGCCCCGGCCCTCTTTAAGCCTGTCATGATTTCCATTACAATTTTCTTTTCATCAATAAAGCCCTGTGCCGTTGCCGCCTTCACCATGGAATATTCCCCGCTTACGTTATAGGCCACAACAGGAATGTTGTAGCTTACCGTCATTTCCCGTATCACGTCCATATAGGCCATAGCAGGCTTGGCAATAATGAAATCTGCGCCCTCCGCTATATCTTCCTCCACCTCCCGCATTGCTTCGCGGCCGTTAGCCGGGTCCATCTGATAGGTTTTCCGGTCTCCAAAGCAAGGCGCAGAACCTGCCGCCTCCCGAAAGGGCCCATAAAAAGCCGAAGCAAATTTAGCGCTGTAGGCCATAATAGGAATATGGATAAAGCCATTTTCGTCAAGGGCTTTTCTGATGGCTGCCACCCGTTTATCCATCATATCGCTGGGCGCTACGATATCTGCTCCCGCCTTTGCATAGCTTACCGCTGTTTTGGCAAGAAGCGGCAGCGTCTCGTCATTTAAAATCACGCCGTCCTTAATAAGCCCGCAATGTCCATGGGATGTGTATTCGCATAGACAAACGTCTGCAATCACCAATAAATCCCTGTATCTTTTTTCCGATTTTATATAGCGGATCGCCTTCTGTATAATCCCCTGATCGTCATAAGCGCCGCTGCCGATTTCATCCTTATGGGCCGGAATCCCAAATAAAAGCACCGCTCCAACCCCTGTTTCAACCACACGGTTCAATTCACCGGCTAAACGGTCAATGGAATATCTGAAAATTCCCGGCATGGCCTCCACTGGATTACAGATATTCTCTCCCTCCATAACAAAAACCGGATAAATCAGTTCCTGTACCCGCACATGATTTTCCCTGACCATATCCCTTATGGCAGGATTCATCCGCAGCCTTCTCATTCTGTCCATTTTTCCTCCAATCTAAAGCGCTTTGCGCCGGACACATCATCTTCTCTCAAAAAAATGTTTCATTGTATCTTTCAGCTCATCGCTGAAATCATCCAAATCCTCTAGTGAAATCGCACCTTCATTTAGCAGCGACATCATAATATAAAACTGGTTAGATCTGCTCATCTCACACTGCACACCACAGTCCTTTTTATCCTCACGAATCCTCTTCTCCAGTGTCCAAAATTTGTCCGATGCGTTTCCCTCCGCGCTCAGAAGTTCTATGTACTCTTTATTCAGCCTATCCATGTATGCTTCCTGCCAACCAGGAATCTTACTGCGAAACAGTTTCCAGTCTCTTTCCGAAAATCCAGCCATCAGTCGCAACACCTCGCAATCCGTTCTCCACATTTATTACAAAAACCTTCAATCACCACACCAAATTTATCTTGCCGCAAGTTGTATCCCAACTTAAAGGACGCTTTTCCACAATTGACACAAAATGCATTATGCAGCCACATCTCCTTTGCCTCATCCGGATATGCCTTCCAAATCCGAAGTGTTTCCATATCTGTGATACCCTCTCCTTTCCTGAATTCATCCGCCTCCATCTCCTGACGGATAAATTTCTCAATCATATACTCATCGCAGCCGTCCTTCCGAAACTGCTCTGCCATCTCTTTATATTTTCCTGTATATTTCATTAGCTGCTGCCTCTTTAAATTACACCTTTCTAATGGAAATCCAAACATACCATTTTCCATTCTTTCCCCCTCACTTTCCTCAGTCCCATGATTTCTTATCGTATTTAATTTCCCAGTACCCATTTTTGGGAGAGCCATGACGGATTAAAATGCCCTTTTCTTTCAGTTTTTTGATGTTCGCCTCAACGTTCCTGCCTGCTATACCAAGCTGTTTGGCCATCTTGGCAGCCGAAAGGTATATATCCACAGACAAAAGCTCCAAGATTCTTATCTGTGTATCACTCAAATCTCCCCGAAACTGTTCCCAATCTTTCTCCGATGCTTTTTTGCTGTTTATTAGATGCCAGGGTATAATCATTCTGTCCTTCTATTATTTGATTGCGATAAAGATTTACTCTAAACATGTCATCAAAAACCAATATTTCCGGACTTGGAAGACCATAACTTTTTGCCCCTTCTTTTATTCTTCGTATTCCGATTCCCCACGCTTCAACAAGTCCCATTTGATTAAAAACATTGGCAATCGCCCTGTTCCTGAGCCTTCGAATGCCCACTTAAAAATCTCATGATTATACTTGAACGAATTTCCCTGCGCCGCACCCACATAGAAAGGAGCTTTTCGCACATCAGCTAATTAAGTGCAGCCAACTTGTCAGCCAACTTTTTTTAAAAAATTTGTGTAGCAAGCAGTTTCCAAGTTCTGGGTAGTTAGATAGCTTTTTCTAGAGTCAGATATCCATGTATTTTCAATGTTGATTTGAATTATACTTGAAACATACTTCGGATTTACATGTTGGACTGCATTCTGAAAACATTCATAGCCAATATACTCAATCAGCAGATTTGCAATAATCATATCGGCTTTCGGTAACTTATCAGTTTCGTTTATCAAATTGATGCACAGGCATTCCAGAAGTCCGTCTAAATCAGGATATCTGCAAATAACTTCTTTTAAATAAGAAGAATTCACATCTACCCCATATACCCTCTCAAATTTGTCTTTTTGGATATGTTCAAGACCATTACCGCCTGCGATACCAAGTATCATTACGCTGGAAACAGGATAAGTGTCAAACTGTCCTATCATCATTTGATTCATAGCTTGTAACTGCATAACAGAATCAAGTTTCATATGATTTTCATAATCGGCTAAAGAAATTTTTTCCCATGGGTTTTTCATTTTGACTGCCATTCTTCATCTCATTTTATATATTTCCAACATTACAATTATACCTCAATTTCCTGCAATAGGGAAGACAATCCATACACAAACGCCAGCTTAATGTAAAGACGCATGGTTTACATTTCACTGTTCCACGCGCCTTTATGAATGCATCTGTATTTAAAACATAAATTATAGAAACAATTTTATTATTCCATTGCCCAATTCCTGCTCTGAGTCTGAAGATTAACCATGCGGGCATAAATACCGTTCTTTTTAAGAAGCATGTCAGAATTGCCCTGTTCCGCTACTGTGCCGTCAGAAAGGACAACGATTTTATCCGCCCCTGCAACGGTACGCATACGGTGGGCAATGATCATAACCGTCTTATTTTCAATCAGTTTTGATAAGGATTCCTGAATCAGCGTTTCGTTTTCCACATCAAGGCTGGCCGTTGCTTCATCCAACAGGATAATCGGAGCGTTCTTGAGAAATGCCCTTGCAATCGAAATGCGCTGGCGTTCCCCTCCTGAAAGCTGGCTGCCGTTCTCTCCTATCAGGGTATTCCACTTGTGGGGTAATTTCTCTGCAAATTCATCCACATTGGCAAGTCTTGCCGCCGCAAGCACCTCATTGTCAGTGGCGTCCTTCCGTCCCAGGCGGATATTTTCCATGACCGTATTGTTAAACAGTGTGACATCCTGAAATACAATAGAGTACAGGGACATCAGTGATTCCGGGTCCGTATTCGAAATATCCATGCCGCCCACGGTAATCTTGCCCTTTTGGATATCCCAGAACCTTGCGGCAAGACGGGAAACTGTTGTTTTGCCACCGCCTGAGGGTCCTACCAAAGCAGTGACCTGCCCCTGCTTTGCGCTAAAGGATACATCTTTTAACACCATCTCCCCGCTGTTGTAGGAAAATCCCACATGGTCAAAGGTAATGTCATAGCCTTGATTTGTCAGTTCTTCCGTGCCCTTTTGTTCCGGGCAGCTTAGGATTTCATCCATTCGTCTGCACTGGATATTGAGCATCATCATCACCGCCATCAGGTTATCTAAAGCGCTAATCAGGGGATCATATATACGGGAAACCAGTATCAAAAAAGTAAATAATGTGAGCAATGTAATCTGCCCATCCACAAGCAGCATGCTGCCTGCAAGCACTGTGGTAGCGATACCCAGCTTTAAAATCATCCTTCCACAGGTATTGCAGATTGCATGGGTCAGTTCACTAAAGACAGTCTGTCTTTCAACCCTCTTGATTTTAGCATCCAGTCCTTTTAAGTATTCGTCTTCCGCATTGTTGGCCTTCAAATCCCTCACAGACTCAAGGCACTCCTGTATCCCATCCATGCAGGATAACTGCGCCTGATTTACCTTCCTCTCCGATTTTCTCAAGATTCCTGATGTCAAAATCAGCAGCCCAAAAGAGACCGGAAGCACCCACAGAGAAGCCAAAGCCATTTTCCAATTAAAGACAAAAATCCCCACGGCAATCAGCAAAGTAGAAATCACAGAGCCAATCAGCTCCGGAACCCAATGGGACAAACCGCTTTCCAAAGAGGCGCAGTCCGACATCAACACACTGGTTAAATCAGGTAAATCCTTTTGTCCGAAAAAAGACAGCGGTATTTTTCTCAGTTTCTCCGCAAGCGCCAGTCTCCTGACGCCGCTTTCCACATAGGTTGCAAAAAATGTGGCGTTGTATTGAATATAGCAGGTAAGCATAATCAACCCCAGGGCCACCAAAAGTCCCACAATATAAAAAGTACTTTTTCCGTCCGGTATCCCTCCGTACAGCAAGTCGCTGATAAGGCTATATAAAAGCACCACCGGAACCATCATAGAAAGATTATGCAGGATGCAGGTAAAAAATGCCTTTACCATATCTTTCGCGCCCTGGTCAGACAGGGCAAACGTGTGTTTTAATTTTTCATGCATTTGAAACACCTACCTTCCACTTTGCAGCTTTATTGTACTCTCTCCACATTTCGGCATACGTCCCCCCTTTATCTTTCAGCTGGGCATGGGTACCCCATTCTTCTATCATTCCGTCCTTTATAACGATTATTCTGTCCGCGCCGGTAACAGTGGAAAGCCTGTGCGCAATCATCAGCACGGTCTTTCCTTTGGCAAGCACATTAAATGCTGTCTGCACTTTAACCTCATTGTCCGGGTCAGCAAAAGCAGTGGCTTCATCTAGGATAAGAACCGGTGCATCTTTCAGCATAACTCGTGCAATCGAAATGCGCTGCTGTTCTCCGCCTGATAGATATACTCCCTTTGCTCCTACGACCGTATCCACTCCTTCCGGCAGCTTTTCAAGAATATCATCGCACTGCGCATCGTGAAGGGCTTTCAGGACTTCCCCCCGCGAAGCATCCGGCTTAGCCATCCGCACATTTTCAAGGATAGAAGTTTTTAAAAGCTGCGAATCCTGAAAAACGAAAGAAACCGTGTTCATCAATTCTTCCTTGGAAATATCTTTTACATTGACACCCCCGATTTTTACACTTCCGCCGGATACATCCCAGAATCTTGCCACAATACTTGCAAGGGTGGTCTTCCCTCCGCCTGAGGGTCCTACAAATGCTACATGTTCACCGGATTTGATTACAAGGGAAATATTTTTAAGTGCATCTTTCTTTGCATCCTTATACCGAAAAGAAACTCCGGAAAGCTCCACGGAATTATCCTTTGGATGCTTTGGTTTTTGGGTTTCCGGCAATGGCTTCATTTCTAAAACGCTTTCGATTCGCGACATAGCATCGGCTACTATCAGCTTATTTTCGCTGGCATACATAATCTTTGTCAGGGTCAGCGTAATAACTGGCGTGATGATAATATAGTACATCAGATTTAACAGAAATTCATTTGTCACTCCATCCTTTGTTATCACCAATGCCGCTGCAATCAGGACTGCAAAAATTCCATTTACCAGCGTGGTGTAACACATCATTGGGAAACGCAGATCTTTCGTATAAGCAATGACCCACTTTTCATAATTGTCAATGGATTCTTGAAAACGTTTGAAAGAAAATACCGATTGGCCGAATGTTTTTACAACCGATATTCCTCTCACATACTCCACCGCTTCACCGGACATCTGTCCTAACGCGTTATTGTATTCTTCCATTTTCTTTGCCATGCGCTTACCTGTCATGATACTCATGATAATAAATGCCGCCACAATGGGAAGAAGACTTAAAAGTCCCAGCCGCCAGTCAAAGACCATAAGAAAAATCAATAACCCCACGGGCGTGGCAAGCGCGTTTGCTTTGTCGGGAAGCTGGTGGGCAAGATAGGTTTCTGTCGCGGCGCTGGATTCATACACCGTCTTTCTGATTTTTCCGCTGCCAATGCTGTCCATAAAACCCATTGGCAGAGTTACAATATGGTGCATTGCTTTGATCCGGATATTTGCCTGTACCCGGAATGCTGCCAAATGCGAGCACATAAGGGCCGCCACATAAATCAAAATCGCAGCCACCGCAAACAGTACTGCCATCCACCCGTTATGGGCCAGGTTCTTTGTATCCTGCAAATTTGCAGCCCCATCTAACACCTCTTTGATGACTTTCCAAATATACACAAATGGCAAAAGCGCCACCAAAGCGCTCAGCGCACTTAAGGCCCATGACGCTATCGTTAGGTATTTGTAGCCTCCGGCATAATCCAAAAGCCTTTTCAGATTAGATTCTTTTTTCAAAGTTTTCAAAGATAAGACCTCCTTTTATATTTTTCATGCTGTTCGGACTGTTGGTGTCCAACAAACGCCGTCACGCTTCGCGAGGCGGCTTATTGTAACAAACGCCGTCACGCTTCGTGGATCAGCTTATTTTAAATTAAATATAATAATGGAAACGCTGCAGCCGCTCCATTGTTACCTGCATAAAATATTAGTTAGTCTATTCTAACTTATAGGGAAAATATATAGAAAGCCTGCAATGCATACTTTCTATATCACATCCGCCTGGATGTTACTGTCCCATAATTTTCATCCAACCTGCGGTGTAAAAATCGTTTAACTGCTGCAAAAACACCTTCGCATCTTCAAAAGGCATTTTATGCAAAACCATTTCAAAAAAAGCGCCTATCATGCCTGTTGCCATGATATGTTCCAGTCTTTCATCAATTTTAGGGACGTAAGCGCCAAGCTGTTCCAAAACCTTATAATACTTATGGGTGGATTCTACCTCAAGCTCCACCATGTCGTCTATCATACCGGCGTATTTCGTGCCCTCCGAGCATTTCAAAATCAAATAGAACTCATCCGCATGCTCGTAGGAATATGCCAGCAGTTCGTTCATGCATTTTGCAGACAGCTTTCCCATCTGCTCCGGCTGCTTTTCGGCAGGCAGATTTTCAAAATATTCATGGGCCTGCCTATACCGGCTCATCACATATTCATAAGCTTTCCCCACCAAAGCTGAAAATAATTCTTCCTTACTGTCATAGTATCCGTAAAAAGCTCCGGTGGTGACGCCTGCTGTTTTAACAATATTACGTAAAGAAGCAGTCTGAAACCCTTTCTCCATAAATTCCACTTTAGCCGCCCTGTGGAGTAGATCCAGCGTACTTTTTTCTGATTCGCTCATTTTGCCGCCCTTGCTTATAACAGTGTTATATATCACTGTTATAGTATAGCCCCAGGAAACACTTTTGTCAACCAAAAGTTGAAATAGTTTGTAATTGCATAACAGTTCAGCACAAGGCTGAACTGTTACGAATGCTGCTTCATTAGATACGGAAAGAACCATATTGTTTGATTTATGCTTAATTATTTCATATCAAGTTTAAATCCAAAATACCGGATTGCGTTATTATAAGAAATTCCTTTTACAATCTGGGCAAGCTTCTTCATGTCCTTGGGATACTCGCCGTTTTCCACCCATCCGCCAATCAAATCACACATAATCCTTCTGAAATACTCATGTCTCGGATAGGAAAGAAAGCTTCTGGAATCTGTAAGCATTCCATTGAAATTGCCCAAAAGACTTAAGTTTGCAAGGGAGGTCATCTGCTTTATCATACCGGTTTTATTGTCATTAAACCACCATGCCGATCCCTGCTGGATTTTTCCAATCATATCCCCATTCTGGAAACAGCCAAGGATCGTGCCAAGGGCCTCATCATCATTGGGATTCAAGCTGTACAAAATTGTCTTGGGCATATTCCCTGTCTCACTTAGCGCATTTAAAAAGTCTGCGGTCTCGCTGGAGGGCGCATAATTATTGATACAGTCATAGCCTGTATCCGGTCCCAGCTTTTCATACATTTTTTTATTGTTGTCACGCTTGCATCCATAATGGAGCTGCATAGCCCAGCCAAGCCTTGCATATTCTCCTGCCACAAAAATCATAAATTCTGTTTTAAATTTCAGTTCTTCTTCCCTGGAAATTTCTTCTCCGCTAAGGCGCTTTGCAAAAATTGCTTCTATCTCCTCCTTCGAAGCAGGGTTATACATCACATATTCCAAAGCATGGTCTGACGCACGACACCCATAGCTGTCAAAGAAATCCATACGCTTAATCAAGGCCTTTTTCAAATCTTCAAATGATTGAATTTCCATGTCCGCTGCCTTGCCTAACTTTACAAGATATGCTGCATAGTCCGGTTTCTCAAGGTTCATGGCCTTATCCGGGCGCCATGCGGGAAGCACCTGTACCTGAAAGCTGTCATCTTCCGCAATTATTTTGTGCCATCTCAGATCATCCGCCGGATCATCTGTGGTACAGATCAACGTCACGTTGGACTGTCGAATCAGATTGCGGACGCTCATGGAATCCTCCTTAAGCTTGCTGTTGCACAGATTCCACACTTCCTCCGCCGTATCTGCTCCTAACACCCCATGATATTCAAAATATCTCTGCAGTTCCAAATGGCTCCAATGGAACAGCGGATTTCCGATGGCTTTATCTAAAGTTTCCGCCCATTTCTGAAATTTCTCACGGTCCGGTGCATCCCCTGTAATATAATATTCATCCACGCCGTTTGAGCGCATCTGGCGCCATTTGTAATGATCGCCTCCTAACCAAACCTGGGTGATATTTTCAAATTTTCTGTCCTCGGCGATTTCCTGAGGATTAATATGACAATGATAGTCCAAAACAGGCACCTTTGCTGCAAAATCGTGGTACAACTCCTGTGCGGTCTGCGTACCCAGCAAAAAATCTTTTCCCATAAATTCCTTCATGTTTCAAACACCTCCATATTTTTATCGTTTTCATTCCTACCGCCTGATGTAGCAATCACTCTATTTAACAACGGATATGTCACAAAGCATAACATCCGTTGTTACAATAAACTGACTTACAAAGCGTGACAGCGTTTGTTTCAATAAGCTGGCTCGCAAAGCGTGACAGCGTTTGTTTCAATAAGCTGGCTCGCAAAGCGTGACAGCGTTTGTTTCAATAAGCTGGCTCGCAAAACGTGACAGCGTTTGTTTCAATAAGCTGGCTCGCAAAGCGTGACAGCGTTTGTTTCAATAAGCTGGCTCGCAAAACGTGACAGCGTTTGTTTCAATAAGCTGGCTCGCAAAGCGTGACAGCGTTTGTTTCAATAAGCTGGCTCGCAAAGCGTGACAGCGTTTGTTTCAATAAGCTGGCTCGCAAAGCGTGACAGCGTTTGTTTCAATAAGCTGGCTCGCAAAACGTGACAGCGTTTGTTTCAATAAGCTGGCTCGCAAAGCGTGACAGCGTTTGTTTCAATAAGCTGGCTCGCAAAACGTGACAGCGTTTGTTTCAATAAGCTGGCTCGCAAAGCGTGACAGCGTTTGTTTCAATAAGCTGGCTCGCAAAGCGTGACAGCGTTTGTTTCAATAAGCTGGCTCGCAAAACGTGACAGCGTTTGTTTCAATAAGCTGGCTCGCAAAGCGTGACAGCGTTTGTTTCAATAAGCTGGCTCGCAAAACGTGACAGCGTTTGTTTCAATAAGCTGGCTCGCAAAGCGTGACAGCGTTTGTTTCAATAAGCTGGCTCGCAAAACGTGACAGCGTTTGTTTCAATAAGCTGGCTCGCAAAGCGTGACAGCGTTTGTTTCAATAAGCTGGCTCGCAAAGCGTGACAGCGTTTGTTTCAATAAGCTGGCTCGCAAAGCGTGACAGCGTTTGTTTCTCCCCGGCCGGAAACACAGGCCGGGGAACGAATTTATACATATCCTAACAGACCCGGCAGCCACAGGGAAATCTGCGGAATATAAGTTACCAGCAAAAGCACAATGAAGATTGCCGCAAAGTAAATCAGCAGCTGCTTTATTACCGTCTCAATCTTCACACCGCCCACCTTAACGCCCACAAACAAAGTGGTTCCAACCGGGGGCGTAATGGTTCCGATACACAAATTGAATATCATCATAATACCGAAATGTACCGTATTCATACCAAGGGCCTGACATACCGGAAGGAATATCGGCGTAAAAATCAGGCATGCAGGGGTCATGTCCATGAAAGTACCTACAATGAGCAGAATCAGGTTAATCATCAAAAGAATCACGATTTTGCTATTGCTAATGGACAAAAGGCCCGAGGAGACCAATGCCGGAATGTTGGTAAACGCCATTACCCATGACATAATACTGGAAACACCAATCAGAAATATGATGATGCCTGTCATCTCCGCGCTTTCCTTTAAAATCTGCGGTAAATCTGAAATTTTAATGGATTTGTAGAAAAACAGGGACAAAATCAGGCTGTAAACCACCGCAACCACGGATCCTTCCGTTGCCGTAAAGATACCGCCTATGATTCCGCCTATTACAATGATAATCAGCAAAAGGCAGGGCAGCGCCTGGATAAAGATATCCCATTTTTCTTTGGCAGTAAAGTTTGTATTACTTCTGTACCCGCGTTTTTTTGCAATAATAAAGATCACCAGCATACAGGCAAGGCCCCATAAAAATCCGGGAATATATCCTGCCATAAAAAGCGCTGCCACGGAAGTTCCGCCACTGACCAATGAAAAAGTAATCATAACATTGCTGGGCGGAATCAAAAGCCCTGTGGGCGCTGTTGCTATGTTAGCTGCCGCCGAAAAGTTGGGATCATATCCCTCCTCCTTCTCAATAGGTCCAATGATGGAACCCATTGCGGAAGCCGCCGCCGTACCGGAACCTGAAATCGCTCCAAAGAGCATGTTGGCTAACACATTGGTCTGCGCAAGAGCGCCGGGTGTACGCCCTGTAACCACCTTTGCAAGGTTAATAAGGCGCACTGCAATACCGCCCTTATTCATAATATTACCGGCCAAAATGAAAAACGGAATCGCTAAAAGGCTGAACACCGATATACCCGAAAAGATTCTCTGGGCTCCTGTCAGCACGGCAACCTCCGTATCCATAATCGGCAGGATGGCGCACACGGAAGATATGCCCAGCGCCACCGCAATCGGAACGCCGGCAATCAAAAGCACCGCCAGCACGATTAATATAATAAGTCCACATACTAATGCTATATTCATATTTACACCTCCTGCATACAACAGGCAAAGCCTATTGTTATGTACCGCGAGCTATGTCTGCGATACTACGTTAACAGATTGTTTGGAAAGAAATTTCCAAACTTTCCTATTCCTTCTTTTTCCTATTCTTTCACTTCCCGCTGCTGTCTTTCCACTCCTGTTACCAAATCCACCAGATTCAGAATAGAATAAACTACAATCAGGACGCCTGAAAGAGGAATAATGGTATACACCACGCCCATAGGTATTCCAAGAGAAGCAGTTGACTGAGTCATCGTAAGGTCCATAATGGTTACGCCGCCGTAAATCATTACGCTGCCTGCCAACAGGACAATCAAAATCTCACTGATGATATTTAAAATCTTCTGACCGGCTTTTCCCAGCTTATCCGCCGCAAAGCCCATTCTCATATGATCTCTTTTTCCAAATACATATGCGCTTGCAAGCAGCGCCATCCAGGTAAAGCTGTATGTAAGCAGCTCCTCCGATACGGTGCTTGGCCTTCTGAAGATAAAACGGGTCAAAATCTGGTAGGTTCCAATCACCACCATAGCCGCGAAAATCACAGCGCATGCGGAGCTTAATACAAGGTCTATCCCCTTGCGAATCTTGTGTAACACTTCCATTCTATTTTCCTCCTTATGCATATTTTTTGTTTATTTCCTGGATATGGTCGTAAAGCTCTCTTATGTTAGGATTATCATCCAGCATTTCCTGCTGCACCTCGGAAACCTTATCCTGAAAGACCCCTACATCCACCTCTATAAATTCCACGCCCATATCGTTTATGGCAATCTGCTTTGCCGCCTCCACCTGCTCATCCCAGTAGAGCATCTCCTCCTGGGTAGAAATCAAAGCCGCATCCAAAAAAACTTGATATTCCTCATCGCTTAAGCCCTCTAAAAATTTCAGATTGCCGATAAGCATATCCGGAACCATCTGGTGCTTATTATAAGAATAATACTTTGCAACTTCGCCGTGTTTGTTGTTTGTAAGCGCCAGCTCGTTATTTTCCGCCCCGTCAATAACGCCCTGCTGGATTGCCGTATACACCTCTCCAAAGCTCATGGGGGACGCCGCCGCCCCAAAGGCATTGGCCATATTTACGCTGGCCGGACTTTGCTGCACACGCATCTTAAGGCCCTTTAAATCATCCGGCGTATAAATCGGTTTCTTTGCATAAAAGCTTCTTGTGCCCGCATTGTACCAGGTAAGCACCCGGAAACCTGCCGCATTGGTCGATTCGTAAACCTGCTGCATATAGTCCACATCATTCATAACCTCATGGTAAGCCTCCTCGGATGTAAACAGGTAAGGCATACTGAATACTTCATATACATCCGCAAAGTTTTCCAGATTGGCCGTTCCCGCCACTACAAAGTCGATTGCTCCTGTCTGGGTCAGCTCAATAGCTTTCTGGGCTCCCCCCAAAAGCTCATTGGGGTAAATCTGTACCTCATACTTATCCCCCAAATTTTCTTCAATATACTCTTTAAATTTTAATAGCCCAAGGTGCTCCGGATGCGTCTCGGACTGTGCATGGGAAATACGGATAATCCGTTTTCCGCTTTTAATGGAAGCGCAGCCGGTAAGCCCGGTCAGGCATCCCACTAAAAGACTTGCACTAAGAACCAGCGCTCCTATCTTTTTCAAACTTTTCATTTTTCCTATTTCCTTTCTTAACATAAGGGCAGTTTGCGACTGCCGCATAAAGGACTGTCTGCAAAACTCATTGCCTTTTTGTAGTATCTTCTAAAAATCAGAAGTCAGTTGTGTGACGCTTGATCAGATGGCACTTTATCATTGTTTTCTGCCTGATTTTTTCCCCTCCAAGCAGTGACATCATGGAATCAATCGCGCTCTTACATAGTATTTCTCCTCTGGCATCTACAGTGGTAAGCTCCGGTTCACAACTGATGGAAAGCTCCGAATTGTTATATCCTACGACACTTATCTCCCCCGGAACGGAAATCCCTCTGGCTCTGGCATATTTCAGGGCGCCAACCGCCATCCCGTCCTCTGTTGCAATTACACTGTCAAATACAAGATTCCTGCATAATAATAGCCTGTCTCTGGTCCCATGAATGGAATTTTCCGTATAAAGCCTTAATTCTTCCAAAACAGGCAGACCATGGTTTTTATGGGCATCCTCATATCCTTTTCGTTTCTGCATTGCGCTGAAAGACTCTGAATTGCTCAGAAAAAGGATTCTCCTTTTCCCTGCAAAGATCAGTTCTTCCGTTGCGTCATATACCGCCTGATAATCGTCTGCAAGAGTACAGTAAATATTTTCCCCCTCTATATAGCCGTTAATCATAAATACCGGAATTTGTCCCGCCACTTCATTGATATAAGAAGTTTCCTCGTCCCTGCCCCCTGCATAATTGGAACCAATCAGCACCAAAGCGTCTATTCTTTTTTGTAAAATCAGCTCTACTGCCTGGCGCTTATCTTCCTCATCGTAACCGCTGCAATACAAAATACAGTCATAGCCATATCCCCTAAGATTTTTTTCCAGATATGCCACCGCCTTGGCCATGTAGTTATCTGAAACATCAGGACAAACCAAACCTACCGTTTTCATGGAATTAAGCCCTAACCCTCTGGCAAATACATTGGGCGTATAATGATTTTCTTCCATAACCCTTAGTACCTTCTCCTTGGTCTTATCATTGACCTTAGAACTGTCGTTGACTACTCTTGATACGGTTGCTATCGATACATCGGCTAATTTCGCAATGTCGTATATATTCACACCTCTCACTTCTTCCCTTCTGTTCTCGAAGTGTAAGCCCTTACACTTGTATTTATTATATCATGAAATCGTAGATTATCAACTCTGATTCCGCCAGCGTTTTTTACGATTTTCCGAACTATTTTTTGTCTATTTCGCTGATTTTGTATTTTGATTGATAATTTTTCAGATTATGCATTGACGGAATTTCCTTTTGGGTGTAACTTTTATGTAAGCCCTTACATCACTGTAAAAACAAGCTTATTTGCGCCAGCACCCACGTTTTTAGGCGTTGGCTACATGGAGGTTTTATATATGGAAGTTTTTCTTAAGATTCACCCGGATGATAAGGTGGCAGTGGCATTGAAACCACTTTCAAAGGGAACTGTTCTTACTGTGGACGGCAGCCTCGTCACCTTATCTGAGGATATTCCCCAGGGACACAAATTTGCCCTTTTCCCCATAAAGGCAAACGAACCGGTGATAAAATATGGTTCTCCCATTGGCATTGCCAAGGAGGATATCTGTGCAGGCGCCTGGATTCATACCCATAACATGAAAACCGGTCTTGGGGACTTGCTCACTTACACGTATCAGCCTGTAGATACCACACTGGCGCCTACCGCGCCTGAGTCCTTTCAAGGCTACAGGAGAAAAGACGGATCGGTGGGTGTAAGAAATGAAATCTGGATCATCCCTACGGTAGGTTGTGTCAACAATATAGCCACCGCCATTGAGCGGCAGGCACAACAGCTCCTGCAGGGTACCATTGACGCCATCGCAGCTTTTCCGCATCCTTACGGATGTTCCCAGATGGGGGATGACCAGGAGCATACCCGCCGGATTTTAGCTGACTTAATCAATCATCCCAATGCTGGCGGGGTTTTGGTATTAGGTCTTGGCTGTGAAAACAGCAACATTGAGGAGCTGAAAAAATATATTGGCTCCTATGATGAAGACCGGGTAAAATTTCTGGTTTCCCAGGAATCTGAAAATGAGGTGGAGGATGGTCTTAAATTAGTGGAATCTCTGGCCGCATATGCCGGCGCTTTCCAAAGAGAACCTATCAGCTGCAGCGAATTGATTATTGGTATGAAATGCGGCGGCTCCGATGGGTTATCCGGCATCACTGCCAACCCTGCCGTTGGACGTTTTTCCGACCTGCTGATTTCAAAGGGCGGCACCACTATCCTGACGGAGGTTCCTGAAATGTTTGGAGCGGAAACATTGCTTATGAACCGCTGCGCCAATGAAGCATTATTTGAAAAGACCGTATCCCTGATCAATGACTTTAAAAATTATTTTACCAGCCATAACCAGACAATTTATGAAAACCCCTCTCCTGGTAATAAAAAGGGCGGAATTTCCACCCTTGAGGATAAGTCCATGGGATGTACCCAAAAATCCGGCTCTGCGCCGGTAAAAGGTGTGCTTTCTTATGGCGAGAGAGTCTGCCAAAAGGGGCTCAACCTCTTAAGCGCCCCCGGCAACGATTTGGTTGCCTCTACGGCACTGGCCGCTTCCGGCGCGCACATTGTCCTTTTTACCACAGGCAGGGGAACCCCTTTTGCTTCTCCGGTTCCCACTGTTAAAATTTCCAGCAATACGTCTCTTTATGAGCGCAAAAAAAACTGGATCGATTTCAACTGCGGTTCCCTGGTAGACGGAAAACCTATGCAGCAGCTTGGGCAGGAGCTTTTTGATTATGTAGTAAGCGTAGCTTCGGGACAAAAGGTAAAGGCGGAGGAAGCCGGATACCATGACATGGCTATCTTCAAACAGGGCGTGACGCTTTAAAGGAAACCTGAAATATGAAATCATGATAAAAAAGAAAGGGATTGTATCAATATGAAAAGATTATCTTATGAAGTTTTAAAAGAACAAGGCTATGAAGGATATCTGCTGGAAAAAGCCCCTGTAAAGGTATTGCAGTTTGGCGAAGGAAATTTCCTTAGGGCCTTCGTGGATTACTTTATCGACAACCTAAATGAGAAAGCCGGGTTTGACGGCAAGGTCACCGTGCTGCAGCCATTGCCTGAAAATTCCTTTACTAGCGTTCCGCAGTTTTTAAACCAACAGGAAGGCTTGTACACCTTATATCTGCGTGGATTTGAAAATGGCCGGAAGGTAAATGCAAAACGCGTAATCTCCTGTATCGATCGGTGTATCAATGCCTATAGCGATTACGAGGAAATGATGAAATGCGCAGACAACCCGTCTCTGCGCTATATTACCAGCAACACCACAGAAGCTGGCATTGTCTACGACCCTTCCTGCCAGTTTACGGATACCCCTCCATCAAGTTACCCTGGAAAGCTGACACAGCTTTTATATCGGCGTTTTGAAAAATTTGGCACCAAGAAAGGGAAAGGATTCGTCATTCTTGCCTGCGAGCTGATTGACGATAATGGAAAAGTCTTAAAAGACTGTGTAATCAAGTATGCAAAGCAGTGGAATTTAAGCGAAGATTTCATCCGATGGGTGGAAGAAGAAAATCTCTTTTGCTCAACTTTAGTGGACCGTATCGTAACTGGTTATCCCCGAAGCGAAGCCGATGCCATCAATCAGGAAAACGGATATGAAGATAAAGTTCTCAACACCGGCGAAGTATTTGGATTCTGGGTTATCGAAGGACCGGAGTGGTTAAAGGAAGAACTTCCTTTTGAGAAGGCAAATCTTCCGGTCATCATTACGGATAACCACAAGCCCTACAAACAGCGGAAGGTCCGCATCTTAAACGGCGCCCACACTTCCATGGTGCTTGGGGCTTATCTGGCAGGCTTTGATATCGTCAGGGACTGTATGGCCGATGATGTAATCCGCGGTTTTATGAATAAAGCCATCTACGAAGAAATCATCCCTACCCTCACCCTGCCCAAGGATGAACTGGAAAGCTTTGCATTTTCCGTGACAGAGCGCTTCAAAAATCCTTTTATTGACCATGCGCTTTTATCCATCTCCTTAAATTCCACCTCCAAGTGGAAAGCAAGGGTAATGCCTACTTTAAAGGATTATATGAAAAATACGGGCAAACTTCCGGTATGCCTTACCATCTCTTTTGCCCTTTATATTGCTTTCTATCGTGGAAAGGAAATGACCGAAACCGGACTTACTGCCCACCGGCCTGATGGAGAGAGCTACATTATTTCCGATGATAAAGCTGTTTTGGATTTCTACTTAGCCCACAAGGACGACTCTTTACGCCAGCTTGCCAATGCAGTATGTAAAAATGAAGACTTCTGGGGTGAGGATTTATCCCGGCTCCCCGGATTTGCGGATACTGTCGCAGATATTCTGGAAAAAATAGAGGCACAAGGCACTTATGAGGTGATGAAAGCCTGCCTGTAAAACAAAGGTTGTCATACTAGCGTATCTGAAAATTGCCATCCGGCAGAAGGTAATTTTCAGATACGCCCTGACAAAAAAGATAAAAATTTCCGTTTCACATCCCAATCTCACATTAGAAACCAACAAAAGTACCATAGGTTTTTTGGTGCACCATTCGCAACAACTGTCTTACCGTTTTGTCTGCTCTGTCATAATTCCCCAACGAATCCTAAACTTATCAACAAAAATAACCCGACAGGAGCTATATTTTCATACGTATGAATCGCTTCTCCACAGTTTCCACCAAAATTCAATGTAGGCAATTTTCATTTTACTGTTCCTTTTTCGTAAGTTTTTCTAAAAAAAGATTTTAAAAATCACATAGAAACTTTGCACAGCCCAAATCATACTGCTTAAGGTCCATACCGTGAAACTTCACATCTTCTCCCGGCACGGTTCCTTCCAATATGCTTCCGGCTCCCTTGTACAGCTTAGATATCAGCTCCGGACCAACAGGAAGGGAACCATGGGAAGGGTAAATCTCGTCAAACTTCCCCACATATTTCTCCAATTTTTCAAGACTATGCATATATGCATGAAATTCCCGCTGAACACCAAACATGAAAATAACATCGTCCTGAACGGTATCCCCACTGTAAAGAATACGATTGTCGAGATCCAACACTGCAATACTTCCCGGTGTATGTCCAGGTATATGAACAATTTCCAATTTCCTGTTGCCAAGATCCAGGATATCCCCATTTTCCACCGGAATAAAACATCCCGATTTCTTCTGTGTACGATAATAATTTGACGCTTCTGCCGGGCTCATATAAAATTTTTCAAACTCACCGTTACTTGCAACATGGTCTATATCGCCGTGGGTATTCAGAAGTTCTATGGGCAGAGATACCAGCTGCCGTACAATTTCTTTTGCATTGTGAATCTTCATACCACTGTCAATCAAAAGAGCCTTTTCATCGCCAGAGAGCAAAAAGAAACGAACGCCTTCGTCTTCTATCCTCCAAGTGTTTTTTGACATTTTTATAATATCCATTGTATTAACCTCCCGATACTAGTATAGCGCACTGAAAACCCTTGTGCAAATATTCCGGTCTATTTTTAATTGCATTGTAACTGTCCGTTACTTTACATAGGCCAAGAATGGGCACGGTCTGTGCAGTATATGCACAGACCTGGCTGAGTCGTTACGAAAAGTAACAGAAAGTTTGCCTTAATGCTTGACGTTAGTCCGTTTTCGGATTATACTTCCTATTAGTCCGAAACCAGATCAACAAAAAGGAGGGGGTACAACATGGACGACACCGTACAATCAGACCTGGTGCGATATAACCAGCTTCAAAAGAAATTAGATGAATTTTACAGCTGCTTTGCGAAAATATGCCACATTCCGGACAGCGTGTTCTGGATTATTTATTCCCTGCTTGAACGCCAGGAACCATGTACCCAGACCGAACTGTGCAGTATGTGGTCCTTTCACAAACAGACTATCAATACAGCCTTAAAAAATATGGAATCGGGCGGCCTTATATTCTTTGAACAGTCTATTCGGAATAAAAAGGAAAAACAAATTTTTCTTACCCACAAAGGAACTGCCTTTGCACAAAAGACTGTCATTCCTTTTATGGAGATGGAAAAAAGAGCTTTTGGTTCTTTAGACAGTACCGAACGGCAGGAGTTCCTGCGCCTGACCCAAAAGCACCTTGAACTGCTTCAGGCAGAATTAAAGAAACAATTAAATTTGTAAAGTTGTCATCGGAGGACATTTGGCCGTAGCCATCTTGTCGAAGGAAGATGTCGGGTGCGCCCGGTTACTGTTTTGGGATTTATCCCTGTAGTGGCCGGGCCTTTTCAATATCAGGAGGTTATCATGCACATTCAGCTTTCAGATCATTTCAATTATAACAGACTATTTAAGTTCTCTCTGCCGTCTATCATTATGATGATTTTTACATCTGTATATAGTGTGGTAGATGGTTTTTTTGTATCAAACTTTGTTGGAAAGACACCCTTTGCAGCTGTTAATTTTATCATGCCTTTCTTGATGATACTGGGTGCCGTTGGCTTCATGTTCGGAACCGGCGGCGGCGCTTTCATTGCTAAAACACTGGGGGAAGGAGCGCACCAAAAAGCAAACCGATACTTTTCCCTGTTTATTTACATATCCTTCTTAAGCGGTATTATCATCATGATTGGGGCATATTTTCTGTTACGCCCTATAGCGGAGCTTCTGGGGGCCAAAGGCGCTATGCTTGACGACTGCGTCTTATATGGACGAATCATTCTGGCCTCTCTCCCCACATTGATCCTGCAGTTTGCATTCCAGAGTTTCTTCATCACAGCGGAAAAGCCGCAACTGGGACTTGCTTTTTCCATTGCTGCAGGCATAACAAATATCATCGGGGATGGGCTCTTTGTGGCTGTGTTCCACTGGGGGCTTGCCGGAGCTGCTGCTGCCACCACACTTAGCCAGGCAATCGGCGGTCTGCTGCCGCTGTTTTATTTTGCCCGGCCAAATACAAGTCTGCTAAGACTTGGAAAAACAAATTTTGATAAATCAGCCCTTCTAAAAGCCTGTACCAATGGGTCCTCGGAATTGATGTCCAATCTTTCCATTTCGCTGGTCAGCATGCTTTACAACATCCAGCTTATGAAATATGCTGGGGAAGACGGTGTTGCAGCTTACGGGGTACTTATGTATGTAAACATGATATTCCTGGCAACCTTTATCGGCTATTCCACCGGAACCGCCCCAATCATCAGCTACCATTACGGCGCACGGAACCATATGGAATTGAAAAGTCTGCTGAAAAAGAGCTTCGTCATGATTGGCGCATCTTCCATATGCATGTTTGTCATTGCAGAAATTCTGGCAGCGCCGCTCTCGAAAATATTTGCAGGCTATGATCAGACTCTTTTGGCGCTGACCACAAGGGCCTTTGTAATCTATTCCTTTTCTTTCTTTTTTCGGGAATTGCAATTTACGGTTCCGCCTTTTTTACCGCCTTAAATGACGGCCTGACATCCGCACTGATTTCATTTTTGCGCACGCTCCTTTTTCAGTTGGCAGCCGTGCTTATCCTTCCGCTTATTTTGGGAATTGACGGTATTTGGCTCTCCGTTGTTGCCGCGGAAATCGTTGCCGCCGCCGTAACCATTCTGTTTTTCGCTATGAAACGCGCAAGATTTCATTATTGAATCATACCTGTTTAGAAAGATTTTGTACCTGCTTTGGCAGAATGATACTATCAGTATCAGCAGTTTATCTACACAAACAAGCCTTGCAAACACAACACTTACTGATCTGCTTGAACCTATGGAAAATATCGGCAGTATCTGCTCATTTATGCTTCGCCCTTCCTTCTTCTCGCCCACACCTGGCAGTGTAAAACATGCGTCTTTTTTACATCTTGTCACTTTATACGCTCTCTGGTATTCTCGGAAATACCACCGTTACCGTAAACAAATCCGCGTCCACCTTCACGCTTAAGCTGCCGCCGCATGCCTGCGTAAAACTTTTGGCAATGGAAAGGCCAAGTCCGCTGCCGCCGTCTGTCCGGCTTTCATCCCCCCTCACAAACCGCTCTGTGAGATCCGCCCCGTCATCTAATTCCACGCTGGAAGTATTTTTGATGCTCACCACAGCTTCCTCCTTTTTATCCGTCAGTATCAAAAAAATGCGGGAGCCCTGCAGGGAATATTTCAGTGCGTTTTGAATCAGGTTTTGGAAAACCCGGTATAATCTCTGCCCGTCCGCCCTGATAAGCATTGGTTCTTCCGAGATGGAAACTTTCATAATATGCGTGCTTGCGCTAATTTGTTCATCCATATCGGCCAGCGTCTGGCGCAGCAGCTTTCCTAAATCCAGTTCTTCCATTTTCACCGGGAGCTGGCCTGATGTGGCCTTGCTTACCTCAAACACATCCTGCACTATATTTCTTAAACGTTCTGATTTTTCACTTAAAATCCGGATAAATTCCATCACGTGCTCGGGAAGCCCTTCTTCCTGCTTAAGCAGCTCCACATAGCTTATAATGGAAGTCAGCGGCGTCTTAATGTCGTGGGAGACATTTGTGACCAGCTCAACCTTCATCCTTTCGCTGTGCATCTGCTCCTGCAGCGCTTCTTCCATGCCACACTGGATTTCATTTAAGCTTTCAGCTGCCCTTCCAAGGTCTGTGTCAGCCCCAAGGATAAGAGGCTGAGCCAGGTTCCCTTTTTTCACCTTTTCAATTTGGTTTATCAGGGCTCCAATATCCTCGGCCATACGGCGGTTCGTTTTCATATATGCTATATTGAGTACGCTGAGGATAAGAAGAATACTAATCAAAATCAAAAGAATTAATTGGGCGCCGTCAGAGAGCGGAGACCACAAGTAATCCTCCACAAATTCTCCTAAATTTAAAAGGTAATAGTTTCCGCCATTTATTGCTGCCGCCGCTGACATCAAAAGCAGTCCGCATAAAACCGCTGCTAAAATCCCTGCTGCCAGCGTCAGGCGATACCTTTTTATCAGCTTTTTCTGTATCGGGTACTGCAAATTTCTTGTCCTTATACTATCTAAGATTGGCTTTTTCTGCTGTCCCCTGTTGGCCCTTACATCTAAAACAATCAGGTAAACCACCCAAAACAAGAGAGTCAAAAACTTCTCGCTGCCAGCAAACATGTCCATGTAATAATAAGCATCCCCTAAGCTGAAACTGCCATAGTTGATATAGATAAAAGAATACATTTCTCCAATCTCTCCCACCACAAACAGCAGACAAAGGAACAGAGAAACGCCCAAAATAAGCAGCGCTTTGGCCTCAAACCAAATCTTTCCCATAAACCGGGCAATTGCCTGTTTTCCAAGCTGCTTTTCCTTTCGCAGGAGAACTGACAGGGCAAGCAGCAACACCGAAACAATAAGCGCAGTCCACT
Source organism: Parablautia muri (assembly GCF_009917485.1). Taxonomy (GTDB): domain Bacteria; phylum Bacillota; class Clostridia; order Lachnospirales; family Lachnospiraceae; genus Suilimivivens; species Suilimivivens muri. The sequence continues at coordinate 92,445 of NZ_QZDT01000005.1, forward strand.
TTTTTTCAAACTGCTCCATGCTATGAAGGCGGTTCTCATACATGGAATACAGTCTGCCGCTATACCAGTCGGCCCCGTCAAGCGAATAATTTCCAACCACGTAAAGCTTCGGCTCTTTAGTCGCCGCCATAAAAATCACGGCATCGTTTGTAGATGCATCCACACGGAAATTTGCATAGCCCGGCACAAACCAACGGCTGTCCCTTGTATACACACCGTTCCCGTATACGTTTTCTTTTATGTTGTCTTTGACAATCTGCACCTTTCCGTCCCCTTCCCTGTTAAACCACAGGGAAAAATTGTACTCGCTTTTGGAAATGGCCTCATAAAAATCCTCCCCCTGCCAGGGTTCTCCCGTCTTGTCTGCAAATGCGTCAATATTGGTATAAAGCAGATTTCCCTGATAAATTACCGCATAAAGAAGATTCTGATTGAGTGCCATATCCGCCATGTACGCATCCAGAGTTTCTTCATCTTCCTCTTGGCCATTATCATACGCACCGTAGTCTTCCCAATAATCGCTGGTACTGGCATCCGTCCCACTGGCTATGGAGCCTTCAAAAGCATATTCCTCGTCTGTCTGCTCCACTAAAACGCTTGTATCCTCAGAATAATTCCAGCCCCAATCAGGGTAATCCCCATCCCAGCCGAAATAATAGCCTCTTTCGCTTACCGCCCCGGTTCCATAATTCTTCCAGCTCTTTCCTCCTGTGGCCACCCCCAGCAATTCTTCTAACCTGTCTTCAATATACCCCCGAAATTCCTCATCCTCCTGATAGTCCATTCCGGCCGTCAGCAAATTTCCCTCTGTGATCCACAGCACATTTAACACGGGAATAAGGCTGCTGATCAGCAAAGTCATTCCCAAAAAGAATGTACCGCAGCTAACTGCGATTTTCAATTTTTTCCATTTTGTATCCAATACCCCACACCACCTTTAAATATTCTGGTTCCTTCGGATTCAGTTCGATTTTTTCCCTGATATGGCGGATATGCACCATCACCGTATTTTCCGGGGCAAAAGAAGGCTCCTCCCAAACTCTCTCGTAGATTTCCTCCGCCGGGAATATCCTCCCTCTGTTCCGCATCAGCAGGTCGATGATTTTCGTCTCCGTGGCGGTAAGCTTAACCGGCTCTCCATCCGCATAAAGAATGTGTTCTCCTAATCGGTAGCAAAGCCGCCCGTTTCTGATTTCCTCCTTTTCATGCAAAGCGTTGATATCCCCTAAACGCGTATATCTGCGCAGCTGGCTGTTTACCCTTGCCACCAGCTCCTGGGGATGAAAAGGCTTGGACACATAATCATCGGCTCCCATGGATAAGCCCAGGATTTTGTCTGTCTCCTCTGTTTTAGCGCTGAGCACAATGATTGGAAGATTTTTTCTCTCCCGGATTTTCATCATAGCGGAAAGTCCGTCCAGCTTTGGCATCATCACATCCATAATCACAAGCCTTACCGCCTGCTCCGCCATCACTTTAAGAGCCTCCATACCGTCATAAGCTTTGATGACCCGGTAGCCTTCTTTTTCTAAAAGAAGGGCGATTGCCTTTACAATCTCTTTGTCATCATCTACCACAAGCACACATTCATTCATAACTACACCCCCTGCATCTCGCAAGCTATTCAAGCATCCTTAGATTGCCGGAAAATTTCTTTACATCCTCTTTCGGAACAATTGTATCATAACTGTGGGTTCTTACAAAATTCTTGGCAGGTTTCTTATAAATTTCTTAATCCTTTAGTTACTTTTCAGAGGTTGGCCAATAAACAGCTTGGAATATTTGTTTTTCCAAGCGTCCTCTGGCTAACATATAAAAAGTAACATCCTTTAACGCTCATAGGAATGGGTCCAGTCTGTTTTTAGCAAAAATATGGAAAATATCACGGTCGTAACAGACCAGGTAATTGGATAGGCGCACGCTATCATCCGAAATTCCGGTACAATTTTCAAGGCTACCGTCACGTAAATGATACGCAGCACACACCAGGAAAACAGCATGCCAATCATAGGCACCACTGCTTTTCCACAACCCCGAATCACGCCGGCCGCACAGTGGGAAAAGGAAAGAATGCAAAAAAACAAGGATACGGTTCTTGCGTGGATTCTTCCAAAGGCAATCGCCTTTGGCGCGCTTACGAATATTTTAAGCAGGGGCGAGATTCCAAAGAACATAACCAGGCCAATCAGCTCCGCAATGATTACACCTGAGGCGATACCAAACAGGGCGCCCTTTTTGGCCCGCTCATATTTCCTTGCTCCAAGATTCTGACTGATAAAGGTAGGTAATGCCATGGACATACTCATAATCGGCAGAAAAACAATGCCTTCAATACGGGAATAGGCTCCGATGCCGGACATGGCATATTCCCCAAATGAATTGATATTGGATTGTATCACTATATTTCCAATACTGATCACCGAATTTTGGATACCTGTGGGGATACCCTGCAAAATCACTTCCCTGATAATGTCCGGGTGAATCCGCAACTTCTTAAAGTCCAGCCTTGCCCTGTCCTTTCCCTTGCACATTCTGAAAACGCACAGCGCCACGCTGATTCCCTGTGACAATACGGTGGCCACGGCTGCACCTGCCACCCCGGTATGGAGCCCTGCCACAAAAATCATATCCAAAACCATATTAATAATGGAAGACAAAATCAGATAATACAGAGGATGCTTGCTGTCCCCCACAGCCTGCATAATGGACATGCAGATATTATACATAATTACCGTTGAAACTCCCCCAAAATAAATACGGAAATATATAAGAGACTGGGGCAGCACATTATCCGGCGTTCCCATCCACCTTAAAATAGTGGGAATCAAAAGAACCCCCACTATGGTTGAGGCAATGGAAGCCAGAATCCCAAACATAAAATTTGTATGGATTGCATACTCTACATGCTCCTGGTCCTTTGCTCCAAAATATTTGGAAATCACCACACCGCCGCCAACGCCAATGCCGTTAAAAAATCCCACAATCAAAAAAATCAGATTCCCCGCGGAACTGACCGCCGCAAAGGACGCATTGTCCGCATAATTTCCAATAACCCAGGCATCTACCATATTGTATAACTGCTGCAGCAGCTGTCCCCAGAAGATCGGCACCGCAAAAGCTAAAATCCCTTTTGCCACGGACCCTTCCGTCAGATTTACCGCCTCGTTTGATTTCTGTTTTGAAATTTCCACTTCTTACTTCCTCCAACCATCAAAAACTTTCAATATAAACTTTAAACATCCCGGAAAAGCTTTTCGCTTTTCCGGGATACGGCAACAAATAGCGCAGAATAAACCTTATCTCTGCAAGGCAGAGGAATGATATGTACCAGGAATTTGCCCTTACCGTGTTTCATTCAGGTAAAGCTGCACCCTGTTTTGGACCACCGATGCCACATCTTCCGGCGTCTTTTGCCCGCTAAAGTATCCTGATGCTTCTTCCAAAATGATATTTAACACTTCCTGATCCATGCCTGCTCCGCTTTGTGTTGTCTCAATCATTTCCCTTACTCTGTCTACCTGCTCTTTCGTAGCTGCATAAACCTCCACGGAAAATTCTTCACCGCCCATGCTGCTTGCCCAACTCGATTTAGGCGTTTCTATCTGATTTCCATTTTCATCTTTTGTATATTCCGGTTCCATATCCTTCTCAAACTCTTTTTCAAGAGCGGATTTTAAAATTGGAAATCCCCCGTTGGGAGAACCTACATTCTCCTGTCTTTCCTTTGTCACATTAAAGCGGATAAATTCCCAAACCCCTTCTTTATTTTCGCAGCCGCTCCCCATGGCCACAGTGGTTCCATTAGAACGGAAGGTCAGTCCGCTCTCCCCAAAGGTGGGATAGCCAATCAGATTAACCGGCCCTCCGAACATAAACTCGTACATCTGGTATTGGGAAACGGAAGTGATATATCCATTGTTAAGCAATGTTTTTCCGCTCCTTAAATCATCCAGGGTGGTATCATCGCTTGCTTCATTTGCAAAACCATTGGCAAATGCAAGAATTTTCTTAAATTCCTCTCCCGTAAAGGTGCATTCCCCGGTTTCTTTATTTATAAATAAATCCTGATTCATTGTACACATTGCCCACAAAATGCCTGATTTATCCGTACCAGGCAAGAGTTTTGCGCCGTTTTCTGCGGACGCCATCAACTCTATTACATCATCCACTGTCCAGGTTTTTGCATCTCCGATTTCGGAAACCTTGCCCACCAGCGTTTCCACACCATAATAAGGCATAATCGCATACAGCTTTCCGTCTCTTTCATAGGCCTTTAATGCGCTTTCCACATAATCTTCCCTGGCTATCACTTCATCCGCATCAAGATAAGGATTCAAATCCTCAATGGCGCCTACCGATATCAATGTCTCTAAGGACATAGGGCAATAGGTCAAGTCTATGATGTCCGGGAACTGTCCACTTTCCAGATCCTTTAAAAATAGTTCGGCCTTTTCGCTATAATCCATGGAGGCATCTCCATATTCTTTTATCATAATGCGGTACTTTTCACTTTGCCTGTTAAACGCCGTAATATCCCTTTCGGCAAAAAAAGAAGAATAATAGGTTCCATAAGTCAGCAGAATCTTTTCCGGCACTTCCGATTCAGGTTTCCTGGTCAGAACCACCAGCTCTGTACCTCCGTCAGGGCTCATGAAATCTGTAGTGAGCGCCGCAATCCTTCCATCAGCAAGAAAAGCTACGGAGGTAAGGTTGGTGGAATTTACATCATAATCGGTCCAGCGCAAAATTTCCTCCGGCTTTTCATCCGTCAGATTGCAGGATAAAAGAACACCGTTTTCCGTATACAGTAAATCCGTATCCGTTCCCCCCTGATAAGTCCCATAGCCAAATGAAATAGAGCTGTTGACCGGCTTTAGCTCACTTTCTCCCGGAACCACCTCATTGACAATAAAGCCGCGGGCATCATCATAATATGCAGCTCCTATTTTTCCATCCTTCATCCGGAAAAAGCAGTTGATATACTGTCCCGGGCTCACCTGGCTATACACACTGCCATCCGGTTTCAGGACATAAATCTCCCATCCACTGCAGACATAATAATTTCCATCCCCATCCGTATAAACATCCGAAATATAGAAGTCAGAGGACTGTAAAAAAGTATCGCTGACATCCAAAGACGCCAGTTCCTTTCCATTTTCATCCAGTGTTTTAATCAGTACTTCCACTAACTTAGTGTTGCTTTCATCCGTATAGCCTGTCACACCGGCCAGCAGATTTCCCTCCCCATCTGCATTAAGGCTGGTGATATACTGGTATTCTCCAAGCTCCACCGGCAGCTGTATTTTTTCCTGGCTGTCCATATCCATGGAATTTAGCTTTGTCCCGGTGCTTCCATACTCCAGCCAAAAAATCTTTTGGTCACTTCCAATCACTGCCTCTCCAACTTCTCCCCCGGCTTCTCCCACAGGGTGGTACTGCGCCACATAGACATACCCGTCCTCGTCCACATTCCCTGCCCCTTTAGATTCCGCCGGCGTTTCTTCTTTCTGCTTTCCGCACCCTGCAAAAATAAATGCCATCGCAAGGGCGGCGGCTATACACAAAACGATTCCTTTTTTCATTTTTACCTCCATTTTAAAGCATTTCATTCCATATTGCATCACATAGGTAAACTATATCATAACTTTTCAGGGCAAACAATCCTATCTCGATACAATTCCGGTACATCATATTTCAATTGTTACTTTTCACACACCGGCCAAAGGATGCTTGGAAAAAACAAATATTCCAAGCTGTTTATTAGCCAACTTGTGAAAAGCAACTATCAATTATGACTTTAACAACACCGCAGCCCCTTAGCAAGGGATTGCGGTGTTCGTTTTGGTTTAAGACAGCTATAAAATTGAAGATAAAAAATGTGTATCAGACACACGTTCTTTCATTTATGCTAATTTCTTTATCATGCCAAGCACTCGTTTTGCTGACAGCTGTAGTTCCGCTCTGCTGAGCGCATACGGGTGGGATGCGTCCGTAAGGGCCTTCATGATATCCGCTTTGTCGGAAGGGATACCTGGCATTGTGATGTCATTGCCAGCCTTTACATTGCCCGCACAGGATGCACAGGGCCATTTATCTCCTTTCGCTCCCATGCCGCCTGTTACCAGCCAGTCAGTCATAACCACTCCCTTAAAGCCCCACTCGTCACGCAGGGTAAAGGTCTGGATATCCTTTGTGCTGCATGCATGTTCGCCGTTAATCAGATTGTAGGAAGTCATGATAAAGTGGGGCTGTGATTTCTTGATACAAATTTCAAACCCTTTCAGATAAATTTCACGCAACGCCCTTTCTCCTACATTGCTGTTGGAGAAATAACGGTTGGTTTCCTGGTTGTTGCAGGCGTAATGCTTGATGGTGGTTGCACACCCCTCATGTACCTGCACGCCGTCCGTAATATCTGCCGCAATGCATCCGGAAAGGCAAGGGTCTTCGGAATAATATTCAAAGTTACGTCCACAAAGAGGCGAACGATAAATATTCATAGCCGGAGCAAGCCACAGATGGGTTCCAAACATTTCCATTTCTTCGCCTACCAAATCGCCGCATTTCTTTGCCAGTTCGTCATTCCAGGATTGGGCAATGCCTGTACCGATAGGGATCGCCACACAGTACTGATAATATACCGGCGCTGCTTTTTCCTCCTCGCCAGGCTGCGGCGCCTTAGCAGCCATAGCCTGCAGCTCCTCCGGTGTCAGCACAAAGGACATAAAATCAGCGTCCAAACTGCTTGAGAGGGCTTTCGCTGCTCCATCCACTACTCTGTAAGCCTGGGCCAGACGAAGGCCTGCCGGTCCGTCCGCCATAACCAGCGCAGGGGTTCCTAGATCTTCCAGTTTGCGGGTCGTCTCCCCTGCCGCTCCTGCAACGCCCTTTGAAGCGTTTCCGATTACTTCCATAAAATCGTCCGATTCCTTGTATGCACCAATGCACAGGTAAGCCAGCTGTTCATCCGTAAGGCCTGCCACAAATTCATCCACTGACCTGTCACCACTTACTACTTCCTCCCATTTTACAGTGGGGCCTGCCGGAATTTCCGTTGGCATCTCCTGGTAGCTTATTTCCTTTACAGTCAAATCCGCCGCCTTGATTTGGATCACTTTTGCCTTTGCTTTTTCTTCCGCCTCGCCATCATAAGTAATCGGATTCCCTTCTGGTTTTAAGTCTTCAAATCCGCTCTCTCCACAGATATTTTTAACCTTTTCAATGGCTTTTGACTCATCCAGCGCAACAGCCCCTGCAATGTGGGTGTTTCTGGAACTGTTTCCAACACGCACATAATAAGTGCCCGCCTCCATCACATAAGAAGCGCATTTTGTACAATAGGATGCCATTGACTTCGTATCAAATGTTACGGTTACCTCCTGGCTTTCCCCTGGTGCAAGCTCTTTCGTCTTTGCATAGCCCGCCAGTTCCTGATAAGGTTTGTCCAGTTTCCCTGCCGGTGCTGAATAATAAACCTGAACCACTTCCTTCCCGGGCAAAGCGCCTGTGTTGGTTACGGTCGCGCTAACGGATACTTTATCCGCGTCCGCCGTCATTTCCTTAGGCTCCACGGAAAATGTGGTATAACCAATTCCATAGCCAAAAGGATAAGTAGGCACATAACCGATTGTGTCAAAGTAACGGTACCCTACGTAAATCCCTTCCTTATAATAGGTATCGTTAGGATCCCCGAACCCTTCCGTAGATGCATAGTCCTTAATAGGCGCCCATGTCATGGTAAGCTTTCCGGAAGGATAAGCCTTTCCGAGAAGCACATCCGCCAGCGCATCCCCCGTAGCCGAACCAAGCTGGCCCAAAATCAGCACCGTCTTTACCGCCTCCACAGGCTTTAAGTCAATCATGCCGCCAACATTTAAAACAAGCACGAATTTTTCGTACTTTTCATTTAACGCAAGGATATCACGTATCTCTGTTTCTGTCAGATTGATATCCCCTGCCGTAGGCGTGCGATCCGCGCCTTCTCCTGAATTACGGGCCAGCACATAAACCGCCGTATCTCCCTCTCCCGCAAGGGCTATCTCATATTCCGGCTCCGGACATGCTTTTCCCATGGCAAAAAACATAATGCGCTCGCCTGTCACGCCTGCTGCCTCGGCTTCTTTTCGAATGCCTCCATAAAAAGCCTTCTTTGCCTCATTCCTTACCTGGTCATAGGCATCCAGCCAGCTTTTGGTGGTGAGCTCGAATCCGGCGTTTTTAAGTCCTTCCTCAACTGTCACGAAATGGCGTACATTCACATCCCCTGACCCGGTACCGCCTTTAATGGTATTCCTCGCACCACTTCCGTATAATGCAAGCTTTCCTGTTCCCTTTAAAGGCAGCGTTCCATCATTTTTAAGAAGCACCATACACTCCGGCGCAAGCAAGCGCGCCGCTGCTATGTGCTCCTTTTCAAAGGCCTGGACTTCCGATGCCTCAATTCTTATTTTGTTCATCGCAACTAACCCTCCATTCCTGCCAACACCCGCAAATTTAACATACCTTATGTATATGCGTACACATATACACAGCCTGTCATGTGTAGGCATAATTTTTTCGTAATAACTTTATGATAACATTTTATAAAAAATTTTGCTATCTAATATGGAAATTATTATAAAAATTTTAGATATATTTATGAATCAGTTGTCATATATTACTCTGCAAATAACTCTTTCATCATTTCTCCCTTTCTTTATTTCATCATTTTATACAACCATGCCCATTTATGTGTAAGAGATATTAGCTTTTCCCCCTTTCGCTTCGCCCTGTTCTGTTGGGGATACATATTCAATTTTTTCCACATAAATCTGCCATGCTCCAAATTCCTTCCATGCAATTGGTATCTGTAATCCACAATGCATCAAAGCAGCGCCGCTTAACCTCCGCCCCTGCTCAAGAAATTTAACTTTTCCGCCCGCAGGCAGTATATCTTCGTCCGGCGCGCATATTAATTCCAGTCGGTATATCGCCTTCTCGCACAATCCTTTCAGCTTGACAAAGACCGGAACAGCATTCGCACAAACATGGTGGTATACCGCACTCACTAAAGTTTCCGTTCCATCTGCTGCCGCTATCTGCCAAACAGTACACGAATTTGCATAAGGTGTTGTCAGGCGATAATAATTTCCATACTGAATTACATTATAATATCGCTTAAAAATACGAATCTGTCGTCTTATTTCTTCTTTGTCCTTTTCTGTAATCCGGTTTATATCCAGCTCGTAGCCAAAAGTTCCCGCCATAGCTACACATCCTCTTGTAGAAAGCGGTGTTTCCCTGCCGGTCTGATGATTTGGCACCGCTGAAACATGTGCGCCCATAGTACTGACAGGATAGCCGAAAGACGTGCCATATTGAATTTTCAGCCGCTCAATAGCATCCGTATTATCACTGCACCATATTTGAGGCGTATAATAAAGCATACCTGCATCAAACCGTCCACCGCCGCCGCTGCAGCCTTCTATCAGCAAATCAGGAAATTCCTTATGCAGCTTTTCCAGCACCCGATAAAGCCCCAATACAAAACCATGAGCCATCTCCCCTTGGCGCTCAGCCGGGAGTATGTTACTATATTTATCGCATATACTTCTGTTTAAATCCCATTTTATATAAGTGACAGGCGCACTTTTAAGGACAGATGACAACTTTTCTATTATATAATCCTGTACATCTCTGCGTGAGAAATCCAAAATCAACTGATTGCGGCTTAAATTAGGTTTTCTACCTGGAATCTGTACCGCCCATTCCGGATGCATACGGTATAAGTCACTGTCTTTGGAAATGCTCTCCGGCTCAAACCATATGCCGAACTGCATTCCCAATGCTACAATCTGTTCCCCCAACTCCTTTAAAGTACATCCCAGCTTTTCCTCGTTAGGGTACCAATCACCCAGGCCGGAATTATCGTCATCCCTCTTTCCAAACCATCCATCGTCCATAACAAACAACTCTATTCCCAACTCCGCCGCCTCTTTTGCTATGGATACCAGCTTATCTCCAGTAAAATGAAAATAAGTTCCTTCCCAATTGTTGATCAGCACCGGACGCGGTTTGTCTTTCCATATTCCACGGCAGATATGGTTTCGAATCAACTTATGGAAAGAATGGCTAATACCTGCAAAACCGCTCTTTCCATATGTCAATAATACCTCTGGAGTGGTAAAGCTTTCCCCCAAATCCAGTTTCCACTCAAAATTCTCCGGATGAATTCCACACACCAAACGCATCTGATCTATTTGGTCTTTTTCAATCTCCATCAAAAATTCTCCGCTATATACAAACGAAACCCCATAGCAAGCGCCTTGTTCTTCCGTTGCACTTCTTTCACAGACTATTGCAAAGGGATTATACTGATGGCTGGATGTGCCCCGTATGCTGCCTACGGACTGCTGCCCATGGACAATTTCCGCACGCTGCAGATTACGTTCCATTGCATGGCGTCCATAGAAGGTAAGCCAATCGTATTCCCCCATTTGCCAATCCAGCGAAATGCTGGCAGCTTTCATCAAGATTACAGGGCTTATACTCCCGTTTACAATTTCTACGGCCCTTGTAATAACATCCAACTCCTCAAATACTCCATAATACAAGAGTACATTTATGCCGGATACGGAATCTTTCAGTGTAATAATAAGGGTCTGCACATCTTCTCCAGTTCCATATGCTGCCGGCAGTCCTTTAAGGGAATATTTTTCTTCCTTTATTTCATACCCTTCATAATGTAAACAAACCCCTCTGCTTCCATCCACGTGTTTTATTTTCAGAGCGCTGATACGATAGTCCCCTGTGCCAAAACAGCTATACTCCTGGGGAAGGATGTCCGGAGAATAGGTTCTGTCGTCTTTACCAAGCTCATATGGATTTCCCGAAAACCCCCTGTCCATCCTGCAAATCAAATACGATTTGTCTGTATTATCTGTCTTTTCCCCATAATACGTATGTAATAAAGTTTTGTTTTCATCCACCTTCATTTGATAGGTGCTGTCTTTTGTCTGTAAAGTAAAAGTTTTATATTTATCATCATAAAAAATACCCATATTCCACCATCTTCTCCTTATTATACTTTTACATCAAAAACCGCAAGCAGAAAGTTCCCCGCCTGCGGCTTTCTTTTTCTCACTTCAACTACTCAGTTTTTCCCCACAATTTCATTCTTTCCTGATATTGTTTAGACATATAGCTTTCCACATCAGAAAGACCTGCTTCGTCCATCTCTGAAATCATTGCTTCGTAGACAGAAATTGCTTCTGCATTATCTGCCGCATTCACGATTTTAGGAAAGTTCTGGTCATAAATGTCTTTCACCTTCTGCCATTTTAAGCCCTCCGGTGAACTGCCGGCAGGTTCAAGCCCTGTGAAATCTGCCGTATCCCATCTGTCTGATTCGCCGAATCGCTCATTGGCAAATTGGGCAACGTCCGATTTCTCATAAGCAGTAACATCATAAGGGGTTCCATCGGAACCGAAGCCATTTTTAATAAACCATGTCCATTTACGTATGCCTGTTTTCAATTTCGTATCATCAAAGTCTGTGTTGAATCCATCAATAATATCCTGGTGAGGCACATGTTTCCCATCTACCATATCCCAGTTTTCACCTTCAATTCCCCACATCATCAAATATTGGCCTTCTTCACTAACAAGATAATCAATAAACTTCATTGCCGCTTCAGGATTTTTGCAGTTGGTCGTTATTGCAATCGCATCCCATCCTAATGTACTCCTGCCATTATAAGTAGTCTTTGAAGCATCAACGCCATCCGCTACTACTTTATAACTGTAGAACTTAGCGTCCGGTCCAATCGTGCTTGCCAAGCTGGCATTTGCGGCATCCGTATCCCAATAAGAGCAAAAAGTGGAAAATACATTACCTGCCGAAAGCTTCTGTGTCCACTGTTCCTTTTTATTTACAACCCATTCCTTATCCAGCAGTCCCTCTGCATAAAGCGTGTTCATAAAAGCCACCGCTTCTTTATATCGCGGATCCTTTGCCCTATGCTGTATTTGATTGCTTTCATCTACATAATAATTTGTCATTCCATACATACCAAACAAAGAACCTTCATAATTTTTACTTTCTGCATCAACGGTAATTGCAATGCTCTCCTTGCCGTCTATAGTAGGATACTTCTCCTTAAACTGTCTCAAAATATCTAAATATTCGGACTGTGTAAAGGGATCGGTACTATTAGCACGTTCTTCCCCGACAATTTCTGTCAGCAGGTCTTTTCTCATCAACACGCCCGCAGAAGCCTCCGGATCCACACCGTACCAGTTATTCAGATAGTAATTCTGACCATCAGAGTACCTGCTTTTTGTAAGTACCTCGCCATACATTTCTTTAATGTGCGGACCATACTGGTCAATCAAATCGTTTAAAGGAATCAGCGCGCCTGCTTCAATATAACGGTCTACAATTTCATTGCCTCTGTCCATCAATACAATATCGGGATAGTTCTGTCCTGTCAGCATCAGATTCAGTTTTTCAAGGGGATCTCCCGTAGGATTTTCCACTGCAATTGTTACACCCGTCTTTTCCTGAATCGCCAATGCCACTGGGTCATCAAAGGTATTGCTGCCGGAATTTTTGTCAAATAACGTTAGTGTTACCGCTTCTCCTTCCGCAGCCCCTTTACTGCCTGCATTGGTGTCCGTGCTGTCATTTTGTCCGCCGCAGCCTGTGAATGCTGTTGCTGTCATTACAGCCCCCAAAAGGAGCGCTGTTATTTTTTTTGCTTTCATTATTTTCCTCCTGTTTTTAACATTTTTCAGGCAATTGTCATTTGCTCATTCTATCGACTTTACTTTAAATACTCCCAATCCGACCTTCCATATCCGTATGGATATGCCCCTTTTACACATTTAACCTTTTTGGTCAGCTCTTTACCGATCCAAGCATAATTCCCTTCACAAAATACTTTTGGATAAATGGATAAACCATGATAATCGGAATGGTCGCCACCATTGTTGCCGCCATACGAATACTGTCAGGTGTAATACCCTGACCGGTACGGTTTGCCGCCTGATTTGCCCCCGTTGTCTGATATTGGTTCAAAATTTCAACCAAAATAGACTGCATTACTTTCAAGTTCTGAGAGTTCGTATATAAATACGCATCAAACCATGAATTCCAGTGCATGATCGCCACAAACAGCGCTACCGTCATAATAATAGGTTTTGACAACGGAATTACCAACTTAAAAAACACCACCAAATCATTTGCTCCGTCAATCTTGGCTGCTTCAAAAAGCGCGTCCGGCATTCCTTCAATATAATTTTTTACTAAAATCATATTGTACACACTGATCAGGTTGGGAAAGATATAAACCCAAAAGCTGTCTAACAATCCTAAATTTTTTAATACCATATAGTAAGGAACCTGGCCGCCGCCAAAATACATTGTAAAAATAAAAAATAATGTAATAGGCTTTTTTAGAAGCAAATCTTTTCTTGAAAGAACAAAAGCAAGGGCGGTCGTAGCCAACACCGCCAGCGGCGTCCCAATAGCAGTACGGGCAACTGTCACGATAATAGAATGTAAAAATGTTGTCCTGGTCAAAATATCTTTGTAGCTTGCAAAGCTCAATTTTCTTGGCAAAAAGTAAAGTCCGCCACGAATTGCATCAGTCGCATCATTAATGGAAATAATAAAAATATTCCAAAACGGGTATACACAAACCACAACTACCAGTGTCAAAAAAACTACTTTAAAAACATCCAATGCAATATCTGAAGCAGGTTTTTTCTTTTTATATACCACAGCATTCGTTCCCATTTCTTTCCCTCCTTAGAATAATGCACTGTTATCATCGTCAAATTTCTTCGACAAAGTATTAGCGCCCATAACCAGTATAAAAGATACAATTGACTTAAACAGTCCTACTGCAGTACCGTAAGAGTACATGCCGTTTTTCAAACCGTAACGATATGCATATGTATCTAAGACATCGGAATAATCTAAAATAGCGTCATTCGCCATCAACAACTGCTGTTCAAACCCGGTATTCAGCACGCCTCCAATTGCTAAAATCAACAGAACCATTATTGTAGGTTTAAGAGCCGGGAGTGTTATGTACCATATTTTCTGTACTCTGGTGGCTCCGTCAACATCTGCCGCCTCATACATATCCTGACTAATCCCTGAGACTGCCGCCAGATAAATAATTGCATTATAGCCAAGCACTTTCCATGCATTTGCAATTGCTATGATCCACCAGAAATACGGTCCTTTCTGGAAAAACAAAACCGCTTCTTCCGTAAATCCAATTGCCATCAGCAGGTTATTGATTACGCCATCAGCAGATAAAAACGTAATAAAAATATTGGCAGCAATAACCCATGAAATAAAATATGGCAGATAGGAAGATGTCTGAACAAATTTCTTCATCTTCTCACTCCTTACTTCATTCAAGCAAACTGCCAAAATAATAGGCAATGGAAAAGAAAACAATAATGTCAATAAGCTGGTGGCCAGCGTATTTCTCATGATCTTAAAAAAATCTGTTGAAAAGAAATACTTAAACCAATCAAAACCTACGAACTGAGCACTTGCCATATCCGCAAAATATCCGTTTCCTTTTGGCGTATAATTGATAAATGCCATGTACACACCGGTCATTGGTGCATAGCAAATCAATACAACCCAAATCAGTGCGGGAAGCAGGAGCAGGAACAAATATTTCTGTTCCCAAAATCTTTCCCAAAAACTTTTTTTGGGTTTTACAGCTTTTGCAACTGCCTTTTTCATAACTTACCATCCTTTCTTTGTTAGTATTGTATATTTTTATTTCTTTGTGTCTTTATTCTATGTTCATTTTGTATGGGTCTCAATCTAAAAATTTTATAAATTTAATCATTATTTTACAATTTTAGATTTTTCTTTTTTCTAAAATATAAATTTTTAATGATTTGTTTATATTTTTAACGATTTTACATACAATCACAATTTCCCGGCTGTTCATTCAGACAGGGCTGTTTCACTTGCTGACTTATTGTGACAAACGCCCTCACCCTTTGTGCTCCGGCTGCTTGTAATAAAAAAACTGCACAAAACGCTCCTATGGCATTTTGCACAGTTTCATTACTATGTATCATTATAAATTTTCATTGTCCTGCCGTTCTTTTAGGAATTTCCACACGTATGCAGGTACCCTTTCCCAATACACTATCTACACTCACCCCATAACGTTCACCATAATTAAGCTTAACCCTGATATCTACATTTTTAAGTCCAAATCCTTCCTGGGAATGCTTTAACTCTGCTCGAAGCCTTTCTAGCTTCTCCGGCTCAATTCCCAACCCATCATCCTCTACCGTATAAACAATCCGGCTGCCTTTTTGTCCGATACTCACTTTTATATGGAGAATCCCTTCTTCTCTCATTCCGTGATGAATCGCATTTTCCACTAATGGCTGCAATAGAAGTTTGATTGTCCGATAGTTGAGCACTTCCTTATCTACCTCATAAGCAATATCCATAACCTCTTCAAACCGGATTTTTTGGATCTTCATATAGTTTTGTAAAAGCTCTAATTCTTCCTGGACGGAAACCACCTGACGCCCTTTATTTAAAGATATGCGATAAAAATTTGCCAAATATTTAACACTCTCAACCGTTCTTTTCCCTCCTTCTCTTAATGCCATAGAAGAAATCACCGAAAGAGCATTGTACAAAAAATGCGGGTTTATCTGCTCTTGAAGCAGATTCATCTCGCTGGACTTTACAAGAAGCTTTTTCTCATAATTATCCCGAATGAGTATCTGTATCCTTTCATTGAGCAAATTAAATGCAACAGCTATTTGTCCAATTTCATCTTTACCCATATCTTCAAGAACATAGTCAAACTCTCCATCCCCTAATTTTCTGGCCGCATAAACCACTTTCCCTACACGGGCCGATGCTTTTGCGCTATATATGTAGATTGCCACAAACACGAACAATGAACTGCATACAAAAATTGTCAATATCTTTCGGGAAACTGCCCCTGCTTCTTCTAGCAGGCTTTTCTGATTTTCAATCATAAACAGCTTCATACCTAGCCCAATATCCTGCGACATACAAATAACTGGCAAATCGTCCATGTGCAGCGCCACTCCACGTCCGCCTCCCTCCACGCTTTTCCATCCGGAAAGCTTTCCATCTAAAGATGACCCCGTTTCCTCCCGGTTGGATGCTGCCAGAATCTTACCTTCCTCATCCACTAAAAGCAGTTTTCTGTTTCCGGCTTTTTGAAAAAGCAGCTCGCAGACAGGCTCCGCATCAATCATTACCACCATGAAATTTTCTATTTCCCCGCTGCTGTAATGATTCATTTTCTGTATCAGCCCGATATAGTTTCCATCTTCTTTGCAGACAATTCCTCCTGCTATTGCTGAGCCGCTTTTTGATTCGGCTCTGTCCTCAAAACCCTCCATCAGGCTTTCTTTGGGATAAAAATAGTAGTTATCCTGCGGCAGTGTTTTATTGCTGGAATAAAAGCTTACTCTACTAATACCTGGAATCAGCGAAATCGTATTATGTAACTGTTTATCAATATAATAAAACATGTCCCAATAGGACAACTCTGTATAATCCACACTCAAATAATTATACATCGCCTGGTTCGTGTACAGCAGATCCATGATTGTGCTGTAAGTCTGAAAAAACGCTCCCAGACTCCTGGCTGCCGTTTCCATATTCTGCTGCATATCCTGATAACTTTTTTCTTTCAGAATATTACTGGTCTGCTTATAGTTGTATGCCGTCATAAGTATCATAGGAAGCACGGCAAATGTAATATATACCAACATCATTTTGCCGAAAAAAGTGAAATTTCTAAACTTTTTTACGATATTCATTCGGCGTTACCCCAAATCGTTTGGTGAAAATCTGGCTAAAATAAGATACATTTTCATACCCCGCTCTGCTGCTTACATCCTTGACTTTCAAGCGCTTATCTCTTAATAATTCGCATGCCTGCTGCATTCTGACATCTGTTATATACTCCAAAATAGTCTGCCCTGTTCCTATTTTAAATAAGCTCCTCAGATAATTAGGAGACAGGTTGATTTTTTCCGCCATATCCTCCACTCTGCATGCATTCATATAATTTTTATCAACATAGTTTCTGACCCAGGCAACCACATAGTAATTTGAGTCCTCCTGCTGCTTTTTATAATAAGTACACAATTCTTTTACATACTGCCACAAAGCCTCGCAAATACCAGTAAAATAACCGATATTCAATATCTTACGTTCTGGCTTTTCTTCCCTTTTTTCCATAAATTCCAAAAGCTGCATATCTTCCAATTCAAGCCTGTTATGCAGATTCAGATACAATGCATATGCTTCTCTCTGACTCTCCGCGCTGTTCAGTCCTTTCAATTCCCTAAGGCAAGACAGCAGAGCATCTTTTGTACTTTCCTCTTTGCCGGATAAAATCTCCCTGCGCAATTCCTTTCTTTTTTCGCTCCAGCTATCTTTGTCCACACGCTTTCTATTATCTTCTTCTTGACTGCTCACACAATTGACATTGCCAGGCTTTTCGTAAAACATTCTGTCTCTTTGGCTTTTTAGAATATCACTGCCGTTTTTTAGTTCCTCAAGCGATAGCCTTCCCTCCAGGTAAGCCACACATCCATTATCTCTGACCGCCTGTATGATTCTCCCTGCTGCATCCTGAACCGAAATGTAACCCTGCAAAATAACAAAAATCATTTGTTCCGCGCAAAAAGCATGCTGCACTTCGGAAAACTTTAACAAATCGACTGCCAATTTTTCGTCTACGTTCCCATAAACTCCCAGCATACCAAAAGCTTTTTCCTGTGCCGTATGGGAAAAATAGGCTCTAGAAAGCTCGTCCAGTTTTTGTTCATTCCCTTCACATGCACGCACCAAAAGCTGCCCGGATGCAAATCTTATGGAATCCTCCGCCATTTTTTCCCTTCCAATTTGTTCACAAATTCTTTCAATCAGTCCTTCTACTTCATCTACTCCAAATGGTTTTAAAATATAATCTACTGCCTGTACCTGAAAAGCAGATTTCATATAGTCGTAATAGTCATAACCTGTTAAAAAAACTATTTTACATTGATACCCTTCTTCCCGCGCCCTTTTGGCCAATTCTATCCCATCCATCACCGGCATCTGAATATCCGTAATCATAATATCAGGGTCATGGGCTTCCAGACATTCTAACGCCGCCCGTCCGTTTCGGGCCGTATAAACCCTGGAGGCGCCAAGCCTTTTCCAGTCCACGTAATCTCTCAATGTTTCCATTTCCAGTTTTTCATCTTCAACCAATAATACGTTGAACATACTTTTCTCCCACCTTGGTCATGCCGCCAGCCCTTATGATACCTACTATTTTCTATAAAAATTATACTTAATTTCAAAATGGATAGCAACACAAAAGTTATATCATTCATAAAGCGTAACCGTAATGATAATTCATGACTCAAACTATATAGCGGAAAAAGGCTTGGAGAAAACACCTATAAGTTTATTGCTGCCGGAACTGGTTTCGTACAATTTTTATGATGCGCTCCATATCCTCCTTTGTATTTTTAATATCGCTTGGCAGGCAAAGCCCTCTGTTAAATATATCTTCGCTTACACTCATCCCATCCTCTACCTGGATAAAGTCATATTTTTCAAATACAGGCTGCAGATGCATTGGTTTCCATATCGGCCTGGTTTCAATATTTTCGGCCTCTAAGGCGTCCATAACCTGAGCAGGCGTTACATTGCTGTCTGATGAAATCGTCATACAGGAAAGCCAGTTGTTGTCAGCGCCGTCTTTGTTTAGCGGATTCATTTCTATTTCCTTTATATCCGAGAAAGCTTCTTTGTAGATTTGATAAATCTTGCGCTTTTTTTCTATGTGGTCTTTCAGATACCCCATCTGCCCGCATCCTATTCCGGCAACAATATTTGACATCCTGTAGTTGTAACCAATCGTAGAATGCTGATAATGCCTGGCCGGATCCCGGGCCTGTCTTGACAGAAAACGCGCTTTTTCCACATCCTCATCCCGCTTTGCAACAAGTATCCCTCCCCCTGAAGTCGTAATAATTTTATTCCCGTTAAAAGAGTAGATTCCATAGTCCCCGAAAGTCCCCGTCATTTTTCCTTTATAGGTGGTGCCTAAGGACTCCGCCGCATCTTCTATTAAAGGGACATTGTGTTCTTTACATATGGCGCATATTTCATCCATATGAGCTGATGTGCCGTATAAATGCACTGCCATAACCGCTTTGGGGTGGGGATATTTTTCAAACGCCTTTTTCAGCGCCGCCCCGTCCATGTTCCATGTATCACGCTCCGAATCAATCAAAACGGGAATTGCCTTCTCATATCTGATTGGATTTACGCTGGCCGCAAAGGTCAGGGAAGGAACAAAGACAATATCGTTTTCCTTCACACCTGCCAAAAGAACGGACAGATGCAGCGCCGCCGTTCCTGATGAAAGAGCGGCGGCGGAAGACGCCCCCACATAAGCCGCCACTTTATCCTCAAATGCATCTACGTTGGACCCTAACGGCGCAACCTGGTTTGTTTCAAACGCCTCTTGTATATACTGCCGCTCCTTGCCATGCATGGTGGGCGTGGCCAAAAGAATCTTTTTCATCCTTAAATCTCCTAAACTGAATCAATTTTCTGTATCCTATATTCCATAGGAAAAACCTTTATTTTAACATGCCATATACACACTCTACTAAAGCTAACGCAAGGATCAGGTTAATCGCCCTGTAATATTTCTGATATGTTTTCCGTATCAGCATGCCCATCCCAACCCAGGTGAAAGTTGCAACTGTTCCAATGGTGGCAATGAGAATCTCAAACAATAGCAAAACCCAAAAAGAAACGCTATAATCTGTTATATAACCGGTCAGTGCCGTAATTCCAAATAAATAGATTTTCACATTCACAAACTGTAACAAAAAGCCTTTCATAAAAGATGCGGATTCTTCTGCGGTATCTACCGCCGGTTTGCTTAACGCAATATGGACTGCCAGCCACAAAATATAAGCGGCCCCTATATATTTCATAATCCCAAGCATATCCGGCAAAAATGCACTCACCCCAAATACAAAAACCGCACATATAATCTGCACAACATAATATCCTGCAAAAATCCCCCCAAAAAGCGGCCTTCCTTTTTTATACCCATAGTTCGCTACCGTATTCAGCGCTAGTATATTTCCCGGTCCTGGCGTAAAAGCATTGATACAAGAATAAATCAAAAAATTACCTAATACATAAGCCGGCATTTTTATGCCTCCTTTCCATTTCAATAGTTCCTCAAAATCTCCTTTGCAATCGCAAAAGCAACCAGAAAGGAGTTTCTGGGACTATTTTAATATGGAACATCATGTAATAGGTAATATCTGTTTTTTATGCTGTTTCATAGCTTGAGCCTATGTATAATCCATGATAAAGTAACGTTTCCTTGTTACTTTTCACGGGTCAGGAATGCGCATTTACTGCGCATTTTGTGAGAACGTGATTCAGGTGTGAGGAGCGATTTTTGCGAAGTGAAACTTGGAATATCGCCCCGAATGTTACTATGAGCGGTTCCCAGGCCGTGAATAGTAACGTTTCCTTTGATAAATAGGGTAATCGAACCGCTTCATTCATTGAACTATGCAGTAAAATATAGTATGATAAAAATATGATTTCCAGATACACATAGCGTACTCCGCACACACACAATTTGCGGGACGCTGACAAGATTGGAGGGGGATATTTTGAAAAAGAAATTATACGGCAATATTTGTTTATGCAGTTTTATTGTCTTTCTGCTTTGTGCATGTGGAAAACAGCAATCCCAGGGTATTCATGAGCCTACCCCGGCTTTAGACCATTCTATAACAAAAATGCCTGATTTGGCAGATAATACTCCTGAAACTGTAACGTTTCAGGCAACAGTAATTGATACGGCCGCCGATTCGATTTTGGTAAAACCTATAGAGGGTTCTTTGGAACTTAATTCGGCAGATCAGTTTCGTATACCCAATAAGGAACAACTTGAATTACAAATTGGCGATTTGGTGGAAATCACTTACAACGGGGAGATATTAGAAACATATCCTGCACAATTAGGAGATGTGTATAAAATGACATTGTCAGAGCAGGAAGAATCTGTAGTAATGTGGGATAGGATACCTATGGTAAGAGTAAATGGAAAATTATATTATCACACAGGAAAAGAAAGTACTGTTACCGGCCGCTGCGGAAATATGGATGGAGAGATAACGACCACGGTTGACGGAACTGAAATTCCAATGGAAGATAATCAGTCTAACTTTGGGAGTGGATTTGGTTATCAATATGGAACGGACGATACAATAGAGATTTATATGAATGAAAAGTGGTTTGTCTTTGAATACAGAGAAGAATCTGAATGAAACTTTCTATTGTTCATTTCCGATACTGTTTCAAAGCCTCAACATAGATTTCCCCCAATTCCGATAATTCTTTATCCTTGTTAAGTATGTATCCGATATGCATTACTTCATCTTCCTTAAGGGGAACGGAAATGATAGAATCCCCTTGCAGATATTTGGGAAAAATACCGCTTGAAATTGTATATCCTCCCAAGCCAATCATCAGATTTACGATAGCCGCACGGTCACTTACCTTAATGCTTCTTTCAGCAGGCTCATTGCTGAAAAGTTCCTCTGAAAAATTGGAAGACTCATAAGTCCCCTGCACAAAGCTAAGCCGGGGATATGGTTTCAAATCATCCAACTGAACAGACGCACATTCTGCCAGCGGATGTTCCTTGCTGATAAAGATATGGGGCCTTGCGGTAAACAGCTCATAAAAGTTCAAATTGTATTCATCAAACAACTTTCTCAGCACATTTTCATTGCTGTTGCAAAGATAAAGGATTCCCAAATCGCTAAACCGGTTCCGCACATCTTCTACGATTTGATGGGTCTGTGTTTCATTCAGGATAAACTCATATCTCTCCTGACCAAAACGCTCTACCAGTTCCACAAACGCATTGGCCGTAAAGGTAAAATGCTGGGTAGAAACGCAGAATCGCTGCTTTGCCGGTTCTCTGTTAACATATTTTGATTCCAGCAGTTCCATCTGCTGGACAACCTGCCTTGCATATCCTAAAAGCTCCATGCCCTCTTTCGTCAATGCTACGCCCGCCCGGCATCGGCTGAAAATTGTTATTCCGGATTCCTTTTCCACTTCTTTGATGGCGCCGGAGAGACTGGGCTGGGAAATATAGAGCTCTTTTGACGCTTCTGTAATAGAACCTCTTTCTGCAACGGCAATCATATATCTTAATTGTTGTAATGTCATCCTCATTTTCCTGTCAATTCCTTATTTCTGAAGGTATCATCATCGCGGTCTTGCTTTATGTCGTTTCCTTCTTTAACTTATTGGTTTCTATCAAAATGCCGTAAAAGATTTTTGCAAATGTCCTACATCCATTGGCCACTATGAATAGTGATATCTGCAAGTATATACGATTAAATTGGTCCCTTCCAATTGATAAACCAATCTATGCTCATCGGTTATCCTTCTACTCCATTTACCTGCTAAATCATATTTTAAAGATTCCGGTTTGCCAATCCCCTCAAACGGGCTCCTTTTTATATCCTTAATTAATTCATTGATTCTTTTTACAATTTTTTTATCCATTTTTTTCCAGTATATATAATCCTCCCAGGCATTCTCAGTGAGGGATATATTCATAAACTAATCCTCCACATCAAAGTTTACAAGTTTTCCATCTTCTGCTTGTTGGACAGATTCTTTCAACCACTCATAGTTTGACTTACTCTCTCTTACATGAAGGTTTTCAATCAAGTTATCGTACTGTGCCTGAGACATCAGTACGACATTTTCATCGTTTTTCCTTGTAATGATTGCAATGTCGGAATCATGCACCACCCGATCGCAAACTTCCTTAAAATTATTCCTTACATTAGAAAAATTAGTTGCTATCATACAATCGCCCTCCCTTTAAATTAGTATATTCTACACCCATAGTATTATCAATATTTTGTACAATATTCTGTACGTTTCAAGCAACTATTCAACCAGGCCTGTGCATTTACTGCACAGACCGTGAAAAATTCCAGTAAAGGCTGTCCGCATCCGCTAACTTTTTGAAAAAATTATCCTTCCTCTTTCGTGGGTTTGGCGGATTTTTCATCCGCATTCTGCAAAAGACCGATTGTCTCATGTTCCTCAAAATACATACGCTTATCATATACGCCGCAGTGCATGTAAAACCCCGTTCCCCCAACTGTATTAAATCCTTCCTCAAATCGATAAACTGTTTCTCCTGCTCCGCCCTGTCTTGGGACCCGAATCAGCTCCCGCTCCATTTCCGGAAAGCCCTGGGATTCCGTACCTAAATATCTGCTCTCCAGCAAGTAAACGTAATCAGCATCATAATTTGCCAGCAAAATTTCCGCCCACGCGTCCGCATCCTTTTCAAAAAAGAGCCGTGCCTCCTTTGTGTTATAATCCACATACCAAATATCTCCTCCTTCGTTGGCTCCATAATAAATTCCTGTTTCCGTCACAATCACAGGATAGTCTGCCATATCGCATAAATACTCATAAGTTCCATCTTCCTTTTCCAGAAAAAGGCTTCTTAGCAGTTCATCCTTATACTGGCTGACCACCTGGTTTCCCTCAAGCATTTCTCTGCAGGCGGCAACATCCATTATCGCCTGATATCTCTTTCCGGTTTCCTCTACCATTTCCCAATACGCATCATCCGATCGGGCATTCATCTTCTGCCATTCCAGCTCCATGTAATCATTGTACTCCCGGTAGAGAAAATCATCCGCCTTATCGTCCAACCAGCCGGTGATTGCTCCCTTTTCATTCAGTTCAAATCCGATTCTTGCACCGTAATCCCTTGCCACATATAGATTACTTTCGTAAATAGAAACACGATACAAGAGGTCAAATTGCGTACTGATATCCGCAAGCATATCTTCAACCGCAAGGGTATTTAAATCCATTCGGTAAACGGTGGCCGCCTCCTGTCCTTCTTTTGACACCGACCCGCAAAAATAAAGATAATTCTGATAAAGTTCCATTCCCCTTCTTGCCCTGTAGGAATTTTCGTAAATCAGTTCTTCTTCTCCTTCCCCATCTTTCACCCGTCTGATGCCGTCTTCTCTGGCCAGGTACACATCTCCCTCGTAACAGCGAAGCATTTCATTATATTCATGATTGTAATTAAAATCCTGTTCTGCCTTTGGATTTTCCGCTCCATTGCCTTCCGGTTCCCCGCCTTCTGATGATTCATTCAAATCCCCCGCGTCCTGCATGCCTTCATCCGGAGAATCATTTGATGAGGTCAAATTCCCCTGGATATCCGAATCTGCCTCCGCCCCTTTCCCTTCTTCTGGTTTATCGCCACATGATATAAGAAGGCTGACCGCCATAATCAATATACTTATCATTAAAATTCCGGAGATACCGTTTCTTTTTCCTTTTTTCTTTATCAGATTGTCAATCCTTTTTTCCATATGCTTCTTAATCCTCCAAAATCTCTGGAAAATACATCATTTTGTGTACCATTCTTTACATTGTTCCCGATGCTGCTTTGTATGCTTTTTTGTGCATTGCCTGTCATGTCTGTATATTCAACCAATGAGGAGATACTGTCACAATCCTCAGTTTCTTTTCATAGCATTCAACACATATTTCTATCCCAGCCCTCTACTCTTTCGTATATCTTCTGTTTTTGGTTGCTGCCGTACAGGAAATGAAATTCATTGCAACCAGTTCATTTAAAAGTTGTCTTGTTCTGGATCCTTTCAAACCTACCATTTGTGCGATTTCCTCCGAACTATAAGATATTCCCTGCTTCATACAATCCAATATTTGTTTTTGCCGTTTTGACAGTCCTGGCACGCCTATTGTATGAGCTGTTGATTTTTCTGCCGATTTTTCTGCCGATTTTTCTGCCGATTCTGCTAAACTATCTGCCAGATTTTGTGCCATACCGGAAAGCCTTTTGTTATCCTGCATTTGATTGCTTAAATTTTGGGCTGTCTCGCTGATTTTCTCAATCTGTTCTTTTGAGAACGTATTCATATATGCCACTATCCTCTTTATCACTCCCTCAATCCCCTCTGACTTTTCTATTGAGATTGGAATTGCCTCTATTGAACTATTAAATGTTTCTGCTATTTTCTCAACCTGTATTTCCGAATCATTCACATTTTCAATTATTTTCTCATACAATTCCTGCAATGCAGCCAGCCAGCCCGGCATCATATTCAATGTTAATGTAACCTGATTCAGTCTTGTATCTTCCTTTAGTTCCGGCTTTATCCATCCTTCATTTTCCCATGTAGATAAAATTGCCGGAAAACCGGAGCCTGCATTATCGCCAAAACCAATCATTCTAAGCATTGTCTGCATACGGGGATTTCTTGGTTTTGAGTTTCCTCCCCGGTAAATATCTTCAATCGGAAGCTTCAATATTCCGGGATTGGTAAATTCAAATCCATCAGTACGTTTAATTACTTTCAAAGTTCCTGCATCCAACAGGTAATCTGCATGTATAATCAAATTCACAAAAGCTTCTCTAATAGCCTTGTGAACGGGTGTTTCATCAATACGCTGCATTCCTTCTAACTTAAAAGGCTTCTTCAAATCAGCAATCAGCTTTGGTGTTACTCTGGTAAAAAAATTAAATAAATTATTTTCCCATGTTCCATCATAGGTAATACGGTCATTCCAGCGAACCTCCGGCGTAATCTCACTTTCATCCCGGTAATCCATAAATACATTATCAAATTCGTCCCGTATGGCAAGTCCATTGCCAAACATCATCAATCCGGCAAGTGTCACACCTTCTTTTCCTCCCCTTCTATCTTTTCTATACCCACCAAGTCTTTCAAGAAAGGATTTGTCATCAAGAGAGTTCCACACATGCCCATCATTTCTAATCTCAAAAATCTGACGATATTTCCGCAGAGTTTCTTTATCAATGTCCTCCATTGTGTAATATTCCAAAATCATGCCGTCACTTCCATCTGGATTTTTATCGCGAATCATACCGTCAACTTCAAGGTCTACCGCATGATAATCACCTTCGTTATTTCTTTTAAATGTACCTTTATATGGATTTTCACCAATATATACCGGACGCATTTTGTAATCAGCTCTCGGCACCTTGATTACCACTAAACTAACTTCCGACTCCTCCACAATAAACACATCTTCATCCTTCAAAATATTTATGTTCACCTTATTGCTGTATTGCTGTTAATTGTATTCCAAAAATCCTCCACCTGTTTCTTGGGATTATCGATTCCCTGTATGATAAATCGTTCTTCAAAATGCGTTTTCTGTTTGTCTTCCTTCACCCCAAGAATAATATAACCTCCTTTCGTATTGGCAAAAGCAGAATAGGACTCATAAACAGATTTTGGCACGTTACTCTCTGCTTCCTTACATTCTATATCTACTTTTTCTCCCTGATATATTATTTGTTTTAATTCCTGCATGTCCATAGTACCCTATCACCCTCTTTCCCACATACATATCAATTTTGTAATATCTGACATCCTTTATAGCGCTTTCTTAATTGTGGATAACTTGTTTTTATTCTATCATAATACAGCCCGATCGCACATATGAAAATCCATCACATATTTATTTCTTATCTTAAAAAATCCTGCTTTTCTTTCAACTTCTCCCAAATCCGATTTTTACCGTCATTTTATTTTCGTATACCTGTTTACATCTATTCTTTTACACGATATACTGAGTTAAAACCTATTTACGCCTCTTGAAACGTACTGATATGTCGAAATCTTTTCTACCGGATGTGCGACATAGTCCTACTGTCTATAGAAGGGGCTGCCACACAAAAAGCAAGGATTATTGATATGGACTTTTTAACCAAAGCAACAGACTTAATCGTCACTATTTTTTATGCCGTATACCATGTCTTATGGGGCGATCTTATTACGGTTCCTTTGCCAGGCGGAAGCTCTCTCGGCTTATCTTTACTTGTTCTGATTTTGATTCCATCGGGAATATATTTTACCCTGCGCACCCGGTTTCTTCCTTTCAGACTGTTCCCCGAAATGATAAAAATTATGGCGGAAAAGCGGAATGTCAGTCAAAAAGATGCCATTTCAGGCTTACAGGCGCTGATTGTATCCACCGCCACCCGGGTTGGTATGGGCAATCTGGTAGGGGTGGTAGCTGCCATTTCCGCCGGCGGAGCAGGCGCTGTTTTCTGGATGTGGGTGATTGCCCTGTTAGGCTCCTCCACTGCTTTTATCGAAGGAACACTGGCCCAGCTTTATAAAGAAAAGGACCCGCTCTACGGCGGATACAGAGGCGGCCCGGCTTATTATATCCATTGCCTTTTTCTTAAGAAAAGCAACGCCCGTAAACGTTCTTTCATTGCCGTGCTGTTTGCAATCTCCGGTCTGATTTGCTGGTGCGGAATCAGCCAGGTTATCGGCAATTCGGTTTCCTCCGCTTTTGAAAACGCGTTCCGCATCCCGCCGCTTTATACCACAATCATCCTCGTGATTATTTCTGCGATTATTGTGCTGCGTAAAAACGCAACCGTAAAGGTACTTGACATTCTGGTGCCAATCATGGCCGCATGTTATTTTTTGATTACATTGTTTATCATCTTCAAAAATATAGGACTGCTGCCATCCGTATTCCAGCGTATTTTTGCCGAGGCCTTTGGTCTGCGTCAGGCTGTGGCCGGCGGATTTGGGGCGGTGATTATGAACGGTGCAAAAAGAGGCTTGTTTTCCAATGAAGCCGGTTCCGGCTCCGCGCCCTGCGCCGCTGCCGCTGCCGATATCAGCCATCCTGCCAAAGAAGGCCTTCTGCAGGCCCTGGGCGTATTTATTGACACCATTGTTATCTGCAGCTGTTCTGCTATGATTATGCTCCTTGCCCCTGCCCACCTTACGGACGGCCTTCAAGGTATGGATCTTCTGCAGACCGCTATGCAGCATCACATGGGCGGGTTCGGCGTAATCTTTATTGCCGCCATACTTTGGCTTTTTAGCTTTTCAACTTTTATCGGCATTCTGTTCTACGCCCGTCCGAACATTGCCTACCTATTTGGGGACAACTGGCTCTCCCAGACCCTTTATAAGATTTTGGCCCTTGTCATGCTCTTTATCGGCGGGCTGGCTGCTTACACATTTGTCTGGGATTTGGGGGATATGGGCGTTGGACTGATGACAGTTTTTAACATGATTGCCTTGATTCCTCTGGCGCCCCAGGCGATTCAGTCCCTGCGGGAGTATGAAAGCAAAATATTAAGGTAGAATTTGTGATTGCCCATAGTGTACTTCGTTTCGTACACATAGTATGTTTTGCATACCGTTTGCGGCTTTCTTGCAAGAATGGAGGTTCCATATGAGAGAAGATATTATAATTCGTCCTGAAACAGCGAAAGATTATCATGCTATTGTTTCTTTGATTCTGCGTTCCTTCCATGAGGGGACAGATTATTCTGACGGTACAGACGTAGTTGCCTTAGTTGAAGAAATACGGCAGTCTAAGTACTATATCCCGGCTTTATCCTTTGTTGCCGAATTAAAGGGCGAAGTTGTCGGGCATTTCCTGTTTTCACACTTTCCATTGTCCCAGACACCTAAGGGCGAGCATATCCACAACGGCGGTATTTTGATGCTGGCGCCTGTTTCGGTTCATGCAGACCATTTTCACCAACATATCGGTTCAACCATGTTAAACCTGGGCATTCAAAAAGCGAAAGAATATGGGGCCAAGGGCATCACCGTAGAGGGAGACTACCATTTTTATAACCGTGTGGGATTTCATACTTCATCGGAATTTGGGATCTATCCTACAAGCGGAATCCCAATGGCCGAGCCAAGATGTATGATGTGCATGGAAACATCGGAAGGGTCTTTGAAAGATGTAAGCGGTTATGTGGTGTATGATATGTATTATAATGCATAGAAAAGTAAAAATTGCGCTGCCCATACACTGCCCCATATTCTCACAGGGTTCTCTTACACAATTATTTCTGATTATACACCTATTATATCGGCATAAAATCTTCCTGTTGAACAGGAAAGTTACGAAACTCTCTTTCTTGGGAACCACATAACGGTTAGTGAACCTTTTAATGCTTGGAAGGATTCGCATTGCTTGCCACAATTTTCACCCTGCTCCA
The DNA here is from genome assembly GCF_009917485.1 of Parablautia muri. Classification (GTDB taxonomy): domain Bacteria; phylum Bacillota; class Clostridia; order Lachnospirales; family Lachnospiraceae; genus Suilimivivens; species Suilimivivens muri. The sequence continues at coordinate 121,613 of NZ_QZDT01000005.1, forward strand.
CATATTGCTGATTTCCTTTCTGGTTTTCTCGTTATAAACAAACACCTCGTCAAATTCGCAATCCGTTCTGGGAATATAAGCGCTGATTCCCTCAAAATCACCCCCTGGGCCGGAAAGCACGTCCATAACCTCCTGGTTGGCCGAAGTATAGCCCACATAGCTGGAGTTATCATAAGCCCCCTCATAATCGCTGGCAAAATTAATAAACGCATGGGCCAGCTCAGGATTTTTCGCATTTTTAGGAATCACCATGGCATCGGACCATAAATTGGTCCCTGTTTTGGGAAGGTAGAAGCCCATGTTCTCATTTTCGGCCATAACATAGGCCGCATCACCAGAATACATAAGCCCTAGCGCCCTTCTTCCCTGGGCCATATTATCGATAATTTCATCAGTGACAATTTCAGGCTCCATGGTCTCAACGCATCTTACCAGCCATTCATATGCCTCGTCCAGCTCCTTAGCATCTTCTGTGTTCATAGAATATCCCAAAGCCTTAAGGGCCATCATAAAGCTGTCCCGTTCGGAATCATATAAATAAATATCCCCCTGGTACTTTTCGTTCAAAAAGATATTGAATCCCTCCTGCTCAAGACTCTCTACATCTACCTTATTTTTGTCATATACAATCCCCACCGTTCCCCAGAAATATGGAATAGAGTACGCATTTTCCGGGTCATAGGAAAGCCCCTTCACCGCATCCGTCAATTTATCCATACAGGTCAGCTTTGTATGGTCTAATTTCTGCAAATATTCCTCCAAAATCAGCCTCTGAATCATATAATCGCTTGGCACAAGGATATCATAAGACTCTCCGTTTGCCACCTTGATATACATCTGCTCGTTTGAATCATAATTCTCCAGAATGACTTTCGCGCCGGTATCTTCCTCAAAATCGCCTATAATGTTCTCTCCGGTGTACTCGCCCCAATTATAAATATGCAGTATTTCCCCCTCAAAGGGCCTTTTCTCCTGCATATCGCCAAACCGGACAAAAACGATACATCCTGCCGCACAGACAGCTGCCAGTGCGGCGGGAAGTAAAATTTTCTTTCTCTCTTTCTCCCTTTTCTGCCTTTTGGCAGCAAAGAGGGGCCCTACGTTAATGATCAAAAGCACAATGGTGATTATGCCTATCATCAAAGTAGACGCCGCATTGATGCTGGGGTTTATCCGTCTGCTCATGGTGTAAACCATAATACTTAAGTTTTTTACCCCGCCTCCTGTAACAAAGTAGGAAATAATAAAGTCATCCACCGACATTGTAAAGGCAATCAGCCCTCCTGATACAATTCCCGGCATAATCTGAGGGATGATGACCTTCATAAGAGCCTGCCAGGGAGTGGCTCCCAAATCCATAGCCGCATCCGCAAGGTCAGGGTCTAAAGAACGTATCTTTGGCATAACGGAAAGAATGACATAGGGAATGCAGAAGGCAATATGGGCAAGCAGCATGGTGATATATCCCTTTTCCACCCGAAAGGTAATAAATAACAGCATAAGCCCTATGGCCGTCACAATTTCCGGATTCATCATAGGCAGATTGTCCACCTGCTCCATCAAATCCCGGATAAGCTTTTTGGATTTGCTAAGCCCTATGGCCGTAAACGTGCCCACCACAGTAGAAATGAAGGAGGCGATAACCGCAACACTGAACGTGGTATAGAGCGCCTCCAGCATCCCCCCTGTTTCCAGCATATGCTGATACCAGCGGAGTGATAAACCTGTAAAGACGGTCAGAGATTTTCCCTCATTAAATGAAAATACAATCATATAAATAATCGGAAGGTAGAAAAAGACAATCATCAAAGCCATCAACGCTTTTAAAACCGGACGTTTTCTTTTTTTCATGACAGCTATGCCTCCTCCTTTCCGCCCTGATTACGCGCCTCCGCCTTATGTACACACATCATAAGAAGCATCATAATCACCGCAATAATCATAGATATTGCACTGCCAAAATTCCATTCTCCTACGGTAATAAACTGATTTTCAATTACATTTCCAATCAAAAAATATTTGCCTCCCCCTAAGAGCTTGGGGATGAAAAAAGAACTGACCGCAGGCAAAAACACCAGCGTAATTCCATTGACGACGCCCGGAATCGAAAGGGGCAGCGTAACCCGCCCAAAAGCCTGTATGGAATCCGCCCCCAAATCGGCAGCCGCCTCCAAAAGGGAATCATCCATTTTGCAAAGAGTTGTATTGATCTGCAAAATCATAAACGGAATAAAGTTATACACCATCCCTAAAAGCACCGCCCCTTCGGTGTATAAAAGTTCCGTATTTCCCAATCCCAACATCTTAAGAAGCCGCTGTATAAGTCCGTCCTGGCTTAAAAGTCCAATCCATGCATAAGTTCTCACCAGCATATTGATCCACATAGGCATGGTGATACAAAATACCAGAATATTCTGTACCCGCTCCTGACAATGTGAAATATAATACGCCACCGGATATCCTATCAACAGACAGATAATTGTGGTTTTAAAGGCGATCCAAAGAGAACGCCAAAGAATAATCAAAAAATCCGCATCGGTAAAAAATTTAACATAGTGTTCCAATGTAACGGAAAAAGAAATAATACTGTTTCCCGGCTGGGTAACCGAATAAAATGCAATCAAAGCCATAGGCAGCACCAGCATCAGTATGGACCAGACAATATAGGGAATTGCCATCTGTGAAAATTTTTTCATTCTACCCCTCCATTCTTGCCAATACCCCGCAAATTTGGGCGCAAGCACAAATTTGTTGATTGAAAAATCTCTGATTTTTCAATCTAACCTCCATGCTTCCTCTTTGCAGAATCATAAATCCGGATAAAAAACACCCGCCTTTTCAGCCGTTTCCAGGCATTTTTTGCCTAAAAACTTAATACACCATCCTAGACATTACATGAATGTCTTCCGGGAAGAAGGTCAGTCCAACCTCCTGCCCCTCTTTAATATAGTCTGTGGTGTGGATTTTAAATTCCCGCCCCATTGTGGAAAAGGTGATCCGGTAGACTCCCTCCGCCACATTTTCAGGTTCAAAATCATAGTCCACACTGATATCCACACTTTGGCTCTCATCGCTTAATTTCCATGCCTGGGCGCTGGCCCAGGTTTTCATATCCGTATCCAGGGCCTGGGACTCCCTGATTTCCTCCGCCGTAGTCTGGAAGTTGAACGCCATAACCGCTTCGTTTGCTTTTTCATTGCTCACAAAGGGCTGATTGACCACGAAAATCGTCCGCTCGATACTGGTTCCGTTAGAAGTGGAAAATAAAACCGGATACTGGCCTTCTTCCTCTCTTACGTCAAATTCAATTCTGGAAATAGATATGTAGTCGTCCGTCTCAGGATTCCATGCCTGGGCGTTGGAGCGGGCCACCACTTCCTTATCGTCCAAGCTTTTTACATCCTCCAAATCCACGTAGAAATTGGTTGCACTGATTTTTTCTTTTCCATCCTCGCTGACCGCATCATGGCTGCGGATCACCTGCATATTGACGGTTACCTGGGTACCGGGTATGGTTTCCACCATAACCTCATAATGCACACCCTTAAACAGAACACTGCGCACCTCTCCGGTCATCTTCCCCTTTTCTTTCCCCACAATATCAATATCCTCCGGACGGATTACCACATCCACCTGTTCCCTTTTCTTGAAGCCAAAATCCACGCAGTCAAACACAAGGTCGTCAAACCAAACCTTGTAGTCTTCCAGCATCACCCCCGAAATAATATTACTCTCGCCGATAAAATTCGCCACATAACGGTTCGCCGGCTCATTATAAATCTCCTGGGGGGTACCCACCTGCTGGATTTCCCCGTTCTTCATCACCACAATTTTATCCGACATCGTCAGCGCTTCTTCCTGGTCATGGGTTACAAAAATAAACGTGATGCCCACCTCCTGCTGAATACGCTTAAGCTCATACTGCATCTCCTGGCGCAGTTTAAGGTCAAGAGCGGCAAGGGGTTCATCCAGTAGTAAAACCTTAGGCTCATTTACAAGAGCCCTGGCGATGGCAACCCTCTGCTGCTGTCCCCCGGATAATAACGTGATATTCTTCCCTTCAAACCCCTCAAGGCCAATCAGCTTCAGCATTTTCATAACCTTCTGGTCAATCACATCCTTGCTGATTTTATTGATTTTAAGCCCAAAAGCAATATTTTCATATACATTCAAATGGGGAAACAATGCATATTTTTGGAACACTGTATTTAACTCTCGCTTGTAAGGAGGCTTATGATTGATTTCCTCCCCCTTAAAAATAATCTTTCCCTCATCCGCATCTATAAAACCGCCCAGAATCCTAAGCAGCGTTGTCTTCCCACAGCCGCTTGGGCCAAGAAGTGTAACAAATTCATTCTCATATATATCAAGATTTACTCCCTTTAATACAATCTGACCGTCAAAGCTTTTCACGATATTCCGAAACTCAATCAACTTCTTTTCTTCCATTATCACCTTCTCCTCTAAAGCACGCTCATTCCCTGAGCATTTAAAGCCATTATATCTATGTTCCGGCTAAACCGCAATCGGAAATATATAGATTTCCAAATATTGATGATTCATAATTATATACAGACTTCCGAATAATTACAATGTCAATGTATTTTAAAAAGACGGTATAACCCTTATCATTCGGGCTATACCGTCTTATATTGAAACGATTTTCCCATAGGGAAAACCTAAACGTTTATAAGGTCTTTTCTTGATTGGTACAAGCTTTTATCTGTATAAGGGGCCAAAAGCTCTGCATGCCTCCCGATCAGCAGATTCTAAATCGTTTGTTCCAAATGAAGACCATACATGGGGACGGAAAATCTTTTCTTCTTCTATGTTGTGCATGGTTACCGGAATGCGGAGCATGGAAGAAAGGGTGATAAGGTCAGCTCCTACATGTCCATGTATAAAAGCGCCATGGTTGGCTCCCCAGTTTGCCATTACGCTGTAAACATCCCGGAACGCCTTGCTTCCATTGGTTCTTGGTACGAACCAGGTGGTGGGCCAGGTGGGATCTGTGCGGATGTCAATTTTATCGTGTACTTCCTCTGGCAGTACTACGCTCCATCCTTCCGCAATCTGCATCACAGGGCCGATTCCATCCACCAGATTCATTCTCACCATAGTAAGCGGCATCTCGGCATCCGTTTTAAAATGGGACGAATACCCGCCCCCTCTGAACTGGCACAGCTCCGCAGGACACCAGTCTGTGGCTTCAAGGCACGCTTTTATGTCCGCATCCTTCATCTCCCACCAGGGCTTCATCACCCCTGCTCCTGCTTCATTCGTTGCTTTTCCAGTTGCATCCAGGCAAGTGGAGCCGGAATTGATTAAATGTATCAATCCTTTCGCAGCTTTTCCGACAGGTTCCCAACCGCTCACCCTCTTTATGGCCTCTGGGCTCCAAAAGCATCTCACATCCGAAAATCCGCTTGCTTTTCCGGTCAACAGATTGCCAAAAAGCATGGAAAGACCATTTAAATTATCATTTTCCGTTGCAAAAATAAGGGGCTGGCGTTTTCCATTCCAGTCAAAGGATGAATTCAGTATCGCCTCAGTAAAATCTGCATTGGGCTTATAGTCTGTCCACATACGCTGTCCCTGAAAACCGCCAAAGATGCCGTTTCTTCCAAGGGCTTCCTCTGTAAAGCCCAGTTCTGCCAGCCTTTCATTTCCAAGCATTACATCGCGGACAATCATGGTCATCTTTACCACAAATTCCCATTCCTCATCCTTCTGCTGCCTGCTGTGGGCCCTCTGCTCCGGATTGGGGTCATAGCCCTCCTTACAATTCTTGCGAGCCCAGGCAAGCGCATCTTTAAACTCCTCCTTATCATAAATTTCCAGTTCCATACGGCGCAGAATTTCTGTCATATCCACCCATTCAGAGCGCATCCCAAGATACTGTGCATAGAAGGACGGATCTAAAAAGGAACCCATAATCCCCATGGAGACCGCGCCAAATCCCACATAAGACTTATTCTGCATCTGGCCTACCGCTGTTGCACATCTGGCAAACCGCAGTATTTTTTCCTGTACATCATTGGGAATTTCCTGCTCCTCCATATCCTGTACATCTCTGCCATAAATAGAAAAGCAGGGCCTGCGCATCTGATTATGCGCTGCCATGGCGGAAGCTAAATACACGGCTCCCGGACGCTCTGTTCCGTTAAATCCCCAAATTGCCTTAATGGTAAGGGGATTCATATCAATGGTCTCAAGAGGATAACACCAGCTTGGTGTCACACTTAAGGTGGCTGTTACGTGTTCTCCAAAAAACTCTGCCTCACACCTTGCCGCCTCCTCTCCCCCTGCAATACTTCCGGAAAAAATCACAACACGGACAGGAGTGCCGTCTGCATAAAATACATTCTCCTGAATCAGCTTCTTTGCTGACTCTGCCATCTCCCTAACCTTTCCTTCTAATGCATCTCGAATACCAAGTCTTCTGGAATCCACGATAGGCCGTATTCCTATTGCCGGATAATTCTTCATATTTCCTCCATTCCCTTAGAGCATTTTATTCTAAGAAAGATCTAAGCACGCTCCTGTTATCAGAATTAGGGCCGCCAAATACATAGCGCAGATAATTCACTGAATTTCTTGCATCCTCATCAAGCTGCGCGATAGATGCGCCGCGGCTTAAATCACGCCACACCTTAATATCGCTTCCTACGCCGCCTCCACTTCTAACAAAGGGCTCCATCACAATGTTTTTCTCATATCCAATTGCACGCAGTGCCATGCCAATTTCATACCATGGGAAGCCTCCTTTACCTGGCAGCCGTCTGTTATTTTCTCCCACATGGAAATGCCCCAGCTTTTCTCCTGCCAGTAAAATTGCCTCCACCATGCTATCCTCCTCAATATTCATATGGAAGGTATCCAGCATAATCTTTACTGCATCCACATCTACTTCTTCTACAAATTTCCTGCATTCCTCACAGGTATTGAGCAGATATCCTTCAAACCGGTTCAGTACCTCTAAGCAGTAATCTACGCCGCACTCACCCGCAATCTTTCCGACCTTTCGCACGTTTTCCACGCTTCTTGCCCAGTCTCCCGCCTTGTCAATAGGCTTCGTATAATCAACCGGCCAGTAGGAATAAACGCCGCCCCCCAGGGTGTGAATGTCAAGCATCTCAAGCTTCCTTAAGATATCTGTGTAAAAAGCGATTGCATTCTTTATCACATCCGGTTCCTGACTTGCAAGGTTCTCATTTGCAGCAGGCCCATAACCAGCCGTCAAAATGATTCCCGCATCCTCCGCTCTTTTCTTTATTTCCGATAATTCTTCTTTGCCTGCTTTCTTTAACATGGCGCAGGAAATTTCCAGAACATCAAACCCCAACTTCTTTACCTTTTCAATATACTGCTTCTGGTCAACATCCCATTCCTGCTCCCAATAAGCAAAATAAATCCCATACTTCATAAAAAACCTCCATTCTGCTGCCTGCTGTAAAAATGATTCTTACAACAGGCTTTCTTCATTGATAAATTTATGATTCTAAGCAAAGTATATGGAAGATTTCTAATTTAGGCAAATAGATTCTCAGCGTATCTCCCCCTGTTATTTCTGTCTTTAATTCCGTCCTTTCCGGAAGAAGATATGCCTTTTTATCTGCCTTTCCTTTGACATCAATGGTGATATCGTACATAGGGGCAACCGGAGATTCCTCCTGTTGATTGATTGCTGCAAAATAGTCTGTCCCATCCTTCTGCCATCCAATCACCTCCACAAATTTAGGCGCATTGGAAGTAAAGGATGCTTCCCCGCGCAAAAAATCAATCATACGGAAAAATACCTTCCGGCTCATATAAGGCCTTGACATTTCAACGGGCGCTGCCGTCCAGATTATCTTGCTTTTCCCTACATCCTTTAAAACCGCGCATGGGCTGTTGGTATAAATACCAGGCGGATTGGAATGAATCGCCGCAAATTCGCAGCGCCCTGTCATGGTATAAGGCAGGGTCTTTGTGGCAAGCACCGTAAGATTTTTGTCATCTACAATTTCCGCTTCCATCTGGTGCCCGTCTATGGTAAGCGGTACTAAATGTGAAAATCCCTCGAAGAACCTTTCTCCTTCTTTGGTAGGGCTCATATAAGTAAAGTTATGCTCAGTCCGTCCGCTCACCTTGATTCCAAGAAGCTTTTGCAACCTCTCATTTCCGACTGGTCCGCTAATAAGCAGATTACCTCCCTTTGCAAGGAAAGCCTCTATTTCATCCATCTCCTCCTCTCTGATATTCGCAACATGGGAAAGAACCAATACCTTTGCTTTTTCCTCTCTGATATTCTTCGTCCCGATTACCTCAAAGGGTACATTGTATTCCCGAAGGACAGAGGATGCCGCTACAGGCGCTTCCATATAATAAGCAGGGTGGAAACTCTTTTCCGTAACTTCTATTTCAGTTTCATTGGGATCATATTTGGCATGGGTAGCAAACCAGATTGCCGCATCATGGTATAAATCTCCACTGACATACTTTTCAAACCGCTTGGTATTTTCATAAATCCGTTTCATTAACCCGTGATAAACCTGGGGCACAATACTGCCATCCGGATTGATTGCATCCACAAGCAAGAAGGCTCCATTATGTACAAGCGCTGTGATCACGTGTAACAGCATTTCTTCTTCGGTCTTCGTTGTGGTATGGTATAATAATTCCGGGTCACACCTTGAGGTGTGATATACAAAAGGAAGATTTGGGGAAACATTTTTATAATATTTGTTGATAAATGTCTGCTGCAAAAATCCGCCATAATAATCGCCGCTGGCACAGTCAATGGCATCTAATAAAAGCTCTGAGTTAGCGGAAATCCAGGAAGCTGCTATGCTGGAAAACTGGTGCTCAATGGTTACGTGGGGTTTTATTTTCTTAACGCATCCCGTTGCAAATCTGGCATAATCCGCCATCCACTCATCCCGTTTATAGACATATTCCAGCCAATCCGGATTCTTCCAGTCCATTACCCTTGGAAGCTCCTTGCCGGTCTCATCCATATACCTTTTCCGACAGCTGGGGCAATAGCATACTTCCGGGAAAAAAGTCATATCCAAAAACATGCCATCAAAGTCATACAGCTCATTCATTTCCGTAAGGCAGGCTTTTACATACTCTCTGTAGCCTTCGTTATTGGGACATACAATACCATAACGGCCTGTTTTCATGTTTTCCTTTTCATGGTACTCCCGCATGCCTTTTCCCTCTGCGGTTATAATCCGCCATTCAGGATGATTCTCATAAGCCCAATTGTCAAAAATCTGGGTAAAATATGTCACCACCGCAATCCCATTTTCATGACATTTTTGAACCATTGTCCCAAGGAAATCAAATCCCTTTAAACCCTTATGCATTCTTCCTACCTTTGTAGGGTAATAAGCCAGACCTGTATGTGGCCTTCCCTTTACCATGGCTGCCTGAATCCCCGCATCCTTTAAAGCCTCCACATACTCATCCACATTGAGACGACTTAAAAATTCCGGATTCCAGTCATCAATGTGCATGTCCATCAGGTTTCGTCTGTAATTTCCCTCAATCCACATAAAAATTTACCTCCTTCTTTTTGGTTACAGTTTCATTCATAAACTGACTGGGCGAAATGCCCATAATGCTTTTAAACGTTTTGCTAAATACGTGAATACTTGAAAATCCTGTTAAATCCGCTGCCTCCGTCACGTTTACCTTCCCGGATAAAAGCAGTTGCTGCGCATGTTCGATTCTCACATTCACAATATATTTGTGTAATGAAATTCCCAGATACATCTGGAAAATACTGGTGAGGTAATTTGCCGATACACCAATTGCCCCTGCAATTGATTCATTTGTCAACTCCTGTGACAAATCCACACTCATAATGTATTCCATTGCATTTTCAATATGAATCCATGACTTTGACTTTTTCCTGCTGCTCTTTTCTTTGACCTCCACCCGGTTTCTGAGCGCGTTTACTAAAAGCTCCATACAACCGGACTTCAAAATCAAGTTTCTTCCCGGCCTTTTTTCGTTAAATTCCTGTAACAAAATTAAATAGCGCGAGACAATTTGGTTGCGCTCCGCCTCTGGTATTTCAGAAATAATAACAGTATCATCCAAAACACATTCCCTTTCCGGAATAACAGGCTGCTGCTCCTCCAGCATATTTTTATGCACCAGTTCTTTGCGCTCCGCGCTCTCATAAAAATCAAAATGCATAATATACTCGACAAAAGGTTCCATACTGTTTGATATGATTACATGCGTCATATAGGGTGGAATAATAATAATATTTCCCGCATGAAGATGATAGCTGATTCCATTCACGATAAAATCAGCGTTTCCCACAGCAATATACGTAAACACATTGTCAACATCTTCCCATTTCCCTGAAAAAGACACTTCTTTTTGCAGCTTCATCATTCTCACATAAGGGTTGATTGGTGAAAGTCGTGATATATCAATCATATTTACTCCTAAACAATCGCTTAGCAGCTGCCTAACCCAATGTGAAGCATTTCTTCACATTAACCTTTGATTGCTCCTGCCATCATTCCTTCCATAATCTTATTATAGAAAAAGAGATAGATCACAATCACCGGTATGGTTGCCATCGCCAACGCTGCCAGCAAAAGCGTATAGCTGGTAGAATACTGTGTTGTAAAATACGTTAAACCAATCGGAATGGTCTTTAATGCCTCTTTTGAAATCAGCACTTGTGCAAATGCAAATTCATTCCACACATGCATAAAAGTAAGAATCACAATCGTAGATAATATGGGCTTACAAATTGGCATGATAATTGTAAACATAATGCGTGGAAGGCTCGCACCGTCAATAGATGCGGCATCCTCCATATCCACCGAAATCCCTTTGATATAGCTGTCAATCAAAAAGACTGCCGTGGGCAGCTCCATCGCCACATAAATAGGAACCAGCGAAAAACGCGTATTTAAAATTCCCAACTGCTTTTCCTGAATAAAAACCGGAACCAGCAGCGCATAAATGGGAATCATCATTGCCGCCATCAATGCCCCATAAATCAGATTTCTCCCTTTAAATCGATATCTGGATAAAAGATACCCCATTACAAATGAAATAACAAGCACCAGAATCAGCGATGCCACACTGTTAAAAAAACTGTTAAAAGTAAATGTCCCAAAGCTTGCTTTATGAAACGCCTCTATATAATTATCCCAATGGATTTGGGTTGGAAGGCTCACCGGACTTCTGTTAAATTCCACATCTGTTTTTAAAGAAGAATACAACAGCCACACTACAGGAAAAATGCAGGTAAGGGATAATATCATAATCGGTACATTTACAATAAAGTTAGCAGCATATCGTTTTATTTTATCTGGTTTGATTTTATTCACCCTTATTCCTCCTTCCCATCAAAATCTGTACCAGTGCGCTTATCAATAGTGCAAGAACTAAAATTGAGACGGCAATTGTCGCACCCATTCCAAAGTTGCCAAACTTAAAGGTATACTCGTAAGAATACATTGCCAGTGATTCCGTTGCCCTTCCCGGGCCACCGTTTGTAAGTGCAACAAGGTGGTCATAAATCTTCATGGTTCCCCCTGCACATAGAATAATACAGATTTTCAGGGTATCCCATACCATTGGAAGGGTGATATAAATCGACTTTTTAACCCCGGTTGCCCCATCAATCTCCGCACATTCAAAAACCTCCTGGGGAATCGCTGAAATAGCGCTCATAAGGATAACCATGTAAAGACCAATATACTGCCAAATGACTGGAATGGATACCACCTTTAGGACAATACTCTGGTCATCTAACCAAAACCGAATCCAGTCTTCCCGTCCAATCGCCCTTAAAAATGCATTTAAAAGGCCGTAATTGGAATTATAAATAAAGCGCCATACATATCCAACTACAATAGGAGCCATTACTACCGGGAAGAAAATAACTGCCCGGTGAAAAGCTTTCAGCTTAAGTCTTCGGATTGTCATAAGAAACGCGATCAGCAGCGCAATTCCCACCTGTCCTATGGTGCACGCCAGGCTTAAGAACAATGTATTTTTTGTTACAAGCCAAAAATCACCTGTTTTTAATAAGGTGGCATAATTGCTAAGGCCCACAAACTGCGCCTCCCCGATTCCTTTCCACTTTGTCAGGCTATAGTAAACCGAAGTACCCAAGGGAACGATCATAACATATATAAAATAGATAAATGGAATCATGACTAATAAATAGATTCCAATTTTTTGTTTCTTATTTCGCATTTCACGAATGTTCATTGCAATCCCCCATTCCTGCCAATACCCGTAAATCAGATGCGTACCAAGTACTCCATCATCCACATAAATCTATAAAACCGGAGCCATTGCTCCTACTGACTTTCAGTAGATTCGCAATGGCTCACCGGCTTAATTATTATAAAAATCTACAGTACTATTTTATCCAATTAATAATTTGCTTCCATAACTGCCTGGCAGTCAGCCGCCATATCTTCCGGTGTCATGGTTCCGGCAATCAGCTGCTGGGTATCTGCATAAAGGACGCCTGAGCCAACCTCAGCAGGAAGTACCACATCAAAGATAGAGCAGTTATTCATAGTTGCAGCCAGTTCATAGTACTCTGCAAACAGCGGATGCAATGTGGAAACGTCTACATCTGTTGTCTTACCTGAAGAAATAAATCCAAGCTGTAACGCATCATTTGCATAATCTCCAGTTGACACAGCTTTCAGGAAAGCAAGACATGCTTCAAGATCATCCCCCTGCAGCCTGCTATGAATCACATAGTTCCAGCCTGCGCCTGCCGCCGTATCATATTTCGTGCCTGCTTCACCTTCCACTGCCGGCATCAGGCCCACATGTGTGGTTGAAAGCACATCCTCAGGACAATTGCCAATTACATTGCCTACGCCCCATGCTCCGTTAAAAAACATAGCTGCCTGTTTGTTGTAATAAAGAGCATACATTTCATCCTGATCAAGGGAATTCATATCCTCATTAAAATACTGTGCAATATCCTGGAATCCCTGAAGCGCTCTCACAAACGCTTCATCCGTAAATTTAGCCCCCTGGTTGTTGGCAAGGCTGTTAAACCATTCCTGATCTACATATTTGTAAGCATAGGTATTGAAAACGGTAGATTCTGCAACCCATTGTTCTTTATTTCCCATTGCAATCGGAATATAGCCTTTTGCCTTAATTTTCTCACAATCCTCTATCAGCTCTGTCCATGTTTCCGGCCATTTGTCAATTCCACATTCTTCAAAAATAGCTTCATTGTAAATGCCGATGGTATTTGCCTGCATCTGCATGGGAACGCCCCACTCGGTTCCATCATATGTACAGTCTGCAAACGCGCCATCTAAATAAGCATTTGCCCATTCTGAATCCTGCTTGATGTACTGGTCCGCTGCCTGAATTGTACCGGTATCTGCAAAGGAAGGAAGCATATCACCCTTTGTCATCCACACGTCTGTCAGCTCATCGCCTGCCATCATGGTTGTCAACTTTTGCTGATATCCGTCATGTGCAGTGAAAACAAATTCAATGTTCACGTCAGGATTTTCTTCCTGGAACTTTTCTGCTGCTTTCCAGAATGCTGCTGCAGTTCCTGTGGTATCGTCCTCACCATGCATATGATAAATGGAGAACGAACCGGAAAGCCCTGCGCCACTTCCTTCTGATTCTGATGAGCCTGTATCTGTTTCCTGGCCTTCATCTGCACCTTCATCCTGAGCCGGTGTACTTTCCTGTGACTGTGTACTTTCATCCTGGGCCGGATCTGATCCCTTATCCGATGGACCGCCGCATCCCGCTAAGGATACCGTCATAGCTGTTGCTAAGAGAATCGCTAAATATTTCTTTCTCATAAAAACCTCCTGCCTTTCCTGTTTTATTTTGTCCACTTCTACCGAAATAAATCGATTAAAATTCTTTATTTTTTCGACACAATAGACAATTTTTCTCTTGTTTCTGCTTTTATTTTATTATAGTTTTTACTATCTGTCTTTGTTTATTCTAATTATTATTTGTCATTTTCAACGACATTCTGCTAAAATTTGAAAATTTCCTCGCCAAATGCTTATTGCAAAAATATTTAAACAAATTGATATGGCATCTAACATCCCGGCAGACTTTAACTCACCCTTTCTTGTTCTTCACATTTTGTCCGGTTTTTATGAACTGTTAAAGTCTTTTAATGCGGTAACGCCCTACCGCTTGGAAATGCAGGCCAAATTGTCTGTAAACGGAAATCAGGATTTAGATGATTTCTTATCCTTGTATTTGGATAATTCATCCGTGGAAAATAAAGCAAAAAGAAACTCTGGCCAAAATGGCCAGAGGCTAGATAGTAGGATTTATGGCTGACATGTCTAAAATTCTATGCACAAAGTTATTTTTCCAGCTTATGTAACTGTTCCTGCAAAAGCCCTGTGGTCCAGTGATACATATCCATCGTGTCATATTTCCGGTATTCACATTCTAACGACATTAAAATCAGCAAGTAAATGTCGTACCACAAAGCTCTGCGCTTTTCATTCTCTGTAAGCTGTTCCTTACCATATCCCTTTAAAAACCACATATTATCCCCATAGCTGCGGAAATTCACCTCCATCAAAGGGTCTGCACCAAGACAGCGCTCCCAGTCTATGATGCCCGTAACTTCCCCGTCTTTAACAAAAATATTTCCGTCCCAGCAGTCCCAATGAACCAGATGTGGCTCTGTCACTTCCGCAAAAATTGCTTTGTCCTTCTCTAAAAGCCGCCACAAATCCCCTGTCCATATTTTCAGGTCAACTCCTCCCCTGTCTGCATCATCCACCCCTGCTTTTAACATTTTCTGAAAAGTTGGGAACCATTCTTTTCCCTGAAATTCCTGCTGGGCCGGATACCCAAAGCAGGGACAATGTATTTGATTTACTTGATTGATAATCTGCCCCGTCTTCATGTAAATTTTCCGTATCTGTTCTTCTGTTAAAGTATCTTTCCTTGTGCTAAGACTTGCCCCCGGCAGCATCTCCATGAAAAAATATGGCGAATTACAAATCTGGTAGCTATCATCAAAGCCCAGTACTTTAGGCGCCAAAATGCCATCCACGTCTTCCACCATTTTCATAGCCTTTACTTCACTTTGTATGATGTTCTTTTCATATGTCATAATGCGGACTTCCTTTAAGGGCGCCACTTTTAAAATCACTTTTCTCCCACTGCTCAGGGAAATTTGATACGCTGCGCTGAAATATCCTTCTGTTAATTCCTCCACATCCACCATATGCTCCGGAGCAAAAAATTTCGCTGTCATCTGCTCCAACGTTTGTTTATCCTGCCTGTTTTTTGTTAAGCTCTCCATATATCCTACCCTCCTAAAGTATATGCAAGACATGTACTAATATCGCTTTACATCCATTTTTGTGTAAGCCCCACATAAAAAATAATACGCGCCTCCTGCAACCAGCCATTCCATTATCATAAGTGTAAACCATAATCCAGGCAGGCTTTTTGTGGCGCCAGCCAAAAGCAATAATGGTATTCTAATCAAAAGAATGCTGCAAAGAAACAAAATTAAAACTGTTTTTCCCTTCCCCACTGCCTGATAAAAGGCCTGTGTGATCGGCATGATTCCTCCAAAAGCCAGCCCCCAGCAAAGTATCCGCAGCGCCATAATTCCGCTATCTGCAACCGTGTCCGCAGGCTCAAAAAATCCAAAGATATACTCTGCTCCTAAAAAGAGGCAAAACGCCGCCAGACACCCATAGGTTACAACAAACCTGACCGCATATCGGATTGTCTTATCCATTCGCTGTCTTCTTTTTCCTCCATAGTCAAATCCCAGCATGGGCTGTATTCCCTGCATGATGCCCGAAAATGGTGTCGATGCAAATCCCTGTATACGGGAGACAACTGCATATGCGCTGATTGCCACGGTTCCTCCCACATTTCCGATGATCTGGTTTCCCAATATTCCTACCAGGCTGCTGCCTAAATGATTCAAAAACGCCGGTATTCCAACGGAAAAGATTTCTTTCCCAATATCCGCGTCAAAACGAATCTGACCAGGCTTAATTTTGCACCGGGTTCTTGTCCGGAAAAAGAAATAATATATGCTGCTGCACATGGAGCATACCTGAGATGCCAATGTAGCCATAGCCGCCCCGACAATTCCCCATTTAAATAGGAAGATAAACAGTGGGTCCAAAATCAGATTAACCAAAACCGGAAAGCACCATTGGAAGGTTGAAAATGTACTGTCCCCCTCCGCCCTCATAATACCGGAAAATCCTGTGCTTGTTATAATTCCCACCAGCATAATCTGCCCATATTCCCTGGCATACGGATAAAGCTCCCGGGTACATCCCAGAAGACGAAGCAGAGGCTTTAACCCCATAAGTCCTGCCGCCGTTATCAATAGTGAGCTCACAATCCACACCCACATTACACATCCCACTACCTTTTTTCCTTTCTCCCAGTCACCTTCACCCATTTTTCTTGCAATAACGCTGCCACCTCCTGTGCCCAGGGTCGAGCTGATTCCGTTTATCAGAATCAAAAAAGGGGAAAAGATTCCAATCGCACCGCCGGCGCTCATCCCCACACCTCTGACCACAAAAAAGGTATCCGTAATCGTATAAAAGTGAAAGAGCATAATAGAAAAAGTAGTTTGCAGGCACAATTCCACCATCAGCTTCCCCACCGTCTCCTGCTCTAACTTATTGCCTTTTGGCCGCTTTGGCATTTATAAAAACCTCCTCCCTTTCTCCATTGTATCCCTTTCATGAGAGGTTTTCTATCTGCCGGTTTTATCTCCCATCTATACTCATTTGACTTTCTCCATGTTCCCCATGCTGCCGCTTCGCGGCAACACAAAAGTCATTTTTTTATATAGCTGCGATATTCCGTTGGGGACATTCCAAATTTCTCCCGTATTCCCTGATAGATTGGGGTTGAATTGCGGTATCCTACCATGCGCGCAATTTCCTCCACCGTGTCCCTGGTACTTACCAAAAGCATAGCCGCCTTCTCCAAACGGCTTTCCCTTACCAGCTCCAAAAAACTCATTCCACAGTTTTTTCGAATCATTCTGCTTAAATAACTGGAATTAAAAGAAAATACCTTTGCTAATTCTTCTAATGTGACAGTAGCGCTATTTTCATAAATGTATTCTGTCATCTTACCGATATCTGCTGCATTCTGTGATATTTTATATTTACACTGGTCGTAGTTCTCACCCTCACGTTCCAGGCAGATCAGTAAAAGCTGCAAATAACTCCTGATTGCCTCCTCGCTCTTATGCTGATGAAGATAATATTCCATCATCATTTTTTCAACAAACAATTTTGCATCCCTTGTGCATCCCGTATAATGCATGTAATGATAATTTTCATTCTTACGGGATTTTGCGTTGGTCCAGAAATCAGCTATCTCACTGTTTTTATCCAAATTTCTAATAAATTCATGTGCCAATAAATTAGCAGGAATAATTATCTTTATCAGAACCGCCTCTTTTTCCTTCTGAAGTAATCCATGAACTACATTCTGGTTTAACACAAACAAATCCCCCTCCTCAAGCGTCACCATTTGATGCAGATTTTCAATAAACTGCTGGCAGCGCCCTTTATACACATAAAGCAGCTCCACAAAATTATGCCTGTGGAAATATAGCGCACTCTCCCAGAGATGTATTTTGGCAGAAAAATAACTCTGCTGTCTGGTTAACACACGCTTATCCGTTTGGATGATAGCTACATCCGGAAAAATAAATTTCCCATCTTCCATTTCTCCCCGCATTTTTCCGTCTATCACAAATTCATCCGTAAGCAGCTCGTTTAATTCTCTGGTAAGCCGTTCATATTCCATTTGTCTTGAGCGTAACAAAATATCCGCAAAAGCCGGTTGCTTCTTTTTATCCAATTCTTTTACTTCCTTTCATCAGGCGCCATCACACTTCAAGCTCAGCTTATCCCCAAAAAATATACCGGCATTTTTCCAAATCTCCATCTAAATAACAAACACTGTCACGCTTCGCGAGCCAGCTTATTATCATAAGATGCTGGAATTGCCGGTATGTTTTCATTTTTACAACAGTCTGAATCAGCACTCCCGCCGCAAGAGATGATACATCAAACCTGCAGTGCTGCTAAGCACATCAGTGTTTGTTCCCTCCCGTCTGGCAGATAAAGCTGCAGGTCAAAGTTCTTCCATTTTATAAGATATATAACCCTCATAATAGTAGCTGTTGTCAATCCCTTTCATATATATTTCCCTGTCGTTTACCCTATCTGTCAGCGCCCTCTTTAGCAAATACTTTATCTCAACATCTTTAATAGGGCTTCTCTCCATTGCAAGCAGATAATCATCTTTATCGATTCTGCTCCAATCTACTACCACCGAAAGCTCCTTACCAAGCATCAAATCCAGCCAAATTCTCATGCTTCTCCCATTGCCTTCTCTAAATGGATGTGCAACGTTCATTTCTACATACTTTTCAACAATCTCATCAAAGGTTGTCTGGGGCATTTTCTCGATATGCTCCAACGCCACCTGCAAATACATAACAGGCGCAAACCTGAAATTCCCTTTTGCAATATTGACTGTCCTGATCTCACCTGCAAAATGATAAATTTCGTCAAAAAGATATTTGTGTATGCTCCGAAGGCTCTTGGTCGTCCCTGGCTTTAAAGTAAATAAATAGCCGCTTTCAAAAAGCTGTGCCGCTTTTTTCTTGCTGATTTTTTCCTCCATACGGGCAAGCTCCGCCGAATCCGTTATATTAAGCTTATTTTCAACTGCCATAGCCGCTCCCCTGCCTTTCCCGACATTTCCGCATTCCGCAACCATTACCCAATCCATCCTAAAATAATAAGAAGCAGTAACAACACCGGCAAAATATAGGTCACATAAACCCGAATCTGTTTAGGTATCTTAAGTCCTTCTCCAATATTCGCTTCTTCACGGTATTTATCAAATCCCCAGCCAAGTCTTGAAACGCTAAAGAGCAGATACCACAGCGATCCAATCGGCAAAATTACATTGCTGACCAGAAAATCCTCCAAATCCAGAATCGTACTTCCCTCTCCTAAAGGCTGAATCCCTGACCATAAATTATAGCCAAGCGCACAGGGAAGCGACAGTACAATCAGTGCAGCCAAATTAACCACACAGGATTTCTTCCTGCTCCAGTGAAATAAGTCCATGCCACAGGAAATAATATTCTCAAACACGGCAAGTATAGTGGAAAATGCCGCAAATGTCATAAAGATAAAAAACAGCGTCCCCCAGATTCTTCCCCCTGTCATGCTGTTAAATACATTGGGCAGTGTAATAAAAATAAGGCTTGGTCCCATATCCGGGCTGATTCCAAAAGCAAAGCAGCTGGGAAAAATAATCAGCCCCGATACAATCGCCACAAAGGTATCCAAAATGGCAATATTCACCGATTCTCCAAGCAAAGTACGTTTCTTATCAATATAGCTTCCAAAGATTGCCATAGCGCCAATGCCCAGGCTAAGGGTAAAAAAGGCCTGATTCATAGCCGCTGTAATCGTCTCGAAGACGCCTACTTCCCTCATCCTCTGCCAGTCAGGATACAGATAAAATTTCAATCCTTCCATACCGCCTTCCAGCATCAAACTATGTACAGCAAGAACAACGATTATGAGCAGCAGAAGACTCATCATAACCTTTGTAATTCTCTCAACACCATTTTGAAGGCCCATAGAGCAAATAAGAATGCCTGCCACTACGATCATCACCATCACAGTAATCAGCACACCAGGGCTGTCCAGCATTTCCTGAAACATGCCGCCCACCTGCTCCAAATCTTTTCCCACAAACTTACCTGTCAGCATTTGAAAGAAGTAATACAGCATCCATCCCGCCACAGTCGTATAAAACATCATCAAAAGATAATTACCGGCCATACCCAGATATCCATGAAGATGCCACTTTTGTCCCGGTTTTTCTAACTCAGTATAGCTTTTGATAATACTTTTTCTGCTGGCACGTCCCACTGCAAATTCCATTGTCATCACAGGCACACCCATAAGAATCAGGAAAAACAGATAAAAGAGCACAAACACACCCCCACCGTACAGTCCTGTAATATAAGGAAATCTCCACACATTCCCAATTCCAATTGCGCAGCCAGCCGATAGTAAAATAAATCCCATCCGTGAACCTAATTTTTCTCTTTCCACATTCTATTCCTCCTAAATTTATTCACAGGTGTTTTCAGTATATCACATGATTGATAACTTGTGCACTCCTGAAATATCTGTCTTTTCTATTTTGGAAACAGTTCAGTGCTGCCAAAACTCCCCAAAAAAGGTGTAAAATCTATCGTATCATAGACTTTACACCTTATAATAGGTATGGCTGCTTATTCTTTCATCTTATCAATTTCTGTTAGATGAATACCCCATTCTCCGACAGCGCTTTAACCAGTTGCCCCTTAAGTAATAAATAATAAAGAAAATAGAAGTCACAACCCAGGTCAGCGGATAGCTGAACGCCACGGTGGAAACTTCCGGCCTTAAAGGAACCACCACCCAGGTCCATATCACACGCAGCGCACACACCCCAATCCCGGTCATCACCGTAGGTAAAACCGCATCACCGCATCCTCTGGTTGTACCGCCCAATATCTCAATACAGATAAAAGTCACATAGCTTGGCGAAATCACACGCATCATACCAAGTCCAATCGAAACCACATTCGCATCATCCGTAAACATCCTAAAGAACACATGGCCTCCTGCAAGCACCACAAAGCTCAGCAAAAAGCTTGTAAATGCTGCCATCCCAAGGCAGATACGCACGCTTTTTCTGATTCGGTCGTATTTGCCCGCCCCAAAGTTTTGTCCTGCAAAGGTGGTAATCGACACACCGTATGCCCCCATAATCATCCAGAAAATACCGTCTATCTTCCCATAGGCGGTCCATGCCGCAATGGTATCCGTACCAAAAGAGTTAATACTTGACTGGATAATCAGGTTCGAAAGAGAGTACATGGTAGACTGAATCCCTGCCGGCAGTCCAATCCGTACAATGCTGTGCAAAAGCATAGGGTGAAAGCGTATTTCCTTTATATACAGCCTGTAGGAATCCTCCGCCTTCATCAATGCAATACATACCATAAGGGCACTGATCACCTGGGACAATGAGGTAGCCACCGCTACACCTGCCACGCCCATTTTCAGCCCTGTCACAAAAAGGAAATCCAGTATGATATTCGTAATACAGGATAATATTAAAAAGTAAAGCGGACGTTTCGAGTCCCCTACCGCCCTCAAAATACCTGAACCCATATTGTATATGAGAGCGGGAATCACACCAAGGAAATAAACCCGCATATATACAACGGACATCTTCAAAATATCCTCCGGCGTATTCATAGCGCGTAGTGCAGCCCCGGAAAAAAGAAGTCCCAGCACCATAATAACAGCGCCCCCTGCCACAGAAAGCGCCATTGCAGTATGTACGGTTTTACGCACATCATCTTCTTTCTTCGCACCATAATATTGAGAAATAATTACGGTTGCGCCGGAAGAAAGACCGGTGAAAAATCCAATCAACAGATTAATTAACGTAGCTGCCGGACCGCCTACTGCTGCTAATGCTTCTTTTCCCACAAACTTTCCCACAATCACGGCATCCGTTGTATTGTAAAGCTGCTGAAAAAAAGTACCGAACAAAATCGGAAAGAAGAAGAAAAGAAGCTGCTTCCAGATAACTCCTTCTGTAATCTGATTGGAAAGCTTATACCTGTTTGTTTTCATATGTACCCTCCTGTACCCCTTTTCAATGAAACGCCTTACGCTATAAAGCGACTTTTAACCGCCCTGTTCGAGGGCGGCGTATCGCCTATTATATCTCCTTTATTTGAAAAATACAATAGCCTTATTTACGAAATATCGCCCCGAAGCAGCAAGGAAGCCGAAGGTTCAACAGCTATCAATTTATTTTAAATTTTACGAAAAGTATTAGACAAATTCTCAAAATAGACGTATTCTTTATCTAGAGCACGTTTGCGCATAAAAAATATTCTATATGCAGGAGGTAAATTATGAAAAAAAGCGATAACAAACGTCTTTTTGTATTGTTGATACTAGCCATTTTATTAACCGGTTGTTCCAATTCCTCTCAGGCTGAACCGGAAAATAATGTTGAAGCTGAGTCTGAGATGGAAACTGAGTTCCAATCCGAAACAGAGACAGAGGGCGAAAGCGCATCTTCCCAAATTGTCTTTGAGGGCCAGGACATAGAGGGAAATCCGGTTTCTTCCGCTATTTTTTCCAGTTCAAAACTTACAATGGTAAATGTATGGGCCACCTACTGCAATCCATGTTTAAGCGAGATGCCCGTACTTGGTGAGCTGGCCGGCGAATATGAGCCCGACCAATTCCAGATTATTGGCGTGATCAGCGATGTATTGGAGGGCGGAGATCAGAAGGCAATAGACCTTGCCGCAAATCTGATTGAACAGACGGGCGCCAATTATACGCATTTGCTTTTGAATCAATCTATCTTTCATGCTCTCCTTACAGATGTGACAGCCGTTCCCACCACTTTTTTTATTGACGAAAGCGGAACAATTGTGGATATCGCAATTGGCGCTATGGATAAATCGGCATGGGAGGAAAAAATTAATGGACTTTTACAAGAATCGTAAGCGATGGCTATCCAGAAGCTCCCTTTGGCTGTGGGGATTCCTGGCAGGCATTTTATTTCTGGGCATTGGATCTGCCCGCGGTCAGTTTTCTGTAATGTGGAGAAAAGCTGTGATGATCTGCATGGAATGTATTGGGATTGGATAGGGGAACTATATTTATGAATAAATTGCGTTTCAGCGTACAAATTCTTTTTACTATCTTTACAAACGGATATGTTTATGGATTTTTAAAAGGAAAAATATACCAGGGCCCTTTCAAGTATACTTGCGTTCCGGGACTTAATTGCTATTCCTGTCCTGGCGCAGTTGCCTCCTGCCCCATTGGAGCCCTTCAAGCTTTGCTGAACCAGCAGGGATTTCATATTCCCTTTAGCGCCCTCGGATTTTTCTTTTTATTTGGAAGCCTTTTAGGCCGTTTTGTCTGCGGCTGGTTATGTCCTTTTGGGCTGGTACAGGATCTTTTGCATAAAATTCCTATTTTCCGCAAAAGGAAACGGCTGCCTTTACACCCTATATTGAAATATGGCAAATACGCTGTTTTATTTCTGTTGGTTTGTGTCGGCTCCCTGTTCCTGTTCGGAGGATTTGCCAAAGTTCCTGCATTCTGCAAATATTTGTGCCCATCAGGCACCCTCTTTGGCGCTTTGCCGCTGCTAAGTACCAACCCTTTGCTTCGCTCTCAGGCGGGCGGGTTATTTCTCTGGAAATTGGGAATATTACTTCTGATTCTATTTTTGTCCATCAAAGTTTATCGCCCTTTTTGCCAATATTTATGCCCTTTAGGTGCAATCTATGGGTGGTTTAACCGTTTTAGCCTTCTCCAAATCCACCTAGAAAATGAGCGGTGCACTTCCTGTGGGGCCTGTGAAAAAGCATGTCCGCTCTCCCTCTCTGTTCAGGAAATATCCTGTTCCCCGGAATGTATACGGTGTGGTAAATGCACACAGGCTTGCCCAAATCGCTGCCTGCATTTTACCATGAAGAGCAATGAGGATAGTCATAAATAGCAGTGGATAATCATCATAAGCATAATACGGCACAGGACATACAAAATACGGCGCCTTCAAAAACAGACTGTTCGCTCTGTTTTGAAAGACGCCGTATCTTTTTCACTTTATTACAACACAGGATCGGGCAACATATTTTTCTTTCTTCCTTTCCCTATCCTGCAATGTGGATAACTGCTTTCACAATATCCGCCTTATTGTTTGCACTGTAATCCATTGCATTCTGCGCTTCATCAAGCTCGAAGATATTCGTCACAATCCCTTTCAAATTTACCTTGCCTGCTGCCACTGCGTCAATTGCCATAGGATAAATATGACGATAGCGGAACACTGTCTTAAAGGTCAGCTCTTTATCAAGCGCAAGGCTCATAGGCAGCGTCATCTCTCCGCTCTTGCTATAGCCAACTAACACAATCGTTGCACCCTTTTTGGTCATATGGATTGTCTGAACCGTTGTCGCCTGTGTTCCTGCTGTCTCGATTGCCAAATCGCAGCCTTTCCCCTCTGTCAGCTTCCTTACTTCCTCCACTGCGTCCTTCTTACTGCCGTTGATTACGCCGTCCGCACCTAATTCCAAGGCTTTTTGCAAACGTTTCTCCATAATATCCACTACGTATACTTTAGAAACACCCATGGCCTTCAAAGCCATCATGGACACAAGACCTATACAGCCTGCTCCCATAACCACCGCTGTCTGCCCAGCTCTTGCACCGCCCTGCATCGCGGCATGAAAGCCTACCGCCAAAGGCTCAATCAAGGCGCCTTCCATGGTGCTTACATTATCCGGCAGCTTAAAACATAAATCGGCTTCATGGGCCACATATTCCTGGAACACCCCATCTACCGGCGGCGTTGCAAAAAAGACTACGTCCGGGCAAAGATTATAACGGCCACTCTTACAGTATTCGCAGTGTCCACAGGTCTTTCCTGGTTCTAACGCTACTCTGTCGCCAACCTTTAAGTGCTTTACATCCTTTCCTACTTCTACAACCGTTCCACCCGGCTCATGTCCAAGTACAAAAGGCGGCTCTACCACATAATCTCCGATTGCCCCCGACTCATAATAATGTAAATCGCTGCCACAGATACCTACATACTCTAACTTGACTAACACCTCATTGTCCTTTGCTTTGGGAATGTCTCGCTCCTCAAATCCCATCTTTCCAATCCCCAGCATTACAGCTACTTTCATTTTACCTTCCATACCCGTTTCCTCCTTTCGCCCTTTATCCCAATATTAGTGACAGTAAATGTGCCTGTTTAATCTGCTGACCTTTTTACAATTTCCTCCAAAACCTCCAGCAGCTTGGATATATCAATGGGTTTTGCAATATGACCGTTCATGCCGGCCTCCAGAGCCGCTTTTTTATCTTCATCAAAAGCGTTGGCTGTCATAGCGATGATTGGAATACCGGAACTATCTCGATTTTCCAGCGCCCGAATCTGTTTTGTTGCTTCATATCCATCCATAACCGGCATCTGAATATCCATTAAAATCAGATCATACCGCCCGGGTTCCGCTTCCCTCATCCTCTCTACCGCAACAGCGCCATCGTTCGCAACATCCACAGCAAAGCCGACTTGCTTAAGGAGCTCCTCGGCAATCTCCTGATTCAGTTCATTATCCTCCACCAAAAGAATTTTCTTTCCCTGGAAGGAAACTGTTTTCTGCAATTTTTCTTCTGTGTTTTTGTCTGTAAATGGCGACTCCAGTATCTCTCTAAGCTCCGATAAAAAGATAGGTTTTGAGCAAAAAGCAGTGACGCCTGCTTTTCTTGCTTCTTCTTCAATATCCGCCCAATCATAGGCTGTCAGAATGATAATCGGTGTTTCTTCTCCGATCAGCCTTCGAATCTGCCGTACCACCTCAACCCCGTTCATATCTGGCATGAGCCAGTCTATGATATACACGGCATACACGTCCTCCTGTTCCCATGCAAGCTTTACGCGAAGCACTGCCTCCTTGCCAGATGTGGTCCAGTCCGGACGCATACCGATATCAGCCAGCATTTTAGTTACGCTGGAACAGGTATTAAAATCATCATCTACCACAAGCGCCCTGAGCCCCGTAAGCTCGGGGATCGTTTCCTTCCTTACCGGTCCGGAACAGGTCTTAAACTGCAGGGATACCACAAACGTGGTACCCTTTCCCAACTCACTTTCCACAGAAACAGTACCGCCCATCATATCCACAATGTTCTTGGTTATCGCCATACCAAGTCCGGTTCCCTGAATTCCGCTGGCCGTACTTGTTCTCTCGCGCTCAAAGGGATCAAAAACATGCTTTAAAAACTCTGGGCTCATTCCAATCCCCGTATCTTTTACCTGGAATTCATAAGCGGCATAACCCTCCGGCGTATTTTTCTTCTGCAAAATCCGAACGCTTATCATCCCACCCGGCTTTGTAAACTTCATTGCATTACTCAACAGGTTCAGCAAGATCTGATTTAACCTGAGTTTGTCGCACAAAATATGTTCGTTTACCACGTCCACTGTATCAATATAAAAATCCAGCCGCTTTGACATAATATCCGCCTGGACAATGGTCTTTAAGTCATGCAAAATCTCCGGAAGGGAGCTTTCTTTTTCTTCGATTTTCACCTTTCCGCTTTCAATCCGGCTCATATCCAACACATCGTTAATAAGGCTCAGCAAATGATTGCTGGAGGTCGTAATCTTTGTCAGATAGTCCTGTACCTGCTCTTTATTGTCGATATGAGCGGCGGCAAGCGATGTAAAGCCTATGATAGCATTCATGGGAGTCCGAATATCATGGGACATATTGTTAAGAAACGTGGTTTTCGCCCGGTTGGCATGCTGTGCCGCAGCCAGCGCGTCCTGAAGATCCGCTCTCTGCGCTTCCAGCTGCGCTGCCATCTTCTTCTTATCATCAATGTCTATAAAAAAACCTACAAAGGTGATCGGAGAACCATCCTCCCTCCTGGACAGCCGGCCGGCCGCATGGAACCATCTCCAGCCTGCATTTTGGGTGAGAAGGCGGTATTGCACATCATAGGTCTTCTGACCGGTATAGTCCTTTACCGTGTCCCAGTATTCCTTTATCACATACGCTTTATCTTCTTCATGCAGCAAATCTGACCAGGATTCCAGCTTGTTAGGGAAATCCTCTACGCTTTTGTATCCCAGCATCTTTCGAAACACATCGGTCCAGATACAAGAGACCATCTCTCCGCGCTCGTTAAATTCCATACTCCAGGGACCGGAACCCAAAGCCGCTTGAATATTTTCCATGGCAGCCCTCTCCCGCTCGATCTGGGCAAGCGCCGCTATGAGCCGATCCTTGTCAGCCTTTTCCTGATTCAGAATTGCTTTCTCATTTTTCCTATACTGATGAACCAGCATCACAAATACCAGAAACACTACAATTGCCGCAACAGTCGCTTGCATCAGGAACCTTTGAAAAGCCTCAGGAGATTCTACACCTATTTCTTGCAGCATATAAATTGCCTGACCTGTTTTGGAAACTTCTGTCCCACATATAATCACAAGAACAAGAAGCACCGCCAGCGCGATTCCGCCTCCTATAATAAAAACGCCAGGCTGTTTCTTCTTGTTGGATTGCACTATTTTTATCCCCCTGTGGTTTAAGCTAGTCTCATTTCATATGTCCGAACTTGAAAATCTTTTACATTGTATCACAGGATCCACCAAAAGTCAAAATATCCCCTGACAAAACCAGGTTTATAAGGTTAACCTGTAAAAATAGTTTCATTTGTTTTTTTATACTATAGTCATTATAAGCTGAAAATTACAAGAAATTTTATGGATGATAGAAAGGTAATCGAACATGGCATTACAACAGGAAAGGGGATATACCGTTGATGATATCTACACTCTCCCGGATGGAAAAAGAGCAGAGCTGATCGATGGGCGTATTTATGATATGGCGCCGCCTGTGAGAATTCACCAGAAATTAATAACGGAATTTGTCTCTGTTCTCCACTCTCATATCAAAAATAATACTGGCCAGTGTGAGGTTTACCCCGCTCCGTTTGCGGTATTTTTAAATGAAGATAACCGAAACTATGTCGAGCCTGATATTTCCATAATATATGACAAGAGCAAGCTAACAGACAAAGGATGCAGCGGAGCCCTGGATCTGATCATTGAGATTGTTTCGCCGAAAACCCAACAAGTGGACCATGGCATAAAACTTTTCAAATATCGTACCGCAGGAGTAAGGGAGTACTGGATTGTCAACCCCACAACAAATATCGTGAATGTATATGATTTCGAAAATGAAATTGGAATATGTCAATATCATTTTCATGATGAAATTCCGGTGTGTATTTTCCATAACTTAAGCATACGGATTTCGGATTTTTGGTAAACAAAAGCCGCCCTGGTGATTGAGCTCACCTGGACGGCGTCAATTTTACTTCGGACAATATGCAACCGCATCCGCCTGAAACTGCAAGCCATTCTCTCCGCCTGCATGTGCAAATTCGGTTTGAATAGACTTTCGCACAGGATATTTCCCCTTGAACCTTTCTTTGATCACCTTTTCCATGACCGGAATATTCCAGATATCCCGAAACAGACAGTCCATCTGTACCACATTCTCCAGCGTTAAGCCTGCCATGGCCAGCCTTTTTTCCATCTCATCAAAGGCGCCGTTAATCTGCTGCTCTATGCTGCCGCCTATGTTCCCAACGCAGTAGCTTAAAAAGCAAAAGCCTCCGGCTTTAATCATTCCTGCATGGGCCCACTGCTCATGTACATCCAATCTTTCTATTTCTTTCATTTTTCCTCCATTCCGAAGCATTTTACCAGTCCATTTGATCTGGTTTCAGCTTCCTGACTTCATTTTTAGTATTATAACAAAGGAACTATGACAACATCATGTCATAGTTCCTTTGATAAATCTTATTTTTAAGTTTCCAATAGACAGATTGAAACTTCTTTGCTTGCTCAATCTATTTTCTCATATGCCAGTCTTGGGTAAGCATCCTCTGTTACATATATGGTTCCACAAAAAATAAAACCGCTTTTTTTCAACAAGCCCTGCATCACATAGTTGTCTCCATGGGTATCCATCCGTAGATGCCCACATTGTTTAAAAGCCCAGTCAATGCAGAATTTCCCAATCCCTTTTTCGCTTCCATCTCCGGCCAGCCTGTGAACCACACCGTATGTATCACCGCCTATCCATTCACCGCCTTCGATCACCTGGTAAGTTGGCTCTATGTCCTTACCCTGTGTATAGAAAAATGTACCCACAATTCGTTCTTCACAGACACAAACATAGCAACTGCCCTCCGCAATATCGGAATGAATCAGCTCATCCGGGGGCCATTTTGTAGGCCCCCATTGATTTGGATTGCCATGCTCTGCCATGAAATGGCGGGCATGCTTATAAATCTCCATGATGCGGGAAAAATCTTTTTCTGTCCCATGCTGTATTATCATTTCCATAATCAGTCTCCACGCTGCCGCTGTAGATTAAAACGGCATTTTCGTCTCCCCTATCTTTTCGATTTTAAGTACGTCAAGCTGCATTCCACTTACAGAGAAATAAAGCTTAATATAATGATTTCCCATAACAAATCCCAAATCCAGCGACTGCTTCGTCCACTCCTTATCAGAACCGTTAATCTGGAAGGTTCCCTTAAGCTGATTGTCCACAAATACCGACATAGACAGCTGTGAAAGCTCCGGCGCATCTGCATCGGCCCGCATGTTTACACAAAGCCCATAGATGCCCGGTTCCTTCATCTGGATTCCAAAAATCTCACTATTTCCGCGCTCCGTATTCACCTTGCTCATATCCAGAGTCGTGTCCTTCTCAATAACATGGTATACAATGTTCTGCACTTCTTCATCTGCATCATCTTCATTTCCAATAACCACCAAATCATCCTCCGGCGTCTTTCCAAGGAAACGGTCCATCACAGGTGAACGCATGAGCATCCGACAGATATTATCCGCACACCGCTGATACTCTCCTCTGGTTGTTTTACCCTCTGCAATGGATTCCATAGAATTATCGTGGGTTGCATTGGACGCAGAGTCGGAGGTTACCATAAACAAGTCGTTCTGCGCACGCACCATAACTCCTGTGTTTTGGATTGCCGGTTCCTGTCCTTCCTCATTCATCTTAGCCCACCAGTCTGTCATCACAATACCATCAAAGCCCCACTCATCACGTAAAATAGCCGTCACAAGGTCGTAATTACCTGCGGTCCAGATACCGTTTACCGCGCCATAGGTGGTCATGATTGAATAAGCGCCGCCATCCTTTACCGCAATTTCAAAGCCCTTTAAGTAAATTTCCCGCAATGCCCTCTCCGACACAACGCTGTTACAGTCATGACGGTGGAATTCCTGATTATTGGCAGTATAATGCTTAATCGTTCCGGTGACCTTTGCATAACCCATACCCTTAATCTGCGCTGCCGCCATAGTTCCTGTGAGATAAGGATCCTCCGAGATATATTCAAAATTACGTCCGTTTAAGGGGTTGCGGTGAATGTTGATTCCAGGACCTAAAAGGGTATCAATCTTATTTTTGCGAAGTTCCATGCCTTCCATCTGATAAAGTTCTTCCACCAAGGGCATATTATAGGTACACCCAAGGGCCGTGCCGTTTGGAAGTGAGAAGGCTCTGGTACCGCAGTCCATACGTATACCAGAAGGCCCATCCGCGCAGCAGCCGACCGGAATACCAAATTTCTTAAGCCGATCCGTTACTCCCCCAAAGGCTGCCGCTGTTCCCGGTGTCACTTTGGGGCTGCACATACCTTCCCCGCGGACAATGCAGGCAAGGTCTTCATCGCTTAACTGTGCAAGAAAGGTTTCCATGCTGATGCGGTTCTCATAGACATCTGCAAGCTGATAGCCCTGATCGCCGCTGTAGGGAATATCTGCCTGGCGCCTTTTCACAATTTTATCCATGGGGCTTATGGTTCTTAGGGGTACTGCCTCATAGTCCACCCGGTATCCTGCTCCATCTGCCTGCGGGTGGAAACGGGAAAATTCCAAAACCGGCGCCATTGCTTCCTCCAGCTGATTTATTATCACCGTTTCTTTCACTTCAAACTCGCCTGCAAGCGCAGCGCTTTGTACATCCGCTCCTATGTAAATGCCATAGGTACCAGCCTCTAAAACATAACAGGATTTATATCCCGTACATCCTCCATCATCATAAGATGCCATGTCCGCTTTTGACACGGAAATCTTAAGAATACAAGCTTCACCTGGTTCAAGCTCCTTTGTCTTTTCATAGGCTTTCAGTTCCCTTACCGGTTTTCCCAAAGCTCCCTGAGGCGCCGATACGTAAAGCTGCACCACTTCTTTTCCGGCAGATGCGCCTGTATTCTTTACCTCCACCTTGGCGTAAATCTCCTCTTCTTTCTCCTTGAAATCCATCGTCTTTATCTGAAAGCTGGTGTAGGATAAGCCATATCCAAAAGGATAGAGCACTTTATCCTTGGCAAAGGTCTCAAAATAACGGTACCCTACATAAATATCTTCCTGGTACAAATTCTCTTTGGCGTCCCCAAAATTCTTCGTAGAAGGATAATCTTCAATATCCCCTGCAATGGTATCTGAAAGCTTTCCACAAGGCGGTACCTTGCCGTTTAAAACATCCAGCACACCGTTGCCGCCTTCCTGTCCGCCCTGCCATACATACATGACAGCCGAAGGATTGTACCTCTCTACCCATTTCATATCAATGATATTTCCTACATTTAAAAGCACTGCCACCTTTTCAAAGGCGCCGCATACCTTTTTAAGCATGTCCTCCTCCGCCTCAGTGAGCAGATAGCTTCCCGGTATCGCCTTCGCATCCTGATCCTCGCCTGCTGTCCGCCCAATCACCACAATCGCAAGCTCAGATTCCCTTGCCGCCTCCGCTACAAGTTCTTCCGTCAGTGGCATTTCCTCCTGACTCCAGGGTTCCTGCCCCCATCCCGCTCCTTTATCAAAGGGATGCTCCTTCACCCAGGCCTTGTAAACATCCGCCAGCTTCTCATTAAGCAAAATATCTTCGCTTTCTTCCAGCGCATCCAAAATACCAATAGCACGCTTCACATTTACCAGGCCTCCTGAGCCTGTTCCGCTCTTATAATAGTGAAGCGCAATTCTTCCGAAAACGGAAACCCTGTTTCCCTTGCGAACCGGAAGTGTATGGTTATCATTTTTTAAAAGCACACAGCTCTCAGCTGCAACCTGGCGCGCCAATGCGCAGTACTTCTCCATGTCCAGTGTATAATTGGCCATAAATCCCATTCTCCTTTCAAAATTATATAATGGCTTAGAGCATCTAAACCATTACGGAATTTTAATCCTTTTGGCAAATACCTTTGGTTTCATCATATAATATTCTATATGCTTTTTCCATAGATATTTGTATATTTGATCATTTTAAACAGGAAAAAGGTTCCTTGCATTTTGTAATGGGCCACGTCCGCTTCTATCTTCAAGTATAACAGTATCTTCCGCTATCCCGGCTTTCGCGGTTAAACATAATGGTTGTATATCCAATTTTCATTTACCTGCCGCTGCCATAGTATCATAATAATATTTTCTAATCTTTCCCGATATAGATTCCTCAACATAATGAAGCGCCACATATGCCGCTGTCATCGAGCAGAAAATATAAAGCATACAGAATCTTCCTGTCTCATAATTCCACTCCAAAGAAAAAATTTCGTTAAACGTTACAAGGATAAGCTGAATCGGATAATGAATCATAAATAAAGAAAAGGAAAGCTTTCCTAACGCCTTCATCGCCTTACCGGAAAGTATTTTCCGAATTACACGGATACGAATAGAAAAATAAACTAACGCCGGAAATAAAATGATTGAATAGCAACATGCCACAAGCCACCCATTATTATCCATGCTCATCCACAAACAAGCACGAAACAAGATCCAAATCAACAGTACACATATAAACACAATATCAAGTATTTTTATATTTATTTTTTCATATGATACTACTACGTCAAATATACATCCCGTGAAAAAAGCTATCATGCCTCGTCCTATCCAAGGCCAGTTTAAGAAAACATATAAATTACTTTGTATCATTGCAAAACCTGCAACAAGCATCAATAGACAGCACATAAGAAATCCTGATTTTTGAATTGATTTTCTACTAATCCAGAAAAAAACAAAATACAAAACTACACTGATACTGACTGTCCATGAAACCTGGTTAAAACTGTTATCACTTTGAAATCCAAATTGATGTATCATAAATATATGTAGTATAAAATGATATAAATCGTTTTTGATAAAGCACCACTGCCCAAGATTACACGTATTGCGGATCGCCTGAACCACCGCCACCATACACAAAGTAAACAAATGCATGGGATATAACCGGGAAATCCTCAAAACTGTAAATTCTATCCCCTTCATACCGCTGTTAATCTGAGGATAATATAAGAGTGTAAACACAATCCCTGACAGCATAAAAAATAATTCTACCATCAGCCATCCGTTTTCGCATAAATTCCTGGTCAAAGTGCAATATAATGGAGATAGATCCACGCTTAAGAAATTCCCATAATGAAAGAAAAAGGCAATGATCACAGCTCCTATTCCTTTGATACCGTTCAAAGGCTCTAAAATGTCATTTTTCTTCATGGCTCATTTACATTTCCTAAAATAATGTCGCTTCGTTCCATCCAGTTAGGCGCATCCTCCGGAATAGGAAGATGTGCTACCTCGATTTCTTCAAAATCATACTGAGCATTGTTAGCCAAAACAATTTCTATGGTATCCGGATAGGCCTTCCCATCATAATATGTAACATTACAGTAATTATTGGCGTGAACATGTACTAATGTATGTGTCCGATATACTTTCTCCATGCCTTTTATAATGTTCTCCGTCCAGTCATTGCTGTTTAGATTATGCCATTCCATAACAATTTGGTCGAATTGGCACAGTGTTTCTTCTTTTACCATATTGAAAAAGCCCCATTCCGCTCCCTCCACATCCATTTTCAATATCATGTTTTTATGATTTCTATGTCCATTTTTTTCCATAAAATTTTCCAGTGTATTCAAGTATGTATCATAAGGAATGCTGCTTGCAATTCCCTTTTTAAAAAAATGGAATTGCTTCTTTTTATAGGGCAGCTCTTTAATGGAGAAATCATACATATAAATATCATACCCATGTTCCGTCATTGCATCATCCCACGATACATCATTGCTTATTCCAAAGGAATACGCAACGCTGCCTTTTAAATCATCCAGCATGACGTATCCACCGTCATGGGGAGCTCCTACTCGGATAAATGGAGTATCTTTAACTCTTTTAATGCGAAGCAGTTTCCAAATCCTTAAAATATGTTCAATATGATTCGTTTTATTTCCCAACATAATATTGCTCATATCATTTAATCGGTTTTCCATGGAAAGGTTCATGCGTAGCAGCGTATAGAAAAAATTGAATTCATTTGTTCTTATCTCATTCAACATATTTTCCATTTTCTTAAGTCGTTTTTCCATGGCATACTTATCCCCCTTATTCTCACTCGCAGCTTTAGGCTGTTTTGTTTCATCCGTCATCCAGCTTTTTATTCTTTTTCTCAGCATCATCATTAACCTCCATCCACATGATTGTTTCTAGTTTAGATACATATCGTTCGTTAAATAATATCCTTCTTTGCATAAAATCCGATTTGCTTCGCGGACCAGATATTCTATATGCTTGTTTCCCATTGAAAAAATAATAACAAAATCAACAGATTCATTTCCGTATGGAATACTGAAATCAGATGCAAGCCTCATATCTACCCCGCTTTCTATTCCATACTGCATAAGAGATCCAAAAAGTACGACATCATTACCACATCCATAATCAGCATCAAAGGTAAACACCTCAAGTCCCATTTTAGCCAGTATGAACGGAAGCCAGTCTCTTTTAGGATTTATCAAAGCAATCTTACATGCCCTCCTCTCTTTCACCGCACTAATTGCATTACGGTAAAACATGGTCCAACCTTCATCCCAGGTCAGTAATTTTTGATTATCCCTAAAACATAATGACTGATAATGGTTGAGCTCATCTTCACAAAATTCATTTTTATAAGATTCCTTTTCACAATTTTCTTTTATCACATATTTCTTATCCTGAAGTACTTCCTTTGTCTCCATATACTGTTTGATATCTTTCCAGACAATTAACGGCGTAACACCATAGATACAGGCAGGCTGTTCTTCATTCTTATAGCATTGGAAAGCCCAGTTTTCATGGATTCCCATGCAGCCATTACAGGATGGATTTACAAGATTTCTATTTTGTGGATAAGAATATATCGTAAGCGGCGTAGGACCAAAAATAACTTCACAGGGTGTTCCTAACTGAGTTGCCATATGAACCAGCCCACCCTCGCAGTCAATATGTAAGAGCGATTGTTTTAATATCCACTTGGTCACTTCTAAATTTTCCCCCAATATATGCGCATCCGCCCCGAACAGCGCATCGCACTTGGCATCTCCAATTTGTATGATGCGAATATTCGGATATTCTTTATGAATCATTTCAAATAATGTTTCAAAATATTCTTTCGGCCACATTTTTATTTGATGCTTTTTCTTGCCCATTCTGTCTGCACCGTAATTGCATGTAATATATTCTTTCTTTTTCAATCCCAAGGAAACATATGCTTCATAGGCCTCCTGATCCATAAAGATACCACTCCACCGATCGCTGATTCGAAAGCATCCCTGCATTCTCAACTCTGAATAGCGATTCAACCCCTGCATTTCCATCTGTTGAAAATGAATCCTTTCCCGATAACACTGCTGTGGTATCATAAGATATATCTCATTCCATTTCAAACGTATTTTCTCAACAATTCTGAACAAATGGGGACTAAAAACATATACTCTTTTGGCATTATAATGCTGCACATGTATAAAATGCTCCACTTCCATTGCCAAGTCATATTGATAGGCAGAATTATCATACATAGATATGGGTAAAACGCGCATAAATGGTCTTTTTGCAAAAATTGCTTCTCCAAATTCCATCTTTTCGCAATAAACATCAATTTTGCAGGGCGCATAAGTAAATAATTCATCCATAAATTTAGAACTGACTATATAATCTCCTAATCCTCCCGTAGGTTTTACCGCAATCTGCAAATACTCCTTGTGAGGCATAACCTCAACCTTGTTTGATAACTTTAAAATTGCATTTATCCTGCTTTTCAAAAAATAAATAAGATAATCCAGCATCAGTGTGATACATACCACAATTTTTTTCATGAAAGCGCTCCTATTATGAAATTTTTATCAAGTTTTCGTATTCCAATCATGTTCTATATGTACAATTCCTACTTCTGTTCTTTCCCGGTTACGAATACCTATTTTTTTTACCGCTGATACTTTATCATACAAAATCCCCATTTCATCCGTGATTTCAATACATAGCAAATAATAAGCATCCAGCAGATGAATATCTTTCATAACCAAATCAATTTCTCCACTTTCCTGCGCATATATATCTTTTCCAATCTCTATAGAATCAACAGAATAACAAATGATATAATCTGAGCGTAATAGATTTACCCGAAAAACAATCTTATTGCCGGCCATCCGTTCCTGACAGGAATATTCCAAATGCACAATAATGGTATCTCCTGTTGCAAACATTTTAGCGACATGCCCATCTTCATTTCTGACCTCTGCTTTTGTAAAATAAACTGCAAAATTCCCCTCTCTGCTCGCATCCGTGTTGAATTCATCCATTAATTCCAGACAAGTTCTTTGAATCCCCTTTTGGCCTTCATTTTCTATCTTTTGTGTCCTTACAACCTGATTCTCATATACCTTTCTTTTTTGACGGACATGGTTCATTTCATCCAGATAATGTTCACAGACCTGTTTTGCAGCGCCGTCTTCTCTTATTCTGCCCCCGCTTATCCAAATTGCCCTTTCACATAGCCCTTCTATCTGGCCTAAAGAATGCGTCACAAGTACAATGGTAGTCCCCTTTCTCTTTAATTCCTGTAATTTGCCAAAACACTTTATCTGAAAAGAGGCATCTCCCACCGCCAATATTTCATCAATTAACAAAATATCCGCATCTACGTTAATCGCCACAGAAAATGCAAGCCGCATATACATCCCTGAAGAATAGGTTCGAACCGGATTATCAATATATTCTTCCAATTCGGCAAACTGTATGATTTCGTCCATTTTACTTTTCATTTCTTTTTCTTTAATACCGTAAATCGATGCGTTCATATATGCATTTTCTCTTCCCGTCATATCGGGGTGAAATCCGGTACCAAGTTCAATTATGCTTGATACCCTGCCCTGTACTTTGATTTCCCCTAAATCAGGCTTTAAAATGTGCGAGAGCATTTTTAATATGGTGCTTTTCCCGCAACCGTTCTTGCCAATCAATGCCACGGCTTCTCCCTTTTTGATCTCAAAATTTATTCCTTGCAAGACCTCCTCTATCCTGTATTTAAAATTCCAGTGCAATAGCTTTTCTTTCAAAGTATTGCTCTTATCATTGTATATTCTGTATTTTTTATATACGTTATGAACGCAGATTGTCTTTTGTCCCACTTACAGTTCCTCCACAAAGCGTTCTTCCAGCCTTATAAATATTGTTTCAGAAATAATCATCATGAATATA
Organism: Parablautia muri; assembly: GCF_009917485.1. GTDB lineage: Bacteria > Bacillota > Clostridia > Lachnospirales > Lachnospiraceae > Suilimivivens > Suilimivivens muri. Next base: position 158,879 of record NZ_QZDT01000005.1, read on the forward strand.
GTAAAAATCAGCACCCGCCCTAATGCCTCGGCATCTGGCACAGACTGGTAATAAAGAATATCATGCAGCGCATTGATAATCGCCGTCATGGGATTTAAATTAAGAATAAAACGTAATAGAAAATGCATCTGCATATCTCTGGATTCATACATGACAGGCGTAATCCATATCCATGCAAACATTACGATAGACACAATATATTCCATATCTCGCAGATATACATTTAATCCCGATAAAATGATCGTTATTCCAATCACTAAAAAATATTCCAGTAAAAAGACCACTAAAAGATACGGAAATAAACTGATTCTAATTCCGTGTCCTGATAACAAAATAATCAAAATCATAATCATCTCTGCTAGCAGCATATTAATAAAACGGCTTGTTGCCGCAGAGATAGGCAGAATTTCTCTTGGGAAATATATTTTACTTACCATACCGGAATTAGCGACAATACTTCCCGTTCCCTGGGTCAGGGATTCCTGAAACATATTCCACGCTATCATTCCAATTCCTAAATACAAATAATATTTTTCTATCCCGCTTTTGAAAAAAAAGGAAAACACAATTGTGTATACAATAATCTGTGCAAGCGGATTAATCAGATTCCACAAAAAACCAAAAACAGAGCCTTTATACCTTCCCCTCAGATCCCTAATCACTAACCGGCGAATCATGTCTTTATAAGAAACTACTATTTTCATTTTCTCAAGCATCTTAAGTCTCCATGTCTTTCATAATCCAATGTCAACCTATTCTCTCTGGCAAACCCTCTTAACGGATTTTAAAACCATTTCCGGCGTAATGTCTGCCATACACTGTGTGTAAGAGCCTGTCTTGAAACACTGGTACGCCCAATCACCATACACCCCCATACAATTATGGCATCCTTCACTCTGCAAATTAATGTTTTCCTCATATCCATACATATGAAGGGGCGTTGGTCCAAAAATAACAATACACTTTGTACCAAGCTGCGTAGCAAGATGAACCAGTCCGCCTTCACAATCAATATGCACCTGACTGCTTTTCAAAATCCATTTCGTCTGCTCAATGCTTTCTCCCAAAACATATTTATCACACCCTTCCACCGCCTCCGTATCAGCTCCGCCAAGTTGTACAACCTTCATGTTTGGAAATTCTAAGTGGATAAGTTTTACCAATTTAACATAATATTCCCTATACCACATTTTCAACTGGTTAAATCCGGCTCTCATAACATCTGCACCATAATTGATTGTCAAATACTCGCCTTTTGCAAATCCCTCCTGTTTCCATTTCTCAAGGAAAGACTTGTCCATTGGAATAAACACATTCTTATCCGCAATTTCAAAAGCCTCTCCCATACGAAGCTGGGTCCACCTGTCAAGTCCAAGTACCCTGCATCTTTCAAACTGTATCCTTTCCCTCCAATGCTGTTGTGGAATATTTACATAAAGCTGGTTCCAATGCGTAACAATATATTGAACTTTTTCATATAGAACCGGAGACAGCTCCCGCAGTCTCCTGCCGTTATAGTTTTTTACATGTACAAAATGCTCCACCAGAAGTCCTAAATCATAGGAATTCCTGCTTTTTTCAAACTCTCTATAATCTCTTAGACAAACATCTTCCCTGCTTCCATAAACAGCACTTCCAAATTGCTGCTTTTCACAAAATACATCTATTGAACACTTGCATATCTGTTGTATATTTTCTAAAACCTTAGCACTGATGATGTAATCTCCCAAACCGCCTGACGGGCAAAATGCAATATACACACTGTCATCAGCAAAATGTTTACTCCTTTTTGAAGATCCTGTAACATCACGAATTTTGCCAATTACAAAAGAGAGGATAGACGCGCCGACTGCTTTCCATCCTTGTATCGCCGCCATATTTTTAGCAGTAATTATCAATTGTGCCGCAATACCATGATCAAGCAAAAGCAAAAATACCTCCAGCAAACAGCACAAAAATAGAATCAGGCTGATTATGATCCAAAGCATTTACTCCTCCATATTGTTTAATAAATCTGAAATCCCTTCATCAAATAATTTTGAACATAATCCTTTATTCCGGCTTCCAGGCTATAAAATTCACCCCAATATCCTGCTTCACGCAATTTATCCATGCTGGCCTGTGTATAGTATTGGTACTTTTCCCTGAGTTCTTCCGGCATCTTAATAAATTCAATGACAGGGCTCACATTCATGCTATCGAAAGTCGCCAATACCAAGTCATAAAAAGTTCTTGCCTTTCCCGTTCCTAAATTAAATAAACCGCTGATATCCGGTCGTTCTATCATATATTTCATTACTTTGCATATATCCTTCACATAAATAAAATCCCTCATCTGACAGCCATCGTCATAATCTTTTCTATAGGATTGAAATAAACCCTTTTTTCCGGTTTTTGTTACTTCGTTAAAAGTATGGAAGATAACGCTTGCCATATTCTTCTTGAAATACTCATTTGGACCATACACATTAAAAAATTTAAATCCCACATGTTGTTTTGGCGTTTTACCGCCAACAGCAATCTCCTTTTCAGCCCATAAGTCAAATAATTGTTTGGAATAACCATATCCATTTAATGGGCACAGTCTATTGATATCCCCTTTGTCATCAAACCCCTGGTTCCCAGCTCCGTAAGTTGCCGCACTACTTGCATAAAGAAAACTGATTCCATGATCAGCGCAGAAGTTCCACAGTGTTTTCGTATATTCAAAATTATTTTTATATAGGAAATCAAAATTCCGTTCTGTAGTTGCAGAACACGCTCCCATATGGATGACATGGGTAATTTTTCCTGAAAAATCCTGTAATCGGCTCAGAAACTCATCCCGGCTAATATATTCCCTATATCTCTTATTTCTCATATTCATCCATTTATCGGTTTCTTTTATGTTGTCAACAATGACTATATCCTCTATTCCCATGTCATTTAAGGTTCTGACCATACAGCTGCCGATAAATCCTGCACCGCCAGTTACAATCATCATTTGTTTTCATCCCCTCTCATTCTTCCTTTTCAGATATTAGCAGCGAAACTTTTTCCCACACCTCTTCTACCGTATTTTCAAGTACACAGGGATAAACAGTTTCTACCTTATAAATACATTCATTACTACAATTCATACAGCTTCTTTTATGTATCGCAATCCGAATATCTGATTTTAGCTCATATCCGATTGACAGGTAATTCAGAAATAAATCATATACATAACCCCCCGATACTACGCAGGTTTTCCTTCCGGTTCCTACCGCTATATGATAAATGGATGTATCATTCGTCAACACCATCTGAGATCTTCCAATGACCTCCACCAGTTCCAAAACCGTTGTTTTTCCAAGCAGATTACATACCGGAATATCTGCTGCAAAATTCAAAAATTGTTCTGTTACCTCCCTGTCCTGTTCAGTCCCGCACACTACAAGATGCCATTTTTTCTCCTGATAAATTCGCTGGGCTATCTTGCCAAATCGTTCTGCCGGCCATCTTTTAACCGGAATGGATGCAGATGGGTATACAACAAAAAAATGAGCTGGCAGCAATTTTGTCTTCCCAACAGGCAATTGGGCAATAAGAGGTTTAAAATCCTGGTTTGCTAATACAGACCAGACTTTTGCATAATGTTTTGTTTTATGTACGTTTTTACCTTCTTCCAGCAATACATCATATATATTGTTTCTAATCCACTTAGGACACTGATATTTCTTATCCTGCTTCGGCAAAATCCCTATCTTTTTATCAGCGCATACCGCATTCATCACATATACATTAGGAGAGCATTCTTCACATCCAATCGGATCAATTGCGATATCATAGTACTCTCCCCTCATCCTTTTTAAAAAAGTAATACGGTATTTCAAACTAATGTTTGCCCTGCGATAGTCAATCGGTACAATTCCATGAAACTGACTTTTAAACAGTTCTTCGTACTCCTTATGACATGTTAAGAAAACTTCATATTCTTCCTTAGGATATAACTGAAAGATATATGAAATGGAACCATAAAATATCACGGCATCCCCAAGGGCATGGGTAAAAACAACCAGCACTTTTTTCTTCTCCGGCCTTTCCAAATTTTCTTGCTTTTTGTTTTTCCGCTTTGGTTTTGGGATAAAGCGGAGCAAGAAAGTATCATAAAAATAAAAGAAAATTCTTATCTTTTGTAACGCCGGTACCCTCAGCATTAACTGTACAATTCTATGAAACAAAGACATCTATAACATTCCTTTGATTTTCTCAATCATATCTGTACTGGAACATCCATCCACAAATTCCACATATTCTACCCTGCCGCCATATGGCGTCAAAACATCTATTTCAGGAATATACTTGCCGGCATAATCACCACCTTTCACCCAGATATCCGGTTGGAATTCTGCAATTCTCTCGCAAGGCGTCAGTTCATCAAATAAACAAACATAATCCACACACTTCAACCCCGCCGCCACTATGGCGCGCTCTTTTTGCGGAACAATCGGGCGTTCCATTCCTTTCAATTCTCTGACTGAGGCATCTGAGTTTAGAAGCAGCACCAATACATCTGCTTTTTGTCTTGCCTCTTCCAAATAAATAACATGACCTGCATGCAGAAGATCAAAGCATCCGCTTGTTGCCGCAATCTTTTTACCTTCCTTTTTTAAACAATTACATATGCTGCGCAATTCCTCATGTCCCAAAATCTTATTCTTCATCAATGCTCCTCACCAATTCTTCCGGTGTCACCGCCACTGTTCCTATTCTGGTAATCACCACACCTGCCGCCAGATTGGCAAGTTTTACGGCATCCGCTATCGCCAGACCGCTGACCAGCGCTAGCGAAATGGCACTGATTACCGTATCGCCTGCACCGCACACATCATATACCTGTACATCTTTTGCCGTGTAATCTTTGCGTCCGCCACTAGCAGTAAACACGGATATCCCTTTGCTTCCTCTTGTAACAACAAGTGCTCTTGCACCGGATTCTTCAAGATATTTTTTACCTGCAAGGTTCAGGGCTTTGTCATCCTCAATTCTAATTCCAACTGCTTCCGCCAGTTCTTGATTATTAGGTTTTACAAAATCAGCATTTTCAAAGGCTGATATATTCCGGCTCTTTGAATCTATGGAAATCAAGACATGATATTTCCTGCACAATTTGATAATTCTTTGGACAAAGCCCGCATCATTTAAAACGCCTTTTTTATAATCAGAAAGCACTACCAAATCCAGAGTACTAATCATTTTTACCAGATAACCGTAAATTTTTTCTTTGGTCGAATCTGCTATCTCTCTATCGTCTTCATTATCTATTCGCAGTAATTGCTGGCCTTTTGTTGCGTACCTGGTCTTAACTGTTGTAGTTCTCCCCACTTCCGCTATCATTCCTTGAGTTGCAATTCCCATTTCCTGAAAATGATTTCTAAGCCAATTCCCCATCTCATCTTCCGCAGCGGTTCCTGCTACAGCCGTTTCTGCTCCAAGGCATCTGATATTATGTGCCACGTTACTGGCTCCGCCTGCTTCCAGGCGTCTTTCTTCAAAGTCGAGGATTGGAACCGGTGCTTCAGGTGAAATTCGACAGACCATGCCAGTAATATACTCATCAACCATTAAGTCTCCAATAATCAAGGCCTTTTTGTGTGCAAATTCTCTCATGACTGTTTTTTTATATAATTCTCTCCATCCGCTCATGTGAATAATTCCTTTTCTATCATTTCGCACAGCAGATGGATGCTCCATATATGTATTTCCTGAATTCTTGGCGTTGCGTCAGAAGGCACAATCAGTGCGCAATCACACAATTCTTTCATTCTACCGCCATCTTTTCCCAGAAATCCAATTACTTTAATTTTCTTTTTCTTTGCTGCCCTTATGGCATAAATCAAATTCTCTGAATTCCCACTTGTAGAAATAGCTGCAAATAAATCTCCCTCTCTCCCGATGCCCTCGATCTGTCTTGAAAATACTTCCTGATAGCTATAATCATTGGCAATACTTGTAACTACGGAAGGATCCACACACAGTGATATAGCTGGAAGGGGAGCTCTTTCCAGCTCAAATCTTCCTAATATTTCACCTGCAAAGTGCTGTGCATCTGCCGCGCTGCCTCCATTCCCTGCAATCATAATTTTGTTTCCGCCTTTTAGTGTTTCTATCATGGCGGTCCCTGCATCCTCCAGCACTGACATATATCCGTCTATTTCCAACTTTTTTAGTAAATCTTCTTTCTGGCTAATATTGTCCTTTATCCAATGCTGCATGTTCATTCTCCTTTTGTATATCTTCTGCTGCTTCTAAAATGCCTCCCTGAATTCTTTTGATATTCATTTCGTCAGCTTGTTTTCCCTCTTTTGAATTGCTGTATAAAAGAAATCCTTTTACTGCGCTTCTTTTGCAGATTTCTAAATCCCGCATTTTATCACCTACGGCATAGGATCCTTCCAAATCTATATGCAATGCTCTGACAGCCTGCATGAAAAGCTTCACTCCCGGCTTACGGCAGCTACAATCTTTTCTGTATTTTTCTATCAGGGCATCCGGATGATGAGGACAATAATAACATGCCGCAATATCAATTCTATCTGCTGCTAAATCATTCAGCATCCATACATTCAGTTTTTTGAAGTCTTCTTCCGTATAAAATCCCTTAGCAATTCCGGACTGATTCGTAATTATAACCAATAAATATCCTGCATCCTGCAAAAGTTTCAACCCCTCTTTTGCGCCTTGTAAGTATTCAAAATCTTCTATTTTGTATAAATAATGCTTTTCAACATTGATAGTTCCGTCACGATCAAAAAAGATTGCCTTTCTTTGCATCTTAATCCCCCATACTTCCAATAACCCACAAATTGGGGCGTAAGTACAAATTTTTCGTAGAAAATTTTCAGAAATTTATTTCTGTCTTCACATATTAATCCCCATTCTTGCCAACACCCCCGCAAATTTGGGCGTAAACACAAATTTGTTGTGTGAAAAATTTATTTTTCACACTATCATCATCTTCTAAAACGCTTATTTTCCACAGGTATATCGCTGCACAGAATGTACAGACTATTGTAGCAGGTTTTATTATACCACAATAAGTGTTTTTGTCAACACTTTGAGCGTTTCGTCTGCTCCTACTGTGTTCATAGTCCCTTTACAATAAATGTAGGAGGTGTATTGAATCATGATTAAAGGCTTACCCGAAAAATTAAAAATGCTACGCTCGAAGTACAATTTGTCTCAGAGAGAAGTTGCTGATAAGCTCTATGTATCATCCTCTATTATCTCCGGGTACGAGACAGGTGAACGGACTCCCAGCACAGAAAATATACTTGCGCTGGCCCATCTTTATCATTGTACTACTGACTATCTCTTAGGAAACAATATCCAAAATAAGGACATCATACTTGATACTACCGGTTTATCAAACAGGCAGATCCTTGCATTACAGGCATTGATAGAAACCATGAAAGGATAATATTCGAATATCCGTATCCTGTTGTTGTAAAAGATTATGTATATTGATGGCAAAAAAATACTCCTTTTTGATAAGAATCCGGAAGTTTATTACTTCCGAACTTGATTCTTATCAAAAAAGAGTCCTTTCTCTTAAAATAAAATCTTTTATATAGGGTTTATCGTTATTTCCCTTCTCTGATAACCGGATTTCTCCAAAAAGCAATCAAAAGCTCCGTCACCATGAAACACCATATCACCGGTTCGCAAAAGATAACTGCCATATACTGAAATCTCGGTATCAAAATTGCCACAAACAGAATCTTCCCAATCAGCTCAATTACGCTGGAAAAAATAGGAAGCATTTTCTGTCCAATCGCCTGCAGTCCAAATCTGGTAGGATTAATCATTCCTAAAATCGCCAAGAAAGGCGCCACCACACGCAGATACAGTGCCCCGTTTTCAATCACCATACGCTCCGAAGAACCGGAAAGCAGCCGCACTGCCGTGGGTGCAAAGAAAAGCATCAGCGCCGCAGCCCCAATAGACAGCACCGCCCCATAGAGGTAGGCACACTTCATTGCCTTCCGAATCCGCCCAATCTGCCTGGCTCCATAATTTTGAGAGATAAAGGTACTCATAGCATGGCTCATGGAAACGAAGGGCATATTCAAAAACTGATACAGTTTCCTGGCTGCCGTGTGTCCTGCAATCACCAGATATCCCAGACTGTTAATACCGGACTGCAATATCGCTGTACCTGCACTGACAACACAGTTCATAAATCCCATGGAAAGTCCCTGGGCTATCATCTCTTTATACAGCTCCCTGTCCCGGGTAAAATGCATTCTCCGGGGAATCAAAATTTTTACCTTAAACCCTATGTAGACAAGACAGCAAAGCACCGAAACTCCCTGAGCTATCACCGTTGCCACCGCAGCGCCCTTAACGCCCATCCCCAGTCCGGTAATAAAAAAGAAATCCAGCACAATATTTATCACCGATGACAGAATCAAAAACACCAAAGGCATCACACTGTTTCCGATTGCTCGAAGGAGCCCGGAGCACAGATTGTATGCAAACATAACCGCAATAAACAATGTTATGGTGGAAACATATGCATAAGACTGCTCAATGATTTCCGGTGGCGTATGCAGTACCTGTAAGAAAGGGTGAAGAATAAACCTTGCAAGCAAAGTGATAATTGCCATCGTACTTGCGCCAATCACAATCGCGGCAGCCACCGATTTTTTCAACTGCCCCATATCACCGCTTCCAAAGCTGCGGGCCGTCACAATGGCCAGTCCGTTACCGATACCGAAGCAAAATCCCATCAAAAGATCATAAACCGCCCCTGCGGCGCCCATAGCTGCCAGCGCTTCATCTCCCAGCGTATGCCCTATGATGACCGTATCCATTGTATTATAAAGCTGTTGAAAAATATTAGAAAATAAAAGCGGTATTGCAAAAATAATCAGCGATTTTAAAATAGGGCCTTGAAGCAAATCCACGGTAGATTTCCTGTCAGTCAGTATTTTCATATTCGTTCGTCTCCATTCTTTCATCAAAACTAGTATTTAAATTATTTCAGCTCCCATTAATTCCTGCCATCTTTTGTTACCTTTCAGAAATGCATAATCTTCCCCATCCCGAAAGCCTTCCAGCACCTTCTTTTTAAATTCTTCCAAAAATTCCTCGCTCTCCGCCCTAAACTCCATATGTTCATAAAGAGGCGATTTTCGGAAAGCACTAATCTGCCCAAGACTTGCAAGCATTCCTTCCATGATTGCCAGCATCTCATCCGCATCCTTTTCCAGTGATGCTATCTCGAGCCCACTTACTATCTCGTGAAGTTCTCCCATCTCAAAGCATTGCGCCAGTTCTCTTTGCTTATTCACCAGCATGTGCGCTCTTTCCATGTCCTTGCTTTTAAGCGCCAGCAAATACATTCCATGAAGCTCTGCACTTGCCCTTTGATAGTCGAAGAACAAAAGCTCCTCATAAACTTTATAAGCTTCCTTTTCCCTATCCGTTTCAGCATATATCTCTGCCTGCCTTCTTTTTCTTTCCGGATTTTGGACAGATAAATATTGCAGATACTCCTCCGCTTTATCATACTGCTTTTTCCTCATATAAAAACCAATGAGAGAGTCGGCAGCCCTTATCCGGGTTGCTTCCTCATCGCTTCCTAATACACGGATATAGAGAGAACATAAATAATCATCATATTCCTCCGCATTCGGAATCTCCTGTACCAGGCGCTGTGCATTAAAAATCACTGCCATATTCAAAATCAGCTGTTCGCAGTTGGGATATTGCGCCATCTTTTTCTTTGCCCACGCTAAAGCCTCGTCATAGGGCTTTTCTTTCAGCATGGCATCTGCTTCGCAGACCATTTGGTGTATTTCCTCCTGTGTCAGATCCTCCCGAAACGACAGCAGTGTATCCGGCGAAATGTCCAATAATCTTGCAATCGGCGCCAAAAGGGTAATATCCGGTAAAGAATTTTCATTTTCCCACTTATTCACGGCCGGTGCACTCACCCCCAGCCGTCCGGCCATTTCCTCCTGTGTCATGTTTTTTGCCTTCCGATACTTTCTGATTACTTTTCCTACTGACATATCCATCCTCCATATTGTTATCTTCGCGGCCGCTCTCATCTTGGTGGAAAAACATTCTTCCTGAAATAAGCATATCAAACCGACACAGGTCTTTCAACTGAAGTGTTGTTAAATAATTCTCAAAAAAATTAACTCCTGCTCATTTTTATAACCATGCTCCTTTCTCAACGTGCGAATTTGTGCGCTCAAGCACAAATTTGCGGTTGAAAGAATGCAATTCTTTCAACCTTACATCCTCCCGTGGCCGATTTCAAACCTGTTCCTCCAGCCATCGCATTGCCTGCCCCTCCGGCATGCATGGTTCCCACGGTTAAACAGCCTTCTCCCCCAATGCCAGTTCTCTCACATGAATTTCCTGAAGATCTATCAAAATATGTGTGGCTGCATTTAAGGGATCCACACCGGTATTGGGCATTGAGCCATGTCAGCCTGTTCCCTGCACTTTGAATTCAAAATAATCCACGGCCGGAGCACCCACACCGGCAGCAGATACGATAATGGTTCCCGCTTGGAAGGGCATCCCTGCCATAACATGAATCATAAACGCCGCGTCCACCTTTGGCGCTTTTAATAAACCGTTCTCTATCATATCCTGGGATCCTTCAAAGATTTCCTCCGCCGGTTGGAACATAAGCTTTACCGTTCCTTGTATTTCATCCTCGTGCTTCTTTAACAGCTTTGCCGCTCCTAAGAGCATTGCCGTATGCATATCGTGCCCGTATGCGTGATGTTGCCATTCCCACAGGAAAAATCCACCCCGGATTCCTCTTTTATTGGCAGTGCATCCATATCTGCACGGACTAATATAACCTTCCCTTCCTTTTTCCCTCCTGCCAGGGCAATCAAGCCGGCCTTTCCACATTCTACCGGTTCATATCCCATATCTGTCAGCGCCTTTTTCATATAAGCGCAGGTTTACCGCAAACCGAAACCTGTCTCTGCATGCGCATGTAAATACCTTCTATCAGAAACAATGCTCTCCTTCATCTGTTCCGCTTCTTTTAACAGTTGTTCTGATAACATCCTTATCACTTTCCTTTCTCATAACCTCTATCCGCTATTCTTTATGGTCTATATTTCCATATTCTTTCTGTTGCATTTATTTTCTATTCCTATCCCAACCAAGCTTCATCCTATATGACTGCCAATCTCTTTCACAATTTCAACTACGCGAATCCGGCCGTCCACCAGCATCTCATAAATCGGTATTTCTCCCTCATCCTCAGCCTTATTTTCCCAATACCGCTTTGCAAGTCTTAAGTTTTCCTCCTTATGTATCCGGCCGTCAAAGCATTTTGCAGCGTCCCCTACAAAGAAATTGCCTTCCGCTTCCATCTTCACAATATGGTAAGTAGGCCGCCCAATCTTAGAAAAAAATTGTCCCCATTTGTCCGCTTCCTCAAAAGTCCTGGAAACATACAGACAGTTCATTCTTGAAGGGCGGGAAGGGTACTTTTTCTGCCTGACCTCCTCAAGGGCTAATTCCCGCAGTGCCACCGATGTGTGGTGCTCCAGCTCCTTACCTTCATATTTCCCCGGATTGGCATAGATTTCATCCACGATATTCTTTTTTTCCATCACTCTTTGATATACACCGTTGTGGTGTGTCTCATCAAAGAGTATCACCTGTCCTGCCTTCATTGGCTTCTCCGTAACAACATGATATACATACATATGAAAAATTTCCTTTACCTGAAAGAAAAGCCGCAAACCAAAAGGTTTACAGCTTACCTTTCATTATTCAAACCGCATTCTCACTTCCATTTTCCCATCCTTTGCCTCAACCTGGGCCATGCTTCCTGTCACAAGCGGCATCATAGGCGGCAAATGTCCTATATCCGCATCCATTATCACAGGCACCTTATGCCTTTGCACCGTAGGCAAAATTGCCTGATACTGATCAAGTCCCATCATCTCCTGTCCAAAGCACAGAGGTCGGCCAATTAAAAATCCTTTCACATGTTCAAACCATCCTGCCTGCTCCATCTGCCACATAGCGCGCCTGATACTGAAAACATTTAAATCGCAGGATTCCAGGAACCAGATGATTCCATCTTCCTTATATTTTTCATGAAATGCCTTCACCCCATCAAAGCGGGTTCCCAGAAGATTCACCAGACAGTCCATGCAGCCTCCTACCAGACGGCCTTCCATGGAAATACTGTCGGTCTTTTCCATATTTCCCGATGCGTCCGGTCGATAAAGCTTCAGCTTAAGATCCTCTGTACACTGATAAGGCGCCAAGGCATCCTCTAATCCTTCTTTTTCCCACTTTCCATAGCTGCCCACCACTTTTCTTTTTCCCTGCAAAATCTCCATAGCTTCCATAAGGGCCGGGTGCCATGGCTCCATCCCAAATGCCGCCGCGCAGGGCCCATAAACGGCAGCCGTATCGCACAGGGTAGCCAGCAAAAAGGTCACATTCGTATTATCCGAAAAACCCATATACCACTTAGCAGGAGCCTTTTTAATTGCTTCAAAATCCACATGCTCCAGAATTTCACACATCATCTCACCGCCGCCGCAGGAAATCAGGCACTCATTTTTCTGACTCAAATAATATTCTGTCAGTTCCTTTCCGCATTTTTCCGGCGTATTGCTGATACCAACCCCTTTCTCTACATAACAATTCGGCCCAAGTTCCAGATGATAGCCCATAGCCTTCCATTTCTTTTGGGCGTTTTCAAAAGCCGTTTTGTAAGGATCCGTAGCACAACCAAAGGAAGGCGCCACAAATCCTATGTTTTTCTTTAAAGAATCAGGATATCTCATTCTTATACCTCCTGTATATCGCAGGCTGTGCCTGTGATACTGCACCAATTAAAAGTCTGATAGTTTACTTCCAAACCTATACTAACACACGAAAACTCTCTTTGACAAGCTCATACCTGTTTCATAATCAACTCAGTGTAAAATTTCATACAATCTGATGTGCTGCAAAAATCTTGTGGGAAGCCGCGCAGCCGCATACCAGAAAAACAAGCGCCACCGGCAAAAAAACCGGCAATAGATAGACTGCAGCAGAAACTGCAAAAGCTGTCATCTGATGCTTACTGACAGCCGATATCACCAGCGTAATTCCCGTCCCCCTAATTCCCCCCGTAAAAGCTAACAGGATTTGGTATGCAAGCAGAGCCCTACAGGTCAGATTGAAGGGAATATAACCTTCGGTAAATGTAACTGATGCAAATAAAATACTACAAGCAAGCGCCTCTTTGCCATACATCACAAATGCAAGTATTTTAGCAACTGGCACAAGCTCCGCCAGCATCTGCCTTACTTTTTCATCCGTCAGCAAACCTTCATATTTTGCCGCAATCGCCTTATCCAACTTTACCGCCTCTCCTCCACAAGCCTGGTGCTGCCCATCAAAGCAATACTGATTCTGATAAGTGGAAAAAGAAAGCAAGCCTGACAATAACAAAACCGCTATAAGCGCTACCTGTGTTATGCGCCTTCCATATATTTTCTTATGTTCAACTGTATTAATTTTTTCAACCTTACACCTCCTGCATACAATCCCTTTGCCTATTGTTCTATACCGCAAGCTGCGCTTGCGATACTGTGTTAATATCTCCATGAAAATTTTATCCTCTATTGCTCCCGGAAATAAAATAAATATAAATCCTCCAAGTTAGGCGTTACCCGGACAGCTTGTCCTCCCGGTGCATGCTCTATACTCCTGCCGTCTCCTTCATTTCTGATATTGTTCACATTCACTCCTTTTGCATACTCCTGTGCCCATTCTGTGGGAACCATGCATTCCCACACCATACCATCTATTGCAGAAGTAATCCCATGAGGACTTCCAAACTGTACAATCCGGCCGAACTTCATCATCACTATTTTCTCCGCAATAAAAGCAACATCTGACACAATATGGGTAGAAAGAATTGCAATTCTGTCCTTTGAAAAGGAGCTGAGCAAATTGCGGAACCGCACTCTCTCCTTCGGGTCAAGTCCTGTGGTCGGCTCATCAAGAATCAAAATATGTGGTTCGTTCAGCAGTGCCTGGGCAATACCCAGGCGCTGCTTCATCCCACCGGAAAAGGTTTTTATTTTATGCCTGCCTTCTTTGTATAGCTCCACTGCCTCAAGCATTTCCCAAGCCTTTTTCTTTGCCGCTTTCTCATGCAGCCCCTTTAGGGCTGCAACATATAGCAGAAAATCAATCGCCTTAAAATTCGGATAACACCCAAAATGTTGTGGAAGATATCCCCAAAAGCTGCAGTATGCTTCTCCAAGCCCTGTTATATTCTTACCATTTAAGAAAATCCCTCCTCCGGAAGGATCCTGCACCCTGCAGAGCAGGCGCATAAGCATAGTTTCCCCTGCCCCGTTGGCACCTAATAGTCCGTAACCCCCCCCCTGTCAAAGTAAGATTCATGTAGTCTACCGCCACCTTTTCACCATATCGTTTGGTTAACCCGATTGTTTTCAATTCCATCTTAATCCCCCATTCTTGCCAATGCCCTCAAATTGGGGCGAAAGCACATATTTGTTGTGTGCAAAATTTATTTTTCACACTATCCTCCATGATTCCGCTTTGCTGAATCCCAAATCAGAATGAAAAATGCCGTATTTTAGGCATTTTTCCGGGTGAAACTTAGAAGTTCTTAGCGAAACAGCCTCTGCTGTGAGCTTTAGGACTTCATTTCACACTATCCTCCATCCTTCCGATGATCTTCTCAATTTGTGACAACATCTCCCGGCGCCTTAACAGCTGTCAGCACATTCTGCGGACCGACTTATGAAAAAACGCTGTCACGTTTCGCGAAACAGCTTCTTAATCATAAAAATACTCTCCACGTGATTTATGGAGAGTATAAATGGTAATTATCTACTTTTTATCAACTTTTTTCTTGTAATAATCAGCCATCCCGTCAAGCATAACGGCGTTTGTCCGCCATCCTTTTTGCCTGCCTTTTATCTTTCAGGATACTTTGGGCAGCGTTTTCTTTACACCAAAAAAAGCTGTCACTCTGGCTCCTGTTGTGTGATTTTCCACCTTTAAGCAGCCCCCATGGCGCTCGCAGAGCATCTTACAGATAGAAAGTCCAAGGCCAAAATGCCCGTCATTTCCTTTTTCCTCCGTATAATAAGGATTCACCGCCTTTTCAAGCCCCTTTGCAGAAAATCCGCTGCCATCATCCATAACCTGCAAAAGGATTCCATCTTCCCTTTCCATGACACTGATTGTAATCACCTTATCGGCATACCTTATGGCATTTGAAAGCAGATTATTACATACCTGTAAAATCCAGTCTTTATCAACCAATAGCCCATGCTCGCTTATCCGGGACTGAAATTTCAGCTCTTTACCATAAGCCTTGCATTCCATATCTCCACTTTCACGGATAGAATCTAAAAGCTCATGGGGCAAATTAATCCTATACTCCGGCTGCATGTCCTCAAGCCGCCGCGATCTGCTCATTCCTTCCACATAATGCTCTAAACGCCCAATATGCTTTCCCATGGTAACCGCCATATTTCTTGTCTGCAACTCCGGGCTGTTTTCCAATATTTCATCATAGCCCTTCAACACCGTAAGAGGTGTGCGCAGCTCATGGGCAAAAACCGCATTCAATTGCTTTCTATCCTCTATCTGCCGCCACATTTTAGCAAAATTTTCAGCAAGTGCACTACGCATGGCTTCAAAGGAACCGCATAACTGCCCTAATTCATCAGCGCTATCATAAGCGACTACAAGCTCTAAATCATTGCGCGAAATCTTTTCGGACGCTTCCCGAAGCTCCTGAAGGGGCCTTTTTAATTTTCCTGAATAAAAGAGCATTGCCGCGGCAAAAATGCACAATGCCGAATAAACCGGCGCTGCCCCAACAATCAGAAATTCCAAAACAGCAATCCGCCTCTCATCTTCTTTAGATAACGGAACCCTTGATTTGCTGATAAACGTCCCTTCTCCCAATTGTTCCCCTTTTTCATTTGTCAGGTAATACCTTTCACCTCTTACAGGATAGCTATCTCTTATGGCTTCTATCCGATGGCTGCACAAATAAGCAGTCACACTGCTTAGAAAAAGTGCAAGCACGGTGAACACTGTCAGATAAAGGACAATGCTTTTTCGAAGCGAAAGATTCATCAGCCAATACTTCAGCCAGCGTCTTACCTTAAGCATTTATAACCACACCCCCAAACCGTTTCAATATAAGGCTTGTCTGTGTATGCCGACAGTCTTACGCGCACCCTGCGAATATGCTCTGTGACAACGCTGCGCAAAATCTATGGTTAAATCTCCTGCAAATTTTACCTGGGCCTCAAAATTGCGCCGCGTTTCCCTGCGCAGATGGGCCTGTACCCTTGCCTCCAGCTCTATAAGAGAAAAAGGCTTTACGATATAATCTCTCCGCCGGCTAAAAATCCCTTCACCTTATCCTCCTCCTCAATCCTTGCCGTAAGGAAAAGAATAGGGCATGCTACGTGGTCACGGATGCGTCTGCAAATAGACAATCCATCCAAATCAGGCATATTAATATCAAGCAAGATAAGTTCCGGCTCGTATTCAACCTGCTTTAAGGTCTCCGCCCCATTTGACGCCGTTAGCACATGATACCCTTTGCTTTCAAAAAAGCCTGCAAGCATTGCTGCAATATCCGGTTCATCATCCGCTATCAATAGTTTAAATCCCATTTTTATACCCCTCTGCTTTTCCGCTCAAACACAGGGAAAGCGCAAACGCCGCCGCCCCGCCGCTTAACTTTCCGCCAAATAAAGCTCCCAAAAGCTCCGGTTCCATACTGATTGTAAACCCCATATGTGCAGCCAGAAGACTTGCCGCACTTACCAAAAAAGCGGCGTTTGCCACTTTTCCCTTTTCATCCATATCCGAATACATGGAAAGTGCCGGCATAACGCTGACGCTGCCAACCAAAAGCCCCGCCATGCTCTCCGGCTTCATGCCAAGCTTTTTTCCCAGCCATGTAAAAGGCTTTTTCAGCCTCCGCTGCAAAAATTCTGCTGCCGGAAGGCTCCCCAACATAACAATCCCAATAGAAACCACCACATCCATGGCCTCTTTCACAGGCGCCATTCCTTTCACAGGGTTAAAACCGCACATATACTCTACCACAGCCAATATAAGTCCCGCCTTGATCACTATATTGATACCGCCGGCAAATGTACAAAAACCCCGGACCATTTTATCCGGATTTCTCCACAAACCAAAAAGCAATAAAACTGCAAGTACAAAGGTCGGCAGATTTTGCCGCAGACAGGCCCTAAGCGGAATCCCTGCAAGTATCCCGCCTGCTAAAAGCCCCACCGGCATAGTCACAAGGCCGTACATAATCCCTTTTGCAAAAAACTGCCGCTCCCCATCCTTTATCATTCCCATCCCTACCGGAATCGTAAAGACCACGGTGCATCCGAAAATCGCCGCTGCCACAATCCCGCTGTAGTTTCCAATCCGCCCATCTATTGCCAGCTCCTTTGCAAGCTGATAGCCGCCCATATCAATGGCTAGGAAACTTCCGAACATAGCCGGGTCCACGCCGATTTTCAGGTAGAAGGGCACAATAAATCTCCCCAAAACATCCGCCAAAACAGGGGCCAAACAAATCATGCCTGCCATGGACATCGCCGTAGGGCCAAGCAGGCGAAACCCCTCCTCAAATCTGGATCCGTAGCCGCCCTTGTTCCCCCTGATACTGTCTATTCCCCCCACAATCACCCCTGCCGCCATTATCAGCATCAGTACACGATTCATGTCGATACCTCACAATTTTCTTTTCATCCAACTCGTAACAGTACACGAAGGCAAAGACGCCTGGTCCCTTGCCCGCTGCCAAAGCAGCTAACTTTGCCCATAAACGGACCCTGGCCTTTTGCTAAATGCTTGCCGCATAATACCCTTTTTTCATGGTATCCTCTATTTCTGCAATAGTCCTCGGGGTAATCACAGAAAGATTTTCGCATCCGTCCTCCGTCACAAGGCAGTTATCCTCTAACCTAAAGCCGATTCCCCACTCTTCATGGTAGATTCCCACATCCACACAAAAGACCATTCCCGGCGCAATAACCTCAGGCTGCTTAATGGCATCATGCACATCAAAGCCCACATGGTGTGCCCCTCCATGCCACATATAAGTACCAATCTCCTCCACATTTTTCAGTACCCCCGCTTCTTTCAGCATTAGCGCATTATACCTTCTGATTTCCGCATCTACCTCCGCCATGGGCATACCCGGTTTTATCATTCCAAACATATGATTTGAAGTCTTAAGGGCGCACTCATAAAGACGTCTTTGCTTTTCATTATATCTTCCATTGCAGGGCCATCCTCTGGACACATCGTTCATCAGATGATCGTGCCATGCCCCCACATCATTCAGCACCATATCTCCATCCTGAGCCTGTCCCGTATAGGAATAATAATGAATGCAAAAATTATTTTTCCCCGCGGAAATAATGGACGGGAAGGCCGGTCCCTGGGGCCCGTACTGTCCCAGCGTATAGTCAAAAACCGCCTTGTACTGGTATTCATACATCCCCGGCCTAGAAGCCTTCATCATCGCGGTAATACCCTCCCTGGTGATCTTCTCCGCCTCCCGCATGGCTTCTATCTCACAGGGCTGTTTGATAGTCCGCAGACTGCGGACTATGGCATTGGCATTTTCAATCCGAAGATACGGGTATACCTTGGCTGCTTTAGAAAGCAGCCGGTGGGCAGGCAAATCTCCATCATCCGTATCTTCTTTGTATACATCCAAATACAGATATTGATAATTTCCCACCGAAGCCAGCTTATGGAAATCCGTCTCAAACTCCTCCACATATCCAAAGTTCCCGATTCCCGATGTTTCCTCCACCTGCCCAGGCTTCATCCGCTCCCCCGTCCAGCGCTCTTTTAACAAATCCGGCGGCAGCATATAAATCTTTTCATTTATCTCACTCTCCGAATCCTTTCTCACAAGCAAAATAAATTCTTTGCCCTCCAGCCCTGTAAGATACAAAAAATTCCGGTCCGTATAAAAAGGGTAATACTCATCGCTTGTTTTGCGCACTTCCCTGCCTGAAAACATCACCAGCAAAGAATGGGGTTTCATTTCCTGGTACATCCTCCTTCTGTTTCCCTTAAAAAATTCTTTCCTCATTTTCACATCCTCCATCTTTCCACTCCCCACAAATTAGGGCACGTCACAGTTTCCACGGCCTCTTTTCTATTCCATACTATAGCACACCCTGTCACAAAACTGCAATCACTCCCAATATTCCTATATAAAACCACTTGTCCATGGACATTCCTGACCTGTGAAAACTATTTATATTAATAATTTAATAACTCAAACTTCGCACATAGATTTTAGCTATGCACCTTGAAAACTCAATATCTGGCAATGATTCAATTATCA